>CAJJNV010000042.1 GCA_905193225.1 uncultured Oscillospiraceae bacterium | reverse complement strand
TACCGGTCAGCCGGCCTTTGAACAGCTTGAAAAGGAGGGCGGCCGTCAGCTCAACAACGACTATTTTTGCGGCAATATCCGGGGCATAATTTCAAAGCTTTCATACCTTAAATCCCTTGGAGTGAGCTGCATTTATTTAAATCCCATATTCGAGGCCCATTCCAACCACCGATACAACACGGCCGATTATATGAAAATCGACCCTCTTCTCGGAAGTGAGGAGGATTTTAAAGAGCTTTGCGAAAAGGCCGAAAAGATGGACATTAAAATTCTGCTGGACGGGGTCTTTTCCCATACGGGAGAGGATAGCATTTATTTCAACAAAAAGGGCAGATATCCTTCTCTCGGAGCCTATCAAAGCGAGCAATCGCCCTATTTTGGCTGGTACACCTTCGACAGCTTTCCCGACCTTTATAAATCCTGGTGGGGAATAAAAAGTCTGCCCGAAATAAGGGAGGAAAACGAGCAGTATCTTGAATTTATCACCGGCAAGGGCGGTGTGGCCGAAAAATGGCTGAGCCTTGGCGCGGCGGGATTCCGTCTTGACGTGGCCGACGAGCTGCCCGATGTTTTTCTCGACCGCCTGAACCGCTCGGTCAAGGAAACAAAAAAAGACGCTCTTATTATCGGAGAGGTGTGGGAGGACGCATCCTCAAAGGAAAGCTACGGAAAGCGGCGGCGCTACCTTTTGGGCGGCCAGCTGGACAGCGTTATGAACTATCCCTTTTACGAGGCGGTGCTGACATTCCTTTCGGGCGGAGACGGCGACAAGCTGCTTGAGTCGGTGTGGTCGATAATCGAGAATTATCCGAAACACTGCGTTGATCTGCTTATGAATCATATGGGAACCCACGATACCGTGCGGCTTATAACCCGCCTTGCAGGGGCTCCCCAGAAGCAAAACGACCGCCTGTGGCAGTCCCGTCAGAAGCTGTCTGACGATCAGTTTAAAAGAGGTATAGCCCTTCAGAAGCTGGCGGCATTTCTTCAGTATACCCTTCCCGGAGTACCCAGTCTTTATTACGGAGATGAGCTTGGAAGCGAGGGGTATTCCGATCCCTTCAACCGCGCCCCCTTTGAGCCGGAAAAGGGATGCCGGGAGCTTATGGCATTTTATAAATTCCTCGGCAATATGCGAAAGAATGAGGCCTTTTCGGGCGGGAAATTTATCCCGGTGTGGTGCGAGCTTGGCACCTTTGCATTTATTCGCAAAAAGGGACAGCGGCAGGTGCTTGCGGCGGTCAACCGTTGGTGTGAGGAGGAAAGCATTCCTTTGCCGGAAGGCTTTGAAAGTGCAAAGCTCACGGGGGGGAGAATTTCCGACGGCCGGCTGTTCATTCCGGCATACGGTTTTGCCCTGCTTGAGAAATAGTATAACCATACCGCGGTTCGGCAAACGAGCATTGTTCCGCGGCAGAAATATAATATCGGTAATATTTTTTAACGGCGCGCCCGCAGACAGAAAACATCTGCGGGCGCGCCGACTTGCTTAT
>CAJJNV010000041.1 GCA_905193225.1 uncultured Oscillospiraceae bacterium | reverse complement strand
ACCATTTCCTCAAACAAAGGCTCAATCTTTACCTTAGAAAAATCAATCTTTTCAGACTCAGTTTTTACATTTTTTTCAGGTGCTTCAGAAGCTGTATTATTTACATCATTTTTCTTATTTACACCATCTAAGGACTTCATTGTCGGGAAGAGAAGTACGTCTCTTATGGATGGGCTGTCTGTCAGCAGCATAACAAGTCGGTCGATTCCAAACCCCAGTCCGCCTGTGGGGGGCATACCGTATTCAAGAGCAGTTACATAGTCGTAGTCCACCTCGGAATTGCAGTTTGGATCGGCGGCCTTCTTGGCGGCAACCTGATCCTCAAACCGCTGTTTCTGGTCAATGGGGTCGTTAAGCTCACTGAAGGCGTTTCCGAACTCGGTGGCGTTTATGAAATATTCAAAACGCTCGGTAAATGCGGGATCGCCGGGCTTTCTCTTGGCCAGAGGGCTTATTTCAACGGGATAGTCGTATATAAAGGTGGGCTGAATGAGGTTTTCTTCAACAAATGCATCAAAGAACTCGGCAAGGACAGTGCCCTTTGTGGCATCAGCCGGCACTTCGACGTGCTTTTCGGACGCGGCTTTTCTTGCATCCTCGTCGGTCTCCCAGTCGTTATAATCGCAGCCGGAATACTTCTTAACCGCCTCGATCATTGTAAGGCGTTCCCAGTGTCCCATGTCGATCTGTTTGCCCTGATATGTGATGACCTTGGAGCCGCAGATCTTTTCGGCCAGTATGGTGTTAAGCTCCTCAACAAGGTCCATCATACCGTGAAAATCGGTGTATGCCTGATAAAGCTCAATAGTGGTAAACTCGGGATTGTGCTTGGTGTCCATTCCCTCGTTGCGGAAAATTCTTCCCACTTCGTATACCCTGTTCATTCCGCCGACTATCAGCCTTTTAAGGTAAAGCTCGGTTTCTATGCGCAGGTACATATCCATATCAAGGGTATTGTGGTGGGTCTTAAAGGGGCGGGCCGATGCGCCGATCTCAAGAGGCACGAGAATGGGGGTATCGACCTCTAAAAATCCCTTGGAATCAAGGTAGGCACGGATCTCGCGCAGTATCTGCGATCTCTTTAAGAAGGTATCTCTTACCTCGGGATTGACGATAAGGTCAACATAGCGCTGACGGTAGCGGGTGTCGGTATCCTTAAGGCCGTGGAACTTTTCGGGCAGCGGCAAAAGTGATTTTGCCAAAAGCTCAATATGTTGAGCGTGCACCGAGATCTCGCCGGTTTTGGTCTTGAAAACGAATCCCGAAACGCCGATAACATCGCCGATGTCCCATTTTTTAAAGGCGGCATAATCCTCGTCGCCCACATCGTTTTTGCTGACATAAAGCTGAATGTCGCCCTCGCCGTCGCGCAGTCCCACAAAGCTGGCCTTACCCATAATGCGGCGGGCAATAATACGGCCTCCCAGAGAAACGGTTTTTCCCTCAAGCTGCTCGTAGTTTTCCTTTATATCCTTTGAATATGCGGTAACATCGTATTTTGTCTTTACAAAAGGATCCTCTCCCGCCTCGCAAAGGGCGGCAAGCTTATCTCTTCTTACCTTAAGTACTTCACTTAAGGTAGGCTCCTTGTTCTGATTGCTGTTCTGATTATTTTCTGCCATATTTCTTTCTCCGATATATATTTATCCGTTTAATACGATTGTTTTATTTGATTATTTCAAGAATTTTAAGCTCGACAATTCCGCCGGGAGTTTCGGCATGGACGGTATCGCCCTCTTTTGCGCCGAGAAGTGACTTGCCGATAGGGGATTCATCGGAAATTTTGCCGGCGGTGGGATTGGCTTCGGCCGTGCCGACGATAAGGTAGGTTATCTCCTCGTTAAAATCCTTGTCGAACACCTTGACCTTAGAGCCCAGATGCACCGTGTCGGCCGACATTTCTTCCTCGCTTATAACCTTTGCCACCTTGAGCATTGCCTCGAGTTCGGCAATTCTGGCCTCGACCTTGGCCTGTTCGTTTTTGGCCTCGTCGTATTCGCTGTTTTCCGAAAGGTCACCGAAAGAAAGGGCAACTTTTATTTTCTCCGAGACCTCTTTTCGTTTGACGTTTTTGAGCTCGTCAAGCTCGTTTTCATAGTTTTTAAGACCTTCGGCAGTAAGTTTGATTTCTTTGATCGCCATTTAAAAATCTTCCTTTCAAAAACCCTCCGAAAACGGAGTTTAATCTTTGTAATTATATTCAAAAACCGCCCAAATGTCAAGTGTTTTACACAAATACCGCTTCTTAAATAATAGCGAAAAGTGCATTCAATCTCAAAGCAGACGGTGGGCATCAAAAGATAAATCAAGGGCCGAAAAACAAAAAGGTGCCGAAAGCCACTCAAATCAATGGCTTTCGGCACCTTGGCGCGCCGGAAGGAATTCGAATCCCCGACCTTCCGCTTAGGAGTAGACCCGATACGACATCGGGAAGTGG
>CAJJNV010000040.1 GCA_905193225.1 uncultured Oscillospiraceae bacterium | reverse complement strand
TGGTAAAATACCTCAAAAAACATACGGTGCAGATAGTTAAGGACCCCGGCTTCGGAAAAATGAGAAAAATCGCCGCCGTGGCTCTTAAGTTCAGCGTGCCCCTTTATAAAAAAATTCTGCTGACCAAACAGAAAATATATAAGATACAGTGATTGAAATGAAAGAAAAAAAGAAAATTGCCCTGCTCGATTGGGATATGACGGTTACAGGCGGGGTTGAGGCGGTGGCCGCTTCACTTACAAAGGCACTGAGCGAAATATACGATGTTTATTTCATAACGGTTTTTGAAAAGAACGGCGGCCTTGCATATGACCTTTCCCCAGCCAAGGAGGTATTTTGTCTTTCGAGCAAAAACACCCGCCTGCGTTCGATTATGTGGGAAATTAAAAAGCCGCTTAAAAAATTTTTAAAGCAAAAGGGTATTGACGTTGTGCTGCTTATGGGAAATTATCCCGGTTATGTGGCCATTCCGTCCATGTTTTTCAGCAAAACGAAATTTGTATATTGCGACCACGGCGCACTGATAAATCAGATACACGAAAAGCCCATAACCCTCATCCGTTTTCTTACCTCCCTTTTCGCCGACAAAACGGTTACGCTGACCGACAAAACAAGGGAGGATTATATCCGATATTTCCACACCGGAAAGAAAAACATTCTCACCATTCATAACTGGCTTGACGACAATGTGATAAAATCGGCCGTTCCCTGCAACCTTGACGCAAAAAAGGTGCTTTGCGTCGGGCGGTTCGGCGAGGAAAAGGGATACGACCTTATGGTCGGGGCGGCAAAGAAATTTCTGCCCGCCCATCCCGATTGGCAGTGGCATGTATACGGAAACGGCGAGACCTTCGACGACATAAAGGCTCTTGTGGAAAAAGAAGGCCTTGAGGGTCAGCTTAAGCTTATGGGTAACAACCCGAATGTATTGTCTCTTTATCGGGATTATTCGCTTTTTGTGCTTCCATCGTATCGGGAGGGGCTTCCTCTCGTGCTTTTGGAGGCCAAGGCAAACGGCCTGCCCATCGTCAGCTTTAACATTGATACCGGCCCCTGTGAAATGGTGGAGGACGGAGTAAACGGTTTTTTGATCGAGCCTTATGACACCGACAAAATGGCCGAAAAGCTGTCGCTTCTTGCCGACGACGATGACCTTAGAAGAAAATTTTCTCAAAATGCCGGAAGATGGATGGATAAATTCGATAAACAGAAAATAAAAGGCCAGTGGATTGAGCTTATAGAAAGCCTTTCAAAATGAAATCTCGCACAACAAGCTTAACGGAGAAGATATGAGAAACAAACAAGCTTTTAAAAACCTTTGGGGAAATCTGCTGTTACAGATAATTGTGGCGGTATCGGGACTTGTGCTGCCGAGGTTTTTCCTCAACCAATACGGCTCAACGGTTAACGGAATGATAAACTCCGTATCGCAGTTTTTGACCTACCTCAATCTCGTGGAGGCGGGAATAAGCTCGGCGGCCATCGTTGAGCTTTACGGCCCCTTAAACGAGAACGATACAGGCGCCATAAACTCGGTGTTGTCGGCTCTTCAGAAGTTTTATTATAAATCGGGCGGGGCATATATAATTTTGCTTACCGTAATGACGGTGGTCTATCCCTTCTTTGTGGCAAGTCAGATCGACAGCCTCTCCACCCGCATACTCATACTCATTCTTGCGGCCAGCAACCTTGTGGACTTTTTCTTTATCGGAAAATACCGCGTACTGCTCACCGCAGACCAGCGGGGATATGTCATCTTCCTTACACAGGCGGCGGCAACCCTCGTCAATATGGGTGTTTCGATAGTCCTTATAAAGCTCGGCTGTTCCTTCCTCGTGGTAAAGGGAGTGGCCACAGGCCTTTACATTGCCAGATTTATCTTTGTTTATATTTACGCCAAGCGCAAATATAAATATATGAACTTCAAGACCTCCTTTGAGAAGGGTCTGTTAAAGCAAAGGTGGGCGGCTTTGCTCCACCAGATCGTTGGGGTCATAGTAAACAATACCGACATTGTCATTCTGACCCTCTTTATGGGCGCAACATCCCTTCAGGAGGTCAGTGTATACACCACCTATAATATGGTGGCGGTGGCCCTTACATCGCTGCTCAGCGTCTTTTCCAACGGCATTACTTCGAGCTTTGGCTCGCTCATTTTCAGCAATGATAAAAAGGCACTTAAAAATGCCTTCTCAAACTATGAGTATTTTTATATGATCGTGCTGTTCTGCATATATACCTGCTGCGCCGTGCTGCTGCTTCCCTTTGTCAAGATTTATACCGCCGAGGTGACCGACGGGGTACAGTATGTAAGGCAAAACATCGCCTTCCTCTTTGTAATACTCGGACTTGTGCAGAATATCCGCATACCTTCGCTGACAATGATATGCGCCGCCGGTCATTTTAAGGAAACCCAGGGACGGGCAATTTTGGAGGCGGCCATAAACATCGTCGTTTCCCTTGCACTTATAAAGCCGCTGGGTATGGCCGGAATACTTTTCGGAACGGTTGTTTCCTATTCCTACCGCTCGCTGGACTGTATTCTTTACAACAACAAATACCTCGTAAACGGCACCCTTGTCCTGTCGCTTAGGCGCATAGTGCGGAATGTGGCGGTATCACTGGCTACGGTTTTTGCTGTTCATAAATACCTTTCGCCCGATCCCCAAAGTCTGCTTGGATGGCTTATGTGGGCGGTTATAACTGCGGTTATAAGCGGCGTGCTTATTGTGGCAGTCAACGCAGCCGTAGAGCCTGCTCAGCTTAAACAGCTTTTTGAACGCGGAAAATCCGCTTTAAAGAGAGTGTAGTTTAAGAAAATATGCTGCCGTATTCCGGGAAAAACGGATATACTGCTGCTAAAAGGCTCTTTCGGCCGATTCTGTTGGACGGAAGGGCTTTGCTTTTGGCAGGAGGCAATTGTCTTTTGTCAGAAGGAGCTTTATTTCGGGAGGAAAGACTTTGCTGCCTGAAATACCGCTTCTGCCGGTTTCAGTCCTGAGGACCGATGACGTAGGTGCTGCCGAAAAAGGTTATTTCTGCGTGATTTGATTTTAAGTCAAGTCCAGACTCCTGTGTAAAATGCTATACAATGTTTTTACCATTTCTACT
>CAJJNV010000039.1 GCA_905193225.1 uncultured Oscillospiraceae bacterium | reverse complement strand
GATGTCGGGATCATATTTAACTTCACCGATGGCGTCGATGGCTTCTTTAACCTCGTCGATTCTCTCGGCAGGGATAACTGCTGCGAAAGAAGCGGTGGTAACGGTTACGTTGGCCTTGCCGGTGGTAAGGAGTTCTATGGAATATACTCCGTTTGCATCTGCGGTGAAGGGAACAACAACGCTTGCAGTACCGTCGAGGAAATTGCCGGTGGTGTTGCCGTTCTGGCTGTCCTTAATGGTGCAGGTGATGTCGCCTCTCTTTATATCTTTGGTGGCGATAACGGTGCCTTCTGCATTCTTTACATTAGCGGTTGCGAGAACATCATCGTCTCCGCAATATACGCCGTCGAAGTAGAGGTCATACTGACCTGCATATTTGCCGGCAGCAAGTTCCTTGGAGGTGCCGCCGAGAGCAAGCTTAGGCTCTGCAAAGTCGCCGCGCATTACACGGAAGCCTCTGGGAAGGGTGTAGTTGTGGTTCTCAATGTAGGGGTCTTCGCCGGTACGGATACCGGTGTCGTCGTTGTGGGGATTAGCCTCGCCGCTGTCGATAACGGCAACGGGATTAAAGAGATCCTCACCGTAAAGCTCAACGGTGTAGATTCTGTAGTTGATGTATCCGCGGGTGTAAATACGGAACTCACCGGTGTAACCGTCGCATTCGGCAGGAACGGTCAGGTATGCGTCAACCTCAAAGTAACGGTTGCCGTCTGCAGTGTAGTGGAAGCCTTTTTCAAGAGCTTCGTTGTATGCATTCTGGATGGTTTCGGTGGAAATACCCGATGAAAAGGTGGGTCCGTCGTTATAGTCGGAAACCCAGCAGTCTACACCGATCTCGGTGGTGTTGTTATGAACAACGCCGTCCCAGTCCATAAGAATGTGATAGTTGTAGTTTGTTCCGCCCGAAACGGTTTCGTTGGTACCGGTGGAGACATAGCCCCAGATACCGTATCCGGCC
Source organism: uncultured Oscillospiraceae bacterium (assembly GCA_905193225.1). Classification (GTDB taxonomy): domain Bacteria; phylum Bacillota; class Clostridia; order Oscillospirales; family Acutalibacteraceae; genus UMGS1484. Next base: position 3,286 of record CAJJNV010000039.1, on the reverse strand, counting down.
ATACCGACCGACTTGTCACGGGCAAGAACCTCGTGAGCGGCATCGGAAGTAAGACCGCTTGATTCAAAGTTGTTGAAATCGTTGATTCCCCAGCTCTGAATGGTAGTATAGTTGTCGTCCGCAGATGCTGTGGTGGCGGCAATGGCCATAGAGCAGGCGAGCATAGCGACAGCAAGCACTACCGAAAGAACTTTTTTAAAGCTTTTCATTTTTGTTTGTCCTCCTGTTATTTAATTGCCGAGCGCACTCGACGTCTAACTGTAATTATAACACAAAAAAATAAAAAATCAATTAGTAATTGGTGAATTTTAAAGGGTTGTTTAGGAATTTTAAAAGTTTTTTTATAATAATCAAAAAGAACTTGCAGTTTTTTTGCTTTTGCCATATAATAAAAAGACAAATGCAGTTAACAAAAAGAGGTGATAAAGCGTGGACGATTCTTTGGTAAAAATCGACCTTAATTGTCTTGCAAAAAACGCAAGGGCCATAACCGGGAGGTATTCCGATTATAAATATTTCATCGGTGTGGTCAAAAGCGACGGTTACGGCCACGGTATGAGCATCGTAAACACACTTTATGAAAACGGCATAAATTACTTTGCCGTTGCGACCCTTTCGGAAGCCGAGGAACTTAGAAGGCACAATAAAACCGTGCCGCTGCTGCTTCTTGAACCCATAAATCTCGAAAGTATTGATTTGGCCGAACGGCTTAACTGCACCCTGCCCGTGCACGAGCTCGAATACGCAAAGGCTCTTGTCGGACTTAAAAGAGAAAAGCCCTTAAACATCCATTTCCAGGTTGACAGCGGTTTTAACCGCCTTGGATTTAAGGATAAGGTTCAGCTTAAAGAGGCTTTTGACATTATAAATGGATCAATATACACCCCCGAGGGAATATATCAGCACTTTGCAACGGCCGGAATTTTTGATCCTTTGTGGGACGGGCAGGTAGGTAGATTTCTCGAAATAACCTCCCTTCTTGATCTCGAAAAAATTCCCATCGTCCATATGGGAAGCGGCGTTTCCCTTCTTGCTCATCCTAAAATTCCCTTTGCAAACGGGGCAAGAATGGGACTTGTAATGTACGGATATAACATTGCCCCCTCATCCCTTAAAGGCGGCCTGAAAAATAAACTTCGTGCCGTCAGAAACGCCTATTTCAGAAAAAAATACAACATCAGTGAGACATACTGCGATGTGGATATAGACCTTTCCCCTGCTATGACGCTTGAGACCCGCATACTGCAGATAAAGGATGTTAAAAAGGGCGAAACGGTGGGATACAACGCCGCATACATGGCAGACGAAGACATAAAAATCGCCGTGCTTGCGATAGGATACAACAACGGCATCGGTCACAAAAACCTTGGCAGAACGGTCGTTATAAACGGCAAAAGGTATCCCGTTATCGGGGAACTTGGAATGAATATGATCGCCGTTAAGGCGGACGACGGCGTAAAGCTGTCCGACACCGTGACATTGCTCGGAAACGGCATAACCTTAGGAATGTTTTCCCGCTCGGCCGATATGGGACTTGGTGAAAGCCTTATGAGCATAGGAAAGAACAACAAAAGGGTATATGTCGAGGATGGCGGAGAGGGCGTTGAATAAGGCACCCGCAAGGCCGTCTTTTAGAAAACTCCGGCAGACGGAAAAGCGCCGGCCGGGGCAGCGCCGGTTAAAGACAAAGACAGATACAGATACAGATTCAGATACAAATATAACGGAAATAACGCCGAAAAAAGGAGAAACGAAAATATGCCGATGTCGAGAAGCAAATGGCTTTTAAAGAAAATAAAGGGAATAAATCACGAGAGGCTGAACAAACACCTTGATGTTATGGTCAAAAACACCGGAAAATCCCGCACTTATATTAAATGGGACATTTTTAAGAATTTTCTTACAACCGGCTGCTCATACACCGATTATTTCAGAGGGGATTATATCAATCTGACAAAAGAGCAGAAAAAGACCTTTGTTACGGCCAAGAAGTTTTATAATATCATCCATTATTTCAACGATCAGCAGTACATTGTGCTGCTGCACGACAAGCTGGTTTTCGACGAATATTTTAAGGAATTTATAAAGCGCGATTTTTATAATCTCCGTACCGGCAGCATCGACGGATTTAAGGACTTTTTAAAGGGTAAGGACATCGTTTTTGCCAAGGATCCCACCGGCGAATGCGGCCACAATATAAGCAAGATAAAGGTTGCCGAGCACACCCCCGAGGAGCTGTTTGAAACCTGCAGAAAGAACGGACAGCTGCTTGTTGAAGAGGCCATTATCCAAAGCGACGATATGAACGAGGTCAATCCCTATTCGGTCAATTCCTACCGTGTTGTTACCCTTTTAAAGGACGGAAAGGCTCAGGTCATTGCAAATGCGCTGAGGGTCAATCAGAATGATGCCACGGTGGTGGGATGCAGCGACGATATTTATTTTGCCATGAAGCCGGACGGAAGCGTCGACGGAAATGTTGTTGACGACTACGGAAACGTTTATACAAAGCACCCCCTTACCGGATTTGAGTTTGCAAACTTGAGAATAAAAGGGGTTAAAGAGGCCTTTGACCTCTGTTGTAAGGCGGCCGAAAAAATCCCTCAGGTAAGATACATCGGATGGGATATTGCCTTTTCGGATAAAGGCCCTGTCATCGTAGAGGGTAACGAATACCCCGGCTTCGGCGTTTTGCAGTTCTATAAGCTGAAGGACTCCCACGAGGGACACCTGAAGGACATTGAAAAAGCAGTCGGCGACGAGATCTATAAAATTAAAATGTAAGTGCTTTGTGCCAAAGTGCATTGCGCTGAAGGGAAAGAAAAGATGCCGCCGGAATTGAGCAACGAGCGAATCTTTCCTCGGCGTAGGAGAAAGCGTTGTACCGTATTAAATCTTAAATCCTTTGATTATAGCCTTCCTCGGCAGGGAAAAAGAAAAGCTTCAAAATTCCTTGCCGGGAAAGCTGATTTGAAGCTTTGTATTGACAAAGCGATATTTTAAAAGTATAATACCTTAGTCGTGTGTACTGTGTTTGCGGTTCGGCGGCCTGAGGAACGAGACATTTTGAACTTTTAAAATTGAATACAGCTGTGTACAACGAATGTTTGCAGGTACGGGGACAGTTGTAAAGACAAAACATTCGTGAAAACGGGGACATTTAGGAGCTTGTATTAAATATTAAACATATTAAATATGTTAAATATGTTAAATATGCGCCGGTAGCTCAGCAGGATAGAGCGTCCGCCTCCTAAGGTTGCGTTACAACGGCCACCTCAAAAAAAAC
>CAJJNV010000038.1 GCA_905193225.1 uncultured Oscillospiraceae bacterium | reverse complement strand
ACAACCGCTTCGCCCTGTTTTACCGCCTCAACCGTTATATATTGCAGTTCGCTGACGCGGATACCTGTACCGCATATAGTCTGCAAAATAAGGTTAAGCCGTTCATTGTGCTTACGTTCCGCAGTTCTGCAAAGCCGTGTATATTCTGCTTTTGTCAATTCCTTTTCTTCTGGGCAAAAAACCTGCTGTTGCAATTTTAATGATTTTACCCTTAAATCGTGCCAGTCTAAAAAAGCAAATAAACTGTTGATGCTTGCCAGCATTGAATTTACACTCCGCACGGCGTAATTTTCCTGCAAGTGTTTTTTGTATGCAATAACGGTTTCTTTTGTAACGGAAGTGTTCTGCGCATACGCCGCAAATGCCTTTACATCACGGATATATTTTTCAATAGTTATTTGGCTCCTTTCCTCTAAGATAAGATGTTCCTTAAATTCGGCAATCGTTTTCGCTGTAATAATTCGTCCTTTCATCTCAAATTACCTCCGAGTATTTTTCTAATATTTTACCCTAAAGTCACGAAAACAAAAATCATCACCTTTATTGTAGAAAAAATACGCTGACAACGCTAATGTGCAATTTTTAAGGATAATTTTATTAAAGTATAAAAAGCACACACGAAAGTGCACACAAAACGCATACGAAAAATAAGGATATGCGCATTTACGGTCTTTTTCACATCTTTTATCTTTTCTGCCCCTTGCGGTCGGCAGAAATTTGTCTTGACTTTTTGGCGAAAATGTGTTAAAATCCAAACTTGTTGAATCTTCAACAAGTTTGGAGGGCTTAAAACGCAGGGAAAATTTGAAACCTTTACGGTGCTTATGACCAAGATAAACCGCAACATAAAAAGAATAAAGAACCGTGAAATGAGAGAATACGGGCTTAAAAGTCCGCATATTTCCTGCCTCTATTTTTTGTTTCTTTTCGGGGAGCTGACGGCCTCCGAGCTTTGCGAAAAATGCGAGGAGGACAAGGCCACTGTTTCGAGAAGCCTCGGATTTCTTGAAAAAAACGGATTTGTTTGCTGCCGCGAGCAGGGCAAAAAGCGGTATAATTCCCCCATGGAGCTGACCGAAAAGGGGCGGGAGGCTGCCGGCAAAATAGCCCTTAAAATCGATTCGGTTGTGGAAAATGTCGGTGGGGATTTAAGCGAGGGAGAGCGGGAGATATTTTACCGTTTTCTGAAAAAGGTCAGCGACAAGCTTGAAAAAGCGGCGGCCGATGAAAGGATGTAAAAAATGAGTGTAAGAATAATTGTCGATTCGTCGGCAGATATGGCGGAAGAGGTTCAAAATTCGGTGGAAACGGTGCCGTTGACCGTGCGGTTTTCAGATAGGGAATATGTCGACGGAGTGGACATCGACCGCAAGACATTTTATGAAATGCTTATCGAAAGCGACGAGCTTCCCACAACGAGCCAGCCCTCTCCCGAGGCGTTTAAAAAGCTTTTCCGTACCCTAAAAAACGGTGAACAGGCCGTTGTCATAACCATTTCCTCAAAGCTTTCGGGAACATATCAAAGTGCCTGTATTGCAGCAGAGGATTTTCCCGGAATTTTTGTTGTGGACAGCGGAACGACAACGGTGGGACAGGGAATTATTGTCGAGCTTGCTCTTTCCCTTTCGCAAAAAGGCCTTTCGGCAAAGGAAATTGCAGATCGGCTTGACAGGGAAAAGGAAAAAATCACTGTGGTCGCCCTTGTGGACACCCTTGAATATCTTAAAAAGGGCGGACGCATTTCCAAAACCGCCGCCGTAGCGGGTACGGTTTTAAACATAAAGCCGGTTATATGCCTTAACGACGGGGTTATAGGTGTGCTTGGCAAGGCGAGGGGCTCAAAACAGGGAAACAACCTTCTTGTCAGGGAAATTGAAAAATCCGGCGGTATTGATTTTTCAAGGCCGGTTATGCTCGGATATACCGGCATTTCCGATGCCTTGCTGCTTAAATATATCGAGGACAGCAAATGGCTTTGGCAGGAAAAACTTGACCGTGTGAGATATTCCCAAATCGGCAGTGTGGTCGGAACCCACGCCGGGCCGGGTGCGGTAGCCGTGGCCTTTTTCAAAAACAAATAAACCGTCCGCCCCGGGAAACGTTGTTTTTACAAAAAGGCATTGCTCGGGGCGGTTGTTTTTTGTCAAAATGTATGTTAAAATAATAAACGAAACATGTAAACGGGGATACCCGTTTGTGCCGGCTCGAAGGTGCTTGTCTCTTGTCGGCTTGTGCGCGCAAAAAAATTAAAGAGGTGACGGATATGACAAAAAAGCTGTTGTGCGTTTTCCTGTCTCTTTCGGTGGCTTTATCCTGTCTGGTTTCGGCCGATGTTTTTTCTTCGGCCGATCCGGTAAACCTGTCTTCGGAGGAAATTTCAAAGCTTGAAAAATACGACGGACGAAGCGACGGAATTATAACCCCCGTCAGGGATCAGGGGGACAGCAATCTTTGCTGGTCATATTCGTCGTCGTCGGCCTCCGAGGCAAACATTTTAAAGAGCGGGCTGACCGATAAATCTCCGAACGAGCTATACCTGAATCCTGTCGCTACGGCATATCGGGTTTTTAAAAGAACCTCCGACCCTCTCGAAAACACGGGGGGAGACTGGCAAAGTGCCGATTACATGAAGACGACGGGGAATCCCTTAAAGGCAGTCAAGCTTTTTTCCATGTGGTGGGGACCCACCGAAAGCACTTCGGCAGCGGCAGATCCCTTCGAAAATCCTTCATTCCGCTTTGAAAACGGGCTTTATATCCCCGAAAAGGATAATCTTGACGAATATATTTCCGACATAAAAGAGGCCGTGGCAAAATACGGCGCCGTAACCTTTCAGTATAACAATGTCAGAGAGACGGAATACTATAATCCGAGAACCGAGAAGGGCTCGGACAGCTTCCCCCACGCCTGCACCGTTATCGGCTGGGACGATACGATCGAGGCCGACAGATTTTCCCCCTCGGCGGCGGGGAGAAAGGGCGGCTGGCTTGTGAAAAACAGCTATCGCTCCCTTGAATATTTTTATCTTTCCTATGAAAACACAAGCTCAAGTGTTTATGCTTTTACCTATGCGCCTGTCGAAAAATATGATTATAACTATTATTATGACGGTAATTTAGACGACTTTTCCCTTCGAAACGACAAAACGGTTGCCAATGTTTTTAAAGCAAAAAAAGGCGGAGAAAACGGCAAAACCGAGGTGCTGAGGGCGGTCAATGCCGCCGTCATGGGGGAAGATATAACGGTGAAGGCAGAAATTTATACAGGGCTTGACAGTCCTTTTTCGGAAAACGGCAGCGTACCCATCTCCGGAGGGAGGCTTGCTGCGTCGGTCAGCAAGACCTTTGACCACGGGGGCTATGTTACCCTTGAGCTTGAAAACGGCGTGCCCCTTGAAAAGGGAAGCTGGTTTTCGGTTATAATACGCGTTGAAAATGCCCGCGGCAATGCCAAGGTGGTCACGGCATATAAGGATCTTATGACCCTTTCATATGCGGGGGAAGGCTTTTCAAAGCTGCAAAACTGTGTCGGGCGAATAAAGGCGTTCACAAAGCTTGAGGATGAGCAAAACGAGCTTTCGGGCAATTTTACAAACCTTATTGTTCCCGTTAGATTTGCCGACGAGGAGGAATTTATACACGACATATACGGCTCGGCCGATGTCATGACAATTATGGATAACTCCTACAATTCGGCCGAATACAGCGTTTGTGACTATTACAAAACCGTTTCGGGCGGAAGGCTTGACATAAATTCGGTTTTTCTGACCGAAAAGGGCGGTTCGGTGAAGCTTTCGAAAAATCGGGGATATTATGCCGAAAAAAGCGAGCAAAATCCCGAGGGTTATGACGGTGCATATGAACAGTCGCAGAGAATGTATGAGCTTAAAGAGGATTGGGCGGGCGCCGTAAACCGAGCTCTGGGGGAGGGCAGCCTTCCGATCGACATTTCGGGAAGAACCTATGATTTTTCAAATCTCGACAAAAACGGCGACGGTTTTGCCGACAGCTTAACCCTTCTTTTAAAGCCTACCGAGCAGAACATTTCGGTGAGCTGGTCATCGCCGCTGTGGAACTATCGGGATTATACCGACATGGTAAGCTTTTCGACCGATTCGGGGACTGTAAAAAGCGGGAATTATGTTCAGCTTACACCAAGCTACGAATTCTTTTATAAGGCCTCCGACTCAAAGCCCATATTTTCCATCGGCGCGGCTGTTCACGAGACCGGTCACATCCTCGGGCTTCGCGATCTCTACAACTCCTCCCAAAGCTCGCCTGTCTATTATATGTCGGCCATGGCAAAGCACCTGTCGCCCATACCGCAGTCGATCTCTCCAAAGGAAAAGGAGGCGCTCGGTTTTCTTGACGGCGGTATGGAAAACGTAACCTCAAACGGCAGCTATACTCTTAATACCGCGGGGGCGAAAAGCGGTACGGTGTGCTTTAAAATGAGTATTCCCAACGGCAGCAGAACCCTCTATGCCGAGTACCGTAATTTCACCGAAAAGGGAGATAAATACGACAATCAGCAAAAGGAGATTTACCGCTATGACGGTACGCTTTTGAAGGGGGTAAATTTAAAATCGGGACTCGTTCTTTATATTTCAAACAGCGACAACAAATTCCCGAGCAATACGAACGGCTCGTCCGGGCGGTGGGATTATGAAATTCCCTGCGGAAGCTATGCGACAAAATCCGACGCGGCTCTCGGACTTAATGAGGGCTATAAGGTTGCCGGCGGAATTTTCATAAGCGTCGACGAAATAACCGACGGTACGCTGACCTTTTCGGTTGACGGCCTTGATCAGACCCATTCACCCAAAGCCGAATGGTCCTTTGACGGGCAAAGCCACTGGAAGGGCTGCACCGCCGACGGGTGTGACGAAAGGTTTGAACTCGGCCTTCATACGGGCGGCGAGGCTACCTGCATAACACCTGCCATTTGCGAGGTGTGCGGGCAAAGCTATGGAGAGAAAAACGGGGAAAATCACAAGAATCCCCGTCTTGTAGGTACCGTCGAGCCCACCCGTATATCCGACGGATATTCCGGAGATGTTATCTGCAGCGACTGCAAAAGGACACTCAAAGCAGGCGAAATTCTTCCCATGACGGGAAAATACGGCGATGCAAATCTTGATTCCGAGGTGAACTCGAGCGACGCTTTGGCCGCCCTTTGTACCGTCGTTAAAAAATCCAAGCTTGAGGGCGACGGAAGATTTTTGTGCGATGTCGATAAGGACGGAAAAATAACCTCTCTCGACGCCATGCTGATTCTGATGTATTCGGTGGGGAAAATCAAGCAGCTGCCGATAAACAGATAATAAATGAAGAAACACAGCCAAGCTCAAAACCGGGCTTGGCTGTTGTCGTATAGGTGC
>CAJJNV010000037.1 GCA_905193225.1 uncultured Oscillospiraceae bacterium | reverse complement strand
AAACGGGAAATTTAACATTTTTAAGGCGTGCGGGGTTCGACCGTCCGTTGCTTAAGCAAAAACGAATATAAAAGATTCAGCTATCCGATCTATAAAGGTCGGATAGCTGCCGAAGGATTTTATAAAGGACTTTATGAGTTGAAAGATGAATTAAAAGATGAATTAAAGGATAATACCCCTGTGACAAAAGAAGAATTTAAGAAAAAAGCGGTTGAAAAAAATTAAAGCGTTTAAAAGATTTCCTTAACAGACTGAATTTTGATGAAATTTAAAATTCTGAAAATGTTTTTGACCTTAAAAAGCGGTGCTGATTATTCAGCACCGCTTTTTTTTCGCATATGTTTTTATGTTTTGCGGGTATATTGTCGCACGCCTTGCCGCAAGCTTTTAAGTGATTGCTTAAGTGCTTTCAAAGGTGTTTTACCAAATGTTTTGTCTGAAATCTAAGACCTCACAAGACCCTTGCAGAGGCTTTGCCGGGCACTGTGTTACCGCAGCATCGTGTTTCAGGCTGTCTTGGCGGTATTTTCGCTGCGCTTTGTGAGCAGCATCTGAACAAGGCCTATCACAAGACCGATGGCGGCGGGAGCAACCCAGCCCATTCCGATGGAATAGAAGGGAATCACCTTGCCGATGCCTGCGATCACGGGATTAAGTGCCTCGATTCCGCTGACCCTTATAAGATCGCATATTGCTGCAATGCCGGTAAATCCTATGGTCCACACAAATACACACTGCCTGTAACCGAAGAACTTTCCGAATATATTAAGCAGTATGAGCACGATGGCCAGAGGATAGAGGAAATAGAGCACCGGAGCCGAGAAGGAAATTATGTTTGAAAGGCCGATGTTTGAAACGAGAAAGGAAAAGGCAGTGAATATTATGGCATAGGCGCGGTAGCTTATGGATTTCGGGAACATTCCCACAAAGGTTTCGGAACAGGATGTAACCAGTCCTACGGCTGTTTTAAGGCAGCAGAATGTAACGGTCAACGCAAGAATAATGAGGCCTGCCTTGCCGAAATAATGCTCGGCGATTATTGAGAAGGCATCGCCGCCGTTAAAATTCGAGTCGGAAAGACGGTCGGCATAGAGGTTATAGCACTCGGTTCCCACAAGGGCGATAATGCCGTATATGACCGCCATAAAGGCCATACTGAAAACGCCCGAGCGAACGGTGCTTTTGGCTATTCTCGAAGGCTCGGTGACATTATGATCCCGGATAACGTTTATAACAATTATGCCGAATGCAAGGGATGCAAGAGCGTCCAGTGTGTCGTATCCCTGAAGGAATCCGGCAAAGAAAGCGTTTTCGGCGTAATCACCGTTGGAGGGTACTTTGGCAACTCCGTTTATGGGCGAGACAAGCACCGTCAAGGTAAGCACGGCGAGAAGCACAAGAAAGATGGGGTTGAGCCATTTACCCACCGAGTCCATAATTTTTGAAGGACGCAGGGAGAAAAACAGCACCGCACCGAAGAAAACCAGGGTAAAAATCGCCTGCACAAGCACCTTGTGATCGCCTGCAAGGGGAAGGATTCCCACCGAAAATGATGTTGCACCGCATCTCGGAATGGCAAAGAAGGGGCCGATGGTCAGATAGAGAGCACAGGTGAAGAAATAGGAAAATCCTTTGGAAACCCGACTCGACATATGAAGAAGGCCTTCACTTCGGGAAATTCCCATGGACATAACGCCGAGAAGGGGAATTCCCACAGCGGTTATGAGCATGCCCACAAGGGCGGACGGCATAGAGGCACCGGCCTTTGCTCCGAGAATAAGCGGGAAAATAAGGTTGCCCGCTCCGAAGAACATACCAAACAGCATCGAGGCTATCAGGGTATAATCCTTTTTACTTAGTTTTGTATTCATACTTCATTCCTCCAAGGTTTTTGCCGCAGTGTATCTTTGCTTTGACTGCTGCCGTTTGGCCAATGATCAGCTGTGCCGCAACGGGTGTGTCGGCAGGTACATAACAGGCATTTTCACCTGACAAAAAGAATACTGCAGCGATTTAAACGGATAAAATCCGCAAGCTTTCACAGAATTATATCACAAAGTGATTCAAAATAAAAGCCATTATATGAAATTTGTATAAAAAAATTAAATTTGTGATATAACTTGTGATACAAAGAATTTGAAAAGTGACAGGAAAAGTGGTATTATATTATACAGGCTAAAAAGGCTAAAATCCCGTTTAATGTACATAATATCTGCTAAAATATAATTGTAATGAAAAAGCAGGGGAGGGATGACCTATCGACGGGAAATATCTTTGCATAGATCTTAAATCGTTTTATGCCTCGGTGGAATGCGTCGAGCGGGGGCTCGATCCCATGACAACCAACCTTGTGGTGGCCGATCCCGAGCGTTCGGACAAGACCATTTGCCTTGCCATAACCCCTGCAATGAAGAAACTTGGAATAAAAAACAGGTGCAGAATTTTTGAAATACCAAAGGGCGTGGAATATATAATTGCTGCCCCGAGAATGAAAAGGTATATAGACTATTCGGCCGATATATATGAAATTTATCTCGGCTTTTTTTCCAAGGACGATATTTATGTCTATTCCATCGACGAGGTGTTTATAAATATCGCCCCATATATGAAAAAATACGGATTAACGCCAAAACAGCTGGCCGTTAAGGTCATAGATGAGGTTTTTAAAAAAACCGGAATAAGAGCCACCTGCGGAATAGGCACAAACCTTTATCTTGCAAAAATTGCTCTCGACATAACCGCCAAGCATTCATCCGATTTTATCGGATGGCTAGACGAGCAGAAATTTTGCAGTGAGCTTTGGGATCACACCCCCATAACCGACTTTTGGAGAATAGGAAGGGGAACGGCCGAGCGGCTGGCGACAAAAGGCATATACACCATGGGACAGATCGCCCGGGCAGATGAAAATATGCTTTACAAGCTTTTCGGAATAGATGCCGAACTGCTTATCGACCACGCCTTCGGAAGAGAACCGGTCACCATTGCCGATATAAAAAAATACAAGCCCAAAACAGGCTGTCTGACATCGGGACAGGTGCTTATGCGGGATTATGAATTTTGCGAAGGCAAGCTTATCGTCAGGGAAATGACCGATCTGATGTGCCTTGAATTGGTCGAAAGAAATGTTTTGACCGGCTCGGTGACCCTTACGGTGGGGTATTCCAATGCCCTTAAAGCCCCTGCCGCCCACGGCACAAAAAAACTGCCCTTTGAAACCAGCGCCGACAGCGTCATCGTTCCCGCGGCGGCCGAGCTTTACGAGCAGATCGTCGACAAGCAAAAGCCCATACGGCGCATCACCATTGTGTTTAATAACCTTATTACCGACGACGGTTTTTATCAGACCGACCTTTTTTGTGAAGCGCCGGATAAGCTTCTCAGAAACAATAAGGTGCAAAGGACTATGGTGGATATTAAAAAGCGATTCGGCAAAAATTCCATATTAAAGGGAATGAATTATGAGGCCGGCGGAACGACCATAGAGCGCAATTCCCAGATCGGAGGGCACAAAAGCGGTGAATAAACCTAAAAGAAAGATGGAAATATCCGAACGGGCAAAGCAATTCGGCGCCTTTGCCGCCGTAAAGGGCTTTGAGAAAGAGCTTAGAAAAAGGGAAGAAATATTTGAAAAAAAGGCGATTCTTTCGGACGAAAAGAACGCCGAGCTTGATTTTATGCTGCGGGAAACGAGCGTAGGAGACGAGATCATCGTTACCCACTATTTAAAAAACCGCTATGTAAAAACGGTGGGTGTGCTCAAGTGTATCAGCAAAAGAGAAAAAAGCCTTTTACTTGATGTTCCTGCCGGAGGCGAAGGTGCCGTCGGTGAGATTTCTTTCGAAAAGGCTTTTGGCGATGAGATGAGCATAAGTTTTTCCGACATAAAGGATATAGAAAAAAGGTGAAAAGCAAAAAATGCCGCAATGCGGGTGCAAAAGGAGCGAAAAAATGAACAGCGAAATTTATATAAGGAATCGGCTTTTTGAACTTCAAGATGAAAGGTATCGGGACTTTCACGCCTCCCTTTGTCCGACGGTGTATAAGCAAAAAATAATCGGCGTGCGAAAGCCGGACATGAGAAGCTTTGCAAAGGAGTTGTTTAAGCAAAATCCCGACATGGCGGATGAGTTTCTGAAAATCCTTCCCCATGAATACTGCGAAGAAAATGATCTCCACGGTATGATTATCGAGCTTCTTCCCGATTATGAGCGGGTGATTTTTGAGCTTGACAGATTCCTGCCATTTGTGGACAATTGGTCGACCTGCGATCTTATTTCTCCTAAGGTCTTTAAAAAACGGCCGGAGGGGCTTGATAAAAAGGCCGAGGAATGGGCAAGGAGCGAAAAAACCTATACCTGCCGATTCGGCATAGAAATACTGATGAAATATTATCTTGATGAGAGCTTCGATTTAAAATATCCGAGGCTTGTGGCAGAAATACGGTCGGATGAATATTATGTGAAAATGATGATTGCATGGTATTTTGCCACCGCTCTGTCTAAACAATGGGACGATATTATCCCGTTTATCGAGCAAAAAAAGCTTAAGCTTTTTGAACATAACAAGACCATACAAAAGGCCATAGAAAGCTATCGCATAACCGATGAGCAAAAGGAGTATTTAAGAACGCTGAGGATAAAATCCAAATAAATTGAAAAAACACGAAGCTTTGCCTTTTGAAAATGTTATCTTTGCACCCGCCCGTCGGAAAATCCGCCGGCAAGGAATGAAACCTCTTTTGCCGAAAAAATGCCTGCATCGCCTTCTATCGAATGTTTAAGGCAGCCTGCGGCAGCGGCAAATTCTACCGTGTCCTGTGCCGAAAAGCCCATCTTGTCGGCGTAGATCAGTCCTGCGGCAAAGCTGTCCCCACCGCCGACACGGTCGACAATGTGCATCTGATATTTTTTGGAGCGGTATATGTTTCCGTTTTCAAAAAGAATTGCCGAAAAGCCGTTGTCGTCGGCTGAAAGGGTGCGCCGTACTGTCATTACCGACTGCCTTAAATCAAATACCTCGGCGGCGGATTTTGCCGCCTGAGCGCAGGTGAGATTTTTCCCTTCACCGATGCCGAAAAGCATTTTAAGATGGTTTTCGTTGGCAATAAGAACATCGGTCATGGAAATTAAGGGACGGAGCACCTCGGCAGCCTGCTCGGTCGACCAAAGAGCGGCGCGGTAGTTAAGATCACAGCTCACCGTAAGTCCCATTTCCTTTGCGGTGCAAACGGCCTCTTTGGTTATAAGAGCGACCTGCCTTGAAAGGGCGGGCGTAATGCCGGAAAAGTGGAACCAATCGGCTCTCTCAAAGGCCTTTTTGAAATCTATTTCACCCTCTTTAAGGCGAGAAAAAACCGAGTCTTCCCGATCGTATACCACCTTTGAGGGACGCTGGGAAGCACCTTTTTCAAGGAAATATATTCCGAGCCTTCCGTCTTTTCTGACAGTGCCCTTTGTGTTAACGCCGAAGGAACGGACGAAGTTTTCGGCGGCGTCGCCCAAGGGACTATCGGGGAGGGCAGTGAGAAAATCGGCTTTTATTCCCATATTGCCGAGAGCTATGGCAACGTTGGCTTCGCTTCCGCCGTACACGGCGTCAAAGCGGTCGGCCTGAACAAATCTTTTTCTTCCCTCGGGGGATAGTCTTAACATTATTTCTCCGAATGTTACGGCTTTTTTCATTTTACTTCTCCTTTTTAGGGGCTTGGTGTGAATTTTGTATGGTGTATGTATTCCCTGTGACAAACGTTGGTTTTTGTGATGATTGCAAAATACGTGACCGTGTCGGATTTTTTTAACGTGTAATGGACTTACTGTTTATTATGGCACAAGGCTGTAATCGGCTTTTAAAACTTGTTTATAAGCTCCACGGCTTTTTTTACGGCCTCTGTTATACTTTCAAAGTTTCCGCTTGATATTTCTTTTTGATTTATCATAAAGCTTCCGCCGCAGGCAAATACCGAGGGCAGAGCAAGATAATCCAAAAGATTTTCAAGATTTATACCGCCTGTCGGCATAAATTTAACGCCATGGTAGGGAGCGCTGAGGGCCTTTATCATCTTTACTCCGCCGGCAGCTTCGGCAGGGAAAAATTTGAGGTGGTCAAAGCCATAGAAAAGTGCCTTTTCAAGCTCGGAAGGGGTGACAATCCCCGGTATAAAGGGAAGATTCTCCGACTTGCAGAAATCAGCTGTGTTTTCGTTGAAACCGGGGCTGACAAAGAATTTTGCCCCCGCATTTTTTGCGGCCCTGACCTGCTCCTTTGATAAAAGAGTGCCTGCTCCCACAAACATTTCGGGGAGACTGTCGGCTATTTCTTTTATGGCCTTTTCGGCAGCTTCTGTTCTGAAGGTTACCTCCATAACCGATATTCCGCCCTTAAGAACGGCCTTTGCAATGGGCAAAGCATCTCTTTCGCTCTCAATTTTTACGACGGGAACAAGTTTTGCCGAGCTTAAAGCTTCAATTGTTTTTTTCATAGTTGCCTCCGAAACGCCTTCCGGACCGCAAAACTTTTTGGCGGGCAGGCGCAGTATATGCGAAACATTTTGTGCAATGCATATTTATTTAATATGCTTCTATAATAACATATTTGAGCAAAAAAACAAGCCGTTAATCTTGACATTAAAATTGCAGTATATTATTATCATATTATAGAAATATTGTGAAATTTACAGAAGCGATTCCGTGAAACGGCTTTGATTGTTATGGAATCGCGGTTAATTACGGATTTGCAATTATTGATTTCACAGGTGCAGATTTTTAAAGCGAGGAGAAAATGTATGATAAAAAAGATGTCGGCGGTTTTTCTTTCGGCAGTTATGCTGCTTTGCGGACTTTGTTTTCCGGCTGCAGCAGAGCAGAAAATTGTCATTAACGGAAATGAGCTTGAAAGCTTTAAAGGCCGAACAAAGGAACAGATAACATCCCTTTGGCAAACGGCCGAAATAGCCGACTATGAATCGATTTTTGAAGAGGGAAAGCAGTCTTCGTATGTTGCACCTTACAGCGGCGGCACGGTAAGGCAGGATGTGCTTGACAATGTTTGGCGCAACCTTAATTATTACCGGTATCTTATCGGTTCTCCGCAAATTACCGAGAGATTTGTAAATCAGCCGGATATGCAAAACGCCTCGGTGCTTCAGGCCATAAATCTGCGGGACAGGGAAAACGGCGTGGGCCTTACCCACAGCCTTTGGGAGTATAAAAAGCCCGACGATATGGATCAGGG
>CAJJNV010000036.1 GCA_905193225.1 uncultured Oscillospiraceae bacterium | reverse complement strand
AAACGGGAAATTTAACATTTTTAAGGCGTGCGGGGTTCGACCGTCCGTTGCTTAACCATAGCGCACATATCCGAACACGCCTGAAACGGCATGTTAACGGTGCTTTTCGGCTGTCTGTTGCTTAAGCAGCTCATTGATGAAAGCATTGCACCAAGCTGCGTCGGGTAGGGCGCCAAGGTAGGTCAGCGTAAGCTGACCGGAGGGCGGGCTTTTTGCAAAATCACGACTGCCGTTATAAATATCGGCTTTACTTTTCCTAAGGGCTTAAAGCTCACTGCGCCCTCCCGTCTCGGCCCTGCCGAGACACCTCAGCGCCCGCCGTAGTCCACGCACACCGCCGCCTTCGTGCATTGAGAGAAACCTTTCCCCGCCGTTTTTTAGAGAGCCGCCCTCGTCGCACAATACTCCCCACCGCTGCACGGTTAAAATCCATTAACCTTTCCACGCAAAAAAATTTCCCCGCCGCCTGATGCACAATGGTTTTAAAAACGTTTCACGTGAAACATTTTGGTTTATTAAGGCGCGTTAAGGCGCATAAAACAAGGCGATTCAGCACTTGCTGCCACCCAAAAAACTTCCCCGCAAGGTGTTGGCCCTGCGGGGAAGGAACAAGTTTATTCAGCTTTGAAAGCCGCATGCCCGTTTCTGTATTTCAAAAAACATCTGCATCGGCTTAAATGATGACGTTTTTCTAACGCCGATCACTTACGCAATGGGCAGCTTGTCGCGGAGCTTAACCGCATACTGCAGAATGGCCAGTGCGTCGGAGGTATTAACCTCCTTATCGAGGTTAACGTCGGCAGCTTTGAATGCGATATCATCAAGCTGTCTTGAACCGACATAAGCCTGAAGTGCCCACAGTGCGTCGGTGGCTTCAACCGTTCCGTTTGCGTCAACGTCGCCGTACATAATGTCATCCGCAGGCTCGGCAGTAAGCTCATCATATTTTGCTCTCGCCGCAAGAAGCACGTCGTCCTTAAGAATAACCGTGTTGGGATATTTCTTAAGAATTGCTGCCTTGGCCGTTTCGGCAAATTCGATGAAAGAAATCTTCTGGCGGAAATTGTCCACGGTAACCTCGCCGATGTAATCGATAACCGCCGAAAGCTGTGCATTCTTCTGATCTGCCGGCTCGGAGGGCGAGGCTATTTTCTGAGCTTTTTTCGCCTTGTTGAGCTGCTCGGTTGCTATGACAAAGTTGATGGGCTTTGCGGCATCTCCGGCCTGCTGAATCATCTCGGCATTGGAAATAGCCTTCAGGATTCTGAAAGCCGACTCGATGGTCATAATGTTGACCTTAACATTCTTGCAGTTTTCGAGAGCCTGATTAAATGCGGTAAGGTCGGTTGCTGCGGTGTTTGTTCTCTTGATATAGAGAATATCAGAAGACTTGACCTTTACCTTAACGCCGCGGTTCATAAGATATGTACCGGTTGCGGTCACCGCAGCAGCACCCGATGCAAAGGTAATCTCGTAGGTATCGTCCTCGTTAAGACCTTTAAGCTTGATGAAACGGTTTTTCTCAACCTCGTTGCGGTTGTAAACCATTGCATAGCCTTCCTGAGCCTCACGATCTATGTAACCGTAGGAATAAAGCTCATTTCTCGAATAGGTCTCATAGGTAAACTGATAAATGTCGTCGTAGAAATACTTGCTTATACCTCTCCATTCGGTGAGCAGGCGGTTGAGCTTATCGGTTTGCTGGCTGGGGGGATCGTACTGAAGCACGAGCGCCGGGCGATATGCCGAGCGGAGGGTGTATTCGTCGACCATGGTTCTGTTTTCGGCCGAGTTTGCACCCACAAAGGGAATCCAGGAGCAGAGGTTATAGTTTGCAACCTGCTTTGCGATCATATCATTGTGGTTGTAATCGCTGGGATGGAGCGAAACGGCCAGTCTCATGGATTCGATGTCCAGTCTGTGACCGCCCGATGCGCAGGAGTCAAGCAATTCAACCTGATCAAGCCCGATAAGGTATTTCCAGTAGTCATAATGACCCTGTACACACTTGTTTTCGGTTATACCGGCGCGATCGGGATGAGCGGCGTTATAGAGGTTATAGTTGGTTTCCGAGCGGCCGATGTTGAGATCCTCGCGGTAGATGGAAATTCCGCCCTCGGTGAGCACCTTGGCGACCTGGGATTTAAGCCATTCTCTGCACTCATCGTTACCGATATCCAGCTGGCGGTAATAGCGCTCTTCATATGCGCTTTCGTTTTCTTCGCCGTATCCGATAAGCCACTCACGCTTGACGCAGGAATCATCCAGCGCCTGACCGTCGGTATAAACCATTCCGACACGCTCGGGCTCAAACCAAAGCAGGGTCTTTATGTCATTCTGATTGGCGTATTCGGAAATTTCCTTGAATTTATCGGGGAAACGCTCGGTATCGGGAGTCCAGTTACCGGTATTTCTCCAGTCGCGGTTTGTGCTGCCGGGTTCATTGCAGGGATACCATCCTGCATCCATCCACCACACGTCAATGTCCACATTTGCATCGACATATGCCTTTATGGATTCCTTTTGATTTTCGGTGTTGGCGTTGAGCATCTCATTGTATTTGATGGAAGTTACACCGGCTACAAAGGGATCGACAAGATCCTTACCGTTGTCGCGGTACATATTGCAGTCGATAAACCAGTTTCTCCAAAGGTTGGTTGCACGGTCCTTATCTCTTCCGTCATAAAGCACCATAGCGGTGAGAGGTGTTCTTGCAACCTCGCCGGGCTTAATGTAGGAGCTGAATACCTTCTGCTTGTCGGAGAAGGTGGTAACACCATCCTTATAGGTAAAGTCGGTCTGCCAGGTGGACGACCAACCAACAGCAATAAGGGCGCCCTTGTCGCCGTATTCAAAGTTGTAATAGGGGAAGGCTTCGTCCGACGAACGGCCGTTATAGGGCGAATCGGTTATCGTTTCGCCGTCGGCAATTGTGATAGTGTCGGTACGGTAGGGGGCTTCACTCGACTCAAAGTCGGAGTTGTTGGTTAAAATGGTGGGGTCGCTTCCCACGAATTTATAATCCTTACAGCCGTAGAAATTCGACACGATGGGGGAATTTTCACTTGCCGCATTTGTTACATATACAGTCCATTCAAGGGCGGCATAATCGTAATAGAAGGCGGTTTTAAGTATAAACTCAAGGCCGCTTTTGTGCTTTAGGGTGATGTCGTTGGTAATGCAGTGATGAAGCTCGTCATCAGCCGTATCTTTCGATTTAACGGTGAAATCGGGGGTGGGGAAGCCTGAATAGCTGTCCTCTCCGATATTTACCGAGGAGGGAAAATCGGCAAGATTGTTGATGAGGTTATTGTATGTATCCTGGGCACGCTGCTTTTCAACACCCGAAACGGCAGTAGTCTTCTTGGTAAAGAAGGGCTCGTCAGAGGGAGTGTCAAGATAATCTTCAACCTGATCAACAAACTTGATGGACATATTTACAAGGCCGACAGAAGCGTTGCCGTCGGCATAGCAATATCCGAAAGCAGAGCTGTTTACCTTTATGTTCTTAAGGCCGTCCACAACAAAGATATATTCCCCTGCGGGAACGATACTTTCAAAATTGAAGGTAAGGGAAGATCCGTCAACATCAGGCTCGGTAATGGTAGCAACAGGTTTGTTCTGAAGCGAGCGGCCATACGAATATTTGAATTCGTAAAGTGAGCCGACAACGTCGGTTTCGGAAAATTCCTTTTTAACGGTTATTTCGGAAAAGGCTTCCTTAACATTGAATCTGACGCCGATAGCTCCTTCGGCCGACAGCACGGTGTTGGGGGTCGCATTATAATCGGTGTAAAGATCCTTAATAACGCCTGCCGAGGGAGCCTTTTCATAGAGTGTAGGCTCGATCCAGTCGCAGTAGTCAAGGTAGTTGTCACCCTCAACATCGGTGGTTCTGAGGGTGAGAGTCTTTGTGCCTGCGGGGATTACGCATCCCACACGATACATATCACCGGGGGTTATGGTTGCGGTATCGGTGAGGGTCTTTCCGTCGGCCAGAATGATGCACCGGGCCGATCCGTTGACACCGTAGGCTCTGATTATGGGAGAATTGTCGTCGTTACCCACGATGGCCGAGAAATAGGTCACCTCGGTGTCAAGCTTGGTGAGGTCGATATTTACATCGGCCACATTGGGCTTTGCACCCTTGGAATCGGGACGAATGACAAATCCGTTGCGGGAGGTGACTGCCTGGTCGCCCACCGAAAGGCGGGTGTCGCGGGAGCCCATTCCCTTGTTTTTAAGAAATTCTTTTTGGCCGGTCACGGCAAGCTCAAGATCCATAACATTTATGCTCTTGTTGCCGGCAGCCTTTATTTCGGCAGCAGCCGAAGCAAAGGGCACCGCAGAAAGCATAACTGCCATGGCAAGAAAAAGCCCAACCGTCTTTTTGAATAAGTTTACTTTCATATCGATCCTCCAAATATAAAATTGCCTCATACCCGCATTATAGCTTGTTTTTTTTGATATTGCAACGCCTTTTTGTAGATTTTTTATGTTTATAACAAAAAATTATTTCACAGTGGTAAATGCCACCATTTATAATTCTCATTTGCAAATATAAACGCGATTAAATCCCTTTTATTACAATAAAAGCGAACAAACCGAAAAAAGCTTCAATCTGTTCGCTGTATTGCTGTATTCTGTTTGTCCTGCGGGTTTGCAGGAAAAATGTTGTTTGTTGCCGCGCAAATCAAGACTAAACGGTCGATGCTAAACTGCCAATAATAAGCATCCGATGTAAGTTGTTAAAAAATCGATACGGAAAATCGGCATCAACAATCGACGCCAAAATCAGATGCGGAAAAATCAGCATCAGCAATTGGTATAACAACCCGATGCCGAAAAACGGGCATCAAAATCAATATCCCGACGAGCCGGAAAGGGAATCGTCGTTGAACACCCAGTCGCGCACGATAACCGTTTCATAGTCGGTGGGGGTACGGCGTATTACCACGCGGTCGATGCCGGCGTTTATTATCATTCTTTTGCACATAGAACAGGAGTTCATATTGTTGACAAGCTCACCCGATTCGGCTTCTCTGCCGGCCAGGTACATGGTTGCGCCGATCATTTTGTCCCGGGCGGCGCTTATTATGGCGTTTGCTTCGGCATGGACCGAGCGGCAAAGCTCATATCTCTCGCCTCTGGGAATCTGCATTTTCTCACGCAGGCAAACCCCAAGGTCGATGCAGTTTTTCCTGCCTCTCGGAGCACCGGTGTATCCGGTCGAAACGATCTCGTCGTTTTTAACGATTATTGCACCGAAATTGCGGCGAAGGCAGGTTCCCCTTTCGAGAACCGTTTCGGCAATATCGAGGTAATAATTGTTTTTGTCGGTCCGTTGCATAAACATCTCTCCTCTTCTGCTCTATTGTAATTTATTTCTTGAAAATTTGCAATAGTTTTTTTAACGGCATTTATAATAAAGATTTAAAAAACGGCGTTTATAAGCTCGCCCAAAAGATAGATGATCGGCTGATGGGCGATATAAATTATGAGGGCGTGCCTGCCCACGAAGGAAAAGGGCGGAATGGGATCTTTTCTGAAAATCCCGGGCAACCCGTTTTTAAACATTCTGCAAAAGAAAAATCCCGCAAAGAATATAAATACCCACGGCAAAACCGGAAAATAATCGGCCGACGCAAATGACTTGCTTGGAAAGCCCAGTATCCAAAGGAAATTGCCCGAATAAAGCGACTGGGGCAGAGCATATTTAAGTCCGGCAAAGCCGATGTATCCGTGCTCGACATTGAAAAACGCGGCGGCCAAAAGGGTGTTTATAATCAATCCTAAAAGCGGAGCAATCTTCAAAAGCACCGGCTTTAACGCCGAAAGCAGCAGCCAGCTGATCGCCAGCAGATGGATTATTCCGAAAACCACAAAGCAGTTAAATTCAAAGTTCTTTGTAATAAAAAACGTCACCGCCGAAAGCCCGCAGGCCACACCCATAAGAATGACCGTCCTCTTCCACGGATTTTTGGAAAACATTCCGCACATACCTGATATAAATACAAATCCCGCCGCAAAAAACGGCTCGGCCGGCGAAAAGAAGGTTATGAGCTTTCCCGCAAAATCGAGGCCGAAAACATCAAAGCAGGTATAAAAGGCGTGGAAAAACACCATGCAAATTACCGCAAAGCCTCTTATTTCGTCGAGCAGCAGATATCGGTTTTTAAAGCTCTTATTTTTCATTTTTTCTCCTCAAAAAGCTTGTTTGAAAGCTCGGCAAGCTCAAACAGGTCAAGCTCCTCTATTCTCGCAAGGGGATTTTTCCCCATTTCGAGAAGGGCCTTTTCCACCGATGCCTTGCTGACCGAAAGCCCCGATCCGAGAGAATTTTGAAGGGTCTTTCTGCGCTGGCAAAAGCCTG
The DNA here is from genome assembly GCA_905193225.1 of uncultured Oscillospiraceae bacterium. Lineage (GTDB taxonomy): Bacteria > Bacillota > Clostridia > Oscillospirales > Acutalibacteraceae > UMGS1484. Next base: position 1,354 of record CAJJNV010000036.1, on the reverse strand, counting down.
CGTTTACCGTTTTCATAAAGAAGTTACGATCTTTGACCTCCACCGGCGGCTGTTTATAGGGTACAAGCTTCATAACCGTGCTGTCCACCTTGGGAGGCGGGAAAAAGCTTCCGGCCGAAACGCCGAAAAGCTCGGTACAGCTTGCAAAAAAGGCTGCACCGACGGTTATGGCACCGCTTTGACGGCTGCCCACCTTTGCACAGATACGATCGGCAAACTCCTTTTGCACCATAACGGTTGCGGCCTCTATGTTAAGATCGCTTTCAAGCAGCTTCATAACCAGCTTTGAAGAAATATTATAGGGAATGTTGGCGCACACAAAAACCTTTTTCCCCGAAAATTCCCGTTCGATAATTTCCTTTAAATTAAGCTTTAAAGCATCTCCCTCTATTATCTTAACATTGTCAAAATTGCTTAACGTTTCGGAAAGAATGGGCACAAGACCGCTGTCAAGCTCGATGGACACCACCTTGCCGGCTACCTTTGCAAGCTCGGCAGTCAGCACACCGATACCCGGGCCTATCTCAAGCACTCCATCGTCCTTTCCCGCTCCGCATTCCTCGGCCATACGTGGACAGACCGACGGATTTATTATAAAATTCTGACCCCGCGCCTTTGTCAGCACGATGCCGTTTTTTAAAAGTAATTTCTTTATGTCGGCTAAATTTGTAAGCTCCACGGTATCACTCCTGTCGCCGATATTTTAGCACACAAAAAAAGTTTTTACAAGTAGGAAGAAATGTTGTGCCGCATAAAAAGCGTATTTCTTAACGGCTTCACCCGTTTCTTCCCTGCGGCACACATAATCCCTTACAATGCATTACAGTTCCGTTGCGGCTGTGCATCCGGTCATACCGCCGAGGCAGTCGCGGCGCGGCCGAGACCGGAGGGAGCATCACCAACAGTCCCGCCGACAAAACAAAGCTGCGTTTTAACACCACACTTGCCGACACATTAAAGCCTCCCTCCGATCAGCTTGCGCTGATTGCCTCAGCGTCCAAAGCCGCGCACCTGTCCTCGCACCTCCCGTTCTTCGGCAGCTATGGCCGACATCCCATATTCATTGAGCAAAGAATGAACGGCAGCGATATTACTTCTTTCGGCAGCAACACAGGCGCTCTTTCACAAGCTTTGCGGGTTTTGTTGCCGAAAGACTCTTTCCGGCCTAAAAAAGGAAACAAAACAGATATTTAAAAATAAACCGTTGTTTTCGGGGAGAAAATGTAGTAAAATATACTTGAGGTGACAAAAATGCTTTCAAACCTTTTTATTTGCGCATCAAAAGAAAAAAACCGATTTGAAAAACACGTTCCCGCACCCTTTTTCCGCAGAAGGTTTACCCTTACCCGCCGTC
>CAJJNV010000035.1 GCA_905193225.1 uncultured Oscillospiraceae bacterium | reverse complement strand
CATATTATTTTGTCGGCGATACTGTCCTCAAGAAGGCAGCTGTCGATGGGCACGATTTTATGAGAGCTTGACTGGTAAACCCCCGAAATGACCCTTCCTCCCGCGCTCCCGAAGGCGGCCTGCACCTTGTTGCGGTAATGATAGGGATACTTCATTCCCACTGTTTTTTCCGGCTTTGCAAATTTGGAGAGAAGTCTTTTGACCCTGTTTTGTTTAATCATAAGCTGGCGTTTATAGGGAAGGTCAAGCATCTGACAGCTTCCGCATTTTTTAAAGGCGGGGCAGGTTTTTTGCTCCATTTGCCTTTCTCCTTTCGTCTTACCCGCACAAAAAGCGGGGCGGATATTCTCGCCCGGAAGGGTACACCGATTTTTCCCCGGGACTTTAAATCTGAATATCGGCCTTTCCGGTGTTTTATCCGTCAAACGGGATTTTGCACCGATTTTTCTTTGTGTGATGCTTTAAGCACATTATAAACCGCAACCGATCCGATGACCGCCGCCGCCCCGATAAACGACAGGGTGCCGATGCGCTCGTGATAAAATATTGCCACAATAATGGGATTTAAAATCGGCTCGATTGTCGATGTCAGGGATGCGGTTATGGGAGAAACGCTTGTCAGTCCAACCGATAAAAGCACATACGAAACCCCCATCTGCACCGTTCCGAGAAGCGCCACCGCCCAAATGTCGGTAAAGGTGAAGGAGCTTTCGAAAAACCAAAAGGGTATGCTTATGACTATACTCATAAGCTGACCGAAAAGCGCCGAGCTTTCAAAATCGGAATTGGGAACGGCCTTTTGCATGAAAACGACGGCATAGGTCGCTCCCGATATGATCGCCAGAATATTGCCGAGCATACCCCTTGCCGTAAGTCCGTCGAAAAAGAAGCACACAATACCCGCAAATACGGTTATACAGGTCACTATCTCGGCCTTTTGGGGCTTTTTCTTTAAGAACATTACCGAGAAGATTATTATGAAAATCGGCATTGTGAACTGGAGCACCACGGCGTTGGCCGCCGAGGTTATCTTTGTTGCAAAAACATATGTAAGATTCATAACCGCGTTGCACACCGCCGCGAACATGATCGTTTTATTGCATCTTATCCTGTGCCTTGTCGCCTTTAAATAGATAAGCATAACCGCCGCGGCAAAGATGCTTCTGACGCCGTTTATGGTAATGGGCGACCAGTCTATTATTTTTATCAAAATTCCCGCAAGGCTGAATGTCACCGCCGAAAGCAGTACAAATACAGTCCCTGTTTTTTGATTGTGTTTCATTAAAAAAACAACCTGCCGTTTCTTAAAAAGAATTTTTCGGGTAAGAGTCGGTTAAACGCAATCGGCCGTTCGCTTGAAAAGTCCGACGGTTTCTATGTGCGGGGTTCTCGGAAAAAGATCGACGGGAACGGCTTTTTTAAGGTCGTATCCCATTTCTTTAAGTATCGCCGCGTCTCTGGCAAAGGTTGCGGGATCGCAGGAAACATACACAATTCTTTTAGGCGACATTTTTTGCGCCGCAATGCTCAGCGTTTCCCTGTCGCAGCCCTTTCGGGGCGGGTCGACAAAAACAACATCGGGACTGACCTTCATTTTCAAAAGCTCGGCCGCTCCCTTTGACGCGTCTCCGCATATAAAATGAGCGTTTTCAATGCCGTTTCGAAGGGCGTTGTACCCGGCGTTTTCCACCGCTTCGGGCACTATCTCCACCCCGTAAAGCGCCTTTATGTTTTTTCTCTTTGCGGCGATAAGACCGATGGCTCCCGCCCCGCAGTAAAGATCGACGGCGATGCTGTTTTCGTCAAGGTCGGCAAGGTCGGTGGCAATGGTGAAAAGCTTTTGCGCCTGCAAACTATTGACCTGATAAAAGGAAAGGGGCGAAAGGGAAAATTCCACCCCGCAAAGGGTATCGGTTATCTCGTCGCTTCCGAAAAGTGTGACGCATTTTTTGCCCATTATGACGTTGTTTCGACCGCGGTTTATGTTAACCGACAGACTGACCACCGACGGCACGGCTCTTTTAAGCCTTTCGTAAAGCTCCTCTGCGGCCGGAAGCCTTTCCCCGTTTATGACGGCGCATACCGCCGTCTGACCGCTTGCAAAGCCCTTCCGTATGTAAAGATGACGGCACAGTCCTTTTCCGCTTTGCTCGTCATACACCGAAATGCCGTTGGTTTTAAGGTGATCAATAAAAATATCGGTTATGGTTTTAAATTCCTCGGGCTGTAATTTGCAGCTTCCGCAATCGATTATTCTGTGGCTTTTTTTGGCGTAAAATCCCGCATATATTTTGCCCTCTTTATCAATGCCGATGGGCAGCTGCGCCTTGTTGCGATAGCGGTCGATCTGCTCGGCAAAAACCACCGGTTCTGGTGTTATGTCAACCTTAGCGATGTGGGACAGACAATCGGCCACCCTGCGGTGCTTTATGTTTATTTCCTCGTCATAGGAAATGTGGCGGAAGGCACATCCTCCGCATTTTTCAAAAACCGGGCAATCAGGAAAAGTGCGGTGCTTTGACGGGACGGTGATTTCCATCGCCTTGCCGATATAATAGTTTTTCTGCGCCTTGATTATTCGCACCCTTACCCTGTCTCCCACCGCCGTGCAGGGCACAAAGACCGCCGCGCCGTCAACCCTTGCAATGCCCGCACCGTCGGAGGAAACGGCCGTTATCTCGACCTCTGTTTCGTCGTTTTTCTTTAAAATCATATCTCTACCCCGCAACCCGATTTCGTTTTATCGTAAAAGCACCGTTAAAGCTTAGAGAAAAGCCTGCCTAAACGCCGCTTACAAAAGCGGCTTTTAAAATCCCGTTTGCAAATGCACCTGCCGAAACACTTCGCCGAAATTATTTTTCACAGGTAATATTATGCCACAAATCGGCTTTAAGTCAAGGGATAATGTTGAAAATAACGAAAGTAACATTTTAAGGGTTAAAAGAGGGGGTTTTTACCTTAGGATTTGTTGACATACCCGGCCTTATATGCTATAATTCAGGGTGGATTTTCAGCATGGTATCAAATCGCCGCCGCCTTTTTGCGGCGACAAACCATAACACAATTTTTTTCAAGGAGTGCGTTCAATGTCAAAATACACAAAAGAGGATGTCATCCGTATTGCCAAGGAACAGGAGGTCAATTTCATCCGCCTGCAGTTCACCGACATTTTCGGTTCGCTTAAAAATGTTGCCATAACCTTGAGCCAGCTTGAGAAAGCGCTTGACGGAAAGTGTATGTTCGACGGCTCGTCCATCGAGGGATTTGTGCGAATCGAGGAATCGGATATGTACCTCGTGCCCGATATAAATTCCTTTGTGGTTTTCCCATGGCGGCTTAAACAGGGCAAGACCGCAAGACTTATCTGCGACGTCTACGGCGCCGATATGAAACCCTTTGCGGGCAATCCCCGATACATACTTGAAAAGGTCATTAAAGAGGCCGCCGATATGGGCTATGAATTTGACGTAGGCCCCGAGTGCGAGTTCTTCCTTTTCAAACTTGACGAGAATGGCCGTCCCACCACCAAGACCGACGATATCTGCGGATATTTTGACCAAAGCCCGGTTGATCTCGGCGAACAGTGCCGCAGAGACATCTGCCTGACCCTTGAGGAAATGGGATTCGAGATAGAGGCCTCCCACCACGAGGTTGCCGGAGGTCAGCACGAGATCGACTTTAAATATGACGAGGCTCTTCGCACGGCTGACAATATCACCACCTTCAAACTGGCCGTTAAAACCACCGCCGCCGCCCATGATCTTCACGCCACATTTATGCCAAAGCCCCTTTTCGGTCGCGCAGGATCGGGTATGCATGTTAATATGTCCCTTAAGGGAAAGGACGGCAAAAACGCCTTCTTCGACGAAAACGACCCCCTGCAGCTGAGCGAGCAGGCATACAGCTTTATTGCCGGAATAATGGCTCACATTAAGGGTATGGCCGCCGTGACAAATCCTTTGGTCAATTCCTATAAACGGCTTGTACCGGGATATGAAGCCCCCGTTCACATTGCCTGGTCGGCGCAAAACCGCAGCCCCCTCATCCGTATTCCTACAAGCCGCGGCGCCGGAACAAGAATCGAACTTCGCTGCCCCGATCCTTCGGCCAATCCTTACCTCTGCCTGGCCCTTTGCCTTGCGGCAGGACTGGACGGACTCAAAAAGGGCTTAAAGCCGGTGGATCCCGTTAATTCCAACGTATACGACCTGGACCACAACACCCGCAAGGAGCTTGGAATAGACAAAATGCCTGCCAGCCTTAACGAAGCATTAAAGGAAATGCAGAAGGATGAGCTGGTTATGGAAACACTGGGCAGCCACATTGCCGAAAAATACATCGAACATAAGAAAAACGAGTGGAGAGAATACTGCACAAGAGTTTCCTCCTGGGAAGTTGAAAAATATCTTTATCAATATTGATTGGAGTGAAAACATTGTCCCTTATAATTCCCGAAAACTATAAACCCCTGTTACCCCTTCGCGAGACACAGGTGGCCATAAAGCAGGTCAAGGATTTTTTCCAGTGTGAGCTTGCAAAGACCCTTAATCTTACCCGTGTGTCGGCTCCCCTTTTTGTCAGAAAGGACTCCGGTCTTAACGATAACCTCAACGGCACCGAGCGCCCCGTTTCCTTTGACGTGGGCGAGACCGGTGAGATCATGGAAATAGTACATTCCCTTGCAAAGTGGAAAAGATGGGCTCTCGGCCGCTATAATTATGAGGCCGGAGAGGGTCTTTATACCGATATGAACGCCATCCGCCGTGACGAGGAAACCGACAACCTCCATTCTCTTTATGTTGATCAGTGGGACTGGGAAAAGGTCATCGAGCACAAAAACCGCACCAAGGAAGCCCTTTTTGAAACGGTTAAAAGCATATACGAGGTGCTAAAGGCCACCGAGATATACCTTTTCGGCCTTTATCCCGAGATAACCCCCGTGCTTCCCGAGGAGATACATTTTGTCACTACTCAGGAGCTTGAGGATAAATATCCCGACCTTTCACCAAAAGAGAGAGAAAACGCCGTCTGCAAACAGTACGGAGCGGTTTTCCTCGGCGAAATCGGCGGAAAGATGGCATCCGGAAAAATTCACGACGGCCGCGCCCCCGATTACGACGACTGGAAATTAAACGGCGACATACTTGTGTGGTATGAGCCTCTCAAAATAGCCTTCGAGATCTCCTCAATGGGCATAAGGGTGGATGAAAATGCCCTGCTTTCCCAGCTTGAGGAGCGCGGATGCAGCGAGCGTGCCGACCTCCCCTTCCAGAAAAGCCTGCTTGAAGGAAAGCTTCCCTACACCGTGGGCGGCGGAATCGGCCAGTCGAGACTTTGTATGTTCTTCTTAAAGAAGGCCCATATCGGCGAGGTTCAGGTATCCTCCTGGCCCGAGGATATGGTGGAAAAATGCAGGACCGGCGGTATCGAGCTGCTCTAAGATATCAAACTGTTTTAAGATTATGCGTGGCGGTGCCGATCCGCTTTAGAGACTTTTTTGCGGATGTATCGATCTGCTTTAATGATGTTTTTCAGAGCATACCGAGCCGTGTTAAAGCCGCTATTGCTTACAATTGCCAACATCTGCAGCGAGTGTGTTGCTTCTGCCCGCTGCCCTAAGGACTGATATATATGAAATTTACCAAAATGCAGGGGCTTGGCAACGATTATGTCTATGTCAACTGCCTTGAAAGCATCCCCGAAAATGCCGAAAAGCTTGCGGTCAAAATTTCCGACCGTCATTTCGGCGTCGGCTCGGACGGCCTTATTCTCATCTGCTCTTCCGACATTGCCGACTTCAAAATGGTTATGTACAACGCCGACGGATCGGTTTCGGAAATGTGCGGAAACGGCATTCGCTGCGTTGGAAAATATGTCCGCGACAAGGGACTGACCGACAAGGACGAAATCTCGGTCGAAACCGGCGCAGGCATTAAATACCTTAAATTCCACCGGGAAAACGGTGAAACCAAGCTCATTACGGTGGATATGGGCGCTCCCATTTTAAACGGGCTCGACATTCCTACCGTGTTCGACAAAAACCCCGTTGTGGCCGAGCCTATCGAGGTGGACGGCGTTACCTACAAAACCACCTGCGTTTCCATGGGCAACCCCCACAGCGTTGTTTTCTTAGACAAGGACACCGACCTTAAAGCCTTCGACATCGACGGTATCGGTTCGAAATTCGAAAGCCACCCCGCCTTCCCCAGAAGGGTCAACGCCGAATTTGCCAAGGTTATTAAGCCCGGACTTCTTGAAATGCGGGTATACGAGCGGGGCACGGGCGAGACACTCGCCTGCGGAACAGGCACCTGCGCCACCCATGTGGCCGCAAGGCTCAACGGACTTACCGGCGACCGCTCGGTGGTCAGACTGCTTGGCGGCGAGCTTATTATCGAATGGAACGGAGAGGGCTCGGTTAAAATGACCGGCCCCGCCGAATTTGTTTTTGAAGGTGAATATAAATGGCCAGAATAAACGACAATTTTTTAAAGCTCAAGGGAGGATACCTTTTTTCGGAAATTGCCCGAAGGGTTGAAAAATTTAAAAAGGAAAATCCCGACCGTGAGGTGCTCAGACTCGGTATCGGCGATGTTACCCGTCCCCTCGTTCCCGCGGTGGTCAAGGCGCTTGAAAAGGCCTCGGCCGAAATGGGAAATGCCGATACCTTCCGCGGATACGGCCCCGAGTTCGGATACGATTTTCTCAGAGAGGCCATTGCCGAAAACGATTTTAAGGCAAGAGGGGTCGACATCTCGGCCGACGAAATTTTTATAAGCGACGGCGCAAAGAGCGACTGCGGCAATATCGGCGATATTTTCGGCGTCGACAACATCGTTGCCGTGGGCGATCCCGTTTATCCCGTTTATGTGGACACAAACGTTATGGGCGGCCGCTCGGGAGAGGCGGATGAGGACGGAAGATTTTCAAAAATCGTATATCTCCCCTGCACCGAGCAAAACGGCTTTACCCCCTGCCCTCCGAACACCCATGCCGACATTGTTTATCTCTGCTCCCCCAACAATCCCACCGGCTCGGCCGCCACAAAAGAGCAGCTTAAAGCCTGGGTGGACTATGCCCTTAAAGAGGACGCAATAATCCTTTTCGACGCGGCCTATGAAGCATTTATAACCGACGACGCCATCCCCCACAGCATCTTTGAGATCGAAGGAGCGAAGCAATGCGCCTGTGAATTCCGCAGCTTTTCCAAAACCGCAGGATTTACCGGCACAAGATGCGGATTTACCGTTGTTCCGAGTGAAGTTTGCGGAACCGATAAGGACGGAAACCGGGTTGCGCTGAAAAATCTCTGGGGACGCAGACAGGGCACGAAATTCAACGGTGTACCCTATGTTATCCAGCGGGCTGCCGAGGCCGTTTATTCGGATGAAGGCAAAAAGCAGATAAAGGAAAACATCAGATATTATCTCGACAACGCCGCCCTCATCAAAAAGGGATTGACCGCCGCGGGATATACCGCTTTCGGCGGAGAGCATTCCCCTTATGTATGGGTAAAGACCCCCGACGGAATGGGCAGCTGGGAATTTTTCGACTATCTTCTAAAAACATATGCCATTGTCACCACACCCGGCGAGGGCTTCGGACAGTGCGGTGAAGGATACATCCGCTTCTCAGCTCTCGGCTCGAGAGAGGTGGCACAGAAGGCGGTCGACCTGCTCTCGAAAGCAAAATAAAACGTTACATATTTAAGAGTCAAGGAGAAAAACGCTATGAAACATATAGAGACTGTATGCGTACAGGGCGAATACAAGCCGAGTACGGGCGAAGCAAGGGTACTCCCCATTTACCAGTCCACCACCTATGCATACAACACCTGCGAGGACATGGGAAAGGCCTTCAATCTTGAAATAGGCACCCACCTTTACACCCGCATTTCCAACCCCACCCTGTCGGCCGTTGCCGCAAAGATAAATGCTCTTGAAGGGGGCGTCGGTGCAATGCTGACCTCCTCGGGACAGACCGCCAATATGATAGCGGTGCTCAACATCTGCCACAGCGGACAAAACATTCTTGCCTCAAGCGAAATTTACGGCGGAACGGTCAATCTCTTTTCCAAGACCTTAGCCGAAATGGGCATTGAAACGAGATATTTCAGTCTTTCCTCCACCGATGGGGAAATCGAAAAGCTTATCGACGGCAACACCCGCCTCATCTTCGGCGAGACACTTTCAAACCCCTCCCTTGCCGTTTTCGACATTGAGCGCTTTGCCGCTTTAGCCCACAGAAACGGCCTCCCTCTCATAATCGACAACACCTTCCCCACCCCCATAAACTGCCGTCCCTTTGAATTCGGCGCCGACATCGTTACCCACTCCACCACCAAATATATGGACGGGCACGCCTGCACCACCGGCGGCGCAATCGTCGATTCGGGTAATTTCGACTGGCAAAAGCAGGCCGACAAATTCCCGGGGCTTACCACTCCCGACGAATCCTATCACGGCCTCGTTTATACCGAGGCCTTCGGCAAGGCGGCATACATCACCAAAGCCACCACCCACCTTATGAGAGACACCGGCGCACAGGCCTCCCCCATAAACGCATTTTTGCTGAATTTAGGGCTTGAATCGCTCCATCTGCGGGTTAAGAGACACTGCGAAAACGCCGAAAAAATTGCCGAGTATCTGTCGAATAACGACAAGATAAGCTCGATAAACTACCCTTCTCTCAAGGACAATAAATATTATGACCTTTGCAAAAAATATTTAAAGAACGGTTCCAGCGGAGTTATCTCCTTCTGCGTTAAAGGCGGCAGAGAGGCCTCTATAAAATTCTTAGACAACTTGAAGCTTGCGAGAATCGTCACCCACGTGGCCGATGCACGAACCTGCGTGCTTCATCCCGCCAGCACTACCCACCGCCAGCTGTCCGATGAACAGCTCATCGCCTGCGGCATAACCCCCGATCTTGTCCGTCTTTCGGTTGGAATCGAAAACGCCGACGATATTATCGAGGACATCGACAATGCTCTTAATGCTTAAGCAACGGACGGCCGAACACCGTACGGTTTCGCTCGTCCCTTTTCCCGTGCGGCATCGCGTTCATCAA
>CAJJNV010000034.1 GCA_905193225.1 uncultured Oscillospiraceae bacterium | reverse complement strand
GCTGAATAAACTTATTCCTTCCCCGCAGGGCCAACACCTTGCGGGGAAGGTTTTTATACGGAGGGATTTTTCTCGAAAAGGCGGTTTTGCGGGGACCGGAAAGAGATATATCCTACAAAAACAGCCCTTAAAACCGCAACAAAAGACAAAAAAATACACCGGAGTAAAAATAACAAAATTATTTGAAAAAACCATTGACTTTTTAAAAAATCCATGTATTATTAAATGAGGCTGTAACCGCGGTACATATGCCCTAACGCTCCTTAAAATGCCTGTTGACGGCGTTTTTTGGTTGGCTTGGGAATGAGAGCAAGCGCTTTCGGCAACGACGGGATTTTTCGCCGAAACTGCCAAAGGGCGCACGACGGGTGTACTGCGGTCGGGAAATAATGGCCAAACGGCTTAAAACCGCGAGATTTTCCTACTCGGGAGATGGTAAAAATGAAGACAAAGGGTAAAAACATTTTATCCAAACTGATGGTTGTTGCTCTTGCTATCGGAATAACGGCGGTAAGCTTACCTGCCTTTTCGGTAGCCGAAGCAGACGACGAAACAGTGGCCTCCGCCGCGCTTTCTGCCTTTAAGACAGAAGCAAGCGTGCTTTACAACAAGCGTGCCGACGGAGAAAAACTGCAAATAGACGGCTCAAAGGAAAACCATTCGGCCGTTGCCTTTGAAGGCGGCGGATCGGCTTCCTTTGACATTTCAACAATCGGAGCAACCGGCTTTACCGCAATTGTAGGTCTTGACGGCTCCTCGCAGGATTCCGACAAAGCCAAGTTTTCGGTGCTTTGCGACGGCAGCGAGATAGCGGCGTCAAGCGAGCTTACAAAGGGTAATGCCGAAAAACTGACCGCGGATATTCCTGCCGGGGCAAAGAGCATCGAGCTTAAAGCCGAGGGCAGCGGCCTTGCCGTTTTCGGCGATGCGGCCGTGACCTTCCCATTCTCCCATAACGGTTATGCGGACATGACGGCAATGCGGATCGAGCAGCAGATAAACGACGCCGCAAACCCCCTCAAAATCAACGAGGACATAAAAATCGGAAGCGACACCTTTGACAAGGGCTTTGCGGTGCATCCTCAGAGCGCCGACAATTTAGGTCAGGTCTCCGAGCTTTACTTTGATGTCAGCGGAATGGACGCCAAAACCTTTACCGCAAAGGTTGGACTCAACAACGCCGACAACACAAACGGCGCAGTGTTCAGAGTTTACGCCGACGGACAGAAGGTTTACGAAAGCGATACGGTCACCGGATCGACCAAAGCGGTGGACGTTTCGACCGACATAACCGGTGCAAACCTCGTAACCCTCACCGTTTACAACAACGGAGATAACGCAGGCGACAATGCCGTGTGGGCACAGCCGAAACTGTCTCTTAACGCAGATAAAAGCACTCATATAAAGGAACGTGTTTCGGTAAGTCTTACCGATTTAAAGTGGAAGTCGGCAATATCCGAATCCAAAAGCCCCCAAATAAATATGCCTTATGAAGACGGGGCCGACTACAAGATAAACGTGGGCGGAATCGAATACAATTACGGCATCGCCGCCCATCCCTATAACAACACAACACCATCTACCATTACATATGACCTCTCGGACTACAATTTTAATTATTTCACCGTTAAGGTAGGCAAAACCAAAGAAAAGCATATCAGCGTCGACGATCAGAGAATGACCGAAATATTCCGCATTTACGGCGACGGCAAGCTGCTTGCCGAAAGCGAGCCTATCGCCATGGGACACTACACCGCCCTTTCGGCCGACGTTACCGGCGTTGACACCCTCAGCCTTGTTATTGCGGCGGGCGACGGAGGTTACGGATGGGGCGCCTGCGCTTGGTGTGAGCCTACCCTCTATACCGAGGTCGGTCCAGGCCAAATTGCCATAAGCTATCCCTTCGGCGACGATCAAAGCCGGGTTATAGGCAATGCTGAAATCAACGTAAAGGGCGTGGCCAACGGTGTAAAGGTCATTAAGGCCACACTTGATTCAAAGTCCCTTGGCCTGATTTCGGTAAAAGAGGACGGCAGCTTTGCAATGAAAATCAAGAGCAAAGATCTTTATCCCGGCAAAAATGTCATTGAATTTCAGGCGGTAGGCGGAAAGAACGCCCCCACAAAGCTTGTTATAACAAAGGAAAGCAAGTACTCGGTTATGGATGCCGAGTGGAAGAGCCATACCGGAGTGTTCCTTTCAAAGGGCGCAGGGGTCCAGAGCATTTGCAGCACCCTGACCATTGGTTCTCAGGTTCATCAGACCAATGATGGATTTTGTATAAAACCCGACGACGGTTCCGACGGCTGTGCCGATGTGGTTGTTGATCTTACCTCTCTCGGCAACAAGGTTGAGTATTTTACCTCCCTTGTGGGACTGGATGATTTTGCGTATTTTGATCAGGTTTCATCGGGCGGAAGCGTCATATATCAGGTGCTCAGCGGAGACAGGGTGCTGGCACAGACAGGAATTCTTACAGCCAACGAATTTTCCTTTATCAGCTGTGATATCCCCGCTTCGGCCACCGAGCTTACCCTTAGGGTAACCAATGCAGGCGACGGAAATGTCGTCGACTACGCCGACTGGCTTTACCCCTCCCTTTATCTTAAAAAATCCGACTATGCATCGATTGAAAAGGACCTATATTCCGACAACAATGTAGGCGGAAATTACACGATCAACGCAAAGAGCAGCGTGGGTGTGCGTTTTGCAACCACCAAGCCCTTCAGCGCGGTATCGATAGTTCCCGAAAAGGCAGCCGACACCGTAACCGGCAGCCTCTATAAATTCATCTATTCCTATGACCGCTCTATTCAGGGCGAGGCACTTTCCACCGTTACCGCAACCAAGGGATCGGGCGGAAAATATACCTTTGCTCTTAACAAGGAATACGACGATGGAGAATATCTCTTTGTGGCCGACGGCGTTACCGAAATCAAGGCCAACGGCTCTCAGTACGGATACAACTATGCCGACGGCATGGCACAAAAGGGTCTCATCAATATGGCCCTGACCTTCGGCGGAAGCTATGACAGCTATCTTACCGCCGTAACCCCCGAGCCGGACACCACCAACGCCGGCACCAACCACGCAACCGCCGCCGAAAAGGCAAGAGCCAAGAAAACCTATGAGGAATACATAACCAACCTTGCAAACTTTCCCTCCAAAATGACCATCGGCGAGGATTCCTATGCAGGCTTTTCAAGCAGCGACTTTACCCTTAAATCCACCGATAAGCAGCAGAACACCGTAACAAGGAGCGAAAACACCACCTTCACTCTTGCACACAAGAGCGGACTGGAGTTTGAACTGCGCTGCGTTTACTATCCCGATTATGCCGCTTTTGACTGGGTAATCTACTTCACAAATAAGGGCACCGAAAACTCCCCCATTGTGTCCGACATCAGCCCTGCCGAGCTTACCTTTGAGGGAGAAAATCCCGTTATACTTTCAAATTACAGCGACGGCGGCCCCTTCGCACCCTTTGTTCCGCAGACCATCTATCTGAACGACGGGGATTCCCGTACATTTGCTCCCCAGAACGGCCGTTCGACCGAGGCTGCATTCCCCTATTACAACTTTGAATACGGCAACAAGGGAGCCTTTGTGGTAACCAGCTGGTCGGGAATATGGCAGGCCGATTTTAACTATAAGAACGGCGTGACCACATATTCGGGCAGACAGCAGACCTTTAATTCCTATCTCAAATCGGGCGAGACCGCAAGAACTCCTCTGACCGCCGTAATTCTCTATGACGGACGCGATACCGACCGTGCCACAAACCTCTGGAGAAACTGGTTTATGGATTGCAATATGGAAAAGGACGACAACGGAAATCTGCCCACCCCATTTGTGGCGGGCGTTACCTCGGCGGTTTACAATGAAATGTCCAAGGCTACCGATCAGAATCAGATCGACGCCATTAGGACATATCTTGAGCACGGGATCGACATAAATGTTTGGTGGATGGACGCCGACTGGTATGCCAAGGTTGATCCTAATCAGACCGGATTCCCGGTGGGTAACTGGGTGCCCGATACCGATCGTTTTCCCTCTAAATTCAAGGCTATCAGCGACTATGCAAACAACGAGGACGTTAAGACACTGCTGTGGTTTGAACCCGAGAGAATTTCCATAACAACAAAACAGTATAACAACACCCCCGAGACCGAGTACCGTGTAAAGCCCGAGTGGCTTATCGGTTACGGCGAGGCGGGCAGTCAGATCGCATACGGCGTTGAAGGAAACGCGTTCCAGCTGGATCTCGGAAACAAAGAGGCTTTTGACTGGCTGTGCAACCGAGTGTCCACCATAATAAAAGAGGGCGGAATCTCCATCTACCGCGAGGATCTCAACAGCAACTATATTGACGAGACATGGGCGGCGTCAAATGCGGCTCATCCGGATCGTACCGGTATGACCGAAAACGGCTGCGTTATGGGACACTATGCATACTGGGATGTGCTTCTTGCCCTTGACGAAGTGGAGCTCCTTGACTCATGCGCATCGGGCGGACACCGTCTCGATCTCGAGACCATGCGCCGTGCAGTGGCTCTCCATCCCACCGATTTCAACTATAACGATCTTACCTCAAAGCAGATCGGAAGCTACGGCCTTGCTTCCTGGTTCCCCTTTACCGGCGCAAATACCGGTGTTGCCAATTACACCACGCAAACCAACAAGTATGTGCTTCGCTCAGCCTATCGCCAGGCACTTATTCTTCAGTACAACGTTAACACTATGAGCGATCGGTATTATGATGTGGCAAAGAACTGTGTTGACGAGTGGAAGGGCGTCAGTAAGTATTTCTATGACGACCTTTATCAGCTGACCAAAAACACCATGGGCTCCAATCAGTGGTATTCGTACGAGTACCTGAGTGAAGAGGAACAGAGCGGATTCGCAATGGTCTTCCGCCGCTCGGGCGGATCGGCCGATACGCAGAACATAAGGCTCAAGGGTCTTAATCCCGCCGACACCTACGAGATAACCTTTGCCGATCAGAGCGGAAAGGTTACGGCCACCGGCGCCGAGCTTATGAGCAGCGGCGTGTCTCTCACTCTTACCGAAAACGAGAACGGCGGCGGAAGTGATTCGGATATTATCTACATCAAGCGTACAGCCGCCGTTGCAGGGGACAGGGATGCCTTAGGGGCAGCCATAGACAGCGCAAAGGCACTCATCGACGCAGGCCTTATTGATGCAGGCTACGACGCACAGACCAGCTTCAATCTTGTTGCTACTTACGAAAAGGCACTGGCTGTTTCGGAAAATGAGGGCGAGTCGGCACAGGCTGTTAATGCTGCAACCGAGCAGCTCAAAAACGCTCAGGCAGCTCTTAAGAAGGGCAGCGCAGGCTCAAAGGCCGAGGTTGAAAACATCATAGGCAGCATCGGCGGGATTAACGAGCAGAACGCACCTTATCGCGAGGAGCTTATAAAGCTGGTTGAGAAGATAGTCGAAAAATCGGGTGTTAAACCTGACAATGCGGACCTTCTCAAGCAGGCCAGAGAGGCGCTGGACGGCTTTAACACCAACATCGTTTACGGCGACGTCGACGCAAACGGAACGGTTGAAGCAACCGACGCACTGTGGGCACTTCAGGCATATGTAGGATCGAGACAGCTGGACGAAAAGGCATTTAAGGCTGCCGATGTTAACCTCGATAAGGAGGTTAATACCTCCGACGCACTGGCCATTCTGCAGTATGCGGTTAAGCTCCGCGACAAGCTGCCCATTGCGTAAGTGATCGGCGTTAGAAAAACGTCATCATTTAAGCCGATGCAGATGTTTTTTGAAATACAGAAACGGGCAGGCGGCTTTCAAAGCAGAATAAACTTCTTCCTTCCCCGTAGGGCTGATGCTTTGCGGGGAAGTTTTTGTGTGGCAGCAAATGCTGAATCGCCTTGTTTTATGCGCCTTAACGCACCTTAATAAACCAAAATGTTTCACGTGAAACATTTTTAAAACCTCTGTGCATAACGCAGCGCAGCGGCTTTTATCCCTACCGCTGAGGCAGTCCCGGCAAAACCGGGACCCGAGGGCGCAGAGTCCCGCAACCCTGCAAAAGCGGCAAAGCAGTTCTTTTTAAACGCAGCCTCGTTTTTGCTAAAAGCCCGCCCTAAAGTATGCTTGCACCGCCTTACCTCAGCTCCTTTAACCCACTGCCTGCAAAACTACGCATAACTACATCAGACGTTTGCAAGTTCTAACAAAAAGCGCAAAAAGTAAAAACAATGTAAAATAAAACGGAAGTAAGCATCCTGCCGATCTTCCGTTTTTTATTTTTAAAAGAAGCAAAACCCGCAGAAAACCGACGATTTGACAGGAAGGTAACAGCATTGATACCAAAATATTGTTGACATTCGCCCCCGAGAATCGTATAATGGCTATGCTAATTGGTATATCTGCGCCGTTTCGACAAAAAGGTCGAATTTTCGGACATTTAAAATATCGGAGCTGAAAAACAATGAAAAAAATCAAGGGAATTCTCCCTTCGGCGAGCCTTATTATATGGGACATAATATCGGTCGCCATATCGGTCACTTTGGCCATTACCCAAACCTTCTGGAGCTTTTACCAGATTCCGCCCTATTACGAACACAACCGCCTGCTTTTTATCGTCGCTCTTTCGGCGGTGGTCATTGTGGCAAATACCATCTGCGGATGCTATAACCGAGTGCTCAGAGCCATCGGCTTTTCCGACATAATCCATCAGGGAGTATCGGTGCTCATAACAATGGGCGTTGTGGTCATCGGAGATACGGCCGCCCGCCACATCTATATGCTGCGCAATCCCGACGCCGCCGACAGCACGGGATTTTTGCCTCCCACGGCATATCTCATAATCGGTATGTCGCTCATAATCCTTTCGGTTATCGGGCGCGGCTGCGGCAGATTCTTTGACGTCCTCAAGGAGACAAGTCTTAAAAGCAAAACCGCCGATCCGGTCATAATATACGGTGCAGGCGAAACCGGCACATATCTTCTTAAAAAGATAAACGGCCATTCCGAAACCGATATGCGAGTGGTGGCCTTTATCGACGACGATGTTTCCCTCCACGGACGAAAGATCGAACGGGTAAAGATCGTCGGCGGTAAGGAAAAGCTGGATGAAACCATTGTAAAATACGGCGTTAAGCAGGTCATAATCGCCATTCCCACGGCCGAGAGAGAAACCATTCTCGACATACTTGATGTCTGCAAAAAATATCATTGCCGTACCCGCCGCTTCGGCACCATCGAGGAATCGGACAGCGAGCCGAAGAATATGGTTATGCGGGAGATAAATCTCGAACAGCTGCTCCACCGAAACAGCGTTTCCCTCAACATGGAAGTGGTGGAAAACTTTATAAAGAACCGGGTGGTGCTGGTAACAGGCGGCGCCGGATCTATCGGAAGCGAGATATGCCGTCAGGTGCTGCGTTTCGGATGTAAACAGCTTGTGGTTGTGGATTTCAACGAAAACGGACTCTTTTTCGTCGACAACGAGTTTAAGGAAAAATATGCCGGAAAGTTTGTTGTAAGGCTGGGCTCTATCAGGGAAAGGGAAAGAATGACCGAAATTTTCGACGAATTCAACCCCGAGATAGTTTTCCATGCCGCCGCCCATAAACACGTTCCCATGATGGAAATAAACCCCCGCGAGGCCATCAAAAACAACGTTATGGGCACCATAAACGTCTGCCAGGTAGCGGTTATGCATAAGGTTAAGAAATTCATCACCATCTCCACCGACAAGGCGGTCAACCCCACCAACATTATGGGCGCTTCAAAGCGTATAACCGAGCTTGTAATGCAGATGATGGATACGGTATCCGATACCGATTTTGCCGCTGTGAGATTCGGCAATGTGCTCGGCTCAAACGGCAGCGTTGTGCCCTTCTTCCGCGACCAGATTGCCAAGGGCGGCCCCGTAACCGTTACCCATCCCGATATGCGCCGTTACTTTATGACCATTCCCGAGGCCTGTCAGCTGGTGCTTGAGGCCGGCGCAATGGCAAAGGGCGGGGAGATTTTTGTTCTTGATATGGGACAGCCGGTTCTCATAAGCGACCTTGCAAAGGATATGATTCGCCTTTCGGGATTTGAGCCCGACAAGGACATTAAGATCATTTATACCGGCCTTCGTCCCGGCGAAAAGCTGTTCGAGGAAATAAGCCTTGCCGACGAGGATGTCGACCACACGACCAACAAAAAGATTATGATAATGAAGCCTATGCCCTTCGACGATTTCAAGCTTGCGGCAACCATAAAGGATCTTGAGGCCGCCGTAAGGGACGAGGACATCAGCCATATGTTCGGACTGGTTAAAAAGCTTGTCCCCACCTTCGACCACAAGTCCTAAAGGGGGATATCAGTGATAAAACAGTTTGAAAATCTGCCCGAGTGCGTCAGG
The DNA here is from genome assembly GCA_905193225.1 of uncultured Oscillospiraceae bacterium. Lineage (GTDB taxonomy): Bacteria > Bacillota > Clostridia > Oscillospirales > Acutalibacteraceae > UMGS1484. The sequence continues at coordinate 3,460 of CAJJNV010000034.1, read as the reverse complement.
TTGCCCGAGGTCAGACCTTATTTCGAGTCGCTGAAAAAAAAGAGTTTTCAGCTCTTTTTAAAGCGTGCTTTCGATATTTTTGTGGCTGCCGTCGTGCTGATAATTTTGTCGCCTGTGCTGCTCATAGCCGCTTTGTGTGTTGCGATCGGGTCAAAGGGGCCTGTTTTTTACCTGCAGGAGCGTGTGGGCAAAAACGGCAAGCCCTTTAAAATAATAAAGTTCCGCACCATGATTGTTAACGCCGACAAGGCGGGGACCCAAATAACGGTCGGCGGGAGAGACCCGAGAATAACAAGGGTGGGCTATGTGCTGAGAAAGACCAGTGTAGACGAGCTTCCCCAAATGATAAACATTTTAAAGGGGGATATGAGCCTTGTAGGCACCCGCCCCGAGGTTAAAAGGTATGTGGACAAGTATACGCCCGAGATGATGGCAACGCTCCTTCTGCGGCCCGGTGTGACCGGCAGCTCAAGCCTTAAATACAGCTGCGAAAACGAAATGCTGAAGGACAAGCAGGATCCCGAAAGATATTATATCGAAAAGATACTGCCCGATAAGATGGCCATAAACCTCGAATACACACGGGATTTTTCGGTCGCTCTCGACCTTAAGATACTTTGCAAAACCGCTGTTTGCGTTTTCAAGAGATGACTCAAGCACCGAAGAGATAACTGGGCACTGTGTTGGTGCGGCGGACAGCAGTATAATACACAAATACCCACGGGCGAATTTTGAAACTTGAGTTTTGAAATTCGCTCTTGTGTTACATCGGTTTGTTTGCATCGTTTTATTGATGCAAATTATTTTCAGGAGGTATAGATATGGCCGAAAGATCATCCCCAAAGCAAAAACTGCTTTGCATAGCAGACATTTTAATGAAAAAGACCGACGAATATCACCCTCTTATGGCCGAAGAAATCGTTGCCGAGCTTCAGAAAAGGGGTATATCGGCCGAAAGAAAGTCGGTCTGCGCCGATATAAGGGAGCTTTCAGATTTCGGAATGGATATTTTAAAGACCCGTTCGACAAAAAGCGGATTTTATCTTGTCTCCCGGGACTGGGATCCGGTGGAGATACGCCTGCTCTGTGATGCCGTGCTTTCGGCCGAATTTATTACCGGACAAAAGAGCCGCGAGCTGGTCGAAAACCTCTGCAGGAGTCTCAGCGAAAGCCAGGGGACCGAAATCAAGAGCCAGCTCTTTATTGAAAACCGCAAAAAGGAAAAGAACGAAGAAATATACTATAACATCGACAAAATTCAGCGGGCCATTGCCGCAAAGAAAAAGATACACTGCACCTATCGCCGCCGCAAGGCAGGGGAAAAGGGCAAGGTCATAACCGAGTCCAAGGAATTTACCGTCAGCCCATACGCTCTTTTGTGGGAGGATGACAGGTATTATCTCATCGGCAACAACGAAAAGTACGACAACCTTATGCACCTGCGCCTCGACCGCATAAAATCGGCCGAGATAACAAACCGACCCGCCCGCAGCTTTGAGGAGGTGTCGGAATATAAAAACACCTTTGACGTGGCCGACTATGCCCGCAAAATATCCAACGCCTTCGGCGGAAAGACCGAAACGGTGGAGATAAAATGCAAAAACGAGATGCTTGAGCAGATGTTTGACCGATTCGGCGACGATATACGCATACGCCCCGCAGACGAGCAGTGGTTTTCCTTTAAGGTAAGGGTGGCTCAGAGCGAGGGCCTTGTGGCCGATATTATTGCCTTCGGCGATGCGGTGGAGGTGCTCCGCCCTGCAGAGCTTCGTGAATCGGTAAAGCAAACGGTCGAAAGAATATATAACATATACAACCATAAGGAATAATGAAGTGACAGAATCTTTATAAGCCCTTTCCTAAAACGTGTCGTTTTAAAGAAAAACCGTCAACATTACGCTGACACAATCGAATAAACGCTAAGCCGCCGCAGCCCATCGAGGATTGCGGCGGCTTTTTTGCGCCTGCATCACGGCCTAAAGCATATCCCGTCCTACCGCTGAAGCGTCTCGGCACGGCCGAGACCGGAGGGAGCGAAAACCCGCAGCCTTGACGATAAAATAAAGCCGCTTTTTAAATGCCGCGCTCACCTTTCATCGGTGCCTCCCTCCGTGTCAGCTGCGCTGACCGCCTCAGCGCCTGCAGCCTTGCACAGCCGCCCTTTCAAGCCTTTGTGCATCATAATGTTATAGCCGCATATGACCGATTTCCCGCTTTCCCGCAAAAAAAAGAAGGCCGGATTTTTATCCGACCTCCTGTTTTGTTTTATGCTTTGCTGTTGCGCCCTGTTATGCGGCCTTAACTTCATACCAGTCGCCGTCTTTAACAACGGTATATCCTTCGGGAACGATTATCTCGCCCTCGCCGACACCGGCGTTGGAAGGATCGAACTGATAGAATCTTCCGCCCTTAACGGTGATCTTGGCATTGGAGCCGTCCTTGCAGTTAAGAGTCCATTTGGGTGTTACACACTTAAAGGTACCGCCGTTGATTATAATTTCTGTTGTAGGATTCTCGGTTTTCCCTTCGGCGTAGATAAGATCGAAGTGATCGTCGTGATCCGCGGGAACACCCACCTGTCTGAAGTCGCCGCCGTTTATGATGACTGTGCCTTTTGATGCCCAAACGGCAACTGCCTCGTGCCAAAGTACCCATTCGTCGTTCTGCTTGGTCTCAAACTCTGCATATTCGGAATATACATCGGCGTTAATGGTGGTTTTGCCTCCGAGAACCTCAATGGTGCCGTCTTTACCGGAACCCTGAGTGTTCTGATCGATAACGCGGTCGGCTGCGTTGGTGGTAATACGGCCGAGACGGGTAGCAGCCTTCTCGTCATACATATTATCGAAGCTGTCGTTCTCAACGGTAGCCTGGGTTGCGTAAACCTCAAGTCCGAGATCATAGATCTTTGCGGCCCAGCTCTTGCTCTTGGCATTGGCTTCGTTGCCGACTGTGGTGGGCATATAGATGACCACGGCCATAACGGGGGTAGACTCTCCGCCATTAAGTACCGACCACCCGTCGGTCAGCTGAACACCCTTTGTAAGGGGTTTTTCAACTGCCGAAATGGCGTCCCAGGCCTGCTGACGGTTTTCGAAGGGAGTTACATTGCTTGCAAGACCTATCTTAAGATAATTGCCTAAAGAAAATTTGTTTCCGAGAACATTTTTGCCCTGAGTTTCTCTGTAATTGTGGGCAAATTCGGTGGAATATTTAAGAGCGAGTTTGCCGTTGTTTACGATTTTAAGATAAACATACTGGGTATAACCGGGCTCCCAAAGAGCGTTGTCGTCGAAAAGGGGAGTGTCCTTGTTGGCCTCGGCCCATTCCACGCCGTCTTTACTGTACATGAGTTTAACATCCAGATTACCCGCCTGAATCTTGTTGACGCCGGTGGTGGCGGTGTCGGTGAACCAGGCAAAGGTCGAACCCACCAGCATTGCAAGACAAACGACCATAG
>CAJJNV010000033.1 GCA_905193225.1 uncultured Oscillospiraceae bacterium | reverse complement strand
AAAATTCTTAACGGCAAGCCGGGCTACATAAATTTTCTTGACGCGTTTAATTCCTGGCAGCTTGTAAAGGAGCTTAAAGAGGCTTTGGGTCTGCCCGCCGTCACCTCGTTTAAGCATGTAAGCCCCACAAGCGCAGCGGTGGGTATTCCGTTGTCAAACAAGCTTAAAAGGGCTTGCTTTGTCGATGATATAGAGGGGCTTGATGACTCGCCGCTTGCCTGCGCATATGCAAGGGCAAGAGGAACCGACAGAATGTGCTCCTTCGGTGACTGGGCGGCGCTTTCCGACGTGTGCGATAAAAAAACCGCCGAGCTTATAAAACGGGAGGTGTCCGACGGCGTTATAGCTCCGGGATATGAGCCCGAGGCTCTTCAAATACTGAAATCAAAGCGCGGGGGCAATTATAACATAGTTGAAATAGATCCCGAATACACGCCCGATGCGGTAGAGCGAAAACAGGTTTTCGGTATCACTTTTGAGCAGGGAAGAAACAACTTTAAAATAGATGAGTCGCTGCTGCAAAACATTGTTACCGAAAACAAAAGCATTCCCGAAAACGCAAAGCGCGACCTCATTATTTCGCTTATAACCCTTAAATACACCCAGTCAAACTCGGTCTGCTTTGCCTTTGACGGTCAGGCTATAGGCGTGGGTGCGGGTCAGCAGTCGCGCGTGCATTGCACAAGACTTGCAGGTTCAAAAGCCGATACCTGGTTTTTGCGGCAGTATGATCGTGTGCTTGAACTACCGTTTAAGGACGATATAAGACGTCCCGACCGCGATAATATTATAGACGGCTTTATAAACCGAAACGAAGAAGATGTTTGTGCCGACGGTATATGGCAGAAATACTTTAAAACACGCCCCGAACCGCTGACCGATGATGAAATCAAACATTATTTGTCGGGTATTTCGGGAGTGTCTCTCGGCTCGGACGCGTTTTTCCCCTTTGATGATAATATAGAGCGCGCACATAAAAGCGGCGTTTCCTATATTGCCGAACCGGGAGGGTCAATCAGAGATGATGTTGTGATTGACTGCTGCAATAAACACGGCATTGCAATGGCGTTTACCGGAATGAGACTTTTCCACCACTGATAAGGAGTTTTTTAAATGAAAGTAATGGTAATAGGCGGCGGCGGAAGAGAACACGCCATTATAAAAAAGCTTAAGGAAAGCGAAGAAATAACCGAGCTTTACGCATTGCCCGGTAACGGCGGAATTGCCGAAGACGCGGTTTGCGTAAATATCGGCGCTACCGATATATCGGCGCAGGTGAAATTTGCAACCGAAAATAAAATTGATTACGCAGTAGTAGCACCGGATGACCCGCTGTGCCTCGGCGCGGTGGACGAGCTTACAAAGGCGGGTATACCCTGTTTCGGTCCTGATAAAAAAGCTGCCATTATCGAGGGAAGCAAGGTCTTTTCCAAAAACTTAATGAAAAAATACGGTATACCCTCAGCCGCTTATGAGGTTTTCGATAATCCGGAAAACGCACTTTCATACCTTGAAACGGCACCGTTGCCCACCGTTATAAAGGCAGACGGCTTGGCACTCGGCAAAGGCGTAATTATTGCCGAAACAAGAGAAGCGGCAAAACGCGCCGTGCACGATATTATGGAGGATAAGGTCTTCGGCAAAAGCGGCGAAAAAATTGTTATAGAGGAATTTTTAACAGGTCCCGAAGTATCTGTACTTTCGTTTACAGACGGGGAAACGGTGATCCCCATGGTTTCCTCAATGGATCACAAACGTGCGTTGGACGGAGATAAAGGGCTTAACACAGGCGGTATGGGAACGATAGCGCCGAACCCTTATTACACCCCCGAAGTTGCTGAGATTTGTATGGAAAAAATCTTTTTACCCACTGTAAACGCTATGAATGCAGAGGGGCGCACCTTTAAGGGCTGCCTTTATTTCGGGCTTATGCTAACGGCAGACGGTCCTAAGGTAATAGAATACAACTGCCGTTTCGGCGACCCCGAAACGCAGGTGGTTTTGCCGCTGCTTGAAAGCGATCTTTTCACGGTTATGCGCGCAGTCACAAACGGCACGTTAAAGGAAACCGAGGTGCGATTTAAAAACGGCGCAGCCGCCTGCGTTATCATAGCTTCGGGCGGATATCCCGTATCTTACCAAAAGGGCTTTGAAATTAAAATGGACAAAAGTGTTAAGAACGGCGTTTTTGTTGCGGGCGCGGAAATAAAGGACGGCAGGCTTGTGACCTCGGGCGGCAGGGTACTGGGCGTTACAGCAACCGCCCCCACGCTTAAGGAGGCGCTTTGCGCGGCTTATGAAAAGGTAAATAAAATTTCGTTTAATAATGCGTTTTACCGCAGGGATATAGGCTTAAAGGCGCTTAATGCCGGGAAGGAAAACTGATATGGTATACCGTATATTTACAGAAAAGAAAAAGGAGCTTGCCGCAGAGGCAAGGGCGCTGCTTAACGATATAAATACGCTTTTGCAGATAAAAAGCGTTACATCATTACGCATAATCAACCGCTATGACGCGGAAAATATAACAAAAGAGCTTTTTGATTACGCGGTAAAAACCGTTTTTTCGGAGCCGCAGCTTGATAATACATATTCGTGTCTTGAAAACGACGGCGCGGCGGTTTTCGCGGTAGAGTATCTCCCCGGTCAGTTTGACCAGCGCGCTGATTCCGCCGCACAGTGTATTCAGCTTATATCAAAGGGTGACAGACCGCTTGTCCGCACGGCAAAGGTCTATATGCTTTACGGCGATATTACCGCGGAGGAGCTGAATGCGGTAAAAAAATATGTTATCAACCCCGTAGAGGCCCGTGAGGCGGCACTTGAAAAGCCCGAAACGCTTGTCTTAAAATATAATATTCCGAGCTCCGTGGCTACGCTTACCGGCTTCACCGGGCTAAGCAGCAGCGGGCTTGCGGATTTTGTAAACAAATACGGTCTTGCAATGGACACGGACGATATTAAGTTTTGTCAGGATTATTTTAAATCGGAACATCGTGACCCCACTATGACCGAAATCAGAATGATTGATACATATTGGTCGGATCACTGCCGCCACACCACGTTTTTGACCCATATAGACGGGGCGGTTTTTGAAGATGAGCTGCTGCAAAGCGCATATAACGATTATCTTCAAATGCGCAAAGAGCTTGGCAGAACAAAGCCTGTTTGCCTTATGGATATTGCAACCGTTGCGGTTAAATATTTAAAAGCTAAGGGCTGCCTTGAAAAGCTGGACGAATCGGAAGAAATAAATGCCTGCACAGTTAAAATCAAGGTGAATGTTGACGGCAATGACGAGGATTGGCTGTTGCTCTTTAAAAACGAGACACACAACCACCCCACCGAAATAGAGCCCTTCGGCGGAGCGGCAACCTGCATAGGCGGCGCAATACGCGACCCGCTTTCGGGCAGATCCTATGTTTACGGCGCAATGCGTGTCACCGGTGCGGCAAACCCTCTTAAAAAAGTATCCGAAACGCTGCCGGGAAAGCTGCCGCAAAGGAAAATCGTCACAGGTGCGGCGGACGGTTATTCTTCATACGGTAATCAGATCGGTCTCGCAACCGGAATAGTTGACGAAATATACCACGACGGATATGCGGCAAAGCGCATGGAGATCGGTGCGGTTATTGCGGCGGCGCCCGCCTGCAACGTCAGGCGTGAGACGCCGGCTCCCGGAGATGTCGTCATACTTCTCGGCGGCGCAACGGGGCGCGACGGCTGCGGCGGCGCTACCGGCTCTTCAAAATCCCACACCCTAAAATCGCTTGAAAATTGCGGAGCCGAGGTTCAAAAGGGTAACGCTCCCGAGGAAAGAAAACTGCAAAGGCTTTTTAGAAACCCGATCGCCTGCCGTATGATAAAGCGCTGCAACGATTTCGGAGCGGGCGGCGTTTCGGTTGCTATCGGAGAGTTGGCTGACGGACTTGAGATCGACCTCAACGCCGTTCCCAAAAAATATGAAGGTCTTGACGGTACCGAGCTTGCAATAAGCGAGTCGCAGGAAAGAATGGCGGTCGTGGTGTCCGAAAGCGATGCCGAGAGGTTTATCGAACTGGCAAACACCGAAAATCTCGGTGCGGTTGCGGTGGCGGTCGTTAAAAAAGAGCCCCGCCTTGTAATGAACTGGAACGGTAAAACGATCGTCAACATCAGCCGTGAGTTTTTGAATTCAAACGGCGCTCCGAAGCACATAACCGCCGAGGTTTCAAAGCCACAGCCGTTTGATAAACAGATAAGCGGTTCTTTCACGGAAAATTATCTTGCCCTGGCAGACGATCTGAATGTTTGCTCCAAGCGCGGCCTTTCGGAGCAGTTCGACTCAACAATAGGCGCCGGCACGGTGCTTATGCCGTTCGGCGGAAAAAATCAGCTGACGCCCATACAGGCAATGGTTCAGAAAATCTCGGTCGAAAAGAAACACACCGACGACTGCTCGGTTATGTCCTGGGGATACAACCCGTTTATCACCGAAAAAAGTCCTTATCACGGCGCTTATCTTGCGGTTATAGAATCGGTTTCAAAATTGGTTGCAACGGGCGCAGAATTCAAGGATGTTTATCTTACATTCCAGGAATATTTTGAGCGCCTTAACAAAGATAAAAAGCGTTGGGGAAAACCCCTCGCGGCGCTGCTCGGTGCATTAAAGGCGCAAACCGAGCTTAAAACGGCGGCAATAGGCGGCAAGGACTCGATGAGCGGCAGCTTTGAAAATTTAGATGTTCCTCCTACCCTTGTTTCCTTTGCGGTCACAACCGATAAAACCGAAAACATAGTATCAAATGAGTTTAAAAAAGCGGGCAATAAGGTTATTTTAATAAAGCCCGAATATGATAAAAACGGTCTGCCGAATACCGCCTCGCTTTTAAATGTTTTCAAAAGGGTGACCTCGCTTTTGCGCTCGGGCAAAGCGTCTGCTTGTTACACGCCAACCCTCGGCGGCATAGCCGAAGCGGTAATGAAAATGTGCTTCGGTAATTCATTAGGCTTTAAGTTTGCCGATAATCTGACGGTCGGGAAAATTTTCGGCTATTGCTACGGCGGATTTTTGCTTGAAGTGACCGAGAATATTGCAGATGCCACGGAAATCGGCGAAATAACAGCGGACGGTAAAATTTCTTATAACAGCGAAGAAATAAAACTCGATAAGCTGCTCGGAATTTACGAAAATAAACTCGAAAGCGTTTACCGCTGTAACAAGGAAAACCCGAAGACCGAAATGCAAACCTTTTCTTATAAAACCGAAAACCGTGTTTCTCCCACAGTAAAAACGGCAAAGCCGAAGGTGTTAATTCCGGTTTTCCCAGGCACTAACTGCGAGTATGACAGTGCAAAGGCAATGCGCGACGCAGGCGCAGAACCCGAAATATTTGTTATAAATAACCGCAGTGCCGAAAATGTCGCGAAAAGTGTTGAAGAATTTGCAAACAGCCTTAAAACCGCGCAGATGGTGTTTATTCCGGGCGGCTTTTCTGGCGGTGACGAGCCCGACGGCAGCGGCAAGTTTATAACCGCGTTTTTCCGCAACGCCGCGGTCAAAGAGCAGATAACCGACCTGCTTGATAACAGAGACGGGCTTATGTGCGGCATATGCAACGGTTTTCAGGCGCTGATAAAGTTAGGGCTTGTGCCTTACGGCAGAATAATTGATACCGACGAGAACTGCCCGACCCTTACATACAATACAATAGCGCGCCACCAATCTAAAATTGTCAGAACGCGTATTGCGTCGAATAAATCGCCTTGGCTGTCTGAAACCGTGGTAGGCGATGTATACAGTGTGCCTGTTTCCCACGGCGAGGGCAGATTTATAGCAAGCGATGAACTGATACACCGCCTTGCCGAAAACGGACAGATTGCTACGCAGTATGTGGATGAAAACGGTTTGGCGACAAATGATATCCGCTTTAACCCGAACGGTTCATACTATGCAATTGAGGGTATAACCTCCCCCGACGGCAGGGTGTTCGGGAAAATGGGCCATTCCGAAAGGTATGCCCCTGACCTTTACAAAAATATTCCCGGGAATTACGATATTAAAATGTTCCGCTCGGCTGTAGACTATTTCAAATAACGGTTAAACACCCCAAATAAGTTTTACCTTTATAGGCAAAGACTCCCCGATTGTATCGAATAGATCCAAATACGATCGGGGAGTCTTTTATATACTCTGAACAACGGCGGACGGGTTCGGTAAACGATACGCGCCCCGAGTTAGCGCGTCGACTTCCCCCTTGAACCGAAAACGAGACCGAGGGAGAAGTCGCGGAGCGCAACCGTAACGTTTTTACCTATACCGTTTAAAGCCGTCGTCAAGACCTAATTCTCACCCTCAATAATTCTCAGTTCCTTTTCTGCAATTAAATTCGGAGAATTCTATGCATCCATAATCGCCGCAGCAGGCAACTTCTGCCCGTTCGATTTTGTTATAATATATCTTTTCATAATACCGTTCTTTTCCAAGGTTAAATACAGTCAGATTTTCATACTTTGCAACTGCATAACTTCACCGCATTTTGTGTAAAAGGGATATTTATATATTTTCGTTCAAAGCACCTTCTCACCCCGAAGGTGTTTTTTTTACATTAAAATTATATTCCGGTGCTATTCAACACAAGAGGAATACGAGCAAGGAATGTCTTAGATTTTATAAAAGGGAGCGGTGAATGAAAATTTACTGTGCTAAACGAAACGGCGTGAGCATAGAATGTATTATCAAAGAAAAGAACCGAAGGGCAGGCGACCGCACCGTGGGAAAGATTAGGCCCAAATATTCGTTCAATAATCCAAACTCGGTGGAGGACACCGCCGAAATTCTTTTAAAACTTTTTATAGAGGCAAACAAGCCAAGGGTTGAAAAAGCGATAAAAACCGCCGTTCAGAGCAGCGAAAAAACAATGAGCCATTCTGCGTAAAAGCGGAATGGCTTTTATAAAAAAGAATAGCGATTGTCAGCCGGATTTGTGAAAGCTATTGTGGTATTGCGTTGTCAAAATCGCAGGAAAGGAGAATCTTTTTATGAATATAGCGGCTTACTGCCGTGTATCAACCGAAAAGGAAGATCAGTTAAATTCGCTGGAAGCGCAGAAAAACTTTTTTAAGGAATACACCGACCGTTCGGGAGACAGACTTGTAAGGCTGTATGCCGACGAGGGTTTATCGGGAACAAAAATTAAAAATCGAAAGCAGTTTCTTAAAATGATGACCGACGCCGAAAGCGGACTTTTTGATATGGTGGTTGTAAAAGACATTTCGCGCTTTGCAAGGAATACCGTTGATCTGCTCCAGAATATAAGAAAATTAAAATCTCTCGGTATTGAAACCAGGTTTTTAACGGCGAATATGACAAGTATGGGCAACAGCGAATTTGTGCTTACCGTGTTCGGCGCGTTAGCGCAGGAGGAAAGCGCAAACACCTCCAAGCGTGTAAAGTTCGGCAAAAAAATAAACGCCGAAAAAGGCAGGGTGCCGAACATTGTGTTCGGGTATGATAAAACGATCGGCGATTATTTTAATCTGACGGTCAACAAAACGGAGGCCGATGTGGTTCGTCGAATTTACAGGTGGTATTTAAACGAGGGTTATGGTACGTCCAAAATAGCCGCTATGCTGAATGCTCGGGGAATCAAAACCAAACGGGGCTTTGAGTGGTCGCAAAATGCGGTCTGCCGAATTCTTGAAAACGAGCTGTACACCGGAAAAATCGTAAACGGAAAAGAAGAGGTTTCCGACTTTCTTACCGGCAAACGCACCTTAAAAAATGAGGATGAATGGTATGTGGCATACCGCCCCGACTTTCGCATTATCAGTGACGAGGACTTTGCCGAGGTAGGAAGGCTTAAAGCAGATCGGGGCAAAAAAATTCGGGCGGATAAAGAACGGCACAGCAATCAGCATCTTTTTTCCACGCTGATAAAATGTAAAGATTGCGGCTGGTCGTTCAGAAGATGCGTGCGTACTTTCAAAAACACCTATGTCAGGTGGGTCTGTTCGGGGCATAACAGGAGCGCAGACAGTTGCCCTAATGCCGTGTCGGTTGATGAAAACGAACTGATAGAGGTTATTGAGCAGTATTTTTCGAACATACTGAAATCCAAGAAAAATGTTACCGAATATGTGGTAAACGAATTCCAAAAGGTGTACCGTGCAAAGGATGAAAATGTTGCTTACGAAAAGGAACTGCGCACAGCGATTGAAAAACTGAAACGCAACCGCCAAAAGTATATGAATATGTATACCGACGATCTTATTACCCGTGAGGAATTGAACTCGAAAATCGGCGGGGACAAGCAGGAGATGAACAGGCTGCAGGAGGAACTTAAAATGGTGGAACAGCACCTGACCAAAGGCGACCGACTGCAAATAATACTCGCCGACACCTTTAAAGAAATTGAGGACATCAGCAATTTAAGGACGATTACCAATGCGCAGCTGAGACGGGTGATAGACAGAATAGAGGTTGACCGAAACGGAAACGTTGAGGTCTTTCTCAAATTCTTCCGAGAGTTAGGCCTTGGCGAAACTGTTCGTATTTGTAACAGCCGTACATAAAGATGTTTCACAACGGCTAAAGACCATTGATCCGAGCCTTTATATCGAGGTTAAATCGGTGCTTGACACCAACAAGGCCCAACGGCACATTAGGGGCGGAATGGCCACCCGAGAGAAGTATTTAAAGCTCCATAATTCTAAATAAGAGCAATGCGTTTGCTCAAAAACCGCACGGAACAGGTTTGTTGCACATGAGTTTTTGAAGCGACGGCAGATAAATGCAAAGCAAAACCTTTTTATGCCTTGGTAAATTCCCGTGCTTGCTTTTTGCGGGTACGGGATTATGTGCGCTTTCACTCTTTGTTTTTAACAGATTTTCCGGGAAAAATGCGGCAGAAATGCTTTAGGTTAAAAATTGACTTTTTTGCTTTTAAGTTTTGCTGCACGGATGGAAGTGAAAGCCCTTTATCGGGCGGATGGATTTTGTGCCGTGCAATACAACATCTGATTATAATAACAAAAACAACCGCAGGCAGTTGGCAAAGGGCTGCTTGCGGTTGAATCTTTTGTTTGTATTTTGTGTTTTGTAATTCTGATTTGTGCTGCAGGAATGAGTTTCAGGTACTTTTATCGCATAAACAACCGGAGTTGAAAACCGGTTATCTTTTTCTCATTTTGGAATTATACAAACGGCGGCGTCTGCGTGTATCATATACGCTGAAGGCAACGAGCGACGCGATTACCAAAACCACGATTATCACCAAAACTTTAAATATGGTGGAGGTGAAGATGGCTTTAAGCGCGTTTAAAAATGAAAGCCATACGCTGCGGTCGCAGGCTTCCGACGCCACCAGATCCACTCTGCCGATTTCCTCGCCGGCGCAAAGTATTGAAGCATATCCAAGTGTTTGTCCCTGATTAACCGGAGCTTCTATCTCGGTGCTGTCGAGATGGGGTTCTATAATTATCGAATCCTTTGAACCGCTTGGGATCATTGCATAAACATCGTCTTTCGGCAGGGCTAAAACATGGTCGGTGGATTTTGCAAACTTGACATTGACCTCGGCCACAGGTGTGGTTTTGGTGACAGTGCAGGCATAGGAAAGATCGGTAAAGGCCCAGCGAAGCAGTGCGTCGGTGTCGTCAAATTCATAGTGGTGTTCGTTGCCGTTTCCGTCCTTGGTCTTACATCCCATAACAACGCCGATGTATTCGGTTTCGTCCTTTTTGGCATAGGATACAAGACATCTTCCTGCTTCTTCGGTGTATCCGGTTTTAAGTCCCTTTACCCGACGATAATAGTAAGGAGAGGTGACCTCCATCATATAGTTTGTGGTGTAAATCTTTCTTAAATCGCTCATATTTGTGGCGGGGATCTCGTGGTATGTCTGGGAGCATATTTCGGCAATGAGAGGGTTTTTAAGGACTTCTTTTCCCAGGGTAACAAGGTCCCTCGCCGTTGTGTAAAGTCCCTCCTGAGCGAGGCCGTGAGCGTTGGAATAATGGGTTCCGGTCATTCCGAGAGCCTCGGCCTTTTCGTTCATAAGCTCGACGAATTTTTCGGTGCTTCCCGATACGTGAACGGCAAGAACATTTGCAGCGTCGCAGGCCGACGGAATAAGAAGGGCATAAAGAAGCTCTCTGCTTGAGATCTGTTCTCCCGGCTTTATGTTTATGGCCGATGCGCCCAGTCCCGCAAAATCGCTTTCAACGGTGGAATATGCCGTTACCGGCAGATCAAGGTTTGTTATGTGCTCGACGGCGATAAGGGCGGTCATAAGCTTGGTGGTGGAAGCGGGCTCCATTTGCTTGTCGGCTTCCTTTTCGTAAACCACCGTACCTGTTTCGAGATTATAAAGAATGGCCGACTGCGCCTCTATTTCGGTTTCCGCTGGAAGGGTGTAGGCCGATGCCGGAAGGCAGAGAAAGGCCGACAGTAAAATCGAAAATATTAAAAAAAACGAAAAAGTGCATTTTTTCATAGCAATATCCTTTTGAATGTGTTATTATAATGTATATCAAAAACAATTATAACAGATTTGTCCTTTAAATAAAAGATTTTTTTGAAATTTTGCAGGTGATTTTATGATATATGTAACCGGAGATATGCACGGCGAGGAAGAGCGCCTGTATTCCCGCAGTATGAAAAAGCTCAGCGAGGGCGATACACTAATCGTTTGCGGCGATTTCGGATTTGTGTGGGATGGATCGGCAAAGGAAAAAAAGATTTTGGAATATCTGGGCAGCCGGAAATATAATGTGTGTTTTATCGACGGGACCCACGAGAATTTCGATCTGCTTGAAAAATGCCGAATGACTGTGTGGAACGGCGGAAAGGTGCATCGCGTTTCGGGAAACCTCTTTCATATGATGAGGGGGCAGATATTTACCATCGAGGGCTATCGCATATTCACCTTCGGCGGCGGAGAAAGCACCGACCGCGAAATGCGAACCGAACACATTTCCTGGTGGAAGGAAGAAATGCCCACCCCTGCCGAGCTTGAAGAAGGGGCAAAGGCCATTGACGAGGTCGATTGCGATGTGGATTTCATCATAACCCACGAGCCGCCCTCCATTGTAAAAAGCACAATGCTGCTCCGCGCCGGCGAAACCGACAGCGTAAACAAGCTCAACGGATACTTTGAACAGCTCAACCGTGTGTGCAAATTTAAGCACTGGTATTTCGGAAGTATGCACGAGGACCGTATCATAACCAATGTCCATACCGCCGTTTTTGAGGATGTTATCCCCATCAATTCCGATATGATGCTTTGAACGGCCGGATAGGTATACAATATAATAATATAAAAACAACTACAATAATATCGGTTAATAAAAAAGCTGCTGAAAAAAGCGGCGCTGTGGTTAAGTATGTTAATACCGTCAGTTCGAAACCATCCTGACGATAAATAAAACTATTGGAGTGAAAAAAATGAATAGGAATGTCAAAAAAATCGTGCTGTCAGGGCTTATTGCCGCAATGTATGTGGTGCTGACCCTGCTGCAAAACACACTGTTTCCGGGAACGGCTTCGGCCGCCGTGCAGTTCCGCGCCAGTGAGGCTTTGTGCGTGCTCGCCGTTTTTACACCTGCGGCAATACCCGGGCTGACTGTGGGCTGCATAATCAGCAATATCTTTGCGGGACTGGGAGCAATTGACCTTGTGGTCGGACCCCTTGCCTCCTTCCTCGCGGCGCTCGGAATGTATCTTCTGCGAAATCAAAGGGCTTTAAAGCTGCCGATTCTGTCGCTGCTTTGTCCCGCAGTATCAAACGGACTTTTGGTAGGCGCCGAAATTGCACTTTTCTTTTCCGAAGGGCAGGCCTTTTGGGCGGTGTTTTGGATGAACGCCGGACTTGTGGCCGTGGGAGAGCTTGCGGTGCTGTTTACGCTCGGGGTGTTTCTTTTCCTTGCCGTTGAAAAAAACAGCAAGCTTAAAGAATACATTGCCGGATAGACTTAAAACATACAATCGGCTTGCCGGGTGACAAAACACAGATAATCCGCCGATAACACATATAGGTTAATTTTAAACAGAGTCTTTAAACAAATGTGAGGCTCTGTTTTTGCTTTGTAATCATACAGAAAAAAGCAATTGAAATTTTTTTCGAAAAAAGTTAAAAAAAATCAAAAAAGGGGGTTGACAAGAGGCGGTAATTTTGGTATTATATCGGG
>CAJJNV010000032.1 GCA_905193225.1 uncultured Oscillospiraceae bacterium | reverse complement strand
AAAATGCCCTTCTAGGGCTTATTCAAGCCTCCGGCTTTGCCGGAGGTTGTGACTTCGTTGACTTTGCCGAGGCTTTGTGTTACAATCATTCCACGGGTTAAACCTGACTTTATGTCAAGGGTCAACCTGCAAAAATACCGCTGATAAATTCATTTAATTTATAAAGGAGCTGCTTATGGAATACAGCATCGGCCGGGTATCTGAAATGTTCGGCCTGCCTGTTTCGACCTTGAGATACTATGATAAAGAGGGGCTTTTTCCCAACATCGAGCGGGTCTCGGGTATCAGAAAATTCAGCGACAGGGAGCTTGAATCACTCAGGGTTATCGAGTGCCTTAAAAAATCCGGCCTTGAGATAAAGGACATCAAGCAGTTTATGGAGTGGTGTGCGCTCGGCAGGGAAACATATCAAAAACGCCTTGAGCTTTTTCAAAATCAGTGCAAAAACATCGAGGGAGAGATTGCCCGTCTTGAAGGCGCTCTTTCCATGCTTAAATTCAAGTGCTGGTATTATGAAACGGCCATTGCCGACGGAAACGAGGATGGCATAAAGGCCATGCTTCCCGACAAGCTTCCGGCCGATATTCAAAAGCTTTACGACGCAACCCACGACAAAAAATAATATCAACAGATGGTCGACCTTTAATCGAAACTGCTATATATGACCCATTATCTGCCGCTTTCTTACAGTAAAAGGCGGCAGTTTTTTTATGTCGAAAGGGGAGGGAAGGATATTTAGGCAAAAAGGTTGATTTTTTCGGAGAATTAAGGTATAATTTATTATCCGTATTTATGTCTATTTATATTTTTAATTTAAATCTTTTTGGAGGGAACGGAGTATGAGCAAAAAAACCGTTAAACTGATCTGCCTGCTTGCTGCGCTTTTTTGTCTTGTGTCCTGTTCCAAGGTCGATAACGGCGGGACGGTTGATGAGTCGGTCCCTGCCGAGTCCTTTGCCCCATCGGGCGAAATAAATATGGCCTTTGTCCAAAACGACACCTTAAGTCCCTATGAAGCCAAAACAAAGCTCAATCTCGAACTTGGGCGGCTGATGTATGACGGACTTGTAAAGCTCGGAAACGGGTTTGAGCCTTCGTATGTGCTTGCATCCGACATTTCACTTGACGGGACGGTTTGCGTCGTTACAATCAACCCTGCCGCTAAATTTACCGACGGCAACGCCGTTACAGCCGACGATGTGGTCTATTCGGTATCGGCCGCAAAGGCTGCAAGTCAGTCTAAATACAGCTCAAAGCTCGAAAATGTTTCTTCCTGTACGGCAAGGGATGCATTAACGGTGGTTTTCAATCTCAGCCACACAGATGAATATTTTGTGCGGCTGCTGGATTTCCCCATATTTGAAAAGGAAACCGAAAAGCAGGTCAATTCAGACAATAAATCGGTGCCGCCCATAGGAAGCGGGAGGTATGTTTTCGGTCAGCAAAACGATAAATTCTATCTTGAAGCCAATCAGAACTGGATCGGCGGACATGTCAACATTGCAAAGATAAATCTCGTCAATCTGCCCGACGATGATGCCGTTAACCACGGTACTGCGGTGGGAAGCGTTGACATATACTATTCCGATTTAAGCTCCAACGATATCCCCACAATGAAGGGAACGTCCCTTTCGGTCACCCTTTCAAACCTCGTTTATCTCGGGGTCAACACCTCGTCGGGAATACTTTCTGACGGAGATTTGCGGCGGGCGGTTTCGGCGGCTATCGATCGGGAGGATATAAAAAACTCGGTCTATTTCGGATATGCCGAGCCTGCAAAGGGACTTTTCCATTCGGATATTTCTGAGCTTTCGGGACTTCAGACTATAGACACAAAACGCGATACCGACAAGGCTCAGGGCTATCTTAAAAGCGCAGGATACGAAAAAAATCAAATAACCGGTCTTGCAACAAACGGGAAGGAAAAGACAATTAAACTCTCGCTTGTATATTATTCGGAAAACAGCGCAAGACGGCTTCTTGCAACAAAAATTTCCGAGCACCTTAAATCGGTCGGAATTGAGACCGAGTTAAAGGGACTTTCCTGGGATGAATATATTTCGGCAATAAGGTATCATTCCTATGACCTTTATATTGCCGAAATAAAGATTCCCGACAATCTCGATGCCTATTCTCTTGCCACGGCCGGAGGAATCATCGAACTTAAGAACGGCACGGCCGTTTCCGAAACCTCTTCGGCCGACAGTGCACAGGGCAGTGATCAGGGGGGCTCCGGTGACAGCTCCGGCAGCGCAACCGATGGGAGCGGGCAGTCTACCGGAAGCGGTGACGGCACATCCGCCGACGCCGATACGGCCGGAAACGACCGCTCGGGAGAATATGTTTCTCTTGAAAAGGCGCTTTACAAGCTGCACAGCGGAAACGGATCGGTGGCCGAGGTGCTTTCCTGCCTTAATGAGCAGATGTCGATTATTCCCATTTGCCACCGCAAGGGGCTTGTGATATATTCGGATAAAATATCCGAGGGTCTTTCTCCCACGGCGGGGGATCCCTTTGCCGGCCTTGAAAACTGCACCGACCTTTCAAAGTGATTTTCTGAAACGGTTTGCTAAAGCGATTTACTGAAACGATTTGTTTAAATGATTTATTATGTGTTAAAGCGGATTTTCAAACGGCAATTCAATGGTTTGCAAAAAACAGTTTGCATAGCGGCCTTAATAAATCCGTTTATTAAAAAGGCTGACGAAAAAGACTTTCAAAGCGGTTAACAAAAAAGGCCTTAAAACAATTTTCAAATACTTTGTTTTATCAATGATTTATCTTGATGATTTATCATTTCAAATTAAAATATTCAGACTATAAAAAGGAGTGTTACTATGATTAAATATGAAACACATCTCGGTCAGATAGGTATTTCTCAAAGATACTTTGAAAAGCTCATAGGGAATGCGGTTTCGTCCTGCTACGGCGTTACCAATATGATACCGAAGGGTATGAAATGGTGGCGTTCAAAGCTGGTCAAACGGCGCTTTGCCGATACCGGCATAAGGGTCAGGGGAAACCGCCAGTCGATAGTTGTCGACCTTCATATCAGCGTTGTGTACGGCCTTAACATTGCCGCCATTTCCAAAAGCATAATCAACAAGGTTACCTATGTTGTTGAGGACGCCACCGGCATTAAGGTGGAGAGGGTAATAGTCCATGTTGAGCAAATGAAAGAATAATTCTTAACGGATAGTCTTTACGAATAGATTGGAGTTGTTTACATTGTCCGAAACAATAAACGGAGCACAGTTCCGTGACGCGGTCATTTCGGCGGCCGAGAACATCACCGCCCACCGCAAGGATGTCGACGAGCTTAATGTTTTCCCCGTACCCGACGGAGATACTGGTACAAATATGTCCATGACCATAAACAATGCGTCGAGAGAGCTTTCGGTATCCTCCGATACCGAGCTTTCGGTGGTGGCCAAAAAGGCCTCCATGGCTCTTTTGCGCGGCGCAAGAGGAAACTCGGGAGTTATTTTGTCCCTGCTTTTCAGAGGTATCGCAAAGGGCTTTAAGGGCCTTGAAATCGCCGACGGCGTTCAGCTTGCGGCGGCTCTCAAAAGCGGCGTCGACTCGGCATATAAGGCGGTTATGAAGCCCACCGAGGGCACGGTGCTTACCGTCGCCAGAGTGTCGGCCGAAAAGGCCATGGCTTTTTCAGCGGCTGAAAAGGACGCGGCCAAGGTGCTCGAGTGCGCATACGAAGCAGCTAAGGTGGCTCTTGCCAATACCCCCGAGCAGCTTCCCGTGCTTAAAAAGGCCGGTGTTGTCGATGCCGGCGGTCAGGGATATGTTTATATTCTTGAAGGTATGCTTTCGGTCGTCAGAGACGGAAAGATGATAAAGGGAGAAACGGCAGATTCATCGGCACCCAAAAAACAGGTTCCGGAATACTCCTATGAAGCTGAGTTTGTTATTTCCCGCGGAAAATCCGAAAACGATCCCATAAAGCTTAGGGCCTACCTTGAGACCATCGGAGATGCCAAGGTTGCCGTATCGGATAAGAGCGTTATTGTTAAAATCAAGACCAACCAGCCCGGCGCAGTGTTTACCGAAGGGGTAAAATACGGCGTTCTTAAGGATGTGCGTCTTGAATATTGCCTCGATGAGCAGCTCGCTTCGGTCGAGACCTCCTCGGAGCAAGCGGCACAAACCGTCGACGGCGATGAAAAAGACGACGAATTTAAACCGGCAGCTCCCGAAAAGCCCTATGGTTTTGTGGCGGTTGCGGCAGGAAAGGGAATGAGCGAGCTTTTTACCGATCTCGGAGTTGATACTGTGGTGCAGGGCGGACAGACTATGAATCCTTCCACCGACGACATTCTTAAAGCAGTTGAAAGCACCCCTGCCGAAACGGTTTTCGTTTTCCCAAATAACAAAAACATCATAATGGCGGCCGAGCAGGCTGTTCCTCTTGCAAGCCGCAGGGTCTGTGTGCTTCCCACCCTTTCGGTGCCCATGGGAATTTCGGCAATGATAGAATTCGACGAGGAAGCAACGGTTGAGCAAAACCTTATCGCTATGGGAAAGGCGGCCGAGCGCACAACCACCGGATCGGTCACATTTGCCGCAAGAGATTCGGACTTCGACGGAAAAGAAATCAAAAAGGGCGAGATACTTGCCCTTAAAAACGGAAAGATATCCTTCGTGGACGATGATCTTGTCCGTGCGGTCGGAAAGCTGACCAAATCCATCGTCACCAAGGACACTGCGGCGGTGACACTCTTCTATGGTGAAGAAGTCGACGAGCAGACCCTCGAGCTTGCCGTTGCGGCCTGCGAAGCCAAGGCAGGCGGCGTTGAGGTAACGGTCATAGACGGCGGCCAACCCATCTATTATTTTATCATTGCGGCCGACAAACAGGCAAAGGATTGATTGAATGATTTGGCATACATCGTCATCGGAGCAGGTTTTAACCGAGCTTAAAAGCGACGGCGAAAAAGGACTTTCCAGCGGCGAGGTCAGCAAAAGAATCTTAAAATACGGCACAAACAGGTTTGATGAAAGGCGCAGAGAATCCTTCCCGACCCTTGTATTGTCCCAGATAAAAGAGCCCGCAACCGTAATACTGCTCATCGCAGCCCTGGTTTACTTCATAATGGGACTGATCGCCCCTGAAAGCGGGCTTACGGGCGTGTCGGTGGTAGAGCCGATAGTCATACTGCTTATCGTTATAATTAACGCTTTGTGCGGTGCTTTTCAGAAAACAAGAGCCCAGGCGGCGGTGGAATCCCTTAAACTGATTTCTCCGCCTTCTGCAAAGGTTTTGAGAAACGGCAAGCAAACGACCGTACCTTCGACATATGTCGTTCCGGGGGATATAATGCTGCTTTATAGGGGTTGTTACATTCCTGCCGACGGACGCATTATTGCTGCCGACGGTCTGCGCTGCAGCGAAAGCGTTATAACCGGTGTTACGGTCGACGCAGATAAGTTTGCGGGAGTGCTCGGCGAGGATATTTTATCGGCTGCCAATCAGAAAAATATGGTCTTTTCGGGCAGCACGGTGACTGCGGGAACGGGTAAGGCCGTTGTTGTAAACACCGGAAAATTCACCGAGCTTTCAAAGCTCTCCATTGTATCGGGAAAACGCCGCAGCGTGCCGGTGCTTCAAAAGAGACTTAAAGAGCTTGGCGGAATACTGGGCGTTTTTGCCTTTGTTATTTGTGCCGTAATACTTGTGTTCGGTACCTTTTTCGGCAAGGAAGAGGGTGGAATCTTTTCCAACTTTATAAGCACACTGCTTCCTGCAGTGGCCCTTGCCGTGGCGGCTGTCCCCGAGGGACTTAACACCATTGTTGCCCTGGTTATGGCCATCGGAGTCAAGCGAATGGTCAAGTCCAACGTGGTCGTACGCTCGCCTTCGGTTGTTGAAACACTTGGCGGAACGACGGTGGTCTGTACCGATAAAACAGGAATTCTTACCCACAATTCCATGGAGCTCACCCACATTTTCTGTAAGGATGAGATTCTGAGAATAAGCGGCGACAATGCCGACGAACGAATTAAAAACATAATAATGATGGCAAGTATGTGCTGCGATGCTTCGGCCGAAAATGTCGGCGGGAAAATAATCCGCCAGGGCGACGGCACCGAGGCGGCCATTGTCGCGGCGTCCGAAAAGTATGCCGGCGGCGACAAGCACACCATCGAAAACATATATCCCCGTCTTTGCGAAATTCCCTTCGATCCGGTAAGGAGGCTTATGACATCGGTCAATATGATCGATTCGAGACCCGTGGCGGTGGTCAAGGGCGGCGTGGACGAAGTGCTTTGCTGCTGCTCGTCGGCCGATACCGAGGGAATAAACAAGGCCTATGAACAGATGGCAAAAATGGGACTGAGGGTCATAGCCGTGGCCTATAAAACCCTTGATGTGGAGCCTACCAACCCCACCCCCGAGGATTTTGAAAGCGGTCTTTATTTCGGCGGATTGCTCGGAATATACGATCCCCCGAGAAGAGGTGCCGAAAACGCCGTTAAGGTTTGCATGAACGCAGGAATAAAGGTGGTTATGTTTACAGGCGACCACCCCGCAACTGCCGGAGCCACCGCCCTTGAAATGGGCATTATAACCTCTCCCGATCAGATAATGACCGGCGAGCAGATGGAAGCCTTAAATGACGAGGATTTTACGGCTCAGGTGGAAAATTTCAGGGTCTTTGCATCCATTTCTCCCGCCCAGAAAAAGCTCATTGTTAGGGCGTTTAAGGACAGGGGAGAGGTCGTTACCGTTTTAAGCGACGGGGTGAGCGACGCGCCTGTTATAGAGGAGGCCGACATCGGCTGTACGGTGGAATCGGCTCCTGACGCCGCAAAGGGAGTGGCCGATGTAATCCTCACCAACGATAGCTTTTCGGCAATGTCTGATGCGGTTACCGAAAGCCGTGCAATCTTTTCCAATATAAGACGGGCCATAAGGTATCTGATTGCCTGCAATCTGTGCGAGGTGCTGACCCTCCTTTTCGCCATAGTTATATGGAGAGAATTACCCCTTTCGGCCATGCACATCCTTTTTATAAATATGATAACCTCGGCAATACCCGCCGTTTCGGTGGGAGCGGCCGTTCCAAACAAAACAAACATTCAGCCCGTCTCGGACAAAAACGGCGGAGACATATTCACAAAGGGCAGCATCGCGCGGATAATTTGCGGCGGAGTTTTAACGGCCGTGCTGACGCTTGTTGCATTTTCGCTGGGCGGCAGGGAACAGAATATTGAACTTTCGACGACCATGGCCTTTGCCACCCTTTCTCTTTGTCAGCTGTTTGTTATGGTGTCGGTCAGGTCAAACCGTATGCTTATAGATTTTAAGAGCCACAGGTTCTCTCCGGTATTTCTGCTGACCTTTTTCGGCTCTCTTGTGCTTATCGCTGCGGTGCTGTTTGTGCCGGCCTTCAGCTCGGTGTTTGGTTTTGTAAGTCTTACCGAATACGGAAAACTCGGTCAGGTTGTTCTCATTTCTCTGATACCTCTCGTGATTTTTGAACTGTTAAAAATTCCCGAGGCCATAAGGAAAGGCGCAAAACGATAGAAGCGCCTGCCGACAAATAATGTCCGGCAGTTAAAACCATCGACCGACGCATATCTATATATTTGTATTCCCCCGTTTTTTCGGGGGAATTTTTTAGGATGATAACGGGAGAATTATATGAAAAAACGCATTGCCGCAATTTTAATTGCCGCCCTTTTGCTGCTTTGTTCCTGCCAGAAAAACGGCGCGGACATTCAAAAAACCGAGGATGATTTTCAAAACGACGGTCAGTTTTCGGCAGATTTCATCGATGTAGGGCAGGGAGACAGTATACTTATCTGCTCAAACGGGCATAGTATGCTTATAGATGCCGGAACTAACGAATCGGGAAAAACAGTTTTGAATTTTTTGAAGGATAAGGGTATAGAAAAGCTTGATTATGCCGTAGGCACACACCCGCACGCCGACCACATCGGCGGGCTTGACGATGTAATAAGGGGCATTGATACCGACTGCTTACTCATGCCAAACGCCGTTACCGACACAAAAACCTTTAACGACGTGCTCGACGCAGCCGAAAGCAAGGGTTTTTCGATAACCGTCCCCGAGGAAAACGAGGAATTTTCTGTCGGGCAGTCGAAGGTTACAGTGCTTTCAAAAAACGGTGAGCAAAGCGATAATCTCAACAACAGCTCCCTTGTGCTGAAGGTGACTTACGGGAAGTTTTCTCTGCTGCTGACCGGAGACGCCGAAAAAGAGGTTGAAATGCAGCTGCTTTCGGACAAAAAGGACCTGTCGGCCGATGTCTTAAAGGTGGGGCATCACGGCAGCGAGACCTCTACCTCCGGGGATTTTTTAAAGGCGGTTTCGCCCAAATGTGCCGTCATTTCCTGCGGGAAGAACAACGATTACGGTCATCCCCACGAAAAGACCCTTAAAAAGCTTGAAAAGCAGGGGACGGAGGTCTATCGCACCGATATTTCGGGCACAATAAGCCTTTTTGCAGACAGCGACGGAAGGTTTTCGGTGTCGGCAAAGGGCAAAACAGAGCGAACCTTTAACGGGAGCGACGGCGCAGCACCCGACCGAAGCGATGCGATTTCGTCGGCGGGACAATCGGATTTTTCCCACACCGCCGGAAATACAGACGGCGGGGAAGAGTATATTCTCAACATCGGAACAAAGAAGTTCCATAAAAAAGACTGCAAAAATGCTCAAAGCATAATCGGGAAGAACAAAAAGGAGTATGTCGGCTCGAGGCAGCAGCTCATAGACGAGGGGTATTCTCCCTGCGGGGTCTGCAAACCATAAACGGGTAATGCTGATGCCGCGCAAAAGGAACATTTGAATATACTTTTGCGGCAGATGAACGATAAAAAACGCAAGGAGAAAGGAAAGTCAATATGAAATATACAGTGGACAGAATCGAGGGAGATTTTGCCGTTTGCGAAAATGGTAGCGGCGGGTTTGAAAACATTTCCTTGTCGGTTTTTGACTTTGCTCCAAAGGACGGAGATACCGTGGAAAAGCAGGGCGACAAATATTTTTTGCTCAAAAAAGAAACCGAGCAAAAGATGCTTTCGGCAATGGGACGGTTTGAACGGCTGAGAAAATAATAGACCCATCGTACGCTGAAAACAAGCGGCATCAACAGCCTTATTGAAAGACGCTTGCTTGATAAATATCAATATTACAGAAAAATCCCCCTGCACGGTGCTTTGCCGAACAGGGGGATAATTATTTGAGGAAGTTCAATTGAATTTTCAACCGATTAGCTGATCGTTGACCGCAATGTCAATTAAAGCGCTTTTTCATATCCCACAGCCAAAGCTCGGCGCGGGATTCGGCCTTTTCCTTGTCGGCGTCGATGGAGGTGATATACACCTTGATCTTAGGCTCGGTGCCCGAAGGACGGACGATAAGGTTGGAACCGTTTTCATCCAGATCGTAATAAAGCACGTTGGATTTGGGCAGTGTGATGACCGTCTTTTTGCCGGTTTTAAGCTCGGTTTTCTCGGAGGACTCATAGTCGCTTATGGCAATAACGCTGTTTTCGCCGATCTTTTTGGGAGGCAGCGCGCGAAGATCATCCATAATGCCCTGCATCTTTTTCATTCCCGCAGCACCCTCAAAGGTAAAGCTGTTCTGTGAAGAATAGACCATTCCGTGCTCTGCATAAAGGCCGTTTATAACGTCAAGCAGAGTCTTGCCCTCGTTCTTATAAAATGCGGCCATTTCGCAGATGAGCATAGATGCCACAACCGCATCCTTATCTCTTACATATGCTCCGGCAAGATAACCGTAGCTTTCTTCAAATCCGAAAACAAAGCGCTCCTGTTCGCCTTTTGCTTCAAGTATTCCGGCTTGTTCGCCGATGTATTTAAAGCCGGTCAGCACGCTTATGAGCTTGCAGCCGTATTTTGCGGCGATCTTGTCGGCCAAGGGGGTGGAAACGATGGTTTTTACGGCCACAGGGTCTTTGGGCAGAGTGCCGTTTGCTTTTCTTCTTGAAAGAATGTAATCAAGCAGGCAGGCACCCACCTCGTTGCCCGACATAAGGGTGAAATCGTCTCCGTCCTTAACGGCTATTCCAACCCTGTCGCAATCGGGGTCGGTGGCGAGAAGCAGGTCGGCGGGAACGGTTTTGGAAAGACTTAATGCACACTCAAAGGCCTGACGAATCTCGGGATTGGGGAAGGGAGCGGTGGGGAAGCTGCCGTCGGGGAATTCCTGCTCGGGAACCACCGTGACATTTTCTATTCCGATGCGCTTAAGTATCTCTCTGACAGGCTTGTTGCCGGTTCCGTTAAGGGGTGTGTAAATCACCTTTAAATCGCCCTTGACTCTTTCGATTGAGCGGCTCTTGACCGTTTCGAGGTACTTATCGATAAGCTCGTCGCCGATGTATTCGATGGTGCCCTCTCTGACCGCCTCATCGAAATCGCAAAGCCTGACCGATGAGAACATATTAACCTCATTGACCAGATCAAGAACCTTTTGGCTGTTCTCAACGCTAAGCTGAGCGCCGTCGGCGCCGTATGCCTTGTATCCGTTGTATTTTGCGGGATTGTGGCTGGCGGTTACGACGATGCCCGAGGTGCAGCCAAGCTCTCTTACTGCGTAGGAAAGCATGGGGGTTGGCATAAGCTCCTTGTAAATGTATACCTTAATGCCGTTTGCCGCAAGAACACGGGCGGCCTCGCGGGCGAAAAGGGTGGATTTTATACGGCTGTCGTAGGCGATGGCAACCTTGCTGCCGCCTTCGCCGAGAACATACTGCGCAAGGCCCTGGGTGGCTCTTCTGACCGTGTAGATGTTCATACGGTTGGTTCCCGCGCCGATAACTCCGCGCAGTCCTGCTGTTCCAAATTCCAGTTCACGGTAAAAACGGTCGTATATTTCCTCGTCTTTGCCGTCGATACTTTTAAGTTCTTCGATGATGTCGGGATCATCGGTTGCATTTTTTAACCAAAGGGAATAAAGCTCGGAAGTGCTCACAAAAAAACATCCTTTCACTTTAAAATTTTAAGGCTTTTATATATATTATCACAATCTCGTTTAAATATCAATAACCACTTGCAATCAAATGACGAATGGGATATAATATGTTGGGTGCATTGGACGGTATCTTTGCCGAAAAGATCGGCAGGTGTCACCCGAGAAACACTTGCAACACGGTTGTTCGTTACAACATAAATGCGAAAGAGGGCGAGAGCTTGGAAAAGGAACAAAATGCAAAAGCCGCAAATAACGCCAAGGCAGAAAAGGAAGAAAAAGTCCGTTCGACCGACTTTTTTGTTGTTCTGACCGTTGCGGGATTTGTTTTGGGGGTTATTCTCGGTTTTATTTTAAAAAATATTCCCCTTTTTATCGTTGCCGGAACGGTGATCGGAGCGGCTGTCGGTCTTGTCCTCGACGATAGCAAGGATAAAAAAGACAAAGAAAACAAACAGGAAAAGGAAGAAAGAAATGTCTAAATATTTATTTACATCCGAATCGGTAACCGAGGGACACCCCGACAAGGTCTGCGACCAGATTTCCGACGCGGTACTTGACGAAATCATTAAGGTAGATCCCAACGCCCGCGTGGCCTGCGAGTGCTTCTGCACCACCGGCGCTATTGTCGTTATGGGCGAAATAACAACTGAGGGCTACGCCGATATCCCTTCCATCGCAAGAAAGGTGGTCAACGAAATCGGATACGACAACCCCTCTGCCGGATTCGACGGGCACACCTGCGGCGTGCTGACCGCTATCGACGAGCAGTCCCCCGATATTGCGCTGGGCGTTGACAAGTCCTTTGAGCTTAAATCCGGCGATGAGGATGAGCTTAACCTCCACGGAGCGGGAGATCAGGGTATTATGTTTGGCTTTGCCACAAACGAGACCGAGGAATATATGCCTCTGACCCTTGTACTTTCACACAAGCTTTGCAAGCGCCTTGCCGATGTGCGAAAGGACGGAACCCTGACCTGGCTTCGTCCCGACGGAAAATCCCAGGTGACGGTGGAATACGACGACGGAAAGCCGGTAAGGGTGGATACGGTGGTCGTTTCGACCCAACACAGCGAGGATATTTCTCTCGAAGAAATAAGAAAATCGGTGACCGACCTTGTTATTAAAGAGGTCATTCCCGCCGAGCTTATGGACGAGAATACCAAGATATACATCAACCCCACCGGCAGATTTACTGTGGGCGGTCCCTGCGGAGATACCGGCCTTACCGGACGCAAGATAATCGTCGACACCTACGGCGGTGCTGCTCATCACGGCGGCGGTTGCTTCTCGGGCAAGGACCCCACAAAGGTCGACCGCTCGGCAACCTATGCGGCCAGATGGGCGGCGAAAAATGTTGTTGCGGCGGGATTTGCCGATAAATGCGAGCTTCAGCTTGCCTATGCCATCGGCGTTGCAAAGCCGGTTTCCATAATGGTCGACACCTTCGGAACCGGGAAATACAGCGACGAGCAAATAGTAGCGGCGGTCGAAAAGGTTTTTGATATGCGCCCCGAGGCCATAATCCGAGCCCTTGACCTCCGTCGCCCCATATACCGCCAGACCGCCAGCTACGGCCATTTCGGACGCACCGATATTGATCTTCCCTGGGAAAGACTCGATAGGGTAGAACAGCTCAAAAAGGCCATAGAATAACCCTTTGGAGAAGTTAACCGCCGACCGCATAATGCTATTTATAAAACACAGCTGATAAACGGCCGAAACCGCAGTGTTAACCCCAAATGCACATAGCATGTGCATAAATTCAAATAGCGTGCACATATATTCTGCAAAATAAAAAGCCATATTTTATAATCAAGGCCGCCGAATTTTTCGGCGGCTTTTCTGCTCCTTACTACGGCAAAGGCGCAGTAATTCGTTCATATTTACTGACAAAATTCTCGGAAGAATAAGACTATATTGACAAAAAATGTTGTATATGATATAATAGCCTTGGATAAGGTGTATAATGTTCTTTTGAAAAATTTTTTTACGGTCGAACCGCTGAAATAAAATCTAAAAAACGAAAAAAGAAAAATCCGAAAAAGAAAATATAATTCAAATATAGAATTATAAAACATATAAACAAACAAACGGAGGTATAAATTATGTTTGCTAAAAAGACAAGAATAATAAGCCTGCTGCTGGCAGTCGTGCTGCTTTTGTGCCCCCTTCAGGCAGCCTCGGCCGAAACGCAAAAGACGCCTGAAGAAAAAATTGGGAAGCAGTTGTTTGATATAATGGAACGGATACCGGATGGTAAATTTGGGGTGTTGGTGGCTTTTATCGATTATGATAAAATAAAAAGTCAAGCTGAAAAGGCGTGGGAAAAGGAACTTGAAAAAGACGGTGAGGGCTTTGCCGATGAACATGACGATTTTTGTTATTTGTTCATGAAGGATACTTATAAAAAAATGCAGTCTGATTTTATGGATAAAATAGGCTTGACCGAACAGGATCGGATAATAAAGCTTTGGTGGGCAGATGGTGTATTTGTTATGGTGAATAAAGAACAGATATACCGCATGGCAGAAATGGATGAGGTGCAATATTTCGAGTATTACTGGTCTGACCCCATAAGAACAAG
>CAJJNV010000031.1 GCA_905193225.1 uncultured Oscillospiraceae bacterium | reverse complement strand
TGTAAAATGTACTTGGGTCATGTAAAAGTCCTCCTGGGTATGTTTTTGTCGTTAAAAACATTGTACCGTAAAAGGACTGTTATATGGCCTTTTTACTTTTACACAATTATACGGACTTTATCTGATTTTATTTTAAAGCTGAATGACGGCGTGCTGTCGTTAAATCCCGTTTTTCGGGTGTTGTTGTCGGCAATAAACATTCCCGCAAGGCCGAGAAAAGCGCAAAAGCAAATTATCAGGGCGCATATTTTAAGTTCTTTTTTCAAATTCTATCACCGATATTATTTTTAAATTCAAAGACGCTATTATACAAAGAAAGGGGCAAAAAGAATGAACGAAAGGTTGGACATTTTAAGCAAAAAGGCCTTGTCGCTGCCCCTTTTCCCCGGCGTTTATATAATGCACGACAAAAGCGGAAAAATCATTTATGTGGGAAAGGCAAAAAAGCTTAAAAACCGCGTGAGTCAGTATTTCCGCGCAGGTGCCGATCATCTGCCGAAGGTTCAGAAAATGGTCGACAACGTATATGATTTTGAATATATCGTCTGTACCACCGAGTTTGAGGCCCTTGTGCTTGAGGCCTCACTCATTAAACAGAATATGCCAAAATACAACATCCTTTTAAAGGATGACAAGGGCTATCACTATATCAAAATAACCAAACCTCCTTTCAGGAGAATTACCTCCGAGGTTCAGAAGATAAACGACGGGGCGACATATCTCGGTCCCTTTACCTCGGGATTTGTGACCAAAAACACGGTGGATGAGGTTTGCAAGACCTTCACTCTACCGAGATGTTCAAAAAAATTTCCCGACGACTATAAAAAATCCCGCCCCTGTCTTAACTATTCCATCGGGATATGCTGCGCTCCCTGTGCCGGGAAAATTTCTGCGTCGGAATATGAGGCACTGTCTGCCCGGGCGGTGGAGTTTTTAAAGGGGAATACTGCCGATGTGCTTGAAAAACTTGAGCGGGATATGGAAACGGCGGCCGAAAATTTGGAATTTGAACGGGCGGCGAGACTTCGCGACCGCATAACCGCCATTAGAAATATGAATGAAAAGCAGCATATTGTGGCTTCAAAGGTCAAAAATCAAGACGTTGTAGCCTTTGAAACCTCCCCTGCAAAAAGCTGCTTTGAGGTTTTCCGCTTTGATGGCGGAAAGCTTTTCGACCGGGAGGAATTTTTGTTTGATACGCTCCCCGATAATGCTCAGACCCGTGCCGATTTCATACTTCAGTATTATTCTCTGCAAAGGGAAATTCCAAAACAGGTAACGGTGGATGTATACCCTGAGGACGGAGAATTGCTGGAAAAGTGGCTTTGCGAAAAGAGCGGAAAAAGCATCACGGTTCATTGTCCGCAGCGGGGAGAACAGCTTGAGCTTGTTAATATGTGCAGGAAAAACGCACGTGAGCGGCTTGTTATGCTCTCGGGAAAAACCGGGCGGCAGACGGCGGTGCTGGATGAGCTGGCAAAGCTGTGCGGCCTTGAAAGTACACCGCGGTATATCGAATCCTACGACATTTCCCACACTGCGGGAGACGAAAATGTGGCCGGAATGGTGGTTTTTAAGGACGCAAAGCCACTTAAAAGGGCATACAAGCGTTTTAAGATAAAGTCATTTTCGGGGCAGGATGATTACGCCTCTATGGCCGAGGTGATTTCCCGCAGATTTTCCGAATATAAGAAGCTTAACGAGCAAAAAGATGCTGTCGATCTTGCATCCGACCGGGTGAAATGCGATGCGACCGACGGCAATGCGGCCAATCGTGTAAAAGGCAGTATGATCAGTGGCTATGTAGCCGACAGCGCAAATGACATCGTGACAGACGCTGCGGCAGGCAGCACGGCAGGCAGCACGGGAAACGGTGACGATGCAGGAAATTTGGGCTGTGCGGCAAACGGCATAAAGAATCCAAAGGGCGAATACACCGAGGGCTTTGGAAAACTGCCCGATCTGATACTTCTCGACGGCGGAACGGGACAGCTTTCGGCGGTCAAAAGGGTGATGGAGCAAATGAACATCAGCCTTCCGATTTTCGGAATGGTCAAGGACGGCCATCACAAAACCCGTGCGCTTGTTTCCGAAAACGGAGAAATTCAGATAAAGGCCATTCGTCAGGTTTTTACCCTAATAACGCAGATTCAGGACGAGGTTCACCGATTCGCTATTGAATACCATCGTTCCCGCCGTTCCAAAAAGGCCTTTTCATCCTCTTTGACCGAAATCGAGGGCATCGGAAAGACCCGTGCAAAAAATCTTTTAAAGGAAATGGGAAGCATCGAAAAAATCAAGGCTGCATCGGTAGAACAGCTTTCAAAGGTTACCGGAATGAACATGGCGGCAGCCGAGAACATTAAAAAGTACTTTTCGCAAAATTCCTGATGAGCATAAAGGGGTAAGTCAGGTGCGGCGGAAAATGCCTGCCGCACTGTGCGAATTGACAGCGTTTACGGTTTAATGTGCAGTCTGATGACGACCGGTTGTACCGAGTTGCAGCGGCTACGGTTGCTTGTGCAGTCTGATGACGGCCGGTCTTATGGCTGTTGTTTTTTGATACGCACAATCTAAACAATCCGATATGTTTCAAACAGCCTGTGGTTTTTGCATAGGCTGTTTTTAACGGCGCTTTATCTGTCTATTTTGCGCAAAACGGCCGGATAAAACCGCGCAGATGCTTGGGCGGATACTTGATTTTACCGTGCAAAGGCCTGATTTTGCGGCGATGTCACGCTTTTTTGTCGAAAAATTCAGGTTTTTAATAATTTCATATTGCAAAGAAATGTATAACGGTATATAATAAGATGTATTTTTGATGATTAGAGGAATAGTTGTGCAGAAAAGAGAAGACATAAGAAACATAGCCATAATCGCCCACGTTGACCACGGCAAGACCACCCTTGTGGATCAGATGCTTGCCCAAAGCGGAATATTCCGCCAGAACGAGCAGGTGGCAGAGCGTGTTATGGATTCAAACGACCTTGAAAGGGAAAGGGGAATAACCATCCTTTCCAAAAACACGGGCGTGCACTATAACGGTGTTAAAATCAACATTGTCGACACTCCCGGCCATGCCGATTTCGGCGGCGAGGTCGAACGCATCCTTATGATGGTGGACGGTGTGCTGCTGCTCGTGGATGCTTTTGAGGGATGTATGCCTCAGACCCGCTTTGTGCTTAAAAAGGCCCTTGCGCTGGGCAAAAAGGCCATTGTCGTTGTCAATAAGATCGACCGCCCGGGCGCCAGACCCGCAGAGGTTGTGGACGAGGTCATCGATCTGTTTATCGAACTTGACGCCGAGGAAGATCAGCTTGATTTCCCGGTGGTTTATGCATCGGGCAGAGACGGCACTTCCGGCCTTTCTCCCGACGATATGAAGGACGATCTCCGTCCCCTTTTCGACACCATTTTAAAGGAAATTCCCGCACCCGACTGCGACCGCGAGGCTCCCTTAAAGGCCCTCATTTCCAATATCGACTATGACGAGTATGTCGGCAGAATCGGCGTCGGAAGGGTTGAGCAGGGTGAGCTTAAGGTGGGTCAGCAGGTTGTCCTTTGCCGAAACGATTCCGATGCGGTCACAAAGGCCAAGATCATAAAACTCTATACCTTCGAGGGGCTTAAACGGTCGGAGGTGCAGATTGCAGGCCCCGGAGATCTGGTTTCCATCGCCGGCCTTACCGCCATCAACATCGGAGACACCATATGCGATCCGGAGCATCCCGATCCCATGCCCTTTGTCAAGATAGACGAGCCCACCGTTTCCATGAACTTTATGGTAAACAATTCCCCCTTCGCCGGAAAGGAAGGCAAGTTCGTCACATCGAGAAATATACGCGACCGCCTTTTCAAGGAGGTCGAAACCAACGTCAGCTTAAAGGTTGAGGAAACCGATTCGGCAGATACCTTCAAGGTATCGGGACGCGGTGAGCTTCACCTTTCGATACTCATCGAAACCATGCGCCGCCAGGGATATGAATTCCAGGTATCCCGCCCCAAGGTCATTTACAAAACCGGCGAAAACGGCGAGAAACTTGAGCCTATCGAAATATTGATGGTGGAGGTACCCGAGGCATATGTGGGACCGGTTATGGAAAAACTGGGTGCCAGAAAGGCTGAAATGATAAATATGGGCACAAGAGACGGCGGAATGACACATATTGAATTCCGCATACCAGCAAGGTGCCTTATGGGATACCGTCCCCAGTTTTTGACCGCCACCAACGGCAACGGAATTATGAACCACGTTTTTGACTGCTTTGAGCCTTACAAGGGCGACATTGAAGAGCGTGAAAGCGGGTCTATAATCTCCTTTGAAACGGGAGAAACCAGCGCATACGGACTTTACAATACCCAGGACAGAGGCCGTCTTTTTGTGGGAGCGGGCGTTGAGGTTTACGAAGGAATGATTGTCGGAGAGAGCCCCAAGGGTGACGACATTGTCTGCAACGTCTGCAAGAAAAAACATCTGACAAATACCCGTGCTTCCGGATCGGACGATGCACTGCGCCTTGTTCCGCCTGTTAATATGAGCCTTGAGCAGTGCCTCGAATTCCTTAAGGACGACGAATATCTTGAGGTCACTCCCGAGTCGCTGCGCCTTCGCAAATCAATCCTCAACAAGGAACAGCGCCTTAAGGCCGAAAACCGTAAAAACAACGCACAATAAGCGCGGCAATTACAATTAAGCACGATAAAGGAAGCTTTATGACGATAATTATACTCGATCTCGAATGGAATACGGCCTATTTTTCCAAAGAATCGCGTTTTATAAACGAGATAATCGAATTTGGCGCAGTTAAGCTTGACAAAAACCTTGATGTAGTGGACGATTTTCAGAAATTCGTCCGTTCCCGCCTTACAAAGCGGCTCAGAGGAAAGGTCAAGGAGCTGACCCATATCACAAACGACGACCTTCTCAGAGAAGGGGAGGATTTTGCCGATGTGCTTGAGGAATTTACAGACTGGGCGGGAAAAGACAGCCTTATAATGACCTGGAGCAACACCGACCTGCATGTGCTGGTTGACAACTGCAAAAGCTTTGTGGGAAAGGACACCATTCCGTTTTTATACTACTATGCCGACCTTCAGAAGTATGTTCAAAATCATCTTGAGCTTGACGAATCGGCTCAGCTGGGACTTTCCCATGCAGCCGAGCTTATGGGCAGCTACAGCGGCGACATAGATTTTCACCGCGCCAAGGGAGACAGTTTCCTTTGCGCAAGAATTTTTAAGCAGTGCTATGATGCCGAGCGCTTTGATGATTATGTTTTCGACACGAGAGGCACCGATTTTTACGATCGTTTGGCCTTTAAGAATTACATTATTTCAGAGGTGAGCGACGAAAATATCGAGCCGGCCGATTTAAAATTCAAGTGTCCGAAATGCGACGGGTACATCCGCAAGACCACCAAATGGCGGTTTAAAAACCGATATTTTACGGCCGATTTCTACTGCAAAAACTGCCAAAAGAAATTTTTCGGCAAGGTGCAGGTCAAAAAACTATACGACGGTGTGGCCATTAAAAAAACCATCGGAGAGGCCAAGCCCAAGCAGAAAAACACCGACAGGCAAAGCGATAATTTGCAAAAAGGCGAGCTGCAGGGCGCTCGGGCATAAAACGGCGGGCAAAAGTCCTGTGCTTAAAAGGTGCGTAAAAAAAGAACCTTTGAAAAGGCTTGCTTTTTAAAGCAAAAAGGACGGTAAGCCGAGCAGAGATTTAAAAAACATATAAAATAAAAGCCCTTCCGCAAAGAACCGTTAAGGTTTTTGCGAAAGGGTTTGTTTTTTTATTCGGCAAGTTCTGTTTGCAAAAGCAGATTACAGCCCGTCCGGCATTACAAAAGAGAAATTACATAAGCGACTTATAAAGCTCGATGATATCCTCGACACTGGTGTCTCTGGGGTTGCCGGGGCGGCAGGCGTCGTCGTAAGCCGACTGTGCAAGAGCGGGAATGTCCTCCTCCTTGACAATGCCCTTGAGGGTGGTGGGAATGCCTACATCCTCCGAAAGCTGACGAACAGCGTCAACAGCGGCCTTTCTGTATTCTTCCTGGCTCATACTTTCAACGCCCTTAACGCCCATTGCAATGGCAATGTCGCGGTATTTTTCACCGGTGCAGGGAGCATTGTATGCCATAACTGTGGGAAGCAGAATGGCGCAGGCCTTGCCGTGGGGAGTGTCGTAATATGCCGAAAGGGTGTGTGCCATAGAATGGTCAACGCCCAGTCCCACATTGGAAAATCCCATTCCGGCCACATACTGACCGAGAGCCATACCCTCTCTGCCGTCCTTTTCGTTTGCAACGGCGGCACGGAGAGATCTTGCAATTATCTCAATGGCCTTGATGTGGAACATATCAGAAAGTTCCCAGGCACCCTTGGTGATATAACCCTCGATTGCATGGGTCAGTGCGTCCATACCGGTTGCGGCGGTAAGGCCTTTAGGCATAGAGGACATCATATCGGGATCGACAACGGCAACCACCGGAATGTCGTGAGCGTCGACGCATACAAACTTGCGCTTTTTCTCCACATCGGTGATAACATAGTTGATGGTGACCTCGGCGGCGGTGCCGGCGGTGGTGGGAACGGCGATGATGGGCACGCAGGGGTGCTTTGTGGGCGCAACGCCTTCAAGCGAGCGAATGTCGGAAAACTCGGGATTGGCAATGACTATTCCGATGGCCTTTGAAGTGTCCATGGAAGAGCCTCCGCCGATGGCGACGATGCAGTCGGCACCTGCCGCCTTAAATTCCTCAACGCCGTGCTGAACGTTTTCGATGGTGGGATTGGCTTTGATGTCTGAATAGAGCTTGTATTCGATGCCCGCTTTGTCGAGAAGGTCGGTAACCTTGCCGGTTACGCCGAACTTAATAAGATCGGGATCCGAACACACAAAAGCCTTTTTAAAGCCTCTGCCTTTGATCTCTTCGGGTATGGCGTTTATCGCGCCTGCACCGTGATAAGAGGTTTCGTTGAGAACAAATTTGTTTGCCATAAAAACCACGCTCCTGAAAATATAATTAGAATAAAAATTCTTCGGGAAGTGTTACCCCGAATTCCACAGCCAGCTTTTTGAAATCGTCGGCTGTTATGGACTGTAATTTATTGTTTGCCATCGAACGGATCTTAACCAGAATTTCGGCAGCTTTTTCCACCGTGTGCATAAGGCCGAAGGTCAAATCAAAATCCTCTCCGGAGGCAAAGGTTCCGTGATGTGCCCAGATGGCCACATCATATTTTTCCATAAGCTTTGCGGTGGCGACGGCGATGTCTCTGCCGCCGGGCACCATCCAGGGAACGACGCCCACTCCGTCGGGGAAAACGACCGGGCATTCAGTGGCCGATTCCCAAAGCTCTCGGGTGAATACTTTATCGTCAAGGGGGAGCACAAAGGTCAGAGCAATGACATTGGTAGTGTGGGCGTGATAGATGACCCTGTGACGTCCGTTTGTCAGCTTTTTCTTGACCTCGTGATTCATCAGATGTGTGGGCAGCTCGCTTGTGGGACGGCCGCCGTTTACAAGACCCCAGCATATGCGGTATTTTTCGCCCTTTCCGTCGACCTCGATAACGGCGATGCTGTCGGCGGGATCGAGAATAACGTTGCGAAAATATTTTCCGCTTCCCGTAACAAGGAAGAACTCTCCGCAGAGATCGGGCACCGATGTGCCGATATCCTTCCACTTCCCCGAAAAATCAAGATCGGATTTGATTTCCTCAATCTCCTCGGCTTTTATGCGATAGGAAAGGTTTCCGCCGTTGCGCTCGTGCCAGCCCTGCTGCCAGCCGTCGTCGGCCATTCTGATAAATCCTTTGAAGAATTCTGCGTTTTCGATAGCCATTATTTGCGCTCCTCTAAAATCTTTTTCTCATAGTCAAGCATTTCTTTGATCCAGTCGTCCTTTGCGGGAACGCCGTGCTGTTCGCAGTAATAGTTCCACACATCTCCTGCGGGATACATTTTAAGCTCCTCGTTAAGGGCCATAAGCTCGGTAAAGCGGCGGTCGTTTTGAAGCTTTTTCATGGTGTCGGCGGGGGAGAGAAGGGCAAGAAGCAACGCCTTTTGCATATTTCTCATACCTACCACCCAGGCAGATATGCGGTTTATGCTTGCATCGAAGAAATCCAGGGCGAGAACCACCTTTTCAGGACCGCAGTTAACGATTTCCTTGGCTATTTCCTTTGTATCGTCGTTTAACAGCACCACATGGTCGCTGTCCCATCTTACCGGACGGGAAACATGAAGAGCAACCTTGTCGGCGAAAAGAAGCATAGAAGAAATTTTATCTGCAACCTGCTCGGTGGGGTGGAAATGGCCGTTGTCAAGCAGGCAGAGAATGCCGTTCTTGGCGGCATAGTTCATATAAAATTCGTGAGAACCTACCGTGTAGCTTTCAAAGCCTATGCCGAAAACCTTGGATTCCACCGTTACGATGACCTTGTTTTTATCATAAGGGGTGGCGAGAATCTCGTCCAAGGATTTTTTAAGGCGGGCTCTGGGGGCCATACGGTCGGCGGGAATGTCCTTAAATCCGTCGGGAATCCAGTAGTTTATGCTGCAGGGCTTGCCAAGCTCGGTTGCAAAATATTCGGCAATTTTAAGGCAGGCAATACCGTGTCTTACCCAAAACTTGCGTATATTCTCGTCCTCGCTTGAAAGGGTGGCGTTTTCCGAAAGGGGATGGGAGAAGAAGGATGGGTTAAAATCGAGGCCTAAATCTCTTTCCTTTGCGTATTCCACCCACCTTTTAAAGTGCTTGGGCTCGAGAGCGTCTCTGTCGACGGCCTCGCCGTCCTCAAATATAGCATAAATGGCGTGGAGATTCAAACGGTGCTTTCCGGGAATGAGGGAATATGCCTTATCAAGATCGGCCATAAGCTGATCGGGGCCGAAGGCCTTGCCGGGATAGTTGCCGGTGGTCTGTATTCCGCCGCTTAAAGAAGCTTTTCCTTCAAATCCAACAAGATCGTCGCCCTGCCAGCAATGCATCGATACGGGAATCTTGTCCAGCGCTTTTATGGCCGCATCGGTGTCGACGCCGACGGTCGCATACATTTCCTTTGCCGATTGGTATCTCTGGTCTATGTTCATTTAATCGTTAGTCTCCTTTAAGGAATATTTTTTTATTTCAAAAGACTCTGCAACGCATTTGCGCGCTTCAAAGAGGTCTTTGAACTGCCCAAGGGTTATAAACTGCACAATGAGATTGCCCAGAGCCGTGGCCTCTTTAGGCCCTGCCAGCACATCTCTGCCGGAATATATGGCCGTAAGTTTGTTGAGGTAAGGGTCTCCTGAGCCGCCGCCCACAATGTTTATGGCGCTGAATTTTTTTCCGGTAAGCTCCTCCAAAAGGGCGGCCGTTTCGGCGTAGCAGCGGGCAAGGCTGTTGTAAATAACCGCAGCCACATCTCCGGGATTCTGCGGCACCTCCTGTCCCGATTCCCGGCAGGCTTCAACCACTTCCTTCATCATACTGTCGGGCTTTAAAAATCTGCCGTCCTGACAGTCGACTGTGGAAGCAATGGTGGATTTGGCGGCCGCTTCGCAAAGGTCGTCGAAGGAAAATCTATCGTGCAGCTCCTTCTTGACCGACTGTATCATCCACAGCCCCATTATGTTTTTAAGAAAACGGTAGCGGTAAAGATAACCGCCCTCGTTTGTGAAGTTGGCGAGACGGCTTTGCTCGGTGCAGTCGGAGGCCTCGTTTTCGGTGCCCATAAGCGACCATGTGCCTGAACTTATGTATAAGGTGTCGTTGCTGTCGCTTGGAACGGCTACGACCGCCGAGCCGGTATCGTGTGTTGCGGGAAGTAAAACGCTGCAGTTGTATCCCACTTTTTCGGCAATTTCTTCGGTCAGCTGTCCGATGACCGTGCCGGGAACGCGTATATCCTTAAAAAGGTGCTCGGGGAAACCGATGCGGTTTATAAGGTCAAAGTCCCAGTTTCTTGTTACCGGGCTGACAAGCTGTGTGGTGGTGGCGTTTGTGTACTCGGCAAATTTTTCGCCGCACAAACGGAAGTTTAGATAATCGGGGATAAGAAGCATGCTGTCGGCTGCTTCAAGCTGTTCGGGATGATTTTCTTTAAGA
This sequence comes from uncultured Oscillospiraceae bacterium, assembly GCA_905193225.1. Lineage (GTDB taxonomy): Bacteria > Bacillota > Clostridia > Oscillospirales > Acutalibacteraceae > UMGS1484. The sequence continues at coordinate 7,388 of CAJJNV010000031.1, read as the reverse complement.
TAAAGAAGCTGATAGATGGTGTTGAAAAGCTGTTTTTGAATTCCCGTGCGGGCGTAAAGCTCCTCCTCGGAAATGTAGTTTGCAAGATGTTCGTCCATACCTTTGGTGCGATCGTCGCGGTAGGCAACCGTCTGTCCCACAACATCTCCGTTTTGGTCTACAAGCACAAAATCAACGGCCCAGGTGTCGATTCCGATGGTGTCGGGAATCTTGCCGGCGTCGCCGCATTTTTTCATTCCGACAATTATTTCATCAAAAAGATGCGCAATGTCCCAGCAAAAATGCTCACCCTGTTTTTCAATGCCGTTTTTAAAGCGATGAATCTCCTCGGTAATTATTTTTCCGTTTTCCACGGTGCCGAGAATGAGCCGTCCGCTGCTGGCTCCTATATCCACCGCAAGGGAGTATTTGGACATAATTTCACTCCTAATTTTTTCATCTCGGTGTAATAGTATAACATAATAAGATGAAAAAATCAATGAAATGTAACAAAATTGTAATAACTCAAAGGAATATTTGGTGCAAAAATAATATATTGAAAAAAAGCGGGAGATTGTGTAAAATATAAATTATAAACAGAAACAGTAACAAGTTGCTTAAGTAACCCGTGCTTTGATGTAACAAAAAAACGAGGTGATCATATGAATAAGGTTGCGGTTATAACCGGAGGCTCGAGAGGAATCGGACGGGCGTCGGTTGAGAAATTCGCTCAAAAAGGATATAAGGTTGCGTTTTGCTATGAAAAGAACGACAAAGCGGCAAAGGAAATCACCGAAAAATTTCCCGATGTAACGGCCGTTAAATGCGATGTTTCAAAGGCCGATGAGGTCGAAAGCTTTTTTGATGCGGTTGTGGAAAAATGGGGCAGGGTGGATGCCGTCGTTTCAAATGCGGGGATTTCTCAGGCGTCCCTTTTCACCGACATAACCGATCAGCAGTTTGACCGTGTGTGCGATGTTAATTTTAAAGGTGCGTTTTTAACCCTGAAATGCGCTGCAAAGCAGATGATAAAACAAAAAAGCGGAAATATCGTTACCGTTTCATCTATGTGGGGGCAGGTAGGCGGTTCCTGCGAGGCGGTCTATTCGGCCACAAAAGGTGCAGTTATCGGCCTTACAAAGGCTCTTGCAAAGGAACTCGGGCCAAGCGGAATAAGGGTCAATTGCGTTTGCCCCGGGGTTATAGATACCGATATGAATTCAAATCTCACAAAGGATGACATTGCCGACCTTTGCGACGAGACCCCTCTTTGCAGAATAGGAAGGGCAGACGAGGCTGCCGATCTTATATACTATCTTTGCGAAAAAGAAAGCTCCTTTGTGACCGGGCAGGTCATTTCCGTGGGCGGCGGGATTGTTATATGAGAAGCGGCCGTATGAAAAAAAACATTGACGAAATAACCTGCACAAAGGTGATCTGCGAAAAAAAAGGCCGCACAGAGAAGGCCCGTGAAAAAAACGTGTGCGTAGAAAAGGCCTGTACAAAAAATGACTTTGCAGAAAAGGTCTGTGCAAAAGGTTGTTCGGCAAAAACGGGAGTTTTCAAAAGAATCTTTGCAAAAGGGCTTGTCAAAAGAGCGGCAGCTGCAGTGATGGCGCTGGCTTTGTGTCTGTCGCTCTGCTGCTGCAAAGGGCAGGATAAAAAGACCGAGGATACCATTTTTGCAATGGACACATATATGACCTTTACGGTATATGGCAAAAATTCAGCGGATGTTTCCGAAAAATGCAGGCGGGAGATACAGCGCCTTGATGCACTTCTTTCTCCCGACGGGGAAAACAGCCAGCTTGAAAAAATCAATCAAAGCGAGCAGATCGAGCTTTCGGATGAAATGGCATACATCATAAAAAGCTCCATAGAGCTGTCGAAGGCTACCGACGGTGCATTTGACATAACGGTCGGCGCACTGACCGAGCTGTGGGGCTTTTCGGGAGATAAGGAGTATTATCTTCCGTCGGGGGACGAGATAAACACTGCCCTTAAAACAGTGGGATATGAAAAGCTGAGCCTTGAGGGAAATGTGCTTAAAAAACCCCTTGATACAAAAATCGATGTGGGCGCAATCGCAAAGGGCTATGCCACCGACCGTCTTTTTGAAATACTTGAAAAGGAACAGCCGGTGGGCGCGGTGATTTCTCTCGGGGGGAATGTGCTGACCTTTGGAAAAAATCCCTCGGGAAAGGATTGGAGTGTGGCCGTTACCGATCCCGACGACCGAAACGGATATGTCAAAATGCTTTATTCGGTCGGCAAACAGGCCTTTGTAACATCGGGGGATTATCAGCGGTATTTTGAACAAAACGGACATAAGTATCACCACATTCTCGACCCCAAAACCGGCTATCCCGCAGATACGGGGCTTCGCTCGGTTACGATAGCGTGTCAAAGCGGGCTTTACGCCGATGCCCTTTCGACGGCGGTTTTTGCGGCGGGAGCGGACAGGGCGGCCGAGTTTTCAAAAAAAACCGTGAGCTTTGATGCGGTTTATGTGACCGATAAAAACGAGGTTATCGAACAAAGCTGTAATGCCGGCAATTAAAAAACCAAAAGACGGCTGAAAAAAACCGTCCGTTCGGAAAATTTCCGAGCGGGCGGCTTTTTATGTTGTCTAAGCGGCAGGGTTTGTCGGTTTTTCTTTTCAGTATATCCTTCAGCTTATTTTTACCGCCGCGCATATGCGATCCTTAGCGGCAACAATAATGGGCACAATGATAAGCTCGGCCGCCGTCATAATGCCGATCTGTGCAAGGCGGGAGACCATAACGCCGAAATAGGGACTTTTATAAAGTATGGATATCCAGAGGGTGTTTATAAGCAGTCCGCATATTCCCTGGGAAACGACCACGGCGAGCAGTATTTTAAGGAAATCGGGTCGGTTTTTCAAAAGCAGTCCGAAAACCACACCGATGAGAGCCGCCGTAAATGTAAAACCGGGGAAATATGCCCCGATGGGAAAGATCAGCGCTCCGAGAAGATCGGATATGCCTCCCACGGCTGCCGCTTCGATTGGACCGAAAAGTGTGGCGGCAATGACTACCGGTACAAATCCGAATCCTATCTTCAGGTTCCATGCCTGCAGCGACAGAAATCTCGACAGCACTATCTGCAGTGCGATGAGCAGCGACAGGGTCACAAGTTTTTTGATGTTTGCTTTGCTTTTTTCTTTCAAAATAAAAAACTCCTTTCTCCAGAGAGTGACTATCACTCTGCCGAAAAAAGGGGAAGTGCAGGGGATATTCACAGCGGGATGCAGACTACGCACCGCCGGCCGAAGCCATTCGTCCCTGTGACAACTCCCCGTTCACAAAGCACTGTCGGAAAAATCCACGCGCGCCGTCTTACTCTGTTTTGTAATTGCACTATAACACTTTTTGCCGGCTTTGTAAAGACCTTTTTAAGAAAAATTTAAATGTTCGGTGATTTTTGCCAAAGGCAAGAAGTCCTTTTGCGGAAAGGAATTGTACGCTGTGATACGGTGGAAAAATGCTCCGAAAAATGGCCGTAACTTTTTTGAAATCAAAAGGAAATTCAAGAGATTTTCCGCAAAAAAGACCTTTTGTCGGCTGAATATGGCGTTTTTTTAATAAAATATAATAAAAAACCGATTTAGCCCTTGTAAAAAAATCGCTGAAGTTGTATAATAAGCTGTAACTAAAATATTGGAGGAATTTTAAATGCCACTTGTTAATACAACCGAAATGTTTAAAAAGGCTTATGAAGGCGGCTATGCTATCGGTGCTTTCAACATTAACAATATGGAGATAGTGCAGGGAGTTATCGCGGCTTGCAAAAAGCACAACGCCCCCGTAATTCTCCAGGTGTCGGCCAGCGCAAGAAAATATGCCCACCACGATTACCTGCTTGCAATGGTCAAGGCCGCAGAAAAGGAAACCGGCCTTCCCATAGCCCTTCATCTTGACCACGGTCCCGATTTCGAGACCTGCAAGGAATGTGTCGACGGAGGATTCACCTCAGTTATGATCGACGGAAGCAGCCTTCCCTATGAGGAAAACATTGCCGTTACCAAAAAGGTGGTCGACTATGCCCATAAATTCGGCGTCACCGTCGAGGGTGAGCTCGGACAGCTTGCCGGTGTTGAGGATGAGGTCAGCGTTTCTGCAGAGGACGCTTCTTATACCAAGCCCGAGCAGGTTCAGGACTTTGTCAGCCGTACCGGCGTTGATTCACTTGCCATTGCCATCGGCACAAGCCACGGTGCATATAAATTCAAGCCCGGCCAGAAGCCCCAGCTCCGTTTCGACATTCTCGAAAAGGTTTCCGAGCTTCTTCCCGGATTCCCCATCGTGCTTCACGGTGCTTCCTCGGTTTCTCAGGAGCACATCGCCATTGTCAACAAGTTCGGCGGAGAGATGCCCGACGCCATCGGCATCCCTGAGGAAATGCTCCGAAAAGCTTCTTCCATGGCTGTTTGCAAAATCAACATCGATTCCGATCTTCGTCTTGCAATGACCGCCGGAATCCGTCGCCACTTTGCAGAGAATCCCGGCCATTTCGATCCCCGCCAGTATCTCGGAGAGGGAAGAGACGAGATCGAAAAGGTGGTTTCCCACAAGCTCGTAAGCGTTCTCGGCAGCGCCGACAAGGCATAAGCCGATAAGGCATAGAAAAATTCTGTATTATATAGCAGGGATAAGCCGATAAACCGATTTGTCCCTGCTTTAAAGAGTACAGGCATTAAGCAACAGAGAAAAACACAAACAATTTTTCGGAGGTATAAAAAATGATAACAGCAGGAGATTTCAGAAACGGCGTTACTTTTGAAATGGACGGCGGTGTTTACCAGGTCGTCGAGTTTCAGCATGTAAAACCCGGAAAGGGCGCCGCATTCGTCCGCACCAAGTATAAGAATGTTATTACCGGTGCAGTGGTCGAAACCAGCTTCAACCCCACCGCCAAATTTCCCACCGCCTACATTGAGCGCAAGGAAATGGAATATTCCTATTCCGACGGCGATCTCTACTACTTTATGGATCAGGAGACCTTTGAGCTTGTTCCCATCGGAAAATCCGAGCTCGGCGACAACTTCAAATTCGTTAAGGAAAATATGATCTGCCGCGTTCTCTCCTATAAGGGCAAGGTTTTCGGCGTCGAGCCTCCCACATTCGTTGAGCTTCAGGTTACCGCAACCGAGCCGGGCGTCAGAGGCGATACCGCCACCAACGTTACCAAGCCCGCCACCCTCGAAACCGGTGCCGAGATCCGCGTACCCATCTTCATCAACGAGGGCGATATGATACGCGTTGACACCCGCACCGGCGAGTATATGGAGCGCGCATAAAACACATTAACACGGTTTGGCGCACAATAACGCGGCGCTGAAAACCGCTTTGCGTCAGATATAATTTGCGGCCGATTTAATCCGCAAACCGATTGACCCATAACCGATATTTAGGGAGGTAAATAATATGACTTTATCCGAAAAAATGGCATATATAAAAGGTATGGCCGACAGCATCGACCTCGATCAGAACGACAAAAAAGACAAGCTTATTATGGCTATGGTAGACGCTCTTTCCGATCTTGCCGGAGAGATTGACGATCTCGGCGAATATGTCGACGATGTTGCCGCTCAGGTTGACGAAATCGACGAGGACCTCGGCAATGTTGAAGAGGATTTCTACGGCGATGAGTGCGATTGCGGCTGCTGCGATGATGACGACTGCGATTGCTGCGACGACGGCGGTGCGGTTTGCCCCAAGTGCGGAGCCGAATTTGAGCTTGATCTTGACGCCCTTGAAAACGGCGACATCATCACCTGCCCCGAATGCGGAGCCGAGCTCAACTTTGAATATGTCGACGACGAGGACGAAACCGAGGAATAATTTAAAGACAGCTTGCGGTGATAAAATGAAAAAAATTGTTTCGCTTGTTTTGGCGGTTTTGCTTGTGACGGCCTGCCTTTCGTCCTGTAAAAAGGCCGAGCCGGAGCCGGAGCCTGTTTCGGTCGTTTCCGAGCCTGAACCCGAGCCGGAAATGGACGACACCACCCTTTATAACGGCAAAACCCTGAAACAATACTATGAAGAGAACGACGATTCCATCGGTTGGCTCAAAATTCCCGGAACAAAAACCGATAATATTGTTATGCTCGGTAAGGACAAGGTCTACGAAGGCGACACCGAGCCGGACATAAACTTTTATCTTCACCACAATTTCGATAAAAAATATTCCGATGCGGGCGAGTTGTATCTCGATTCGAGAACCACCGTTTTGCCCCGCTTTTTGAGCAACAACCTGGTCATTTACGGCCATCATATGGCCAACGGCACAATGCTTGCCGGCATCGATCGATACAAGAATCAAAGCTTTGCCGAGCAGAATCCGTTCATTTCCTTCAACACCCTTTGGCAAAAGCACCATTTCAAGGTATACGCCTGCTTTACGGTTGATCTTACCACCGAGTACGGCAACGCTTTCGACTATCGGGAGCCGTTTTATAAGCAGCAGTATTTCGACGAGTATCTTAAGGAACTGACCGACAGGAAGTATTATGATACCGGCGAGACCATCGACGAAAACAGCGTTTTGCTGACCCTTTCGACCTGCACATATCCCACCGGCAACCCTGCTACCGACGATGCGCGGCTGGTTGTTGTGGCCAGAATGTGCACCGATGAGGAGGAAGCCAAGATTGCCTCGGGCGAGCTTAAAAACGCCGCCGATTGATTTTATTGTTTAGCTAACCGACGCCTGCCGTCGATTGTTTGGCATCATTCTGTGTTTGGAGGAGGAAATATGTCAGAGAAAAAAGGCTTTTTTGCCTCTTTTGCTGAGTTTATAAACCGCGGCAGTGTTATTGATCTTGCTGTCGGCGTTATAATCGGCGGCGCTTTTCAGGGAATAGTCAAATCTCTTGTGGAAGATTTAATTATGCCTTTTGTGGGACTTGCCACAGGCGGAATCAACTTCACCGATCAGTTTCTGGTGCTCAAACTTCCCGAAGGAGCCGAAAACGGCACGGTATACGCTTCTCTTCAGGCGGCCAAGGATGCCGGCGCAACGGTTTTTGCATATGGCTCTTTTGTTACGGCGGTCATCAATTTTCTCATAATGGCGCTGGTTATTTTTGCCCTTGTCAGGACCATAAACAACCTGCGCGATTTCAGAAAAAAGCCCGTAGAGGAGGCGCCCACCACCAAGCAATGTCCCTTCTGTAAGAGCGAGATAGACATTGAGGCCACCCACTGTCCCCACTGCACCTCTGTCATCGAGCAGTCGGAGGAGACTTGTGCGCAGACCGCACAAGACTGACGCTTTAATTTATACTTAAATAACCCTGCCGCCGAAGCGTTTAAGCAATTCGGCGGCGGGGTTTGTTTTCGTAGGACAACCACTGGCTCTGCCAGTGGGAAAAAAGCTTTAGCTAT
>CAJJNV010000030.1 GCA_905193225.1 uncultured Oscillospiraceae bacterium | reverse complement strand
ATAACTTCAGCCACCTGGGGCTTTTCCTTTGCCGAGCCGGAAAGGATTATTCCGCTTTTGGTGGTTTCCTCAGCTTCGACCATTTTGATAACAACGCGGTCGGACAAGGGTTTAATTTTCATAATATATTCCTCCTAAATTGTATTAAGCAAACATTTTTAGCACTCTTTTCCTCCGAGTGCTAATACATTGTAGCACCTTTTGGCACAAAGTCAAGAGCATTTAAAAAATTGTTTACAAATATAAAAACGAAAAAGGACCTTAGTTGCACAAAAGAGTGCAACTAAGGCCGAAAAATTATCTTTTTTGTTTCTTTGTTTTTTAGCAGCGGGTTTTTAGTATGTCGCATCTGCAAAAAACGACGGCCGAAGCGTGTCAGGCAGCCTCTGCCCGGGGGTCGGGGCTTCGGGCGGCTTTTGACGGTCAGCTCCCGTAATTCACCGAAATTCCGTTGTTTTCGAAAGCCTGCGTAAGCAGCTTCATGTCCTCCTCGGGTATTTCGAGATATTTGCAGGTATTTTGATTGAGGGAATAAAGCTGAATATAATTAGAGCCGTCGTTGGCGGGATAGGCCTTTATTTCCTCGCCGTATTTGGTTGTAAAGACCATAAGAGCCATGCCGAAAAAGTGGCTGTCAGGCAGAGAGTCGAGCTTTTCGCCCTTGACCTTTTCCACAAAATCCACAAACTGCTGACCATTTTGCGAATCGAGAACAACCACGGTGTTGTCTCCGCCGGTTTGGGCTGCCGGCCCCGACAGTGTGACCGATTCGACATTTTTAAGCAAAAAGTTCTTCGATTTACTGCTCTCGGTATAGGTATCGGTAGAGCAGGAGCAAAGAGCTGCGGCAAGCAGCACCGCCATTATAATTGCCGATATTTTTTTCATAAAACAGACTCCTTTTCCTCTTTAACAATATCGTAAGCCAGCCTTTCAAGCTCAGATATATCGGTTATTTTAAAGGCTCTTTTTCTGAGCTCGGCCGCGCCCTTCATGCCCTTTATGTACCAGGCGGCGTGCTTTCGCATTTGGAGCAGGGCCGCGCGGGGATCCTTATACTCACACATAAGCCTTGCCTGTCTTAACATAAGCTCCATTTTGCGGGAAATGGGCGGATCCGGCAGCATCTTTCCTTCTGAAAGATAGGTGTTTATCTGACGGAATATCCAGGGCGCGCCCATAGCTCCCCTTCCCACCATAACCATATCGCAGCCGGTTTGCTCAAACATATTAGCGGCGTCCTTCGCCGAAAATATGTCTCCGTTTCCGACCACCGGGACGCTCACCGCCTTTTTGACATCGGCAATGACATTGAGGTTGACCGGCGGGGCATATTGCTGTTCCCTCGTCCGTCCGTGGACGGTTATCATGGAAACGCCCGCCTGTTCAAGACGTTTTGCAAGCTCGACCGCAACGATTTCTTTGTCGTTCCAGCCGGCTCTTATTTTTGCCGTTACAGGAATGTGCGGGACGGCCTTTATTACCGCCTTTGCAATACTTTCGGCCAAAGGGAGATCCCTCAAAAGTCCGCTTCCGCCGTTGTTGTTTGCGACCTTGGGGGCGGGACATCCCATATTTATATCGATAAAATCGGGGAAATATTCAAGAGCCTTTTGAGCCGCCGCTGCCATAGTCTCGGGATCGTTTCCGAAAAGCTGGACAGCCATGGGACGCTCGTTTTCGCTCACAAAAAGCAGCTCGGCCGATTTTTTATCATTCATGGAAATGCCCTTTGCCGAGGCCAGCTCTCCTATGCAAAAGCTTGCACCGAAACCCATACAAAGCTCTCTGAAGGCGCGGTCGGCCACCCCCGCCATCGGAGCCAATGCGGCATATCCTTCTGTTTTTAATTTTCCTATGTTCAAAAAATCATTCCCGAGAATTTTTTGTCTTTTGCTTTGCGGTTTTTCGGCATTTGCCTTTTTCAAGCCCTGTCCTTGCCCAAAGCTTTAGCGGAAAATCAGGCGGCGTCATACGCCGACCGAAACATCACGCAAAGCATAAAAAGTAATAATAATATTTTACCACAAAAAGCTCAAAAAGAAAATATTTTTTTATTAAACGAATGTAAATAAACAAAATTTCATATACATTTCAAAAAAAGGAATTGGAGAAATAATATGAACAGATTTTTTCCCGAAGGTATTTTATACGAAAGGGCGGACAACAAGGAAAAGATAAGCAGCGCCGAAGGCCTTAAAGAGGCGGAGGCAAAGAAAACCATCTTAGAAGGCAGGGTATCCCTTTGCGATTTTAACCACAATCTTTTTGTCGACCTACCGGCCATGAAAGGAATCATCCCGAGAGAGGAGGGCGCCATCGGAATAAAGGAAGGCACGGTCAGAGATATAGCCCTTATTTCCCGGGTAAGCCACCCTGTATGCTTTACCGTAACCGGCGTAACCGTTGGAAGCGACGGCCGTCCGCTGGCGGTTTTATCGAGAAGAAACGCTCAACAGCTTTGTATGAAAAATTACATAGAAAGTCTCTCCTGCGGCGACATCATCGACGCCAAAATCACCCATCTTGAGCCTTTCGGCGCCTTTTGCGACATTGGCTGCGGAATTGTCTCCCTTATGTCCATCGACTGCATATCGGTATCCCGCATTTTTCATCCCGCCGACCGTTTTTTTGTGGGGCAAAGCATCAAGGCAATCATAAAATCAAGAGAACCCGACGGAAAGATAAACCTTTCCCACAAGGAGCTTCTCGGCACCTGGGAACAAAACGCCGCGTTTTTTCAAAACGGGCAGACCGTTTCGGGCATCATCAGAACGGTTGAAAGCTACGGAAGCTTTGTGGAGCTGACCCCCAATCTTGCGGGACTTGCCGAGCCTAAAAGCGACGCCGTTCCCGGGGCGCAGGCCTCGGTTTTCATAAAAAATATTTTGCCGGATAAGATGAAGATAAAGCTGATTATCGTCGACTGCTTTTCGGCCGACTATTCCCCGAAGCCGCTGCATTATTTCATCGATGGCGGCCACATTTCCCGTTGGAACTATTCCCCGGGGTCATGTCCAAAGGAAATTTTTTCGTCCTTTGACTGATACGCAAAAAACGCCGATTTTCATCGGGCGCAGACGGCCGCCGTCCGACCTGCTTATACATCATCTTCGTCCCCCTTTCCGCTGCCGTGTGTTTCGGGTTTCAGGCGGCGGATTAAAAACATTTTTGTTGCTTTTTTCACGCAATGTGTTAAAATGGAAGAAAAAACAAAGGAACGAAAAAAATGCCCAATACAACTCTTATAATAATGGCCGGCGGCCTCGGAAGCCGTTTCGGCGGACTTAAACAGCTTGCCAAAATCGGAAAACACGGGGAAAAAATCATCGATTACAGCATTTTTGACGCAAAGCGTGCCGGCTTTGACCGGGTGGTCTTTGTCATAAAAAAAGAAAATCTCGAGCTTTTCAAATCCGAAATAGGAGACAATGTTGCCCGCAATATGCAGGTCGATTATGTTTTCCAGTCCACCGATCTTCTCCCCGAAGGATATAAGGGCATCGAAGGACGTGAAAAGCCCCTTGGCACAGGTCACGCCGTATGGTGCTGCAAGGACATTGTAAAGGAGCCTTTTGCGGTCATCAACGCCGACGATTACTACGGTCCCGCTGCCTTCAAGCTTGTTTACGATTTCCTTTCTCAGAAAAAGCAAGGCGTCAATTACTGTATGGCAGGATTCGTTCTCTCAAACACCCTGACCGACAACGGCACCGTTTCGAGAGGAATCTGTGAAATTGATGAAAACAGCAATCTTATGTCGGTTTGCGAACACAAAAAGCTTTCAAAAGCGGGAGATGCGGTGCAAAACGAAAACGACGACGGCAGCATAAAGACCCTGCCTTTAAACTCGGTGGTATCCATGAATTTCTGGGGATTCACTCCCGACTTTTTCAACCGCCTCGACAGCGGACTTAAAGAATTTTTAACCGCAGAGCACGAGAATCCCTTAAAGGCGGAATTTTTCCTTCCCGAAGCGGCCGACAGATGCATAAAAGACGGCTATGCGAAGATATCGGTGCTGACCACCAACGATAAATGGTACGGCGTAACATATAAGGAAGACAGCGAACAGGTTTCCTCGGCCATCGCAAGGCTTACCGACTCGGGACTTTATCCCGAAAAACTGTGGGATTGATCTGACCGACGCGCATCGGCCGATATGATATGATAATCGTACAATATGTAATCGGCTGATATAATAATCCAATGATATTTTAACTTTCCAAAATCACCGATTGCTCCATAGATTATTTGCCCCGATGGCCCGCAGAACAATTACCCCGACCTGTTGATTGCCCCGCTATATTCCGCAAATAAAAAAGACAAAACTCAAATCCCCGCAGGCGGTAAATGTATGCCGTCTGCGGGGATTTTTATAATTGTTATAATTCCGTTTCGGAAACAATGCCATTGCGATCCTCACTTCAAAGAGGTCCGAGAATTCCGATTTTAAAACGCACCTTTTCCCGGCAACAAAACCCTATCTTCCCTCGCCGAAACCAACGAATCCGAAATTGTAAGGCTTCATTCCGGTGCCGCTGTTTTCAAGTATCTTTTCAAATACCTCAATGCATTTAACGGCGTTTTCGGTTGCCAAGCGGTTATAGTCGTCCTGAGAATATCCTTCCTTGTGATCGTTAAGGGAGGCGTTTATGACCGTGCTTTTGTCAAAGGCTTTTTTGTCGGCATCTCCCTGGCACCAGCAAACCGTCTGACCGCTGCTGTCGCTCATTGTAACGTGGGAGGTTATAGTGCCGCTGTCCTTTTTAAATTCCAGCTTTCCGAACGTTCCCGAGGCGGTATAGCTGACGGTAAAGGAATTGCTTTTGCCGTTAAAGGTCAAGGAGCAGCTTTGTCCGTCATACACGCCGTTTAAAAAAAACATTTCATGGCCGTATTTCTCGCCTTTTAACTTCATAAACTCCGAAAGAGCGGCGTGACCGTCCTGTTTCGGGAAAATGACGATTTTTTTGACGCACATACGAAGAATCATAAATGCGTCGGCCACCGATATTTTTCCGTCTCCGTTCACATCTGCCACAGCGTTTGAAAGACTGTCGCTTCTGTTTTTAACGGTGTTTTGCAAAACCACAAGGGCGTCGTTGGAAGAGATGCGCCCGTTGCCGTCGGCGTCTCCGAGAATGTCCTCGGCCTGCGCAAAACCAGAGCCGATAAACAGCATAGTGATCACAAGAATCAATGATATTATCTTTTTCATTTTGCCCTCCTGATATTTTTCACAGCCGTTTTTGACGGTACTTTTTAACTTTTGCTTTTTCCCGATGCTTGGGCACTTTTTCATTAACCCAATGCCGGCCTCATGAACGATAATGCCGGCCTATCACTATTTGCGTCGGGCAGACACACCTTGTCGGAAAATTGGTTTACAACAGCAATAACATAATACTCTTTCAACACCTCTTGTATGATAACAGAATCGAACATATTTTGTCAATAAACAAGGTGAAAAATCCGCAAAAAATGACAAATGCCCACGCCCGACAAATGGGCGTGAGCACTCGAGGCCTTTCGGCTTATTTGTACTTGCGTTTACGAGCCGCTTCGGATTTCTTTTTACGCTTTACCGAAGGTTTTTCGTAATGCTCTCTCTTGCGCACTTCCTGAATAACGCCGTCGCGCGCAGTCTGTCTCTTAAATCGACGCAGAGCATTCTCCAGAGATTCATTCTCTTTAATTTTTACCTGACTCATTTATGTCCCTCCCTCCGCCTCACAGGCAGGGGTATTTGCTACTATGTGCAAATCACATTATACTACATACCCGGTTGGTTTGTCAATAGCTATATATCATTTTTTTACAACAATATTAACCAGTTTGCCTTTAATGTAGATTTCCTTAACAATGTTTCCGTCAAAAAGCTCGTCGGCCACCTTCTGCTCGGCCTTGGCGGCGGCAAGAACTGTATCCTGATCGGCGTCGACGGCCACGGTTATGCGGCTTCTCAGCTTTCCGTTGACCTGAACGGCAATCTCTACCTCGCTGTCGGTGCAAAGAGCTTCGTCGTATTCCGGCCAGTCTGCCAGCGAACAGAATCCGCCGAATTGCTGCATTTCCCAAAGCTCCTCGGTAATGTGAGGTGCAAAGGGATTGAGCAGATTTATGATGGTTTTATAATCCTCTTTGGAAATGCTTCCGGCCTTGTCGGCCTCGTTTAAAAGGCTCATCATCGCGGCGATGGCGGTGTTGAACTTCATTTCCTCGATGTCCTCGGTAACCTTTTTAATGGTCTTGTTGAGGGCTTTTTCAAGAGCCTTTGAATGACCCGGCTCATCGTTTAAGTTGTTCTGAAGGTTCCATATTCTCTCGACAAAACGGCGGCAGCCCTTTATGGAGGAAGTCGACCAGGGAGCGGCCTTTTCAAAGTCACCGATAAACATTTCGTAAAGACGGAGTGTGTCGGCACCGTAGTCCCTCACCACATCGTCGGGATTGACCACATTGCCGCGGGATTTGGACATTTTTTCTCCGTTTTCACCGAGAATCATACCGTGACTGGTGCGCTTGGCGTAAGGCTCCTTGGTGGGCACAACGCCGATGTCGTAAAGGAATTTATGCCAGAAACGGCTGTAAAGCAGATGGAGAGTGGTGTGCTCCATTCCGCCGTTGTACCAGTCGACGGGAGTCCAGTAATCGAGAGCCTCTTTTGAGGCAAGCTCCTTATCATTGTGGGGATCACAATAGCGAAGGAAGTACCAGGACGATCCTGCCCACTGGGGCATAGTGTCGGTCTCCCTCTTGGCGGGGCCTCCGCAATGGGGGCAGGTGGTGTTAACAAAGCTGTCTATCTTGGCAAGGGGGGATTCTCCGTTGTCGGTAGGCTCGTAGGATTCCACCTCGGGAAGCTTAAGGGGCAGCTCACTTTCGGGCAGCGCCACATATCCGCACTTGTCGCAGTGGACGATAGGAATAGGCTCGCCCCAATAACGCTGGCGGGAGAACACCCAGTCACGCAGTTTAAAGTTGACCTTGGGCTCGCCCACGCCTTCCTTTTCAAGCCATTCGATAATGGCTTTTTTAGCCTCTTCAACCGTAAGACCGTTTAAGAATCCCGAGTTTACCATTTTGCCGGTGGCGCAGTCGGTAAAGGCTTCCTTTTCCACATCTCCGCCGGCCACAACCTCCACAATGGGAAGATCAAAGACCTTGGCAAATTCATAGTCACGGGTATCGTGTGCCGGAACAGCCATTATGGCGCCGGTTCCGTAGGTCATAAGAACATAGTCGGAAACAAATATCGGGATCTGCTTTCCGTTAACGGGATTTATTGCCTCAACGCCGCTGAGTCTTACACCGGTTTTTTCCTTGGCAACCTCGGTGCGCTCAAAGTCGGATTTCTTGGCCGCTTCGGCGCGATAGGCTTTGATCTCGTCGATATTTTTAAGGTTTTCAGCCCATTTTTCCACAAAGGGATGTTCTGGGCTGATGACCATATAGGTGGCTCCGAAAAGGGTGTCTGGGCGGGTGGTATATACCTTAAGCTCGTCGCCGGTGGTGGTCTTAAACTTGACCTCGGCACCGGTAGAACGGCCTATCCAGTTTTTCTGCTGAAGCTTGACCCGCTCGATAAAATCAAGATGGTCAAGATCGTCGATAAGGCGCTGGGCATACTCGGTTATTTTAAGCATCCACTGGCTCTTGACCTTGTGAACGACCTCGCTTCCGCACCGCTCGCAAACGCCGTTTACCACCTCTTCGTTGGCAAGCACGCATTTACAGGAGGTGCACCAGTTGACCGACATTTCCTTTTTATATGCAAGTCCCTTTTCAAAAAGCTTTAAGAATATCCACTGGGTCCATTTATAGTAGTCGGGATCGGTGGTATTGATTTCTCTGCTCCAGTCGAAAGAAAAGCCCAGAGAAACAAGCTGTTCCTTAAAATGAGCAATGTTGTTCTTGGTGACGATCTCGGGGTGGATATGATTTTTTATGGCAAAATTTTCGGTGGGAAGGCCGAAAGCGTCCCAACCCATGGGATAAAGCACATTATATCCGTTTTTGCGGCGCTTTCTTGCCACAATATCAAGAGCGGTATAGGAACGGGGATGTCCTACGTGAAGTCCCTGGCCCGAGGGATATGGAAATTCCACAAGGGCGTAGAATTTAGGCTTATCCGAGCCGTTAACGGCGTGAAAAATACCTGCCTGTTCCCATTTTTCCTGCCACTTTTTTTCAATTGCTTTGTAATCGTAAGGTATCAAAAAACTCGCCTCTTTATAAAAATATCGGTAAAATTCCAAAAGAAAAAAATATAGTGTTTATCAAATCCCGCAAAGATATCAAACAGACGATTGACTCTTAATTCTCGGTCAAAAGGTGGGATATATCGACCTTTTCTCCGTCGGCCCACATACGCTCAAGAGCGTAGAAATTTCTCGCGTCGGTATGAAACACGTGCACCATAACATCGCCGTAATCAAGCAGATGCCACTGGGTGGTTCTTCCCTCGATGTGGTGAGGCTCGACCCCCTCCTGCGAAAGCTTATATTCCACTTCCTCGGCAAGGGCGCGCACCTGGGTATTTGACGATCCCGACGCAATTATAAGATAATCTCCAAGCATGGTCAGTCCCTCGATATTTATGACCTCGATGTCCTGAGCCTTTTTGCTGTCAAGAGCCTTAACGGCAATTTCTATAAGTTCCTTTGATTCCATAAAACCACCTCGTATATTTTAATCGGAAGATGAGGAAGCCGCGCTTACCGTGCTTGTGTCCTCGCCAACATATTGGCCTATTCCGGTACCGTCGTTGGTAAGGTAGCTTGGCTCATACTGGGTATGAAGCTCCTTTATCTTTATGTCGTCCACCGTGAGAGTTTCATCCGAATAGGGCATAAAATGCTCGTTTATAAGATTGACATATTCCTTTTTGTGAATAGAATAATAAGAGCGCTGTACTCCCTGGGGGCTGTAATATCCGGGCTGACCGGGAACGGCATAAAAACTGATATTTTCCATGTTCATTCCCTTTGCGGCGCTTGCATAACTGAGAATTTGGCCGACTCCCATGTCGGTTGCAATGTCATTATAGCATTTATCGGCAACACCCGCCATTTCTCCAAGGCTCATACTGAGCATTTCCTTTATAAAGGCGGCATAGAAGTTTCTCTGCGCCTCAACACGGCCGAGATCTCCCATTGCATAGCTGTCGCGATGGCGGACAAAGGCCTCGGCCATACCGCCGTTAAGGTGGTTCCATCCCTTGTCAAACTCGTACCACACTTCTTCGGTGTCGTTTGCTCTCATATGAACCGGCACTTCAACATCTATTCCACCCAGCACATCAACTATCTTTCTGAAGGCTGAAATGGAAACAACAGCGTAATGATCGATAGGAAGCCCTAAATAATCATTTATGCGCTTCATCATAACATTTATGCGGGACTGACCTTCCTTGGCCGATTCATAAACGGCGTTTATCTTTCCGCTGTCGATGTCGCTGCCGATATATGTGTCGCGGGGGATCTGAAGAATGTTTGCGGTCTTGTCCTTTATATTAAAGCAGACCACCATAATAATATCTGTCAAATCTCCCGAAAGATCGGTTCCGGTTATAAGGAAATAGGAAACATCCTCGGTGGGGCTTTGAACCACGTCCTCCATCTGCTGAGATACATCTTCGCCGTCAGCCGATCTGAGACCGTTAAACAGGATGGAAAAGGCGTTGGGGTATTTAATGGCCACTGCCGCTACAAGTATACAAAGCACCAGAACAACCGACAGCACGGCATTGACAGCTATTCGCTTGCCATTTCCTTTTTTCTTTTTTCTCGTGCCCTGTTCGGCCAGCGGAACATCCTGACGGGCGGCGCCTGCCGATCTGCTTCTCGAAGAAGGCCTTGTGTGGCTTCTCGGACGAGAGCTGCTGTATATATCTCTTGAATTTCTGTTATCCGACATATTTTCCCCCATTTTCCTTTTTCAAAAACAATTCGTTAAAAGCCGCCACCGTGTCGGGATGAACCGGCTTTTTCCTTTTTACCAGATCAATTATGGAAAACTCAAGTGAGAAATCCATTCCGTCAAACATCGACCTGTTCACCGCCGCACGCATTTTTTCCACGCCGGGGTAATCCCTGTCCTCTCCGATGTAATCGGCAAGGTATATGATTTTTTCGAGCTGACTCATTCCCGCTCTGGCCGTTGTGTGGTAGGATATTGCGTTAATAATATCCCGGTCGTCAATGCCAAGTATGTATTTGCAATATGCCGCACCCGACTTTGCATGCCAAAGCTTCTTGGCACCTTGCGACACTATATCGAGCATTATACCATTATCGGACAAAATTTGCAACTGAAATTTGGGATCGGCTTCCTTCATTATGTCGTGAAGTATTCCTGCGGTATAGGCTTTTTCTCTGTCGCCGCCGTATTTATCGCAAAGCTTTACCGCTTCCTTTGCCACATTAAGCGAATGTACAAACCGCCGATTACTCATTTTCGGGCGTATTATCTCAATGTATTTTTCTCCGTCCATACATATTTCCCTTTCATTTTGTCTTAAACAGACGATGACCGGCCATCATCCGCTTACCGTAAAGCAACCTTTCGGCTGCCGTGAAAGCACCTTTAAAGTTGTTTTTTACCGGCATGCCTTAAATCGCTGCTTGCCAAGTTTAGCCGTACAGTCCGTTTTCAATTATATACCCTTCGACCTTTTCGGGCAAAAGGCCTTTACAGGACTGTTTGTTCTTAAGCCGTTCTCTTATTATTGTCGATGAAATATCGATCTTAGGCATCGAAATGACAATATAATCGGCGCAAAGTCTTGAAAGCTCATTTTCTATTTTCCCCCTGTCGGCCTCTTCTCTGACCGCCGCATATATTTTGGCCGTTTTGATGATTTTCCCGCTGTCCTTCCATTTGCAAAGGCTCATGACCGAATCCCCGCCAATAAGCAGCCCGAGCTTTTGACCCTCATATCTTTTTTTCAGCGCCTCAAGAGTGTTTACCGTGAAGCTTGGTGTAGGAAGATAAAATTCCACATCGGAAATTTCGACATTTTCCATTCCTTCAAAGGCTATTTTGCACATTTCAAGGCGGTGTTTTCCGTCGCAAAGCTTTTTGCCGGTTTTAAAGGGGGAGCAGGCGGCCGGCACCACAAGCACGCTGCCGACGGTTTCTTGCTTAAGCAGAAAGGAGACCATAGAAACATGACCGAGATGTATGGGATCGAAGCTTCCGCCGAACAATACCCTTTCCATTTTTTCGCCGCCCTTCAAAAAGCTGTATAAACCAATTTTTTCTTGTTAATAATAAAATTAAAGCAAAACCTGTATATGCGGTATGCAACACGCTCCCGCCGACCGTGTGTCGTCCGTGTCGGTCAACGTTTTTTCCGCCGAGTGTTTCTCCGCGCCGCATAAGGCCTGTCCGCACCGTCACTCGGTCCGTCCGTGCCGCAGCCTGTCACTGCGGTCGTCACAATCTTTCTGCGGCCGTCCGCACCTATCATCAACCGCTTTTTTGCGGTTTAACAGTCCGAAAAAATCCGAAGGAGAACGATTATGATAAGAGGGGTAAATCGTCAGACAATCGAAATAAAAGAGACCGGCAATCCGTTTTTCGAGCGAGCCATACTTTTTGTCACAAAAGAGGGCTCCGATCTTTCCGAGCAAAAGCTAAAATCTGAATGGGACGGGTTTATCCGATTTTCCGACCGTCCGCCCGTTTCCCGTCTTAAATCGGAGGAACGAAAAAGAAAAAACAAAAAATACCGCCGCATAAAAAGCATCGTCACCGCCCTTTTTTGGACGGGTGTGGGCATAGTTCTTTCAATTTTATTTCGCTGCGCTTTTTAAGGCAATCGCAATCGGACACCCTACGGTTTTGCTCATTCCTTTTCCCTAACAAGCACCGAAACAATTCTTCTATTTTGTTTTGCTGTGTTTTTCAACTCTTTTTTGAGTTACCTTTATCCCGTTTTCATCCCGTTCCGATACCGTTACCTCGGTATCGTTTTTTTCTTTTTTGTCGCTTTTTTGAGCCTTTTTGGCGGCCAAGGCGCTAAGCCCCGCACTTAAAAGGCCGGAAAGCATTCCCGATGCGGCCGATCCGCTTTCTTCGCCGCCCTCGGGCACTCCTACAATGTTGATCCTGCCCTCTTGCTTTACGATAAAGGCAACCGGCGTTACCGACACCTTGGCTCCTGCGCCAGCTCCTTCGTTTGCCGAGCGTTTTTCGGCGTTAAGCAGGTCTCCCGAGCCTCCGGCAAATCCCGCCGAAACCTTGGAAACAGGTATGACCGCGCAGTCGTCCAAATATATGGTGTCCCCCGCTACCGAGCTTGCCGATGCAAGCTGTTTGACCTTGTCGGTGGTAACATCGATAAGGCGGGAAAGATTTTCGGCGGCAGAGGATTTCGATGAAAAAACTTTTTTCTGCTGTTCCATATGAGCACGCTCCTTTTAAGGTTGGTTTGCGTTTTGCTTTAAAGTCCAATATATAACATTCGTCAAATTTAACCTGCCGGCAACAAACTGAATTTATCATTTAATTTCAGCCGTAATTATTTTTTGCCGTAAGCTGCAGCAAGTCTGAAAACGGCGGCGGCCGCCCAGAAGGGTCTAAGTCCTATCTCGATATCGAAATCAAATCGGGGCCTTTCGCTTTCAAAGTCGCAGTTTATACTGACATCCTCAGCATTCTTTTTGATGTTCATTTTGCTTTGCAAAAATGCGGTAAGAGGATAGACGGCAGCGCAGATTCCGCCGTACGTAACGGCCGCATCGGCAGGGTCGCTTCCTCCGGCGGTATAATGAATTTTAAGCTTTCCGACCCTGCATTTTCCGAAAAGTCTGAACAATTCCTTTATGGCGGTAAAGCTCAGCTTTATAATATCGGCGGGGGATAGCTTTTTGCTCTTTTTCTTGGCCTTTTCGGCTTTTTTCTTTTTGCGTTTTTTTTCGTCGGATTTTTCCTTGTTCTTATTTTTCTTTTGATCGGCCTTGTTATCCTTTTTATCCGTGATTTTTTTTACGGTTTTATTGAGGTTCTTTTTGAAAAACAAAACCTTCAGCCAAAAATTGAAATCTCCGTCAGGGGCTTTTGCCATTTCTATTCTTATGGGCAATATCAAAAAAAGAACGACAAGGGCAAGGAACGACAAAATAACTATTCCTATTATTTTAAAAACCACAGTCCCTGCCTCCTTTTTTATTTTGCCTTGATTTTTTCAAGCGTCCGAAGCGCTTTGAAAATACTTATCCATTTAATCATAATTATTATACCAACAAGTTGTTAACAAGTCAAGAAAAGCGGCAATTTAAAGGAAATTTTTCGGACAAATCGGATTTTCTTTTTCCCGCAACAAAAAAACTCCCGGGAGCAGGTGCTTTAAGCCTCTCCCCGGGAGCTTGAAATGTTTTAAATGAGACAATAATGTTTTTGTGCAAATTATTTGTACCGTGCCGTCAGACGGCACTTTTCACCCGACGGGCAAAGCGATTTTTACAGGACAACTTTATCGACCGAAGGCCGAAAGCGGTATATCCCTTGTCAGCGAATATCTGACCGAGCTTTCCATGTGCCTGTTGTCATAATCGGAAAGAGGAGAAACGCTGTATCCCAGCGGCATCAGCTCAATGCAAAAGCCCTCCCTCCCGTAATTGTATCTGAACCAGTTTTCAAAACCGCCGCCGTAAAGTGAAAGATCGGAGGATGTTGGGCATTTATAAAATCCAAATTCCCTGCTAAGCTTACCTGCAAGATATGACGAATCGGCCGTATCGACATTGAAGCTGTCCGACCAATAAATGCACTCGCCCTGAATGTGGAAGGAAAGCAGCATTTCAAAGGTGTTAGACGCGCAAAGCTCCATAAGCGCCACCGTCTCCGGCTCGGAAGCGGCCGAATATCCGGGAAAGGTACCTTCGTGCGGCACGGTGCTCATTTTGTCGTAAAAGCCATGTAAAAAGGGGAAGTTCCTGTTAAGATTGACCCCGTTGGCGTTGGCTTTATATGCCGATTTTTTGTTGCATACCACATCGACCGACGGGCTTTGTCCCGACAGCAATATTTCCGTTCCGTCCGGGTTGCAATTGGGAACTATGTAAAAGGTACAGTTGTCCAAAATATATTTCATATCATATCCGTCAAGCTTTCCGCTGTCGGAATAATAGGCGGCGGCATAATCCTCTGCACACCGCATAAGATAGGTGGTCGTTATGTGCTCCCGCGCGTGCATGGCACCAACAAGGCATATCTTTCGGTTTCCCGTCCCAAGCTTTAAAAGGGTAATGTTCCTCCCCTGAACGCTGGTACCGATGACCGACGAACTTAAAAGTCCAGGATATGTGCTGCAAAGACCGCTTATCTGGCTTTGTACACGGTCATAGGTGGAAGGCTTGGTATAATCAACGATCCTGTTTTGGGCGGGCGCGGGTTCAGGCTCTGATACAGGTTTAGCGGCTGAGGGCGTTGGCGACGGTACAGAAGCTTTGGGAGAATCGTCCCGCTTGCTCTCGATCTTGCTTTGCGCTATGGACACTTCATCGCCCGAAACCTCCGAAGCCTCATCCTGCAAAATTTCACTTTGCTCATTTGGCAAAGACTCCTGATTTTCGGAAGCATCGGAAAAGACCTCCTGCAGAAAAGAAGTATCCTTATTATTTCCTTCGTCCTTTAAAAGGCCCGGCCGGCCGATCGACAGAACGATCAGCAGGCAAAACGCAAGCAAAAGAACCCCCGAAGATACTAAGGTCTCGACATTTTTCATCAGAAAATCTCCTTTAAAAGCCGGCCGTCCGTTTTTTTCCGACACCAACCCGCATTCATATATATGCGTATCCGATCAGTCGTACACCTTGCTTAAAAATTCTCTGAGCCGCTGATTTTTCGGATTGTCAAAAACCTCGGCGGGGCTGCCCTCCTCTGCGATAATTCCGTCGTCCATAAAGATTACCTTATCGGAAATTTCGGCAGCAAAACTCATTTCGTGGGTGACTATGACCATCGTGCGGTTTTGCTCGGCAAGGCCCTTTATTACCTTTAAAATTTCTCCGGTAAGCTCGGGATCAAGAGCCGATGTCGGCTCGTCGAAAAATAGTATTTCAGGTTCAAGAGCAAGGGCCCTTGCAATGGCAACACGCTGCTGCTGACCGCCCGACAGCTCGCAGGGGAAGCTGTCAAGCTTTTGTGACAGTCCCACCTTATCGAGTATCTCCTTGGCCTTTTGCTCTATTTCTGCCTTCACGACCGCCTTTCCCCTTGTTTTCATTTCTTCTTTTTTAAGAAGCTCAACGGCCAGCGTAACATTTTTAAGCACGCTGTATTGAGGGAAAAGATTGAACTGCTGAAAAACCAGTCCGAAATTCAGCCGCATCATTCTTATTTCGGTTTCAGAATATTTTTTGCGGGCATCAAAATCCACCAAAAGCTTATCGTTAAGATAAACCTGACCGTAATCGGCCTGTTCGAGGAAATTAAGGCACCGAAGCAGAGTGGTCTTTCCGCTTCCCGAAGAGCCGATAATCGACAGCACCTGCCCCTTTTCAAGGGTAAAATCGATTCCCTTAAGCACCTCGGTCTTGCCGAAGGTTTTCATCATATTTTTTACTTCAAGTATAGGCATACCGGCACCTCCTCAGTTTCCGAAATAGGAAAGCTTCTTTTCAAGCTTTGTAAACAGCACGGTCAGCACCCCGCTGAACAGCAGATAATAAACGCCGGTGAAGAAAAGAGGCCATATCTGTCCGGAAATACCCTTTGTACCCTTCATAAAGGCCTGACCCGCCCATATAACCTCCTGCAGAGCGATGATACGGGCAAGGGATGTATCCTTAACAAGGGTTATTATTTCGTTTGCCATAGGAGGAACAATGCGCTTGATCATCTGGAGCAGCGTGACCTTAAAGAATATCTGTCCCTTGGTCATTCCGAGCACCATTCCCGCCTCCTGCTGACCCTTAGGAACACCCTGAATGCCGCCGCGGTAGATCTCGGAAAAATAGCAGGCGTAATTTATTATGAAGGCCACCGCCGCAGCTACAAAGCGCCCGTCCTCGCCGCCGCCCCATATGTTGTTTCCGATCATGCCCGGCATATAATAGATTATCAAAAGCTGTATCATAAGAGGCGTGCCTCTGATTATCCACACTATTGTTTTCATAAGCCCGCTCAACGGCTTGAATTTGGCCATAGAGCCGAATGAAATGAGCAATCCGAGAGGTATGGCTCCGAGCAAGGTGACGGCAAACAGCTTCAGTGTCTGCAAAAAGCCCTCGTTAAGCGCCCCGAAAACCGTGGGGAATTGCTGGATTATAGTTTGCATAAAAACATCCTTTTATTATTTATACGCCCAAAAGGGCCGACGGCGGGAAAGGCTCTAAAACTTTCGAGCTTTTCCCTATCGGTCCTTATAGTCAACATTTATTGAGAGGACTTTTGCTTTCCTCCCCGTTTAAATTCAATTATTTATAATATGCGGTACTTGCCGAACCGTCTTATTTCTGGCCGATGATAGCGGCCTGAACACCGTATTTCTCGGCAATTTCTGCGGTCTTTCCGCTTTCAAAGGCGGTCTTAAAGAACTCGTTGAGCTTTTCGGTAAGGTCGGAGCCCTTTCTGAAACCGACTCCGTATTCCTCGCTGGTAAGCTTGGCGGTGTATGTCAGCTCGGCATAGCCGGTTCCCTCGCCGACCATTGCGGCGGCCATAAGGGAATCGATAATGGCGGCGTCGCAGGTGCCGGCCTTAACTTCCATAAGAGCGGTGGCCTGATCCTTGACCTCGGTGAACTGGTAGCCGTTTGCCTGTGCGGCCTTCTGTCCTGCCGAGCCGCTTTCAACGGCGAATTTAAGATCCTTGCAGTCTGCGGCGGACTGATACTTGGAAGCGTCGGCAGATTTAACGATAACCACCTGCGCGTTGTTGCAATATGCATTGGAGCAGCTCATTGCCGATTTAACCTCATCGTTAAGCGTCATGCCGTTCCATACGCAGTCGATGGATTTTCCGTCAAGCTCCATGGCTTTGTTGTCCCAGTCGATCTCGGTGAACTCAACGCTTACGCCGATGCTCTCGCCGAAGGCCTTTGCCATGTCGGCATCAAATCCGATCCAGTTGCCCGACTCGTCCTGATAATCCATAGGCTCGAAATCGGTAATTCCCACGACCAGCTTGCCCTTCCCCTGAACATAGGAAAGGTCGCTGTCGGCCTTGGCCTCGGTTTTGGAGGTTGCGTCATTGTTGTTGTCTTTATTTTCGCCGCAGCTTGTAAAGCATACTGCCACCATCATAACTGCGAGCAAAAGTGCGATAATTTTTTTCATTTTTACTGCCTCATTTCGATTTATTTTGTTATCACTTTACTATGATAAACAGATAATATCATAAAGTGTTTTGTTTGTCAAGAGTTTTTTTAAAATTTTTTGTTTTCGTTAAAAAGGCGGCTGTTATGCCCTCTTTAAACGGTCCGTGATTTTCTTTTTTAACCTATAAAATGCGGCACCGTCTTGAGTAAACAGATACCGCTTTAAATTATTTCATACGGCACCGTCTTGAGTAAACAGATACTGCCCGGTGCATCAAAAGAATCCGCCCGCAGCAGCAACGGCAAAGTGGGAAACATGCATTTTTTGCTAATCTCCTTGACAATGTCATACATATACAGTATTATGAAATTACAAAACAAAGAAATGAGGATGTAAAATGAAAAAGATTATCGCAATACTGCTTTGTTTCGCAATGTGCTTTTGCGCATTTTCCGTTTGCCCTTCGGCCGAAGAACAGCAGACGCTGTGGGGCGACGCCGACGGAAACGGTGAGATAACCATAACAGACGCCCTTGTTGCTTTGCAGTGCGCCGTCGGACTGAGACTGCCCGATGAGCAGCAGACGAAAACCATTGATGTGGACGGCGACAATGAAATTACCGTAACCGACGCACTTTTCATACTCCAGAAATTCGTTAAAGTAAGAAAGCTTTTCCCTGTTGAATTCGGCGACGGATACATTTATTTTGAAAAAGACTCTATAACCCTTCAAAAGGGCGGCTGCGACTTCATTATGCTTGAAACATTTTTAAAGCCTGAGGTTGCCGAATCATATTCCCTTTTGGCAACCTGTGAGGACGAGCGCGTTGCGGTGGATTTCGGCGAATGGCAAACAAACGACACCATTCCCCTCTTTGTCCGCGCCATCGAAGATGACGAACAGGCATTTACCGCCGAAATCATCATAAGCATCGAGGGTCACGAGGAAATCAACCGTAAATTAACCGTCACTGTTATCCGTACCGGGATTTCCATAACATCATATAAATTTGAACACAATATATTCGATTTCGGGATTTATACTAACACGGCACCTTATTATATGATATTGAGTCATGATGTTGTAGAAGACAAAGATACCTGCCACATACTTTATTCTTACACTGAGGTCGCCGATAATTTCAACACATTCGATGGTCAAGACACAATAGAAAACTTTGCCGAATCCGAATATGCGAGCTTGTCTGTTAGAACATTGGATTACATTATGACTGAGCCCATAGAAAACGAATATGGCGGAGTAACCTACGGCTTTTACAATGAAACAACAAAAAAATTCTTCGCTATTTCTACCGTCACCATAGAGGGTGAAAAATTCTACCAGGTTGATATAGTTCTCGACCCCATAACCCTTTATTGATATAATTCCCGATCTCATAACCCTTTAAGATAATCACCGTTTAAAGAATTCCCACAATCACTTCCGCCGCACGCAAAACATAACAAATACAAGACAAAATAAAACAGCCCTGATTTACAAAGCTCTTCCGTAAATCAGGGCTGTTATTATTATTCGCTCGGGCAGATTGCAAAACAAATACTCCATCCGATAAAAATTATAATTCTTAAAGAGAAAATTGCTTTCTGACCTCGTCAAATGTTTTGACCGGCGGCATATTCTCGACCGGACGGCCGATAAACTTGTCCATTAAAACGGTATCATACCACCTGCCGAATTTATATCCGCTGCACGAGATCTTTCCCAAAAGCTTGTATCCGTTTTTTTCGTGAAACCCCACACTTTTATAAACCGTCTTTTCCTCCTCGGTTGTCGGCAGAGTTATCACGGCCAGGGCTTTTATTATTCCCTGAGCCTTCAATACCTCTTCAAGCATTTCGTAAAGCCGCCTTCCGATACCTGCTCCCCGGGCGTTCAAGTCAAGGTACACCGTCGTTTCGACCATTCGGTCGTAGGCGGCTCTTTTTTTAAACCGACCGGCATAGCAATATCCAAGTATTTTTCCGTCCTTCTCGGCAACGATAAAGGGGTATTTTGCCAAGGTATCGGCCATTCTGTCGCGAAACTCCTCTGCCGACGGCACATCATATTCATATGTTATGGCCGTATTTTTTACATAATAGGAATAAATGCCTGTGCATTGCTCGGCATCCTCAAGCCTTGCCGCCCGCAAAATAATATCCGACATTTCCAAAACCTCCGAAAAAATCTTTCCGAAGATTATTGTATCATAAAGGAGATAAACATCAAGACCAAATTTTAAATTCCAAAAAAGCAATCCTTCACTGACGCATTTTTATGAAAACTCCTTTGTCGGTCTGTAATACATTGGCATATTCCGGCCTTCCTTGTACAAATTTAGGCACACTGTAAAGTCAGAAAGAAAAAAGGCAAAGAAAAAACAGCCACACAAGTGACTGTCTTTCTTTGTGTTGGCATCGATCTATCTTCCCGGGCGGCTTCCCGCCGAGTATTGTCGACACCGATGAGCTTAACTACCGTGTTCGGGATGGGAACGGGTGGACCCTCATCGTCATTGACACCAACTATGGAGTATCTTAAAAAAGACACTCGTTTATCATTTTGCAGGCTGTTGCCCACAAATAGATCCTAATGGTGACCCGTACGGGATTCGAACCCATGTTGCTGGCGTGAGAGGCCAGAGTCTTAGACCACTTGACCAACGGGCCGTTGGTACACCATCAGGGACTCGAACCCTGGACACCCTGATTAAGAGTCAGGTGCT
>CAJJNV010000029.1 GCA_905193225.1 uncultured Oscillospiraceae bacterium | reverse complement strand
CCGCACGGGAAAAGGGACGAGCGAAACCGTACGGTGTTCGACCGTCTGTTGCTTAGCCATAACGCATACATAAAAACACAATTGTTTATGTATGTGAATGACAAAAAAATATTGAAATTCCAAGGAAGTTGGGATATAATTAACTTGGCGGATGTATTTGAAAAATACCGACAGAAACGTAATGAGCTTGTGGTATTTATAATCCGGTCTGCTTTTGTCGGGAAATCTTTTGCGTGATATCTGAAAAGATTTCTTTTCAAAAAAAGAATAGTAATAAACAACTTTAATTTTGCATCAATGGCAGGGAGGATGTTTTATGCTCTTTATCGGAATAGATCTCGGTACATCGGCGGTCAAGCTGCTGCTTATGAACGAAAACGGAAAAATTCTCAAAACCGTTTCAAGGGAATATCCTCTTTTCTTTCCGCATCCCGGTTGGTCGGAGCAAAACCCCGACACATGGCTTGAAAGCACCCTTTCGGGACTTCGCGAGCTGCTTGAAAATGCCGATAAGGGCGATATCTGCGGCATAAGCTTCGGCGGGCAGATGCACGGAATGGTGGCCCTCGATCAAAATGACCGTGTTGTTCGACCGGCAATTTTATGGAACGACGGACGGACCGAAAAACAGACAAAGTATCTCAACGAGGTCATCGGGAAAAAGCGGCTGACCGAGCTTACGGGCAACATTGCCTTTGCGGGGTTTACGGCACCGAAAGTTCTTTGGATGAAAGAAAACGAGCCGGAAAACTTTTCCCGTGTTAAAAAAATTATGCTGCCGAAGGACTTCTTGGCCTATCGCCTTTCGGGAAGTTTTTGCACCGATGTTTCGGATGCTTCAGGCACTCTGCTTTTTGACGTTGAAAATCGCCGCTTTTCAGAAGAAATGCTTCAAATTTGCGGTATAAAGAGGGATGTGCTCCCTAAGGTTTACGAAAGCTATGAGATTGTCGGAACCCTTAAAAAAGAATATGCGAATGCGTTGGGACTTCCCGAAAACGTTAAGATAGCGGCCGGTGCGGGAGATAACGCCGCGGCGGCAATCGGTACGGGAACGGTGGAAAACGGGGATTGCAACATTTCTTTAGGCACATCGGGAACGGTGTTTATTTCAAAGGATACGTTTGCTTTGGACGGTGCAAATGCCCTTCATTCCTTTGCCCATGCAAACGGTAAATATCATTTAATGGGATGTATGTTAAGCGCCGCTTCCTGCAACAAATGGTGGTGCGAAAACATTCTTAAAACCTCTGATTTTTCGGCCGAGCAGCAAAAGGCTCCTTTGCCTAAGGACAATCCCGTTATATTTTTGCCCTATCTTATGGGAGAACGCTCGCCCCACAACAATCCCGACGCCAGGGGCGTGTTTTTCGGAATGTCTATGGATACCCGCAGGGAGGATATGACCGTTGCCGTGCTTGAAGGTGTGGCTTTTGCGCTGAGAGATTCCATAGAGGCTGCAAAGGCGGCGGGAGCGGTTTTAAGCTCGACCAAAATTTGCGGCGGCGGTGCCAAAAGTCCTCTTTGGAGAAGCATTATCGCAAATGTAACAGGCCTTACGGTCGAAAGAGTGGAATCGGAGCAGGGACCGGCTCTCGGCGCGGCCATGCTGGCGGCGGTGGGGTGCGGCTGCTTTTCGTCGGTCGATTCGGCCGCAAAGGCGGTTGTCAGGGTGACCGACAAAACCTTACCCGATGCTGAAATTTTGTCGCAATACGAGAAAAAATACAATAAATTCAGACAGCTGTATCCCGCGCTTAAAGAGCTGTTTTAGGATTGCTGATTACAGGAATCCTGCGGCAGGTCTTTTTGGCATAAATTCCGATTTTTCAAGAAAGTCGGGTTGTCTGTAAAAATAAATTTAAAAACCCATGAAGGAAGAAATGAACGAACAAAACAAAAACCTCAACACCGAAAAAAACAATGCACCTTTTACCGTGACGGTAAACGGTTCTGACATATCGGAATTTTCCCTTGTTTGCGAAAGTGCTTTTTGCGACTGCGGGGAGAAGATAGCCCAAAAGGTCGGGCAACTTACCGGCGCACACATTTCAAAAGCCGAAAAGGCCTACGAAAACGGCCGTTTTATTGTTATATCGGAAAGCGCGGCAAAGAATCTTGACAGGGCGCAGGCGGGAATTGAAATTTCCGATAACATAACGATTTTCGCAAAGGGAAAGCGCATTAACGACGCTGTGGAATTTTTCTGCCAAAGCTATCTTTCGACCGATCACGCAAAAAACGGAAAAATCGAGCTTGACAGTGCCGACGGCTATGTGGGAGACATTATTTCAAACCCCATTGCTCCCGATTCCTGTCCCGATCCTTTCGTTAAATATGTCGACGGATATTATTACACGATATTTACCGCCTTTGATCGTCTTGAGCTTTACCGCAGCCGACACCTTTCGACCCTCATAAACGACCAGTCCAAGGTGGTTTATAAGGGCGGCGATAATGTTATCAAGGCCGACATTTGGGCACCCGAGTTTTATTTTGACAAGGGACGCAAAAGATGGTACATTTATTCCAACGGCACCCTCGTTCCGGGGGATCTCGATACCCAGCGGCTTTTCTGTCTCGAGTCGGAAACCGACGATATTTTTTCCGATTATCATTTTAAAGGGTTGATCGATCCCGATACATACTGCATCGATTCCTCCCCTTACTATAACGAGTATACCGATACGCTCTATTTTTCTTATGCTCTCATCGGCGGCGGTCAGAATCAGGTCTGTATTGCAAAAATGGACAATCCCTTTACCATAAACGAGCAAAGCAGAAGGGTTATTTGCCACGCCGAATATGATTGGGAGCTTCACACCGGCAGGGTCAACGAGGGCGGCTGCTTTATTGAGCAGGGCGGAGAGCTTTATCTCGCCTTTTCGGCCAACAACGGCGATTCCAAGCCCTATTGCGTGGGACTGCTTAAATTTTTAGGTGATTATAAAAAGGACGATCTTAATAGTCCCGAGCTGTGGCAAAAGCTTGACCGTCCGCTGCTTAAAGCCGGCGGCGGAATATTCTGCACGGGACACAATTCTTTTTTCCGTTCTCCCGACGGCAGCGAGCTTTGGATAGCCTTCCACGGACGCACCGACCCGGCGGAAACCACCTGGCACCGTCCCCTTTGCTTTAAAAAGGCCGAGCTTGACAAGGACGGAAGGTTTATTATGGACACCACTCCCATCGGTGCCGGCATATTCTTTAAGGAACCGTCGGCAAAATAAAAATTTGAACGGCCGATCGGTCGTGCCTGCCAAAGTAAAACAGACGAAAGGCATCGCGGCGTATCGTTTTGAATAGCTTTTTCGCTGCGGATTTTATATGTATTTTAACATTCTGCCCAAAATATAAAAGGAGAAGTTTTATGAAAAGATTTGTTTCCCGCATTGTATCGGGAGCGGTTATGCTTGGCATAACATTTGCCGGTATTCCGGCGGTTGCTCAGACCTCATCTCCCGAGGATTCTCTTAAAACCTACAATGTTTATGCCGATTTGAATCAAAACGGCAAGGCCGATGTGGGCGATGCCCTGGCGATTCTTCAGGCCTCGGTGGGGAAAAAAGCCTTCTCAGACGAGCAGAAAAACGCGGGCGATCTCAGCGGCGACGGCAGTATAACGGCGGTAGATGCACTGCTTGATCTTAAATATGCCGTAGGGGAAATAGCCTTTTTTGCAAGCGGGCAGAAAACCGCGTCGAGAATAGTTTATCCGCAAGGCTGCTCGGAATATGTTCTTGACGCAGCGCAGAAGCTGCAGTCGCTTATATACGGCCATACAGGCGCCCGGCTGCCGGTCGTTTCGGACAAAGAAACCGAAGCGGCGGGAGATATCTCGGTGGGTGCAACCAACCGCGCGGCCGTATCCCTTTGCCTGCCCTATATGCCCCAAAACGGCTTTGCCATAAAGGAACAAAAAGGGCAGCTTGCGGTTTGCGCATATACCGACGAGGGACTTAAAACGGCTGCAGAATATCTCGGTTGCTATCTTTCGGGAACAGGCAAAGCGTCGTTCATAAAGAAGGACTTTACCTCCGGCACGACCTTTGAAGATCCGCAGGTTATCGCAAGCGACATAACGGTTTGCGGAAAAAGCATCTCGGAATTTACCATAACCGCCGAGCAAAGCTCTCTTGACGAGTTCTCAAAGGAAATTTCCGACAAGATAAAATCGGTGACCGGCAAAGAACCTGTCATCAGCTCGGAAAAGGGCGAAAAGAGCATATTTATTTCCACATCCCTTGCAAGCAGTGAAAACGAAAGAGCAATCAAAATAGATGTGTCCGAAAGCGGTATAATCGTTGCCGCAAGTGCACATCGCATAACCGACGCAGTGCATTTCTTCTGCAGAAATGTACTTGGATTTGATAATCTTAAAAACGGACAGATCATAATCTCGGAAAAGGACAGCTATACCGGCGACGTCATCACCAATCCTTCAACGGCCGGATCCTGCCCCGATCCCTTTGTTAAATATGTCGACGGATACTATTACAGTATATTTACCGAGGCCACCCGTCTCGTGCTTTACCGCAGCCGCAACCTTTCCACCCTGACCACCGATGAATATAAGGTGGTTTATAACGGGGGAGATAATGTTATAAAAAGCGACATTTGGGCGCCGGAATTTTATTTCGACCGCAATCAGAACAAGTGGTATATATATTCAAACGGCACCCTTACTCCCGGTAATTACAACACCCAGAGGATGTTCTGCCTCGAGTCGGACACCTCCGATCTTTGGAGCAGCTATCACTTCAAGGGACTTCTTGACGCCGATAATTACTGCATCGATGCTTCGCCTTATTACAACGAGCATACCGGTGTGCTTTATCTGACATATGTGTCGGTGGGCGGAGGCTACAATCGCCTTGATGTGGCCAAGATGGACAATCCCTGGACCATAAACAAGGGCAGCAAAACGGCTATATCGGTGCCTCAGTACGACTGGGAACTGAAGGTTGCCAAGATAAACGAGGGCGGCTGCTTTGTCGAACAGAACGGCAAGCTTTATCTTGCATTTTCGGCCAACGCCGGCGACACAAAGTCCTATTGCGTGGGTCTTATAGAGTTTACCGGCAACTATAAAAAGGACGATTTAAACAATAAATCAAAGTGGAAAAAGCTCGACCGACCCCTGCTTAAATCGGGCGGCGGAATATACGGCCCCGGGCACAATTCCTTTTTCCGCTCTCCCGACGGCAGCGAGCTTTGGATAGCCTATCACGGCCGTACAGATCCCGTAGAGGTGACCTGGTTCAGACCGCTCTGCTTCCAAAAGGTCGAGCTTGACGGTAACGGCGATTTTGTTATGGATACCACCCCCGCACTTGCCGGAACATATTTAAAACAGCCTTCAGCAAAGGCCGAGCAGCGATAAAAGAGCAGCGCTCAACAGTCGGACGGTAAGACAGATAACAGAGCGATCGACAAACAGAAAAACAAAAACAGACGGTCTGACCGATTTTCGGAAAGATCGTCTGTTTTATTTTGCAAAAGCCTCTATGACAAAGGAAAATGGCAATGGATGTTTTGATGCGCACTGTGATTGTGATTTAAGGCCTTTGTGCGGCCGAAGATTTTTGCTGTTTCACAAAATTAAAAATCCAGCCTTTCAAAGGAGCTTTTCGCACGGTTATATGAGAAAAGGGTCGCGAGCACAAAGAACACCGCGCCGATTGTAAGACCTATTATCTGAGCATTTAAAGACGAAAAATCGGTGGCTCTGAAAAATTCGAGACCGGGGAAATGGCCTAAAGCCTCGCTTGCCGAAATGACCACCGCCTCAAGCAGGCAGTATATCAAAAAAGGCACGCCGATTTTATAAGCGGTTTTGAAATATCCTCTGACGAAAACCGCATTGAAAAGGCCGAAGGACACAAGGCAGAATCCGAGATAGAAGAAGTTTGCCGGCATCATGGCGTTTTCGGTATAAACGGGTGCGGCCGAAAGCAGGGTCATTCTGACCAGGGTACAGATTGTCATTATGACAAGGGCTGTGACTTCCAAAAAGAGCACGAAAAGATATTTTGCCTTGACCACCTGCTTTTTTGATACCGGCAAAAGCAGCATATAAATGCTGTCGTTGCTTTCTCTTGCAAACTGGAAGGAATAAAATATGCCCATACAAACGAAAAAGCTGCCCGTAACTATTGGGTATCCCGGCAAAAAGGTCATAAACGAGAAAAGCAGGAAGAAATATGTTATGGCCATGGATGACAGCCGCAGCTCCTTGCACAAAAGGTTTTTCATATTGTTTCCTCCTTTTCAAGATGTATCATAATGTCCTCGCATCCGGCATCCGATACATTCTCAAACCCGCCCGACTGCTCAGTTTTAACAAGGGCAGTGTATCCGTCCTTTGCGGCGCAGGTGCCGATGATACTGTCATTGCCGAGTTGCTGATCGCCGATTTTGACGATTTTATATCCCGCCGTAAAATCCTTGACGCTGCAATTTGCAATGATTTTCCCTTTTTGGATATAAATGATGTTGTCGGCGCATTTTTCAATGTCGGTTATGATGTGGGTGGAGAAAAGAATGGTGGTGCCTTCTTTTGAAAGGGCCATAAATATCTCTAAAAGCTCCTCGCGGGAAACCGGGTCGAGACCGCTGGTAGGCTCGTCGAGAATGAGAAGCTCGGCACCGTGGGAAAGGGCGGCGGCAAGGCTGAATTTGACCTTCATTCCCTCCGAAAGCTCGATGGGCTTTTTGTTTACATCAATTCCGAATTTCTGCATATAGCCGTTAAAGAGGTCGTGGTCCCAATTTTCATAAAAACGGGCGGTAACGGCGATTATGTCCTTTATTTTTTTGCGCTCATAATAGTGGACGCCGGCCGATGCGTAACCTATCTTTTGTTTTATGGCCTGCTCGTTTTTCTTTATGTCGAGGCCGAAAAACTCGATTTCCCCGCTGTCGGGATGGACAAGGTTTAAAAGGGATTTGATGGTGGTGGACTTGCCGGCGCCGTTTCGTCCCACAAAGCCGGTGACCGCACCCTTTTCAAGACAAAAGCTTACATCCGAAAGCTCAAAACCGTCATAGTGTTTTCGCAAATTGCTTACCTTTGCAACAGATGCAGATGACTTGTTTTCCACTGCTATTCCTCCTCGCTGAAAACCTTGGCCGCAAGATCGGCAAAGGTGGATTTAAGGGGGATGGCAAGGCCTCTTTTTTGATCGCCCAAAAGAATGACCGTGTCCCCGGGATTGATGTCGAAAAGCTCCCGCGCCTGTTTCGGTATGACGATCTGACCCTTTTCGCCCACCGTCGCCGTCCAGGCGTATTTGCCCTTTGGTTTTTTCATATGGAGCACACCTCCCGAAAAAAGTATGATTTGTTATACTTATCATACCACCGTTTCGGCCGATGTCAATAGCGTTTTTGATTTTTTCGGTTAAATAAGGGCATATCGGCATTGAGAACGCGTGAACAGGGGAAAGCTGTCGAGTAAAGCTCGGGCAAGGCGGGGCAAAGCAAAGGCGGGACTACTAAGCAAGGCGGGGCAAAAGCAAAGCAGAGCTGTCAGATAAAACGGAAGGACGCCGAGCAGAGCGGGGACGGCACCGCGGGGACGGCCGAGGGTATTGTGGGCATTGTTGCACCTCCTTCAGTTTTTAAAAAAACGGGGAAACGCAAAAAAGCAGAGTGCTTTGATCGACGGCCTGCGGAAGGAATACCGCCCGGCTGTGATTGTCAACACTCTGCTTTGAATTATTATTTTACTTTAAAATGTGCGATGGGTCGTTGTCGGTTTTTATTTAAGCTGGCTTTCCAGGGTGGCCTTCGCCGAGGCAAGGGCTTCCTCTATTTTTGCGGCATCCTTTCCTCCGGCCATTGCACTGTCGGGACGGCCGCCGCCGTTTCCTCCGGCGATGACTGCCGCTGCCTTAACGATGTTACCGGCGTGTGCACCTGCCTTGACCGCATCCTTGCCGCAGGCTGCCGCAAAGGAAACGGTGCCCTTCTTGGTAACGCAGGCAAGCAGTGCTGCCACCGAGGGCTTGTCCTTTATCTGGTCGGCTGCCGAGCGCAGCGCGTCGGGCTCGTCCACATTGAGCTTTCCGGTGACCAGCTTTATACCCTTAATGTCTATGGCTTTTGCAATAAGCTCGTCCAGCTGTCCGCCGGCAAGCTTGGCTTCTAAGCTTTCAATCATTCTGTCCTTTTCCTTAAGCTCGGCTGCCACGGCCCTGGCCTTGTCGGCAAGGTCGGCCTTTCCGGCTTTCAGTGCGGAGGCGGTGTTCTTTATGGTCTGCTCGCACTGATCAAGCAGCGAGAGCACGGCCCTTCCGGTGACCGCTTCGATTCGGCGAACGCCTGCCGCAACCGACGATTCGGAAACAATGCGGAAAAGACCGATCTTGGAGGTGTTGGAAACGTGGGTTCCTCCGCAAAGCTCGGTGGAAAAGTCTCCTGCCTTGACCACTCTGACGACATCGCCGTATTTCTCTCCGAAAAGGGCCATTGCGCCAAGCTTTTTGGCCTCGTCGATGGGCATTTCCTTTATAACAACGTCCTCGCCCTTGAGGATTTCCTCGTTGACGAGATCCTCAACCTCTTTGATTTCCTCGGGAGTCAGAGCCGAGAAATGGGTAAAGTCAAAACGCATGCGCTCGGCATTTACAAGCTGACCTGCCTGTTCAACATGGGTGCCCAGCACCTTGCGAAGGGCGGCCTGCATAAGGTGAGCCGACGTGTGGTTTCTCATGGTGGCCTGTCTTGTCTGCTCGCATACCTGAGCGGTTACCGTGTCCGACAGCTCAAAGGTGCCCTTTTCGGCCTTGCCGATGTGCAGGTAAACACCCTGGGCGTTCTTTGCGGTGGTTTCAACGGTGAATATTCCGCCGCGGCCGTTTGTAAGCTTTCCGCAGTCGCCTGCCTGTCCGCCGCTTTCGCCGTAGAAGGGGGTCTTATCAAGAATTATAATTCCCTTTTCGCCCTCGGCGACCAGCGCGGCCTTTTCGCCGCCGTTGACAATGGCTTCAATTTTGGCATCGCAGCAAAGTGTGTCGTATCCCACAAAGTCGGTCTTTTCAACATCAAGCTGAATTCCGCCGTCGTCCCAAGCTTCCGCCCCGGCATTTTTGCGGGCGTCTCTGGCGCGCTGCTTTTGCTCCTTCATAAGCTGCTCAAAGCTTTGCTCATCAACCGTCATACCCTTTTCCTCGATAATGTCCTTTGTAAGGTCGAGAGGGAATCCGTATGTATCGTAAAGCTTAAAGGCATCGGCACCTGAGATCTCTCCGGTCTTGGAGTTTTCCATAAGCTCGGAAAGCAGCTGCATACCCTTGTCGATGGTGCGGCCGAAGCTTTCTTCCTCTTCCTTTACAACGCGGATGATAAGGTCTTTCTTTTCCTTGAGTTCGGGATATGCCTTGTTTTCCTCGATAACGGTGGAAACGATCTCCGACAGGAAGGGATGGTCGATTCCGAGCAGCCGTCCGTGACGGGCGGCGCGGCGGAGAAGCCGGCGGAGAACATATCCTCTGCCTTCGTTGGAGGGCATAACACCGTCGCCGATCATCATGGTGGTCGAGCGGATGTGGTCGGTTATGACTCGAAGGGATACATCGGTCTTTTCATCTTCCTTATAGGTTACGCCGGCGATGCTGCCGATGTGTTTCATTATGCGCTGGACCGTGTCGACCTCGAAAAGATTGTCCACCCCCTGCATTACACAGGCAAGCCGCTCAAGTCCCATTCCGGTGTCGATGTTGGGGTGGTCAAGGGGAGTGTATGTTCCCTTGCCGTCGGAATCAAACTGGGTGAACACAAGATTCCACACCTCGATATAGCGGTCGCAGTCACAGCCTACGGCACAGGTGGGCTTTCCGCAGGAATATTTTTCTCCGCGGTCGAAATGTATTTCCGAGCAGGGTCCGCAGGGGCCGGAGCCGTGCTCCCAGAAGTTATCCTCCTTGCCCAGCCTTACAATTCGGTCGGGAGAAACGCCCACTTCTTTTGTCCAAATGTCAAAGGCCTCGTCATCGTCGAGATAAATGGTGACCCACAGCTTGTCCTCGGGAATTTCAAGCACCTTGGTGAAGAATTCCCAGGCCCAGGCGGTGGCCTCCCGCTTGAAGTAGTCGCCGAAGGAAAAGTTTCCGAGCATTTCGAAGTATGTGCCGTGGCGGGCGGTCTTTCCGACACATTCAATGTCGGGAGTTCTGATACATTTCTGGCAGGTGGTCACCCTTTTACGGGGGGGAGTGATCTCTCCCGTGAAATATTTCTTCATGGGGGCCATACCGGAATTTATAAGCAAAAGAGAGTTGTCGTTTTGGGGGATAAGCGGGAAGCTGGGGAGTCTTAAATGACCCTTGCTTTCAAAAAAGCTGAGATATTTTTCCCGCAGTTCGTTAAGTCCTGTCCATTCCATTGTTTTAACCTCTATTCAAAAGCATATATAAACAATTATACCTATAAAGCCTCTTTTTGTCAACCAAAAAAAAGACCTTTTGAGGGATACTCCAAAGCGGATTGCCGCAAATGTCTGACGGGAAGTTTCGGACGGTGGTTTGACAGGTGTTTCGGCAGTACTTCGGCAGTATTTATGCGGCGGTTTGTCCCACGTTTTCGGCGATATAATTACGGATTTTTTTCGACGTCCTTTGCCGGGTTTGCAAAAAGAACATCCCGCAAAAATGCCATCAAGAAAAATCACCCGTTTAAAGTATTAAAACTCTTGCTAAATTTGAAAGAATGTAGTATAATTAAACCTGTGTTGTACCGGATACGGACAAATCGGCTTTTTTCGATGCATAAGCGGCTCGATTGCAATAAAAAATTGCGGGCAGTATGTTTTTGCCCGGTGTAACACCCATATCAAAGACATACCGCGAGCTTTCGCGAGAGATAAGAAAGGATTGATAAAGATGGTGGGTTTTGCCGTTATGGGACACGGCGTTGTAGGCTCGGGCGTTGTGGAGGTTTTTTACAAAAATCACGACAGCATTGTTTCCCGCGCCGGCACCGATGTTGATCTTAAATACATTCTTGACATAAGAGATTTTCCGAATCTCCCCTATTCCGATAAGTTCACCAAGAATTTTGAGGACATTTTAAACGATCCCGAGGTTGAGGTGGTTGCCGAGGTCATGGGAGGGCTGAAGCCTGCCTACGATTTTACCAAAAGACTGCTTCTTGCGGGCAAAAGCGTCGTCACCTCCAACAAGGAGCTCGTGGCGGCAAAAGGTGCCGAGCTTCTTAAAATAGCCAAAGAAAAGAATGTCAACTATCTTTTCGAGGCCTCGGTGGGCGGCGGAATTCCCATTATCCGCCCCATAAACCAGTGCCTCGCCGCCAACAACATCGACGAAATTTTAGGCATACTTAACGGAACAACCAACTTTATTATGACTAAAATGATAAAGGAGAGCATGTCGTTTGACGATGCTCTGGCTTTGGCGCAGCAGCTTGGATATGCCGAAAAGGATCCCACTGCCGATGTGGACGGCCACGATGCCTGCCGCAAGATATGCATTCTCGCCTCCATCGCCTTCGGAAAGCACGTTTATCCCGCCCAGGTACACACCGAGGGCATATCGAAAATAACCCTTATGGATGTGGCCTATGCCGCCGATTATAACTCGGTCATAAAGCTCATCGGCAAGGTTGCAATGAAGGAAAACGGCAAGCTTTACTGCCTTGTTGCTCCCATGCTCGTAAGCAGGGAAAGCCAGCTTTCCTCGGTCGACGATGTTTTTAACGCCATTATGGTAAGAGGAAACGCCACCGGTGACGTTATGTTCTACGGCAAGGGCGCCGGAAAGCTGCCCACCGCCAGCGCCGTTATGGCCGACATTATCGACTGCTTCAAGCACATCAAGGCCAGGAAAAATGTCTTTTGGGAGGATGGCGATCCCGATTATGTGGACGACTACGACCTTGGTGAGGTGTCCCTTTACATCAGAGGAAAGGCTGCCGACACCGAAAGGGCAAAAAAAGACATTGAAAAGGCCTTCGGAAAGGTTAAATATCTCAGCTGCAAGGACGCTCCCGAGCATGACATAGCCTTCGTGACCGAGAAAAAGGTCGAAAGGGAGCTTAAAGAAAAGCTCAAATCCCTGAGTCTTGAGCTTGAACCCTTGAATGTACTGCGTATTTGCGAATAATCCCGACAGGAGAATGAATTAACATGCTTATTGTTCAGAAATTCGGAGGAACTTCGGTGGCCGATGCCGACCGCGTCAGAAACGTTGCCTCCATTGTCGCCGACACTTATAAGGCGGGCAACGACGTTGTGGTCGTTGTATCGGCACAGGGCGACACTACCGACGACCTTCTCGAAAAGGCCAATGAAATCAATCCCCACGCTTCCAAAAGAGAGCTTGATATGCTGGTGACGGCCGGAGAGCAAATTTCTGCGTCACTTCTTGCCATGGCTCTTGAGGGAATGGGTATGCCGGTCATTTCTCTGCTCGGATGGCAGATGGGAATGAAGACCAATTCAAACTACGGCAACGCCCGCATAAAGCGCATAGAGTCCGAAAGACTTGAGGCCGAGCTTAACCGCAAGAACATTGTGGTCGTGGCGGGATTTCAGGGAATAAATAAATACGACGATATAACCACCCTGGGCAGAGGCGGCTCGGATACAACGGCTGTGGCCATTGCCGCGGCTCTTAAAGCCGATGCCTGCCACATCTACACCGATGTGGACGGGGTGTATACGGCCGACCCGAGAATCGTAAAGGATGCAAAGAAGCTTGACGAGATAACCTACGACGAAATGCTCGAGCTTGCGACCCTGGGCGCCCAGGTGCTGCACAATCGCTCGGTGGAAATGGCCAAAAAATACAATGTTAACTTAGAGGTGCGTTCAAGCCTTGAGCGGGTTGAAGGCACGGTGGTTAGGGAGGCAGTTAAAATGGAAAAAATGCTTATCAGAGGCGTTGCAAAGGACAACAATGTTACCCGTGTTTCGATAGTGGGAGTGCCCGATACGCCCGGTATTGCCTATAAGATCTTCTCGCTTCTTTCGGCCAAAAAGATCAATGTGGATATAATTCTTCAGTCGGTTGGCAGAGACGGCACAAAGGATATTGTCTTTACCGTAGCCGGAGACCAGATGGAAGAGACCAAGGCCGCTCTTGAGGCTTCGGACATTTTGAAAACCGCCAAGGTTGACTTCGACAACGAGGTCACCAAGCTTTCGATAGTCGGCGCCGGAATGGAAACACATCCCGGTGTTGCCACAAAGATGTTTGAGGCCCTTTTCGAGCACGATATAAACATCCAGATGATCGCCACAAGCGAGATAAAAATCTCGGTGCTTATTGACAAGAAGGACGCCGAGCGTGCCGTTAAAGCTGTACACGCCGCCTTCTTTTCCTGAGAAAAATATCCATCAAACAAACCAACCGGGTTTAAATTATGCTTA
The DNA here is from genome assembly GCA_905193225.1 of uncultured Oscillospiraceae bacterium. Classification (GTDB taxonomy): domain Bacteria; phylum Bacillota; class Clostridia; order Oscillospirales; family Acutalibacteraceae; genus UMGS1484. The sequence continues at coordinate 7,775 of CAJJNV010000029.1, read as the reverse complement.
AAATGCCTGCCGTAAGGCTTTTCGGCTAAGGAAACGCTTAACCGATTCAGCTGCCGAAATCCTGCGGTTCAAATGCCTTAAACGCCTGTGACATCTTCTTTTTCGGAAAACGGAACGCATAGGGTAAACGGCGCGGCAAGGAAAGAGCGGGGGATGAAAAATGAATCCAAAAATAAAGGAGCTTAACGCCGAGGGCTTTTTTAAGGCTGTGCTCACCCTTGAAACGTTGGAAGACTGCTATTCTTTTTTTGAGGATGTGTGTACCCTCCAGGAAATAAAGGCTATGTCCCAGCGGTACAATGTGGCCGAAATGCTTGACAGAGGCTGCGTTTACACCGAGATAGTCAAAGAAACGGGCGCTTCCACCGCCACCATAAGCAGGGTCAAACGCTATGGCAGCGAAGGGTATAAAAGGGTTTTCAAGAGGCTTAAAAACAAATGAGCGGATATGGTGATTTTGCCAGGGTTTACGATGCTTTAAATTCCGACGCCTGTTATGAACAGCGGGGAGAGTATCTTTGGTCGGCATTTAAAAAATTCCGCAACGGGAAAGGACCGAAAACCTGCCTGGATCTTGCCTGCGGAACAGGTATACTTACCGAGTTCTTTGCAAAAAAAGGCTGCGAAATGATAGGAGTCGACGGATCGGTTGAAATGCTCAACGGGGCGAGGCGGCGTCTTTGCGAAAACTTTCCCGAAACGCTGCTGCTTTGCCAGGATATGACAGAACTTGACCTTTACGGAACGGTTGAGGGGGGAATATGCACCCTCGACAGCATAAACCACCTTTGCGAAAAGGAGCAGGTTTCAAGGCTTTTTTCCCGACTCAAGTTTTTTATCGAACCGGGCGGGATTTTCATATTCGATGTCAACACCCCGTATAAGCATCAAAACATTCTGGCCGACAACTGCTTTGTCATCGAAAGGGAAGGACTTTACTGCGGATGGCAGAACTTCCTCGACGAGGACGGCTTAAAGGTCGACATTGTGCTTGATATGTTTGTGGAAAAAAACGGCCTCTACGACCGCCTTTGCGAAGAATTTTCCGAACGGGCATATACGGCGGAAGAGCTTACCGAAATTGTCGAACAAAACGAATTTGCGGTTTTGGCGGTCTACGGAGATATGACCTTTGAACCGCCCGAGCCGAATGAACAGCGATATATATTTGTAATAAAAAGAAAAGGAATGTAACGAATGGGTAAACAGTTAGACAAAACCTATGAGCCGAAGTCGGTGGAGAGCCGGCTTTACGACTTTTGGCAGAAAAACGGCTATTTCCACGCCGAGCCGGATAAGAGCAAAAAGCCTTATACCATAGTTATGCCCCCTCCCAACATCACCGGACAGCTCCATATGGGTCACGCTTTGGATAACACGCTTCAGGACATTCTGACCCGTTTTCGCCGTATGCAGGGGTACTGCACGCTGTGGCTCCCCGGCACCGACCACGCATCTATTGCCACAGAGGCTAAGATAGTGGCGGCAATGGCCGAAGAAGGGGTCACAAAGGACGATCTCGGACGAGAGGGCTTTCTTGAACGCGCATGGGAATGGAAAAAGGTCTACGGCGGCAGAATAACCGAACAGCTCAGAAAAATGGGCTCCTCCTGCGACTGGTCGAGAGAACGCTTTACCATGGACGAAGGCTGCTCAAAGGCTGTCAAAGAGGTTTTTGTCAATCTTTATAATAAAGGACTCATTTACAGGGGCGAGCGCATAATCAACTGGTGCCCCCACTGCAAGACCTCCATTTCCGATGCCGAGGTCGAATATACCGAGCAGGACGGATTTTTCTGGCACCTGCGTTATCCGCTGACCGACGGAAGCGGGTTTATAGAGCTTGCAACCACCCGTCCCGAGACGCTGCTGGGCGATACCGCCGTTGCGGTCCATCCCGACGACGAAAGATATAAGGCCCTTGTGGGCAAGACCCTGACCCTGCCGCTGGTGGGAAGGGAAATTCCCATCGTGGCCGACAGCTATGTCGATCCCGAATTCGGAACCGGCGTTGTTAAGATTACACCCGCCCACGATCCTAACGACTTTGAAGTGGGACTGCGCCACAACCTTGAGGTCATAACCGTTCTTGACGACGGCGCCGTTATTAACGAAAACGGCGGAAAGTATCAGGGACTTGACCGTTACGAGGCCAGAAAACGCATTGTTGAGGATCTTGAAAAGGGCAGTTTCCTTGTTAGGGTAGAGCCTCACGCACACAATGTCGGCGAGTGCTATCGCTGCCACACCACCGTTGAACCGAGAGTTTCAAGACAGTGGTTTGTTAAAATGGAACCTCTTGCAAAGCCCGCCATTGAAGCGGTCAAGACAGGGGAGACCAAATTCATTCCCGAGCGTTTTGAAAAGACCTACTTCCACTGGATGGAGAACATCCGCGACTGGTGCATTTCCCGCCAGCTTTGGTGGGGACACCGTATTCCCGTATGGTATTGCGACGACTGCGGCGAGACGGTCGTTACAAAAGAGGACAGCGTGGACACCTGCCCCAAGTGCGGCGGCCATCACCTGACCCAGGATCCCGATACCCTTGATACATGGTTCTCGTCTGCTCTTTGGCCCTTCTCGACCTTGGGCTGGCCCGAAAAGACCGACGAGCTTGAATATTTCTATCCCACCTCCACCCTTGTCACAGGATACGATATAATCTTTTTCTGGGTGGCAAGAATGATATTCTCGGGTGTTGAGCATATGGGCAAAGCGCCTTTCGACACGGTGTTTATACACGGAATCGTCAGAGACGCACAGGGACGGAAAATGTCCAAATCCCTCGGCAACGGCATCGATCCGCTGCTTGAGATAGACAAATACGGCGCCGACGCCCTGAGATTTACCCTTGCAACCGGAAACAGTCCCGGAAACGACATGAGATATACCCCCGAAAAGGTGGAGGCCTCACGCAACTTTGCCAACAAGCTGTGGAACGCCGCCCGTTTCGTGCTTATGAATCTTGATGATAACGAGCCTGCACCCTATATTCCCGAGGGACTTGCCCTTGAGGATAAATGGATCCTCTCGATATATAACCGTGTGGTCAAAGAGGTCACCGACAATCTCGAAAAATTCGAGCTTGGTATTGCCGTACAAAAGCTTTACGACTTTATATGGGACGTTTTCTGCGACTGGTATATCGAGCTTGCAAAGGCAAGACTCACCGGAGAGGACGAGCAGGCCAAAAAGACGGCCAGAGGCGTTCTTTGCTATGTGCTTTCGGGCACACTTAAGCTGCTCCATCCCTTTATGCCCTTTATTACCGAGGAAATTTGGCAGACCCTCCCCCACGAGGGCGAGACAATAATGCTTGCCTCTTTCCCCGAGTATAGCGAGAGCCTTAACTTTGCCGCCGAGGAAACCGAGTTTTCCCGCGTTATGGAGGCGGTCAGAGCGGTAAGAAGCCGCCGCGCCGAAATGAATGTCCCCGCGTCCAAAAAGGCCGAGGTATATATCGCCACCGCCCACACCGACACCTTTAAGACCTGTGCCGTATTCTTCAGCCGCCTTGCTTCGGCAAGTGAGGTCAAGGTTGCAGGCGAGTGGGATATGGCGGGAGCCGTTTCGATAGTCACATCCGACGCGAAAATTTATATTCCCATGGATCAGCTCATAGATTTCGAGGCCGAAAAAAAGCGACTTGAAAAGGAAAAGACCGAAACCGAAAAACTGCTTGCCGGCGTTATGGCCAAGCTTAACAACGAGGCATTTGTCAGCCGCGCTCCCAAGAATATTGTAGACAATCAGCGGGAGGCCGCCGAGCGGCTTAACAAAAAACTTTCGCTTATCGACGAAAGTATGAAGGCCCTTGACAGATAATTTTTCGACCCGCCGGAAGTTTTTGTTTCGGCGGGTCGTTTTTTGTAGATTTTATAGGTGTTTTGTGATAAAATATATGTATACATCTGTCGCACCGACAAACATATCATACCAAAGACAATATAAAGATATCACACAGTAAATTAAGCGGAGGAGAAAGCATGAACCTGCTTCATATGAAATATGCCGTTGAGATAGCCAAAACAAATTCTCTCAACAAGGCGGCCGAGACCCTTTATGTCGGCCAATCGGCCCTCAGCCGCGCCATTAAGGAACTTGAAAGCTCTCTTGGCGTCACCCTTTTTGAGCGAAGCAGCAAGGGAATGACCCTCACTCCCGACGGTCAGCTTTTTATTCATTACGCAAAGTCGGTGCTTAAACAGGTGGACAACATCGAAAATATGTTTTCCCAGGGCAAAACCGATAAGCAACGGTTTTCCATATCGGTTCCCCGGGCAAGTTATGTGGCCGATGCCTTCGCAAGGTTTACAACCCTTCTTGAAAAGCAGCGGGACACCGAAATATATTATACCGAAACAAATTCTATGACGGCGGTTAAAAATGTCCTTTCAGACAGCTCAAAGCTCGGTATAATCCGCTATGCCCAAAGCTTTGATAAATACTATAAGGATATGATGGACGAAAAGGGACTGGCATATGAGCTTGTTTGTGAATTTACCTTTAAGGTGCTTATGAGCAGGCAAAGTCCTCTTGCAAAGCTATCGGGACTGACCACCGACGATCTCCAACGCCATACCGAGATCGCCCACGCGGATCCTTATGTTCCGTCGATTCCTCTTTCAGAGGTCAAAAAAGAGGAGCTCCCCGATGTTTTCGGCCGGAGAATATTCGTTTACGAGCGGGCAAGCCAGTTTGAACTGCTTTGCAAAAATCCCGACACATTTATGTGGGTGTCGGAGGTGCCCAAAGACCTGCTCGACCGATACGGTCTTATAACCGTTTCCTGCACCGATAACAATCGCATCTATAAGGACCTGCTCATTCGGAGGGAGGATTATAAGCTGACAAAGCTCGATCAGCTGTTTATCGAGCAACTCATAACGGCCAAAAGGGAAATATTTTCGTCGGCGGAGGAAAAATGATGGATTACAATACCGCTATCGAATATACCCATTCGCTGCTGCGTTTCGGCAGCCGCCCGGGACTTGAAAGGATAAAGGCATTGCTTTGCGCCCTTAAAGATCCGCAAAAAAAGCTTTCGGCGGTGCACATTGCCGGAACAAACGGCAAAGGCTCGGTCTGCGCCTGTCTTTCAAAAATTTTCGAGAGGAAAGGACTTAAAACCGGGCTTTTTATCTCTCCCTACATTGTGGATTTCAGGGAGCGGATGCAGATAAACTCTAAATTTATTTCAAAGGTGGATTACGCCGAGGCTGCAAGCAAGGTCAAAGAGGCGGCCGAGAGTCTTGACGAAAGCCTTCATCCCACCGAATTTGAATTTGTAACCGCTGCCGCGCTGTTGTGGTTTTCAAAAATGAACTGTGATGTGGTGGTACTTGAAACGGGACTGGGGGGAAGGCTGGATTCCACCAACATTTTTGAAAATCCTCTTTGTACCGTCATAACCTCCATTTCCACCGACCATACAGCAGTGCTTGGCGACACAATAGAAAAAATCGCCGTAGAGAAATGCGGAATCATAAAAAAAGGCTGTCCCGTTGTTACCTGCGACGGCCAACCGCCCAAGGCTATGGCGGTTATAGAAGCCACGGCAAAAAATCTTGGCGCGCCCCTGAAAGTGGTGAAAAAAGAGGACATAAACCTGCTTTTTGACACCGCATTCGGCATCGATCTGATTTACAAAGGCATAAACATACATCAGCCTCTTGCGGGAAGCTTTCAGGCCGAAAACACTTGCCTTGCCGTTGAGGCTGCAAAAACCGTTTTTCCCGATATTTCCGACGATGTTATATCAAAGGGTATCGAAAGGGTAAGACATCCTGCGAGATTTGAGGTAATGTCGAAATCGCCGCTCATAATTTTGGATGGCGCCCACAACGACGGAGGCGCAAAGGCGCTTTCACAGTCCCTTGAAAATTATCTGCCCGGTCAGCGGCTTTTCGGCATTTGCGGAATGTTAAAGGACAAGGAGTATGAAAAAGCTCTGTCCCATCTCGCTCCGCTTTTTGATGAAATAATTACCGTTACCCCTAAAAATTCCCGTGCTCTTGCGGCTGGGGAGCTGGCCGAATGCCTTAAAGGCAAGGTTAAAAAGGTATATCCTTCGGCGGTAGACAGCGGTCTTGTAAAACGAGCTGTGGAGGCGGCAAACGGACGGCCTATCGTAATTTTCGGTTCACTTTATCTTGCGGGAGAAATTTATAAATATTTTAGCTGAGCTTTTTGCACTCTGAGATTTTTCTCTGCCAAAATCGTGCTCGTATGTGTTGCTTAACCTGCCATCCGTTACCGCTATGTAAATGCGATGACAGAGGCTGTGCTGAGGTCCGGCCGCTGAGGCTGTCTCGGCCCCGTCCGAGACCGGAGAGAGCAGCAATCCCGCACCCTTACCGAAGAGGAAGCCTGTCTTTTCAAATCGCACCTGCATTTTTGCGGCAGCCTCCCTCCGATCAGCTGCGCTGATAGCCTCAACTCGCTGATGTGTACGCTGTTGCTTAAGATATCTATTGCTTAACCGTCGATCGCTCGAGCAAAGCGGTATGCAAAGCCGCAGCGGTATAATATAACCGATAAAAAAACAGAAAACCGAGGAACACAAAAAACGTGATCCTCGGTTTTTTATGTGATTTGTCCGCTTGTTCCTATGCATGAAGGAATGATCTATATTTCTAAATCAGAATTTTCCTTTGCTCTCCAGCCGCTCGCAGCAATCGTCGGTTTTAGGAGGCCTTTCAGCCTCGGGAGCGGGAGAGGTTGCGTTTCCGAGCCCGGTGGTTTCGGAAAAGAGCACATTTGCCTTGACGGCGTTTACCGCGTCGGTGGGAATGATTATTTTGGCCGCCTTGCCGTCCGAAAGCTTAATGAGCGACTCATACTTTTTAAGCTCTAAGACCGCTGCGTCCGGGCAGGCTTCCTTTAACATACGAAGTCCCTCGGCCTCGGCCTCTTTAGCAAGCTTAATAGCCTTTGCTTCACCCTCTGCCCTTGCAATTCTGGCGTCTCTTTCGCCCTCTGCGGCCAGTATCATTGCCGCCTTGTCACCCTCGGCGCGGGTGATGGCTGCCGCCTTGTGTGCTTCTGCTTCAAGCAGGGTCTGACGTTTGTCGCGCTCGGCCTTCATCTGCTTTTCCATGGCGTTTTGAATTTCGCTTGGAGGAATGATGTTTTTAAGCTCGACACGGTTGACCCTGATACCCCATTTGTCGGTGGCTTCGTCGAGAATGGAGGTCATTTTGCCGTTTATTATGTCGCGGGAGGTAAGGGTGCCGTCAAGCTCAAGCTCACCGACGATGTTTCGCAGGGTGGTGGCGGTAAGGTTTTCAAGGGCGCTTATGGGATTTACGGCGCCGTAGGTGAAAAGCTTGGAATCGAAAATGGTGTAATAAACCACCGTGTCGATCTGCATTGTGACGTTGTCCTTGGTTATGACCGGCTGGGGCGGCGAATCGAGCACATGCTCTTTTAAGGTAATGGTTTTTGCAATGCGATCGAAAAAAGGAATTTTAATGTGGATTCCGGGACCCCAGGTGTGCTTGTATTTTCCCAATCGTTCGATTACAAATTCCGAAGCCTGGGGAACGATGCGGATGTTTACGAGCAGCAGTATAAGTATTATAATTGCCGCCGCTATAAGCATGATGGTTTCAATTGCAATGTCCATTTTTTTCTCTCCTTTTTATTTGCGCTGTGCCTTGCCTTTACCGTGCGGCCGACCCCCTTGCGGGGACAGCTTTGGAGCTTGGGCAATGGGACGGAAGACTTTGGCAAAGGGGCACGGCAAGGGTGGGAATTTTCTACAAATACAT
>CAJJNV010000028.1 GCA_905193225.1 uncultured Oscillospiraceae bacterium | reverse complement strand
GCTTTAAAACCTCCATCTGGGTTTTTAAGTAGTATTCGTCCTCGAACATGGCATAATGTACACAGGCGCGGACGAATATAAAGATCAGCGGCGTGATGACCGTATAGGGGATGCCGATCTTCGGCTCCAGCCGCTTGGCATACTCGGTATAGCGCTCGTTAACGCCCTCAAAAAATTTCTTGCCGTATTCGATATATTTCGGATGGGTATAAATCTGATACATCAGCCGATATTTCTTGCCGTGTTTTTTGGCTGTCCAATAAGGGACTTCCTCAACAAAGCGCATAACATCCTGGGGGTCGGTGGGAGCCATCTCCATAAAGTCATCCTCGACCTTTTCCATACAGTATGCCGTTGACTCAATAATCAGGTCATCTACACTTTTGAAATAACAGTACAGATTGCCCGTTGTACAGCCGCACGCCTTTGCCAGCGCCTTTATGCCCGTGCCGGTAAGTCCGTTTTCGGCGTAACATTCAAAGCATTTTTCCATCATTTCCTTTTTGCGTTCGTTGTGTTGTTCCTTTGTTGCCTTCATATATGCCATCTCGTTTCTTAACTAACTGATCAGTCACCATTAGTATATCATATTATCCGTAAAGTTGCAATAGTGATTGCTCGATAATTGCAAAACCTTCCGAAAAAGCTTTTTTCCTTATATCCGAAGGTTGTCTGTCTAAATCGGTTAAATTCCACAGGGTCGCCTTTGTAATTATTGTTTCGGTTGGCATACACACGGCAAAAACGGCTTTGTGCTTTATTCTTAAACCCCGGATATCTGTCTCATATTACATAAAAGACATTCTCCCGGGCATTAAGCAATTGTTTGCACACTTGATTTTTTGGCTTTTATACGGAAGGATCGTGGATTATTCCGACCGCACACTGCAGAATTCGCAGTGCGTCGACGGCCGAAATCTTTCCGTCCGCATTTACATCGGCGGCAGCAAAATCTTCGTCTGTAAGGGTGAGCTTTCGCACCGAGCTCTGAAGAGCCATAAGTGCGTCGTCGGCGTCTACCCTTCCGTTTGCGTCAACATCTCCGATCAGTCGAAGAGTCACATTCTTTTCGGTCGGCTCATCGCCGATCGTGATCATATACTCACCTGTTATATGGCCTTTCTTCGTTACCCTCATGGTATAGGTGCCTCTTTCTATGCCGGCAATAGAGTATTCAGCGGTATATTTTCCGGAGCCGTCGTTCGAGCCGCTCGGAACAATCGCTATATGTTTCGGTCCTGTTTCACTTGAAGCATCCAGTGAAACGGTCACGTTTCCGTCGTCCGAAAAGCTCTCGATCCGACCGTGCAGTCCGAAGAAAACGGCAGAGTCATATTCGACAGTAAGTGCGGTGCCGTTGTTTTCCTTTTCGGCAATCTGCGCCCTTTCCCCGTTTATATAGGCGTCCAGCTCCTCGGGATCGGCCAAGTAATAGCCCTCCTCGCACTCCAAAACAACCTCGAAGCGGTACGGCCTGCCCTTCACGAAGGGCGTATCTTCTTCCATTTCCGTCCCGTTTTCGACATCAACCCAGGAATAATTCCGAACTGTGACGCCGCCGGGCAGCCCGGTGATCAGATTGTTGTTAAACTCCGGAGAAGCCCCCTCCCAAGGGTAGGGCGCACCCAACGACAGGCTGTTGTATCCGGTGACATCCGGCTCGGGCACCAGGTCTATGGTATACGCCTGAGAGGATACATCATACGGCACTTCCTTATAATCCGCAGCAGTGTTAAAATCGTTATTCATCCGCAGCTTGACGTTCGTATTGGCAAAGAAGCCGTGTGTTATGTCATACTGCCACGGTCCGTTGCGGAAGGTCATTTCGTGCTTGCCGACGCCCACCACCATAATCCGATAGATATAGTCGGGGTCAATTGTCTCCTCGGGGCTCGTGCTGTATACGGTGTCGTTTTTGATCCGCTGGATTTCCTTTATCTGCAGCTCAAAGTTGCTGTCCTTCGGCCTAATGGTCACACCGCCGACCGATCCTCCCGCACGCAGTCCGACGACGGTGCCCCATGCGTTTTGAATCAGCTCTGAGGGATGGGATGAAATGGACAGCCCCGCAACTTTTCCTTCCTCTGTAACTCTCACCTGTATATCATCACATTCACGGTTGAGGCCGCGAATCTTGACCTTCGGCGGATTATTCTTATCAAATATATAGTTCTGAACGTCGTTCTTGATGCGTACTGTGGCGGTGCGCCAATACTTGTCGCCGAGTATTGCGGGCACGGTGCCGGGTCCGTTCAGATCCCAATCATCGTGCTCCCAATAGCCCGTGTTATCGGCGACGGTGTAGAGGGCATTATCGTCCGCAGTGATGCTTCCGCTGGTATAATCTCCCTGCACCAACGGCTGACTGATATCCAGATATATGGTGTCGATCTTTTGGGTTCGATCCACCCACTGCGCCACCTTTGCGCCCTTGTAGCCGGTCGTAACCTGCTTCTTTACCCCGTTGGTTTCCAGCATGAGGTTATACTGCAGCTCCATCGTGATCAGTGTATCCACATTGGATTCATTGAAATAGTAAGTCACCGAAAACGGCTGGCTCCCTGACTCGGGAACATCGGGATAATGAACCATGCCTTCTCCCGTATAGTCATCAACGAGCACCCGAATATATCCATACATCGATCAGCCTCGATTCAAACAGAAGTTACTCCGAAAGGGAAAACAGCCGACATTGGCTGTCAAAAACACAAGGTTTTTAAATCGACGGATTTATTTTTTGCGGTATTTTTGACGGCTTTTTCGGCACGAAGAAAATCGAAAGCGCAAAAAGACCGACAGGGCTTTTGCGTCCCTACGGTCCTTTTGCGTCATTTGCCAAACGGCTGTTAAATTGAACACAGCTCCCTTCTGCCGCCTTTCCGTAACGTTCTCCGCCGGAGGCAGACGGCCGTTTTTGTCCGTCGCATTGTACAAATGCGGCCTGTTTTCTCGGTTAATGAAAATACGGACAGACACCGGAAACCCGCTTGAAATCAAGCTTTTCCTGTGTTGTCCCAATTATAACACACTCACATCCCCTGAACGATTCCTCCGGTCAGGTCCAAAAGCCCGCTGTCGGTAATCTTTATTGTGAGGTTTTGCTGTTTTTGGTCGTTCATGCTGATTTTTTCGATTTTACAGGTATAGCGTTTTGCTTCGCCGCTGACGAATGATAAAATTTCTGCGTCTCCTTTTTTTACTTCCTGGCGCATAGCAACCTCCGCCTTTTCAAATTCATCGGTTGTTCCCGAATATTTCCCGAAAACTCCGCATTCGGAATTGAGAGATATATCTCCTAAAGCCTTATTACTTATAAAACAGCCCTGTATTTCCCCTGCCGCGCCCCTTTGTCCTTTGGTAATACCGATTATCTCGGCACGAAGCGCCTGCCCCGAAAGCACCGAAAGGGTCTCTCCGGTATCCACGTCGCAAACGCCGTGTCCAAGGCCGGCAAAGACGCCGCTTTCAGGCTCGATAAAGGTCATCGTTCCTATACCCGCCGAAGAATCTCTCACCCATATTCCCGCTTTAAAGGTGTTGTCCTCGGCGCAAAGAACAGGGTAAAGCTCGGTGACAAAGGAGCCTTCTCCCCGCTTGCACAAAAGACTGACCGAGCCTCCGCCGCTGTTTTCGATGACGCTTCTCAGATCCTCGTTGGAGCAAAGCTGTTTATCGTTGGCTTTAAGAATGACATCTCCCTTTTTTAATCCTGCATTTTTTGCGGGATCCGCAGTTTCCTTTTCGGCCTTAACGCCGGTAATACCGACCACCATTACCCCGTCGGAAAATATTTTTATACCGAAAGGGCGGCCGCTTAAAAGAACCTCGGTTTTTTCTTCATACTCTGCCGAAACATCTTTAACAGGAATCAGTCCGAACAAATCAACACTAAAGGTGCTTCTTTTGGAATGGGGTTCTAAAACCGAATTTGATCTTTCACTTCTGTTTGCCGAAATGGGAATGTCGCTGTTTATTTTCAGTTCCCTTTCGCCGACAATCGTGAAATCGGAAGGCAAGCTGTCGGAAAGCGAGACGCCCGTTATCAAAACGGCAACCGCCAGCATAAAACATATTGCCGTTATTATTTTGGGTATCTTATTTAATTTAAAAACCTCCTTTGTGCCGCACCTTTAAAAACAAATCGGAGGAAAAATCAATGATCTGTTTTTAATGTACAACACTTGCAGCCTGCTTTATTAAGTTGTGCAAAAGAAGATTATTTATTTAAGGTAATTAAATCAAAAAGACCTGCCAAGGTTGATTTGGCAGATCTTTTAAATGTTATTTTTTGATTATAAAAATTTAAAATCCGATTTCTCGGTTCAAGACCTTATATTTTCATAAAGTCGCCGACCGTCATACCGTCCTTTTTGCAGGTGACGGTTTTGACCTCGTATTTACCGAAATCGATGTGCACCGTGTGTTCTCCGAGGGTAAAGTCGGCGGAGGCGGGACGAGACGAGCCGTTGTAGAATCGGGCAATGTAGCAATCCTCCTCGGTTTCGGATTTTTTGAAGGCCGACATGGTTATCTTGGGATTGGACAGGTTGACCTTAACGGTGGCAATACCTTTTCCGCTGCCGGTGGGGAACACATTAAGGGCGTAGGGGCGGAGGTTAAACTCGGTCGCTTCCCTGTCAAGCTCATCCTCGTTCATAACGCACATACGGAATTCAAATTCGTGCTCGCCCTGGTCGATTATCGAAACATATCTGTCGGGGCCGATATTAGGCATGGTTTCGGGAATGGGGTGGCCGCTGTATCTTGCGCCTCTGAGCAGCGACAGACGGATCTCTCCGTTTGAAAAGCTGCTTCCGTAAATGCAGTTATTTATGATCGAAAGGCGGTTTTGCTCTCCATCGCCGGCCGAAACAAACCTGTGGGAAACATTTTCCCGTCCATCGTCATAAAGCACCTCGGTGCCGAAGGAGGTCTGCCCGATATAATTGCCATTTTTGAAAACGGTGGGTATATGCAGCTTGAGCATGCGGTTTTGCTCGTTCCAGATGGCATTGACCTTAACATCCACCTTATTTTCCTTTTTGTAAATGTTATAAAGCAGTCTTACTCCTGCCCGCTCACCTTCAAAGAAGCTTTCAACGCTGAGTAAAAGCTCTCCGTCCTCAACCACCTTAACATTGGTTCTTCCGCGGAAAACGCCCTTGTCGCAGGCCGAAAGGGGCAATGCCTCGGGGTCGCTTCCCATTGCGACGTGCTGGAAATCGGCCATTCCCCAGGGATCCTCGTTGTCTGTGTAAATGTAAGGCTCAAAGGCAGGGCCGTCGAGATATTCCTTTCCGTCCACCTTATAGGAGGTCATAAGGCCGGTCTTTTTGCTTATAACCACCTGCATTCTGCGGTTATCGAAAGCAATATCGGTCTCGGGAGTTACTGGCGGCTGCTTTGCCGGTTCAAACTCCACAAAGGCCTTAAACCGCTTGACCGAAAGTGCGGGAAGAACTGCCTTAAAGAGTATTCTCTTTCTCCAGTCGAGCAGAAGGTTCGACTCCTCGCGGATGATCTGGCAGGGGATCTCTTTGTACCCGTCAAAAAGGCGTATTTTGCTCTGGCAGGAGATGTCGTGGTTTTGCTCGGCAAGATTGAATTCACATTCGATATATGTCTCGTATTCATAGGGCTGGAAGTTGAAAACAAGAATGGGATATTCTCCGTTTTCGGCCACGGGCTCGTTTTGAGAAAGTGCAAAAAAAGCCTTTGCGCGGGAAAATTCGGCAATGTGCAGACCGTGGTTTATAATTCTCAGTCCGTTTTCGATTCCCCTCTTGGTGGCCGAGCCGGGAAGGATGTCGTGGAATTCACAGTTAAGAAGATCCTCGGTAACATCGGCCAGATCCTTTTCGGGATAGGTCACAAGTCCGGAAAGCGCCGCCGCAGAAAGGGCACGCTCGGTGGAATAAAGACTGTTTTCAAGAGCAATGTGCTTGCGCTTCAGCTCCGACGCCGAGGTGTAACAGCCCGGCATCGATATGCGGAGCGACTGATCAAAATCGGCCGTCGGCTCGGCTCTTTTAAAGAATTCCTCGGGGGTGCTGTGTATTATCCTGCACTGATCGTCGGATTCCATCCATTCCTTAATGTCGGCAAGATCCTTTCTTGAAGGTCCGCCGCCGTGGTTTCCGACGCCCCACAGGCACATCCATATTTCCCTGTCCTCACGGCCGCCCTTGACCCCCTGGCAGTGGCCTTTGGCGCAGCCGAAATATGTGCTGTTGTATGTGGGGGAACGGAAGGCCTTTATTCTGCTTCCGTCAAAGCCCTCCCACCAAAAGAAATCATCCGGGAGATCAAGCTCTCCGCCAAAGGGACGTACAAAAATATAACTGTCCTGACCGCATTTTCTGATTATCTGAACAAGACCTCTCGTGTGGCCGAAGGAATCAAAATTGAGTGCCGTGGTGGGGTTTTCTCCGAAATGCTCGGTAAAATATTTGTGTCCCACCTGCGCGTGGCGGATAAAACTTTCGCCGGCCGGCATATTGGCGTCGGGCTGGAGATACCAGCCGCCGATGACATGCCATTTACCCGCCTTTATGAGCTGTTTTATCTTTTCAAAAAGGTCGGGCGCATACTCGGCAATGTATTTATAAAGACTTACCTCGTTGTGGCAAAAAATATAGTCGAATTCATCGGCCAGATTTGCCGCGCTCTGGAAGGTGGAAATGGCAGCCGAGGCTCCCTCCTCCCATTCCCAAAGCCACACGGGATCAAGATGTGCTTCGCATATTAGATGCAGTTCTTTCATAATGTCACCTCTTAATAAAAAATATTATATAAAAAGCTGCACCTAAAAAAGGTACAGCTTTAGGGGAAATTTCCGCAAACAGGTGTTTTTTTGAAGAGCGACATTCTTAAAAAACAAAGACTATATTTAAAAATCCTCTGTCCTTTTTGCGAAGTTCCCCCTTTTATCCAATCAGTTGTTTATGGTATTTGCTATTTCGTAAAGCTCATATTCAAAGGGCTTTTCCATTTTAAGAGCCTCAAAGATGTCGGTGGCCACAAGCTCGCCGTGCTGATAAGCCACAACGCGGTTGCCTATACCCTGGGAAAGCAAATCAACCGCCGCATAGCCCATTTCGCTGGCGCAAACTCTGTCGCGCACGCTGGGCGAGCCGCCGCGCTGAACATGACCGAGAATGGTGGCACGGGAATCAATGCCGGTCACAGCCTGAATCTGCTGTGACAGCTTTTCAACCCCGCCGATTCCCTCGGCGACAACGATTATAAAATGCTTTTTGCCGGAATTTTTTGCGCGATAGATGCGGTCGACAATGTCCTTTTCCACGTCATATTCAACCTCGGGAACGAGGATGGTGGTGGCACCGCAGGCAATTCCCGAATGAAGTGCAAGATAACCTGCTCCTCTGCCCATAACCTCAACTATGGTGCATCTTTCGTGGCTCTGGGCCGTATCGCGAAGGCGGTCGACCATTTCCATACAGGTGTTGACTGCAGTGTCAAATCCGATGGAATACTCGGTGCTGGCAATGTCGTTGTCGATGGTTCCGGGAATGCCAACGCAGGGAATTCCTCTTTCCGAAAGATCTCTTGCTCCGCGATAGGTTCCGTCTCCGCCGATACAAACGATTCCGTCGATTCCATGCTTTTCGCAGGTTTTAATGGCGGTCTGCATTCCTTCCTCTTCCTTAAAGCGAGGGCTTCTGGCGGTGAAAAGCACAGTGCCTCCGCGATGGATAATATCCGAAACGCTGCGGATGTTCATATCAAAAACATCGTCCTCGATAAGACCGTTATATCCGCGATGTATACCCTTAACTCTCATTCCCTTGCTAAGGGCGGTTCTGACGACCGCTCTTACGGCCGCGTTCATTCCGGGGGCATCTCCCCCGCTGGTCAATACACCAATGGTCTTTACATTCATTTTAAAAGCCTCCCAAATCCCAAATGCACTTTTATTACATTCTTTAAAACTTATTTTATTCTATCATTTTTAAATAAAATGTCAAGATGTTTGTCGAATTATTCCCCCGTTTATTGCTTGAAAAACACTGCTTTTTCACCCAGTATCCTTTTAAGCTCGGAAATAAGGGGATCATTTAACTGAACAAATAGCTTTCTCGGCGCCTGCACCCGTTTTCCGCTGTCCGAAAACTTGAAATACACCGGCGTTTGTCCGTCGAAAATTTCCAGAAGATTTATTACTCTGTCATACACCTCTCCCTCATTTGACGGAAGGAGCAGATGAAGACCGTAATATTTCGATTTTGAAGAGGTGTTTTCACCCTCCCGTTCGGCATAAGCGTCATCTCGACCGTAGGGGTTTTGCCCGCTGTACGGGACATTTCTCCCGTTTCCGTTTCTCTGCGGCTTCGCCCCTTGCGCGGCAAGTGTTCCGCCGTATTTTTCGGCCGGCACGATACTCTCGCATATTATCTGACTTTGGCGCTCCTCCCGCTGGCTTATACGCCCGCTGACCACCGCAACCGTTCCTTCGATAACATTCCTTTGATTTTCGGCAAATGTTCTCGGGAAAACAAGACATTCCATACTGCCGGTGGTGTCCTCCAAAATCAGGTTTGCCATTTGCTCGCCCGATTTGGTCAGCTTCTTTTTGACGCCGCCGATTATTCCGAGAAGGTTTACCCTTTTTCCGTCAAGCCCGTCAGATTCGGCATCGGAAATATCGGTTATGCGCCATTTGCTTTTGAATTTGTCAAATTTAAGAGCGGGATGGCCGGAAATATAAATCCCCGTGGTCTCCTTTTCCATAGCAAGGAGCTCCGGCTGCGAAAGTTCGGGAATAACGGGCATTTTATAATATTCCTCGGTGCCGTCCTCGGTACCGAAAAGATTCATTTGTCCCTCGATGTTGCTTTTGCTGTCTCCCGCAAGAGTGCCGAGCAATCCCTCATATGCCGCAAGCATGGAGGCACGGCTGAAGGCTAGCTTATCAAGAGCACCGCTTTTTATAAGACTCTCAAGGCCTTTTTTGTTAAGCTCCCTGCCGTAAAGGCGGCGGCAGAAATCCACAAAATCGGTAAATTTGCCCTTTTCCCTGCGTTCCTTAAGGATAGCCTCAATGGTATTTTGCCCTAAATTCTTAATGGCTAAAAGTCCGAAAACCACCTGCCCGTCCTTAACCGAAAAATCCCTTTGGCTGACATTAACATCGGGCGGCAGCACATTTATACCCATTCGTGAACACTCGGCAATATATTTCGGTGCATCTCCGATAGTGTTCGACATAAGCGAAGCCATAAACTCAGCAGGATAATGGCATTTTAAAAAGGCGGTACGATATGCCACAAGCGCATAGGCCGCGGCGTGGGATTTATTGAAAGCATAGGATGCAAAGGAGGTCATATCGTCGAAAAGTGCGTTCGAAACAGACCTCTCTATGCCGTTTTTTCCGCAGCCCTCGATAAAGGTCTCCCGTTCCTTTTCCATAACATCGTGCTTTTTCTTGGCCATCGCCCTTCGCACAATGTCGGCGCGGCCGAAGGAATATCCCGCAAGATCCCTGAACACCTGCATGACCTGTTCCTGATAAACAAGGCAGCCGTATGTCACCTTGAGTATCGGCTCAAGCAGCGGTGTCGGGTAGCTTACGGGCTTTTTTGAATGGCGGTTTTCGATATATTTGCCGATGGAATCCATAGGTCCCGGGCGATAAAGGGATATAACGGCGATTATGTCCTCAAGGCTTTGAGGTTTAAGCCTTGTGAGCACGCTTTTCATCCCTGCCGATTCAAGCTGGAAAAGGCCGTCGGTCTTTCCCGAGGAAATGAGCTCGTAAACCTTTCCGTCCTCGATGTCAACTGCTTCAATATCAAAATCGGGATGTTTCTTTTTAATTTCCTTTTCGGCATCGGAAATGACCGTAAGGGTACGCAGTCCCAAAAGGTCTATTTTAAGAAGTCCCAGCTCCTCAAGGGCGGTCATTGTATACTGGGTAACCATTGCGTCGTCGCTTTTGGCAAGCGGAACATAGCTGTCCACCGTTTCGCGGGTTATGACCACACCCGCCGCATGGGTGGAGGCGTGACGGGGCATTCCCTCAACCCGCCCGGCGATGTCGATAAGCCTTTTAACCTCCTCATCGCTGCCGTAAAGCTCCGAAAGCTCGGGGGAGGATGAAAGGGCCGTTTTAAGAGTAACTCCGTGCTTTTGGGGAATTCTTTTGGCCACGGCGTCCACTGCCGAATAGGACATTCCGAGAGTTCTTCCCACATCTCTGACCGCCGCCCGAGCGGCAAGAGTTCCGAAGGTGACAATCTGGGCAATGTGGTCAAAGCCGTATTTCCCGACCAGATATTTTATAACCTCTTCTCTTCTGACATAGCAAAAATCCACATCAAAATCTGGCATGCTGACCCTTTCGGGGTTTAAAAACCGCTCGAAGATAAGGTTATATTTAATGGGGTCGATCTCGGTTATGGAGCAAAGATATGCGCAAAGGCTTCCCGCTCCCGATCCTCTTCCGGGCCCGACGGGTATTCCGTGACTTTTGGCGTAGTTTATAAAATCGTAAACAATGAGATAATAGTCCACATACCCCATTTTGTTTATGGTTTCAAGTTCATAGTTCATCCGCTCGATGATTTCCGGAGCGGGATGCTCGCCGTAGTGCTTTAGAAGCCCCTTTTCACAAAGGCCTTTAAGGTATTCGAAGTGATCACCATCTATGTCAAAATGAGGGAGCTTTGTTTTGCCGAATTCAAATTCCACATTGCACATTTCGGCAATTTTAACGGTGTTTTCAAGAGCCTGCGGCAGTGCCGAAAAGAGGCTTTCCATCTCCTCCCCCGATTTAAGATAAAACTGGTCGGAGGAAAATTCAAGACCGCCCTCGTCGTCAACGGTTTTTCCGGTTTGTATGCAAATAAGCACCTTCTGAACAAAGGCATCGTCGGGCTTTATATAGTGGACGTCGTTGGTGGCGACCATTGGTATGCCGGTTTCTTTCGACAGATTTATGAGTTTCGGCAAAATTTCCTTTTGCTCGGGGATGCCGTGATCCTGAAGCTCGATATAGAAATTATCCTTTCCGAAAACCCTTTCAAACCACAGTGCCGACTGCTTTGCTCCGTCGTAATCTCCGTTTAAAATGAGCTGCGGAATCTCTCCCGCAAGGCAGGCCGAAAGGGCGATAAGACCGCCGCTGTACTTTTCAAGCAGCTTTTTATCTATGCGGGGCTTTTGATAAAAGCCCTTTGAAAATGACAGCGATACAAGCTTTATAAGATTTTTATATCCCTCGTTGTTTTTACAAAGCAGAAGCAGATGATTATAGCTTGTCCCGCCTCTTTTGATTTTGTCCTCCATATCACCCTTTGCAACATAAACTTCGCACCCGATAATGGGTTTAACGCCCTGCCTTTTACATTCCTTATAAAAATCAATTACCCCGTACATAACTCCGTGGTCGGTAATGGCCACGGCGTTTTGCCCGAGGTTTTTAACAGACGAAACCAGCTCCTTTATACGGCAGGCGCCGTCAAGAAGGCTGTATTCGCTATGCAGATGAAGGTGGACGAAATCTTTCATTTTCTTATCCCCTGTTTTTTTACTGTTTTCCGCCGATCTGACACACGGCGGCGTTTACTCTGTACTCATCGGAAATAATAATTAAAACAGAACAACTGCAATTCCCGCCAATACTATTGATTCACGCCGACCGACCGACAAGCGGCAGATCAGCCTTACCGCAAGACAGATACATCCGACGCCCTGCACTGCGTCTTGTGTTCGCCTCCGCGCCTCTTGCGGTCGTCTTCCCGACAGGCAGGTCCATCCCCGTTTTTCAATCACTCTGCCTTTTCCTGCTCAATCTTTTCGGAAATTTCGATGATTTTTTCCAGTCTGTGATTTAGTCCCGAGCGGCTTAACGGCTCACTTAAAAGCTCTCTCAATTCGTTTAAGGAGGCGTCCTCGTTTTGCTTTCTGAGCACCGCCACCTCATAAAGAGAGGGAGGCAAAAGCTCAAGTCCGCCCGATTTTTCTATTATTTCAATAGCCTTTTTCTGACGGCTGACTGCCGAAAGGGTCTTTGAAATGTTAGCGGTTATACAATTGGTGGTACGGTTGACATTGTTGCGCATTTCCTTCATCATCTTGGCCTGCATAAAATCCATGGAAGAAAGCTGTCCCCCCATAAGGGTGATAAAATCCTCAATGACTCCGCTGTCCTTATAATAAACCACATAAACCGATTTTCTGGTTGTAATTTTGGGCGGAGTAAAATAATCCCCGATAAAGGTGGCAAGGTCGTTTGCAAGATGCTTATATGCCACCTTAAATTCCAGATGATATTCCTTTTCGGGAGATGTAACACTTCCCGCCGAAAGAAAAGCACCTCTCAAAAATGCCGACACGCAGCAGTCTCCGTCGATATTTCCGCGGTTTATGCAAAGGGAGGTATCCTTTTTATTGTGAAAAAAGAAATTAAAAATATCCTCGCAAAGCCCACTGTCTATTTTACCCGAAAAAAGTCCGTTTTTTGTGCCCGGGCGTGTAATCTGCACCTTTGTATCAAGGGTATCGGAAATGAGCTGTTCAAACCGCTGACTGCAAAATTCATATTCGGTTTTAAAGGACATACCGCTGTGAGAAAAGCTGCGGAAAAACAGCATTGCACCGTAACATTCCGCTCTCTCGCAGCAATCCTTTTCATTTTTAACGGCGCAAAGCTCTTTTTTGACCCTTCCCGAAAAGCTCAGTTCGCTCATTTTCTTCCTCTTGTTATGTCACGGTGTATTGTGGCGGCCCTGATTCCCTTTTCGCCCAGATGGCGGCAAAGAGCCTCAGCAAGTGTTACCGAGCGGTGCTTTCCGCCGGTGCATCCCACCGCAACCACAAGGGAACTTTTCCCCTCCTCGCCGTAAAGAGGAATAAGATAGTCCATCATATCGAAAAATCTGACCGCAAAACCCTTTGTTTCTTCCTTTTCCATAACATAGTCGTAAACCTCGCGGTCGAGGCCGGTCTTTTCCCTAAGCTCGTCGATGTAAAAAGGATTGGGCAGACAGCGCACGTCAAATACCATATCGGCCTCGGTGGGGGCGCCGTATTTAAATCCGAAAGACATACAGGTTATTCTCAGCCCTTTGACCGAATCCCCGAGGAATATCTCGCTTATGCGCTCTTTGAGCTGGGCGGGAGAAAGCTGGGTCGTATCAATTATATAGTCGGCTCTTCCCCTGAGCGTTTCAAGAAGCACCCTTTCCTTTTTGACCGCCGCCGTTACCGAGCCTTCGCAGTCATCGATGAGCGGGTGTTTTCTTCTGGTTTCCTTGTATCGCTTATGAAGCACCTCATCCGAGCATTCGAAAAACAGTATTTTATAGTCGATTTTTTGCTCGTCCAGGCTGTCGAGGGTTTTGGCAATGTCGTGGAAAAGATAACCGCCTCTGGCATCGGTGACCACCGCCACCTTTTCCATCTCCTCCTCGGCACAAAGCTCGTATATTTTTTCAATAAAGGAAGGCGGCATATTATCAACGCAGAAAAAGCCGATATCCTCAAGGGCGTCGACCGCTCTGGATTTTCCCGAGCCCGAAAGCCCCGTAACAATTACAAATTCCATTATTTCACTTCCTCTATTTTTCCTTCCGAATTTTATTTTCAAATATCATTTCCTGCTTTTTTTGATTATTAAAATTCCCGTTTTTTTGTTTCCGATCTTTATTTTATAATGTTATCCGGCAATTTTTTAACCCGCACTGCCGATTTTTTTAATTTATATTCGCTATTTTACGACCTTGACCTCAGGCTCAAGAAGCACGCCTGTTTTTTCAAAAACGGTATTTTTAACAAGTTCGATAAGCCTGAGCACCTCGCTGCAGGTGGCTTCTCCGCTTACATTAACAACAAATCCCGCGTGTTTTTCGCTGACCATTGCTCCGCCCACTGCCGTTCCCTTAAGGCCGCATTGCTCAATAAGGGTTCCTGCAAAATGTCCCTCGGGCCGTTTAAAGGTGCTTCCTGCGCTTGGCAAATCAATGGGTTGCTTATCCTTCCTTCGTGCAAGAAGGTCGTCCATTTTTTCTCTTATTTCGTTTTTATCTCCCGGATGAAGCTTAAATTTGGCCGAAAGAATTACATTTTTGTTTTTGTCGTAAACGCTTGTGCGATAACCGAGTTTAAGGTTTTCCGCCGGCACTTCCTCGATTTCTCCGTCGGGAGTCATATGCCTTGCCGACACTATTATATCCTTTACCTCTCCCCCGTAAGCTCCGGCATTCATATAAACCGCTCCGCCCACCGTTCCGGGTATACCCCAGGCAAACTCACATCCAGAAAGAGAATTTTCAAGAGCAAAAGAGCACATACGGGAAAGCTTTACTCCGGCACCGCATTCGATAACACAACCGTCGAGCAGCGCCATATCGGAAAATCCGCCGGTATAAAGAGCCGCGCCCCGTATACCGAAATCGCTGACCAGCAGGTTTGAACCGCCGCCGATGCAGTAATAAGGAACGCCCGTTTCTTTAAGAGCGGCAAGCACCCCTTTAAGCACCTCTTCCGAAGCCGGTTTTATAAACACATCTGCCTTACCGCCTATGCGAAATGTGGTATGAGCAGACATAGGCTCATTTTCAAGATAGGCACAGCCGGCGGTTTCGCAATATTCTTTCAGTGATTCCATATTATCCAAATCAAAAGCACCCCGTTATCTTACAGGTTTAGTTTCGTCGCACAAAGCTTTTCGCCGGGCGGCTGTCAGCAAATTACACCAACGTTCAATCAACTCTGCAGTTGGTTATGCCGACAATCAATTAAGCCGATAAAGTCCCGCTGCGCCGATAATTCCGGCATCGTTACCGAGCACCGCCGTAACAAGCTTTGCACGTACGGAAGGATCGCGGTTATAATCGTGTTTGTTGATAAATTCTCTGATGGGAGCAAGCAGGGTTTCTTTTTCGTTGCATATTCCCCCACCTATACAGACAAACTCTGGCTGGAAGATATTTATGATATTGACAATTCCGGCTGCCACATAACGGATGTAGTTATCAACCACCTCTTTGCCGGCTTTGTCGTTCTTTCTCATAGCGTCAAAGGCCGTTCTTCCGTCGACCTGCTCGGGACTTTTGGCGATCTTCCACATAAGCGAATCGGGATGTTCCTTCATCGCCCTTGCGGTCTGACGTTTAAGGGCGGTGGCCGAAGCATACGCCTCAAAGCAGCCGCAGTTTCCGCAGGAGCATTTTTCCCCTCCGGCAATAAGATATGTATGACCGACCTCTGCACCGGCAAAGTTTGAACCGGTGAGAATTTTTCCGTTGATTATAATTCCGCTTCCGACACCGGTACCGAGGGTCACGGCCACAAAGTTTTTGCAGCCCTTTCCCGCTCCCGCAAGCAGTTCTCCGTATGCGGCGGCGTTGGCGTCGTTTGCGATGAAGCATTTGTCTATCTTCAAAAGCTCCTTTAACTTTTCAACGGCAGGATAGTTTTCAAATTTTATGTTGTTTGAATACTTAATTATTCCCGTTTCGGAATTGATTGTGCCCGGGGCGGCAATGCCTGCATCTGAAATATCCGACATGGTCAGTCCCGCGTCCTGTACCGCCGCCAAGGAAGCTGCCGCCATTTCCTTCAAAATGGTGTCGGAATCGGCACCCTGAGGGGTTTTTCTTCTTCCGCGGCCTATAATTTTAAGATCATCGTTGGTAACTCCGACGGCAATGTTTGTTCCGCCTAAATCTATTCCTATATGATACATTTTATGATTTTCCTCCTATATTTCAGGCCAGATGTTATTCTGCTGCTCGGTCTCGACTTCGGTTTCAAGTCCAAGCTTGTGAAGAAGCTCCTGGGCCGCGTTATATCCCATCTTTTTCTGACGGTTGTTCATTGCGGCAACCTCGATAATGACCGCAAGATTTCGGCCGGGCTTTACCGGTATGGTGACCGATGTAACATCAAGATCAAGTATTCTTGTTTTTTCGCTGACTGTGCCCATACGGTCGTAAACCTTGTTTTTGTCCCATTGTTCGAGGTTTACCACCATATCGATCTTTTCGGTCATTTTAACCGAGCCGATACCGAATATTCTTCTGGCGTTTATAATTCCTATTCCTCTAAGCTCTATAAAATGCCGAATGTTATCGGGAGAAGAACCAACCAGGGTTTTTGATGATACCCTGCGTATTTCCACCGCGTCGTCGGCAATGAGACGATGGCCTCGCTTTACAAGCTCAATGGCCGTTTCACTTTTACCGACTCCGCTCTCGCCCAGCATAAGCACACCTTCGCCGTACACCTCAACAAGCACTCCGTGGCGGGTAATTCTCGGTGCAAGCTCAACATTAAGGAAGGATATGAGAGCCGACATAAAGGCCGATGTGGTGTCGTTTGTGCGAAGTATCGGCACCTTATATTTGTTGGCCATTTGTATTATTTCCGAAAGAGGCTCGATTCCTCTGGTTATTATAACTGCGGGAGGCTTTCTCGAAACAAGCTCCTTTATGTGCTCAAATCTCAAAGCGGAATCGCTTTCCTGAAGATATGTAGTCTCGTTTCTTCCGATTATCTGAATGCGGTCGTTATCAAAAAATTCGAAAAACCCCGCAAGCTGAAGACCCGGGCGGTTAATGTCGGAGGTGGTTACAAACAGATCGGCCGGATCACAAGGCATATAAATCTGTTCAAGAGCAAATTCGCTGATTATCTTGGCAAGCGAAACAGAATATTTCTTTTCCATTCTTTTTCTTCCTTTCCTTTTAACCTGAATTAAAAAAGCTTTTATATGCGATAATGACGCCGGCCCGTTTCCTTCTTACTTGCCGACTTAACATTCTTTTCCGTTTTAAAGATGCTTGTACATTGTATATTATATACCGAAAATAATTGCGTTGTAAAGCTTTTTTTCGTTGTAATCTCATATTTTGTGTGTTATAATGATTTTTGAACCGTAATATTGTGTTTGGCACAGTGCTTTTGCGGCATTTTGCGGCAGAACATTTGCTTTTTCGACGGAATTTTTGAAAGTCCCATAAGCAACAGATACCGATGCAGCTGCACAAATGGTTTTATAAAAACATCGACCGAAAGGAGGAATGGCCATGGCTTTTGACGGAGCATTTTTAAAACTGATGATAGGCGAGCTTGAACCTCTCATTGTCGGCGCAAGGGTTGATAAAATTTTTCAACCTTCAAAAACCGTTTTTGTTTTAGCTTTAAGGAACAAAAATTTTTCGGGTAGACTGCTTCTTTCAGCCAACCCTTCTGGAGCGCGCATACAGCTTACCGAGACTCCCATCGAAAATCCTCCTTCTCCCCCCATGCTTTGTATGCTTTTCCGCAAAAAGCTTGTGGGTGCAAAGGTGCTGGGTATCCGTCAGGAAGGACTCGAACGTGTGGCCTTCATCGACTTTGAAGGGTCAAACGAGCTGGGCGATAGGGTAAATCTGACCCTTGCCTGCGAGGTTATGGGCAGGACATCAAACATCGTGCTCATCGACCAAAACGGCAAGGTGACCGATGCCGTGCGCCGCACCGACGTGTCCGACACAGCGAGAATTTTAATGCCCGGCGTTACCTATGCAATGCCTCCCAAGGCCGATTGGCTCGATTTGACCGTTGATCCCATCGACAAAATAATAGACGCGGTTTTATCAAGCGGAGAAAGGAATCTTTCGTCGGCGCTGCTTTCGGTCACACAGGGGCTTTCCCCCATCGTTTGCAGAGAGATTGAACACCGTGTCACCGATAAGACCGATACTCCCCTTTCGGAATTCGGAAGCATTTTAAAGGATCGACTGAAGAAGGAACTTGAAACCTTAAAATCCACCCTCCAAAGCGGGAAATGTCATCCTGTTATTCTCATTGATAAAAATCAAAAGCCGTTCGATTTTTCTTTTTTGGAAATATCGCAATACGGCAGCGCCGCCGACGTAAAGGAATTCGGCAGCCTGTCGAAAGCCTTGGACGAATACTACTCCGAGCGGGAACAAAAGGCAAGAATACACTCGGCCTCTCAGGATATTTTAAGACTTCTTTCAAACGCTTCCTCCCGCATTTCAAAAAAAATAAATATACGGAAAGCCGAGCTCGAAAAGGCCAGAAGCAGCGACCACAAGCGTAAATACGGCGAGCTTATAAAGGCAAATATTCACGCCATAAAACCCGGGGACACCTCCTGCACGGTGACCGATTATTATTCCGAAAATCTCGAGCAGATAAAGATTCCCCTAAACGCCGCCCTGTCCCCCGCCCAAAACGCTCAAAAGTATTTTAAAGAATATCGCAAGGCCTGCACCGCCTCTCAGCTTTTAGAAGGATTCATTCAAAAAGGCGAGCAGGATCTTAAATACATCGAAAGCGTTTTCGACGAGCTTTCCCGTGCAAATACGGCAGCCGAGCTTGCCGAAATAAGAAGCGAGCTTGTCGACTCGGGATATATCAAAAGAGCGGGGCAAAAGAAATCAAAAGAAAAGCCCCTTCCCTTTGAACGGTTTGTTTCGTCCGACGGATTCGACATTCTGGCCGGAAAAAACAACAAGCAAAACGATCGACTCACCCTTAAAGAGGCTGATAAAAACGACATCTGGTTTCACATTAAGGATAGTGCCGGCAGCCACGTTATTGTCAAAAGCGGCGGAAAGACCGTTCCCGACAGCACCCTTACCGAAGCGGCAATTATTGCCGCCACCCTTTCAAAAGCGTCCGAAAGCCGGGGCGTGGCGGTGGACTTTTGTTCCGTGCGGCGGGTAAAAAAACCGTCGGGCGCACCATTCGGCTTTGTAATATACGAAAGCTATAACACGGCTTTTGTCACTCCCGACAAAGACCTTGTCAAAAGACTAAAAGACAACGCAAAAACGGAGGAGAAAAAATGAAACACGAAAAAATGATTGTGCTCAGCGTAGGCGGCCCTCAGGCTCAAACCGTAGCAAGAAAGGTAAGGGAATGTGACGTTTTCTGCGAGGTTTTACCCGCCACCGTCACCCCCGAAAAGCTTAAAGAATCCGAGCCAAAGGGAATTATAATAACCGGTTCCTATCAAGACATCCCCCTTATCCACAGGCAAAAACTTTCCTGGGTGGATGAGCTTGGCGTACCGGTGCTTGAGGTCGGCCAGGGCGCAGGAATATCGGTGGAAGCCCTTTCAAGCGGAAAGGGTAAGGTCTGCCTCAACACGTTTTTGAAAAACACCTGCGAATTTTCGGGCGACTGGTCGGTCAAGGCCTTTATCGACGAAAGCGTTGAGCAGATCAGAGAGCAGGTGGGTGAAAGCCGCGTCATTCTCGGACTTTCTGGAGGCGTAGATTCTTCGGTGCTTGCCGCTCTGCTTTCAAAAGCCATCGGCGACCGCCTCATTTGCATATTTGTCGACACCGGCCTTATGCGCAAAAACGAGGGCGACCAGGTAGAAGCCGCCTTTAAAGACCGAGATATGACCTTTGTGCGGGTAAACGCCGAAACCAAGTTTCTTTTCAAGCTTGTGGGGATTTCCGACCCCGAGCAAAAGAGAAAGATAATCGGCGAAGAATTTATCAGAATTTTTGAATCCGAAGCCGAGAAATTCGGTGATGCCGAATACCTTGCCCAAGGCACAATATATCCCGACATAATCGAATCGGGAACGGCCGGTGCAAAAATGGTTAAGAGCCACCACAATGTGGGCGGCCTTCCCGAGAAAATCAATTTCAAGGGCCTTGTGGAACCGCTTAAAATGCTCTTTAAAGACGAGGTGCGCCGTCTTGCGGCCGAGCTTGCACTGCCGGAATATATCGTCAACCGCCAGCCCTTCCCCGGCCCCGGCCTTGCCGTAAGGTGCGTGGGAATAATAACAAAAGAACGGCTTGAAATTTTAAGAGAAGCCGACGCCATTTTCTGCGAAGAGATCGAAAAGGCAGGCTACTCCAAAAAGATAGGCCAGTATTTTGCCATTATCCCCGAGACCCGCACAACCGGCGTACGCGGCGGCCACAGAACCTTTGAATACACCATTGCGCTGCGCGCCGTCAACACCACCGATTATATGACCGCCGAGTGGGCCGACCTTCCCATTTCACTCATCCGAAGCATTTCCCGCCGCATAACCACCGAGGTCAAATCGGTCAACCGCGTGCTCTATGACGTCACCGATAAGCCCCCCGCAACCATCGAGTGGGAATAATATCAAGAGTTGCGTAAACCCGCATAAACACTGGGCTTTAGGCTCTCAAATTCCCGATTTGATAGCAAAATGATAGCAGACTGCAAAACGCATTTATTGTGCGTTTCCTGTGGTTTGCGGGTACAATTATCTTAATATATTCTAAAAAGGCATTACTGACTTTTGCAGTCGGTAATGCCTTTTTTTGTGTTTATTTTATAAATGATTTAATTAGTGCCCAAAAAGCATTCCATCCCATAACTATTGCCATAATTCCACTTACAAAACTTACAGTGGTAACAAAAAAATTGATAATCTTTAGAATCGGGTTCTTTTTGATTTTTGTGCTACTTTCTGCTGATATAAATCCAAACCATTTTAACAGTAGCACTGGCAAAGAAATTATAAGTTTAACTCCTTCAGCAAAGTCTGAAAAAGGGTTTTTAAGACTTCTTTTGATTTTTTCTTCGGCAAGTTTTAGAGTACCTAAATGTCGAAGAAACATATCATCACAATCTTGAACTGCTTGGTTCCATCTTTCCATCAAGATGATATTGCCTTGATTTCTTATAGCATTGCGGGTCTCAGGCAAAAAGTTTACAAGTAATTCGTAATTGTTTGTTGCATATCCTTTTAAATTGTCTTGAACATAAGCATATACACCGTCTGCACCTAACTCATATTGCATTTCTTTGACTTTTCCAGTTAGTTCGTAATATAACTGTTGATTAAAACTACGCTTTTGAAAAAGTTCATTTAAGAAGTTTATAAATTTGTTTCGATATTCGACAGTAAATTCATATCTGCTGCGAATATCACCAAGTTCTAAAAATTTTGAAATAAAGCCGATTATAGCGACACCTAACAAAATGCCAATTGGTATAAGTTTATCCATATTATTTATTCTCTTTAGCGTTTAGCGCATTACTTGCAGGATAGTTGTAACGCCAACGGTCATATACCTCTTTCGTGATTTCTCCGTTTTTGAACTTTTCCGCTTGTTCCTGCCAAGCGGAAAACATATCAAACATTGTAAGATAGTTTATGCCCATACCTTTATCAAGGCGTATGCAAAGCTCGTCATCAAGTTTATCAATACGGAAGCCATATAAATCTTCAA
>CAJJNV010000027.1 GCA_905193225.1 uncultured Oscillospiraceae bacterium | reverse complement strand
AAAATGCCCTTCTAGGGCTTATTCAAGCCTCCGGCTTTGCCGGAGGTTGTGACTTGAAAATAATGCGGCGCTTGAAAATGTGCCGCCCGAAGGGGAAAAAGCCGACCGGATTTTTATGTGATCACACCGAATAAACGGTTTTTATGCGGTCGAATTTTCTGCCGAGGGGCTTTGCGAAAAGAGCGAGGAAAAGAATGTTTGACGCCGAGTAGATAACCGTATAGGGAATGGCAGTGTAAAGTGCGGAGGCATAAAGGGAAGGATCAACACCGCCGCTGTACCACGCCACCGTCCACACATCCATAATAAAGGAAAAAACAATGCCCGAAAGCCCGCCGTAAATGAGCAGAAGGGGTGTGCTTTTTTTAAGACGCTCCCCGAAAATTCCCGCAAAAAATCCGATAAGTCCGAAGGAAAGCATCTGAAAGGGCGTCCAGGGCCCCATTCCGAAATATATGTCCGAAATCACGGCCGAGAGAGATCCGGTTAAAAAGCCTGCCTCCCTGCCGAAATAAACGGCGGTTAAAACGGTTATGGCGCTTATGGGCTTGAAAAAGGGAATGAATCGGCCGATAACCGAAAGGGCGACCATAACCGCCACAAGTATGAGACGGCGGGAGCCTGTCTTTTTTTGCTCAAATCCGCCGAAAAAAGCCGCAATCGAAAGGAGAGCCACAAGCACTATGGTGTAGGCAAAGCTTCCGCTCGGGAAAATGAACGCCCCCGCCGCAACGCAAAGAGGAATAAGAAAAAGCGGAAGAAAAATCGAGAGGAATTTTCTTACCCCTTTGTTTTTGACCGCTATCATTTCCACCCGCCTCCTTTTTGAGAAAAACCGCGGGAAAGGGCGCTGTCTCTGTGAGGGGTTACAGCTTCGACTAAATCAGTCAATCGACTGTCACGGGCGACCGTTTCATCACCTACGGTCGGAGCTTTGCCGCAGGCGGCCGTATTCTTGCGCTCGGTTGCCTCGTTATATGCCGATATGGTGTCGGCAAGGGTGACAGGTGTATCTTTAAAAACACCTTTTGTCATGGGTACAAAGGGGGTGGTATAAAAACTTCCGCTTTTGAAAAAGTCGCGGGAGGGAGCGGTGCAGATGTTTTGTCCCCTAAAAAACATAGCGCAGCGGTCGGCAGTTTCGGCGGCAAATTCTGCGTCGTGGGTGACGGCAACAATCGTCATCCCCGTCTCTTTAAGCTGCTTTAAGGCAGAGGAAAGTGCAAGCTTTGAAGCCGAGTCAAGCCCTTTTGTCGGTTCGTCCAGCAGCAGAAGCCTCGGCTTTGTCGAAAGTGCTTTCAACAGGCCTAAGATCTGCTGCTGACCGCCCGAAAGGTCATATGGATGGCGGGATAAAAGACTGTTGTCGAGGGTCAAAAAATCGTACCCGTCACGGTCGGCAGATTTCAGCTCCTCGGCCACTGTGTCCTTTAAAAATATTGGCTCAATATCCTGAGGGAGAAGCGATACGACGCCTCGGTAAAGCTCTCCGCCCTTATATTTTTCAATTGCCTTTTCAAAGATTTTGACTTTGCCGGAATAGGCTCTTTTTACGCCGGCCGCCACCGACAGCGCCGTTGTTTTACCCGAGCCGTTTCCACCAAGTATGCAAAATATCTCGCCCTCGTAAACCGTAAGGTCAAGCCCCTTTAAAATATCCTCTCCAGATCTTTCAAATCGGAAAAAGGCCTCCTTTATTTCAAGGGCTTTCGGGCGGCTGTCTTTGCGGGCTTCTTTTATCCTGTTCGCTGCGGTTGCCGCGGCGCCGCTTTGCCGCGGATCTTTTTCGGCCGTTTTTTGTGAGACGGGGAAATGTCCGAGCTTTTCACAAAGAAAATCGCTGCCATCCTTTACACTCAGCGGGCAGCTCCCCGAAAGCCCGAGAGCCGAGAACAGCCTTGTCGCTGCAGGAAGAGAACGGCAAAGCACGCTGTCCTTTCCCATTTTTTCGGCCGCACTTCTCGGCTCGCAAAAGCAGAGCGTGCGCCCGTCTTTAAGAGCCAGTATTTTGTCCGATCGAGAAAAAAGCTGTTCGAGACGGTGCTCGGAGATAATAACGGTGGTGCCGAATTCGGTGTTGAGCCGAGAAATCACCGACAGAAATTCCGCTGCTGCAACGGGATCGAGACGGGCGGTAGGCTCGTCCAAAATGAGCACATCGGGATCTGTCACCATAACCGAGGCGAGGGTCAAAAGTTGTTTCTGACCTCCCGAAAGGGCGGCAGTCGACCGCTCGAAAAGATGCTCTATTCCGAAGAAACAGGCCGTTTCGGCCACCCGTCGGCGTATTTCGTCTCTTTCTATCCCTAAATTCTCGGCTCCAAAGGCAAGCTCGTGCCACACCTTATCGGTGACTATCTGATGTTCGGGGTGCTGTCCCACAAAGCCGATTTTTTCTGCCGACAGCCGCCCCTTTGCATTAGATATATCCTGCCCGTTAAAAAGAAGCTTTCCGCAAAGCCCTCCGTTTGGCGTGAGCTCGGGCTTTAAGCACCGCAAAAGTGTGGATTTGCCGCTCCCCGTTTCGCCTGCAAGGGTTATAAATTCCCCGTTTTGTATTTCAAAGGAAAGGTCAAAAAGGGCGGGATCTTTTGAGCCGGAATATGTGAAGCTTAAATTTTTTGCTGTAAATGCCGCCATCTTAACTCCTCCTTTGCATTGATAAAACAGGGTAAAAAGCACAAAATGAAAAATACCGCCGAAACGCTGAGCACAGGCGGATCAAGGCCGACAGAAAGGCTCGGATAAAAAGAATAATCTATCCCGCCGAAAATTTGCCCTAAAAGAACAAACAGGAACAACAGTCCCGATATTCCCAAAAACAACCCGTCCTTCAGTTTAAATGCGAAAAGCGAAAAACAACTGCGCCTTCCCGTGCCGTAGCCTCGTGCATCCATACTGTCGGCAGTGATTATGCCCTTTTCAAGTCCCCATGTCACAAGGGCCGAAAAAACGCCCATATGTCCCTTTAATCGGTCGGGAACATTGTCGGCCTTGAAAATGCCCATTCCCTTTGCGCTGTCGGAAATTTCCCTTCGCTTTTTAAAGAAAAGAGGAACATATCTTAAGGCAATCGAAAGAATAAGGGCGGCTTTTGGGGAAAGCGCAGAAAAAATGTAAAGCAGCTTGTCGGAGGTCATAATCTTCGAAAAACACCTAAACCACAAAAGCACCGCAAGTATCATTCCCGCCGAGTTTATTCCGAAAAGCAGAGCCTCAAGGGTTATGGGATTGTCGTTTAAAACGAACAAAACGGTTTTGCCGTTGTGACTTATAAGGGGGTTTAAAAGGGCGGTTATGATAAAGATGAAAAGATAGGGAAGATATTGTTTCAAACCGTCTTTTTTGCAATAAAAAAATTGAGAAATGACCGCACCCAAAAGGGAAACGGCCGTAAAAATCGGATGAGGGAAAAAGGCGGTAACGAAAACGACCGAAAAAAAGAAGAAAAAAACGCACAGGGGATTAAGGTGTTCAAAATCTTTCATTGCCGCCATCCTTTCATACGAATTTAATGGATTTAAGAAAAATATCAAATGTCAGTAAAAAACTGAAATGAGAGTGCCGATAGATAATGAAATGGTTAATGTAGAAGGGGCTTATCGGGAAATCATTCAATATCCTTGCCGAGATTGCAGGTATAAAGCCATTCGACCTTATCCCCGGGGGAAAGAACATATTCTCCGCAGCCAACCGACGGGGTTTGCCCGTTGACCTTATACATCCAGCCCGACAGATCGCCGAAATCAAATTCATAAATATAATTTATTCCCCTTATATATGCCATGGAGCTGTTTTGACCGTTGACTCCGCTGTTTTCCACCTGTATGTTGCAGGCCTTTGCGGCGTCGGTCAAAAGGTCGTAAACCGTTTGATTATCGGTTATGTCAAATTCGGTAGTGTCGAGAATGATTCCGTCTTGCGGAATGTGGCTCGATTCGGATTTGCCCAAAACCGTATCGCACCGAATGGATATGGACGCCTTTCCCACCGAATCGGGCTTTGAAACGGGGCTGTAATAATTTCCTGCTGTCTTAAAGGATGTCAGCAGTACCGCAAGAGAGAGCACCGCCGCCGAAATTGCAAGAAATACGGCGTTCTTTTTGTTCAGTTTCTTTTTAAGAAAGAGTATGAGCGCTGCTGCAGCCGCTAAAATCAGGATAACGCCTATGGCAACGGGTTTGTAGCTACTAAAAAAACCTGTCTTTCCGCCGTTCGAGCGGTCGGAATCTGCGGAAAAGGAACTGCCGTCGGCCGTCACAAGGCCTTCCGATTCTGCCCCTTGGTCGGCTGAACCGTCGGATGATGGGTTTTGATCGGTTTGATCAGGTGAGCTTGCATCGTTTTGATCGTTTGACGCACTTTGACCGTTTTGATTGTCGGCGGTGTCTGTGCTGCCGTTATGACCGTTGTTGTGACCGTTGTTTTTGACGCCTGCATTTGAACCGCTGCCGTTATTGTTTCCCGAAGGATCGGCGACAGGGCTTTTTGCGGGTACGGCCTTTGTGCCCTTTGCCGAAAGGTCGAAAAGTGATGGCAGATCGTGTTCATACCGCCAAAGAGCCACAAGGGAATAAAAGGCCTGAACGGTGGCTGTGCCGTTTGACGAGCCGCCCATAGCATGGCAGAAGCTGCCGTCTGACAAACGGAATTTTGAAAGAGCGGAAAAAACCGAGTTTCCGTTTTTTAAAAATCGGCTGTCGGTTTTGGGATTTATCGAAAGGGCGGTAAGGGCTACTATTACCTGAGCCGAGCTTTCGGCATTTTCGGTGCCGTAGCTTGAAAATCCGCCGCTTGAAAGCTGTTTTGACGAAAGAAAGGACAGTCCGTCGTTTATAGCCTGGCTTACCCGCTGCTCACCTTTGTGGGGAGCAAGGGCGGTAAGGGCCATGGCGGTAACATCCACATCGGAATTTCCGCCGCTTACCGACCATCCGCCGTCGGAATTTTTAAGGGACAAAAGCTCGGAAATTATATCGTCCTTTGACACCGAAACGGCGGTACCGTTGTTTGAAAGCTCAAGGCCGAAAATATAGCTCATTATTCCGAGATTTCCCACCGAGTCCTTTGCGGTTGCAAAAACAAAGGGGTTGTTTTGCATTTTGCAGGCTATAAGCGCCAGGGCACACCGCTGGCGGGAAACGGGAGAGGATACGGTGTTCTTTGAAAGGTAGGAGCTGAGCGCCGAGCCGTATCCCGAAAGATCAAGCCCGCCGTAATATGCCGAAAGGCCTATGGCATACCATTCTGACGCGCCCTTTCCCGCACCCGAGGAAAGTCCGCTTTTCGCAAGCTCCGAAACCGAGGAGCTGCCGCTTTCTTTAAGCTTAAAAGCAACAATACCGTCGATGAGACTTTCGGTCTCGTCGGCGGCAAGGGACGGCGCTGTGCCCGCAAAAATTATGCAGGCACAGCAGAAAAACGAGAGAATAGAAAAAGCAAGTTTTTTCATTTTATATGATACTTATTACTTCTTCTTGTTTAAAAGAACAAGGGCTCCGCAGGAAACCACAAGGGCAGCGCAGGAGAAAAGAACAGCCGAGCTGTCGCCCGATTTGGGGTTTGCGGGAGTGCTTGAGGACATGGTGCTGTCGGGAGTGACGGTGGGGGTGGTGCTGATAGGCTCACCGGTCACGGTTTCGGGTTTTTTTACTTCGGAAACCTCTGAAACAACGCTGTCGTCAATGCCCGGAATAGGTTGCTGATTGGCATTATAGTGGACCGTGAGAGCGGCGGGAACGAGAATTGCGTTTTCGGATTTTGCGCTGACAATATATGTTCCGCTTTCACCGAAGGGAATGGAAAGACCGTCAACGCTGCCGTCTTTGCCCGTTCTGATCTTTGTTTCTTTTCCGTCAACGGTTATGATCGCGTCTGCGATGGGAGCCGAGTATGCGGTGTAATTTTCGTCAAAATACACTCCGTAAAGGGTGTAGTAATCGTACAGGAATCCGCCTATTGTGCTGAAGTTGTGATCAAAATAGCAGTATCTGTCCGAGAAGGTCTTGGTATCCTGATAAACAAAGGCATTGATGAAATCGCCCGACTTTACCTCGTCACCGAGGCTCCATGCGGAGGCGTTGTTAACATAGTAGCCGTAGCTGCCGCCGTTTTGTACTCCCCAAAGCTTGGTGAGCGAAAGGCCGTAGTCGGTCATTTCGGAGGCATAGCCCGCGGCGGCTCCGCCCTTGTAATATGCTTCGTGAGCGGCAAAAAGTGCCTCATCTATGGTGAGCTTTCCGTCGCCGTCAAGATCCTTTACGGTGACTTCGCTGTTGGCGATCTCAAGTCCGCCGTTTGCGATGGTTACATAAACCTCGGCGCTTGCTTCGGCCGCGGCCGAAATACCCATTGCACAAAGCGCAACAACTGCGGCAACGATAATGCAAAGTGTTTTTTTCATTTTTGTTTCTCCTTTTTTATTTTTATATGTTTACGGCGTTTGGCCGTTTAAACCTTTTTGATTTTTTGTATTTGCTTTTCGGTTTGCTGTCGGGCGTTTGCTTTTGATTGCTCTCGGGTCTGTTCCTCATCATGCTTTTCAGCCTCTTTGCCAGCTTTTTTTGCCAACTTGTATTTAAGCTTGTTCCGCTTTGCCCTTATCCGTTTTTCAAGCCGCTTTTGTTCGATGCCCTGCCGCTTTTGCTTTACTCCCGCAGCCTCAAGAGCGCGGGGAAAGGGGCCGAAATAGGATTTAATCATCATAACCTCAAGGTCGGAAAAATCCGACCGCTTCGGCAGCCGCTGCTCTCTGCTCTTTTCAAGCTCTGCGGCCTTTTCCTTTATGAGGTCTATGCAGTCGCTTTTTTGGAGGATACTTTTTGTGAGTGTACTTTTTGATTCTTCCATTTCTTCACCATAATGCAAGATTTTTAAATCGTACAATAAATCGGGTAATAAATTAAGCAATAAAAAAAGCATTTCTTGTAATAAAACAAAAAATGCAACCCTACAAAAGCCTAAAAAGTCCCTGCTTTTTAAGCTCTATCGGCTGCATTTTTCATTGCCCAAAAATGTCGCGGTAAACCGCCGCCCTCGGCAGAGTGAGTATTCCGACTTTAACGGTAATGGCAGTTGCGACGGATTTTCACCGAACTTCCCTCTTAATTTTTGCTCTTGTTTGACGCACGCTTTAAAAACCGCCTGAAACGATTCAATGCGTCCGAGTATCGTAACTTGAGCAAAAATACTCTGTCGAATATTTTATTCGTTTTGATTATATCAGCGGAGTCGATAAATGTCAACAAGGGGAAAGAATTTAAAATGAAAGTACAGAAATTTAACGAAAAGGTATAAAAATCTCTTTGACGAAGGTTCTTTTTTGTGCTATAATTATCTTGCAGACAAAAAATGAGTCTGCCGATGTTTAAAAATCGGCAAAAAGACCCTTTTAAATGCCCTGCGAAAAAAATAACGGTTGGTATCAAAGGAGCTGATCTTATGAATAAAATTATTACGGTCGGTCGTGAATTCGGAAGCGGGGGAAGAGAGCTTGCCCGCCGCCTGGCGGAAAATCTTAATATGGATTACTACGATAAGGAAATTATAACCGAGATTTCAAAGCACACATCCCTATCGGAGGAATATGTTAAACAGGTTATTGAGCACCGCCCCCATTACCTATATCCCATAACCACCGGGCAGAGCATTTCCTATGTGGGAGAATATGCCTTCCAGCAGGTACAGACCATTTACGGCGCTCAGAGCGAAATAATCAAGAGTATGGCCGAAAAATCCGATTGCGTTATCGTCGGAAGATGTGCCGACTACATTCTGCGGGATTATAAGCCCTTCAGAATATTTGTCTACGCCGACATCGAAAGCCGCATAAAGCGTTGTATGGAGCGGGCGGGGGAAGGCGAAAAGCTTACCGAAAAGGAAATGAAACGCCACATTCTCGCCCTCGACAAGGAGCGTGCGAAATATTACGAATTTTACACCGACCGTCGCTGGGGCGATAAGCTTAACTACGATCTCTGTATAAATACAAGCTTTTTGGAAATTAAAAAGCTTGTGCCCGAGATCTCCAAGCTCTTTAAATGATTTTTCATGCCCGTACTCAGCCGAAAACACGGGCGGGAGGAGCTTTACTTTAAAAAAATACATTTTTGCCGGCGAGATGGCTTTTTGGCTTTTTTCGCCGGCTTTTTAAGGGGAATGAAAAATGCCTGAATTTTTATCCGAGCACGCTTTGCAGATAGTTATAATTGTGGCGGCCGTTATTGTTATCGGCGTTATAGTGAGGGCGGTAAAACGGCAGACGGCAAGGGCACGGTCGTTTGTCCGTCAGCTTTTAAGTGCCGCCGGTACCGAGCAAATGGTCGAGCAAAAGCCTAAATCCTTGAGCGGAGCCGATTCTATATTCTTGCCGAGAATTTTAAAGGATTTTCCCGAGTTTAATTCTTCAAATGTTAAAAGAACCGTTTCCGAGTACATAAAAAATCAGCTTTCGGACAGGGGAAGGGTGACGGTGCACAGCATCGTAATTAAAAATTACACCTCTGCCGGCATTTCCAGGGAAATTGTTTTTCAGGCGGCGGTGGAAATCGAAAAGCAGGGCCACAAGGAGCAAAGACGCTATTGCGTGGTTTATAATTTTTCCCCCGAAAGCAAGGGGGACGGTACCCTTGCGGCCAATTGTCCCAATTGCGGAGCACCCCTTTCCTCAACCGCCGGAGAGGTGTGCGCCTACTGCGGTTCAAGGATCTCGAATGTGCTTTCTAACAAGTGGAAGATAGTCGATATGTACGAGGATTAACGCCTTTCTTTAAAATAAGGTTCTTCAGAGGTCTGCGGAAAAATAAAACCGCCGAGAAAAGGTCAAAAGCAGTGCCCCAGAAAAGTTTTACCGAAAGTCTACGACATTTTATATGATATTTGAGAAGAAAAAATATATATGATTTTTAAATTTAAATGTCTTTTTTTGTGTCTGTTGCAACAAAAATGTAACAAGTCGGAAACCTTACTTGAAAATCAGGCGAAAATGTAGTAAAGTGGGGATGTAGTTTGGACAGATAGGACGATTTTATGATTGTTTTTGAGAACTGCCGGGAAAGTTATCTTCATAACAACACCATAGGCTCGATTGTTCTGTTTTCGCTTTGCTCGAAAACGGGTGTTGCGGCTTTTCTCAAAAAAGAAGAAAAATATTAAACGGCTCTGAAAGCGCCTTCCTTTTTGGATGTGTTTTTGGGGCTGTTTGCATTATGGCGCTTTTTTGCGGAAAAATTCTTAATGGTTACGATAGCGTTTAATTGGCAGAATTATATGACGCTAAAAGCGATGAACACCATGCCGCACGGGAAAATGGAGAGCGAAATCAACGGCGTCTTTTGAAAAACGGAGGAAATGTATGACATCATCAGATCTGCTTTTAATGTTTGCCGAGCTGTTCGGAGGACTGGCTTTTTTCCTTTACGGAATGAGCGCAATGTCTGCCGGACTTGAACAAATGGCCGGAGGAGCCCTCGACCGTACCCTTAAAAAGGTTACGAAAAACGATTTTATCAGCTTCCTTGTGGGCGCGGGAATGACCATAGCCATACAGTCATCGTCGGCTTTGACGGTTATGCTTGTGGGACTTGTTAACTCGGGAATAATGGAGTTCGCCGACACCTTCGGAATGATAATGGGATCCCACGTGGGCACCACCCTGACATCCTGGATATTGACTCTTACCGGCATACAGGGCGAAAATTTCTTTTTGACCCTTTTAAAGCCCATGACCTTTGCCCCGATACTTGCTCTTGTGGGCGTTGCTTTCAGGATGTTTTCGAAAAGGGAGCGCAAGAGAAATCTCGGCCTTATCCTCATCGGATTTGCCGTTTTGATGACGGGAATGGATATGATGAGCGGTTCCATGGAGCGCTTTAAGCAGGATCCGGCCTTCCAGAGTATGCTCGTGGCCTTTACAAGTCCCATGCTTGCTTTCCTTGTCTCCACCGTTTTTACCGGAATAATTCAGTCCTCGGCCGCAACGGTCGCCATTGTTCAGGCCATGACCCTTGCCGCAGCGACCACGGGCACTCCCATTTCCTATCAGGTGGCTATTCCGCTGGTTCTCGGTGCTA
The DNA here is from genome assembly GCA_905193225.1 of uncultured Oscillospiraceae bacterium. Lineage (GTDB taxonomy): Bacteria > Bacillota > Clostridia > Oscillospirales > Acutalibacteraceae > UMGS1484. The sequence continues at coordinate 12,011 of CAJJNV010000027.1, read as the reverse complement.
ATATCGGCACATGTATGACCGCACTGATTTCCAGCATCGGCACAAGCAGAGATGCCAAGCGGGTGGTTGCCATGCACATCTATACCAATGCCATAGGAGGATTTGTATGTGTTGTTTTAATGTACATCGCAATGGCAATATCCCCCAATGTTTTCTCGACGCCTATTTCGCTGTTCGGCGTCGCCATGGTGCATACAATATTCAATATTGTTAATACCATCGCCTTTACCCCCTTAAAAAAGCCCATGATAAGACTTTGCGAAAAAACGGTTAAAACCGGAAGCAAGAGTACCCACACGATTTTTCTGGACGAGCGCCTTTTCCAAAATTCCGCCCTTGCCGTTTCGGAATGTCATCGTCTTACCAACGAAATGGCCGAGTATACCCGCACGGCTCTTCTCGAATCCCTTGAAATCATAGAAGAATTCGACGAACAAAAGGCCGACCACATCAGAGAGCTTGAAAAGCTGACAGATAAATATGAGGACAAGCTCGGAACCTACCTTGTGCGGCTGTCCCGCGGAGAGCTTTCCGACGGAGAGTCCCATTCGGTATCCCGCCTGCTTCACACCATCGGAGATCTTGAACGGATAAGCGACCATGCCCGCAACATAAGTGAGGCGGCGAGGGAGATAAAGGAAAAGAAAATTGTCTTTTCCATTCCTGCCAAGGAGGAGCTGAAGGTTATTGTCGCGGCTCTTAAGGAAACCCTCGGAATAACCATTGATTCCTTTATTAAAGATGACATTGAGCTTGCAGGCAATGTTGAGCCTCTTGAACAGGTCATTGATAAGCTTAAAAAGGAAATGATGGAACGCCATGTCGATCGGCTTCAAAACGGCAAATGTACAATACAGTTGGGTTTTGTTTTTTCCGACCTTTTAACCAACTTTGAAAGGGTGTCTGATCACTGCTCCAACATTGCGGTATACACCCTCCAGCTCAAATCCTCAAAGCTCGATTCTCATAAATTCCTTAAGAAAATCCGAAACGAGGAAAACGGAGAATTTGCTCACAAGTTCAACGAATACGAGGAAAAGTATTCCTTATAAGAACAATAGAACAAAGCCTTTTGCGTAACAATTGAAAACACCTTTGAATAGTATGGTATAAAAACTGTTCAGAGGTGTTTTTTTATGCTTGAAAAATTTGAGACTTTAAGAAAATCGGCTCCCGAGTTTTTTGCCGGAGCAAATTCGGCCGACGGATTTTTTTCCTGCTTTGACGACCTTTATGACCCCTTTTCGGGCGATCGATTTTACATACTTAAAGGCGGGCCGGGAACGGGAAAATCCACTCTTATGAAGGAAACGGCTGTGAAAATGAGCGAAAAGGGGGATGTACCCACCCTTTTTTATTGTTCCTCCGATCCCGAGTCTCTCGACGGAGTGACCTTCGAAAAAACAGGCACCGGCATTGCCGACGGAACGGCGCCACATACGATGGATCCTAAATTTCCCGGCCTTTGCGAGAACATCGTGCCTCTCGGGGAATGCCTAAACGGCGATGTACTTTATGAAAAACGGCAGGAATTGCTTCCTCTTTTCAATGCCAATTCTCTTTTGCACAAAAAGGCCTCCCGCCTTATAAAAGCGGCCGGAAGACTGCTTGACGACAGCTTTGCCGTTGATTGCCGATGCACCGATCTCGATAGAGCGGCGGAATTTGCCAAAAAGCTGGCCGACAGGATTTTTGGAAAAGGAAGGGGAAAAGATGGGTGCGAAAAGCGGCGGTTTTTATCGGGTATAACACCTGAAGGGCATACGGCCTTTTCGGACACACCTTTAAAGCTGTGCCAAAAGGTTATAACCGTTGAGGACGCATACGGCGGGGCATCGTCGGTCATTATGACGGTGCTTAGAAAAAGAGCTCTTGAGGCAGGATGCACGATTTATGTGTGTCCCTGTGCCATTCATCCCATGAGAAAGATCGACCACATTATTATTCCCGAAAAGAGCATCGCCTTTTGCACCACCGGGCCAAAGCTTAAAATTGAGTCCCAAAGCCAGCGAAAGATACACGCACGACGGTTTAAGAATACGGCTGAGCTTAGGGAATATTCCGAGCGGCTTAAATTTAACAAACGGGCATCCGACGAGCTTTTAACGGCGGCCTGCGAGACGCTGTATGAGGCAAAGAAGGTGCACGACAGAATAGAAAGCTACTATGTTTCGGCAATGGATTTTGAAAAGTGCAAAAAATATCAGAAGGACATTTTTTCGGGCATTTTAAAGCGGCTTTAAAAGGATTAAAAAAGCATTAAAAGAGCGGAAAAAGCATATATTAAGTAAAGCCAGCAAACGGAAACCGCCTTGATTTGCAGGAATTTAAGGTGCATTTGTAATGCAAGGGAATGTACCTGAAGGTGTGTCTTTTCCGTTTGCTTTTGCTTAAAGAGCAGAGCGGCGGAAACTGCTTGACCACTGCTTGCGGGAAATTTTCCTAAAGGAAAACGGGAGGTGGAAATGTGCCTAAAGCAGAAAAGGGATGCAGGTCGGTAAAGGAGGCTTTTGCCGCCGCCGCTCAAAGGCTTTGTGAACAGCCCGGTATAGAGATGTTTTCAAACAGCAGGGCGGTGGTGGACGGATGCAGGGCGGTGGTGGAATATGACTGCGATATCATCAGGTTAAATCTCGGTAACAAGGACATAATTTTCAGAGGCCGCGAGCTTTCCATCGACAGCTTTGAGAAAAATCACGCCGAGGTAAGCGGAATATTTACATCTCTGGAATTTGAATAGGGGATGATAGTATATGCTTCTTAAAATAATCGCTTTTTTAAAGGGATATATAAAGGTAAAGGCTATCGGCGGATTTCCCGAAAGATTTTTGAACCTCTGTGCCGCCGCAAATCGGGACATCTGGCAGGTAAAGACCGAAAAGGACGGTATAAGCTTTTGCGCCGATATAAGAGAATATAAAAACCTCCGTTTGCCGGCCAGGCAGACGGGGGTTAAAATGCGTGTGGCCGAAAAACACGGCCTGCCTTTTTTTGTTTTTAAATACCGAAAGAGAAAAGGTCTTGCCGTGGGGGCGGTGTGCTTTGTGTTGCTGATAAGTTTCCTTTCGGGATCGGTGTGGAACATAACCGTTTCGGGAAACGAAAAGCTGACCGAGGAACAGGTGATAAAAATGCTTTCCGATGCGGGCATAAGGGAAGGAACGCGTGTGGCAAAAATCGACGAACACAACACCGCCCAGAGGGTCATGCTGAACAATCCTGAAATATCCTGGCTTTCGATAAATCCCATGGGATCCACACTTTACGTGGATGTTAAGGAACGAAAATACGCTCCCGAGCTTTCCGACAAAACACCCCAAAACATCGTGGCGGCAGGGGATGGAGTGATCACCTCGATCAAAGCGAATGCCGGGGACGCTCTCGTTAAAGCGGGGGATGCCGTGACAAAGGGACAGGTGCTTATAAGCGGCATTGTAACCCTTAAAAACGGCACGACGGTTATAAGAGCGGCCGACGGGCAGGCTCAGGCGCAGGTACACGAGCGGGTGACGGTTTTTGAACCTTTTGAAAAACCCGAGGATTTGAGAACAGGCAGGACAAAAACAGGTCGGCTTATCCACTTTTTCGGAATCGATATACCTCTTTTTATTTCGAACGGATTTGAAAATTACGAAAAGGAACAAAGCTTTAAGGTGCTTTCTTTTGCCGGAAAAAATCTGCCGATCGGTATATATAAAACGGTTTTTTACGAACTAAAGGAGCAGACCGTGACCCTTTCGCAGGAGCAGGCAGTGCAGCTTGCAGAGCAAAAGGCCGACGAGGAAATCAAGCAAAGAATTTTTCAAAATCACCAAAACGAAGAGCAGGACGAAGGCTTTGCCGAAAGGCACATTGTCTCAAAGGAACAAAACACTTTTTTGCGGGATGACGGAGCCGAAATAACAATTGATTGCATTTGCGTTGAAAATATTGCCGAAAAACAAAAAATAGAGGTGGATAATCAAATTCTTCCTCTTGACTAACCTGCAGATTTTGTGATATAATACATAAAAATTGTTTTTTTTATTGTTGAAAGGCAACAAAATTTTTCAAAGGCGATGAATGACAGACCTAATGGCAGAACAAATACTCAATATTGACAGAATGGAACAGGCGGTAGCCCTTTTCGGCAGCTTTGATTCCAACATAAAGCAGATCGAAAACGCCTACTTGGTGACCGTTACGGTCAGGGGCGGAGAGATGAAAATTTCCGGCGATGCGGAAAATGTCTCGAGAGCGGCAAGGGCGGTCAACAGCCTGCTTCTTATGCTTAATAAGGGGGAGACCCTTAACGAACAGAATGTAGGATATGTGCTTTCTCTCGTGGACGACGGAGACGAGGATAAGCTGTCCCGCCTTTCGGAAAACGGCTGCATTTGCATTACATCAAAGGGACGGCCGGTAAAGCCCAAGACCCTCGGTCAGCAGAAATATGTCGACGCCATAAAGGACAATACCATTACCCTGGCGGTGGGCCCTGCCGGAACGGGCAAGACCTATCTTGCGGTGGCAATGGCGGTTATGTCCTTCAGAGCGGGTGATATAAGCCGTATCGTGCTTACCCGTCCCGCTGTTGAAGCGGGAGAAAAGCTGGGATTTCTTCCCGGAGATCTGCAGCAAAAGGTCGATCCTTACCTTCGTCCTCTTTACGACGGACTTTTTGATATGCTGGGAGCCGAGAGCTTTACCAAATATCAGGAGCGGGGAAACATCGAGGTTGCGCCCCTTGCGTATATGCGCGGAAGAACGCTGGACGACAGCTTTATCATACTTGACGAAGCGCAGAACACCACCCCCGAGCAGATGAAAATGTTTTTGACGAGACTCGGCTTTAACTCAAAGATAGTGGTGACGGGAGATATAACCCAGATAGATCTGGCCGACAGTCACCGTTCGGGACTTGTGGAGGCCACCAAGGTGCTTAAAAACATCGACGATGTGGCGGTTATAACCCTTAACGAAAAGGATGTTGTCCGTCATAAGCTTGTTCAGTCGATAATCAAGGCCTACGACCGATATAATCAAAACAAAAAGAATAGATAGGCTCGGCCGAAAAAGCAGGTTTAACAATCGGTGTTTGAGCGCCGGCTGCTTAAGGCGCAAAATTACAAAAAGGAATCAATTAAAACGGAAATAAAAAGAAACGCAAAAAGGCGAAAGGAGAATAAAAATGGAAAAGGCAAAGGTTATTTTCAGCGACAATCAGAAGGAGAGAAAGATCCCCACGGGAATCAGGATGCTGCTGAGAAGATGCTGCAATGCGGTACTCATTATGGAAGACTTTGAGGGCAGTGCCGAGGTGGATATTTCCTTTGTGGACGACAAGCAGATGCACGAAATAAACTTTAAACACAGGGGAGTTGACAGCTCGACCGACGTGCTTTCCTTCCCCCTCGGGGAAAACGGGGTGTACGACGAAAACCCCGAAACCGGAGCAAAGCTTTTGGGCGATATTGTTATATCTATCCCGAGAGCCTATGCTCAGGCCGAGGAATACGGCCATTCCTTCCGTCGGGAGATGGCATATCTGACTGCTCATTCCATGCTTCATCTTTTGGGATATGACCACGAGGCCGGCGGTATAGAGGCGGTTCATATGCGCGAAAAGGAAGAAACGGTTATGGAACAGCTGGGACTTCCCAGATCGTCGAATTATACGCTTAGCTAAGCGCAGCGCGTCTAAGTACATATAAAAACTTAAGAGATCTGCCGACGGCACCCTCGGGCCTGTTTGCCCGTACTGGTTCGGATATTATATTCGGATGTTTTGAAGAATGCGCTGCGGCCGGTCTTATCTAAGAGCGAAAACGGAAAAAGCAGAATCAAAAGAGCAAAGAAATAAACGGAGAAAATAAAATTGGCTAAACAAAAATCGGAATTTATTGCAATAATCGGACGTCCCAACGTCGGCAAATCATCGGTTATGAACAGGGTAATGGGGCAAAAGATCGTCATCGTTTCAAACAAACCGCAGACCACCCGCACACGGGTTATGGGCGTGCTGACCGAGGACGACATACAGTATGTCTTTGTGGACACTCCCGGTTTTCACAAGCCGAGGACGGTGCTCGGTGAAAATATGGTTAAGGCGGTGGGCGACGGAATGACCGGCGTGGAGCTTTGTCTGCTCATTGTCGACGCCGAAAAGGAGCCTTCGGAAATTGAAAAGGAGCTTTGCAAAAAGCTTAAAGCTTCAAAACAGGCGGCCGTTCTTGTCATAAACAAGATCGATCTGATAAAGGATAAATCCGAGCTTATTTCGATAATTTTAAAATACAATGCCCTTTATGATTTTGCCGCCGTTGTGCCGGTTTCGGCCAAAAACGGCGACGGGTTTTCCGATCTTATGGGCGAGGTCAAAAAATTCGCTCACGACGGCATTCATATGTTTGACAGCGATACCCTTACCGACCAGCCCGAGCGGGTGCTTGCGGCTGAGTTTATAAGAGAAAAGCTGCTTTTGACCCTCGATAAGGAGATACCCCACGGCACGGCGGTGGTCATCGAACGGTTTAAGGACCGAGAGGACGGCATTCTCGATATTGACGCCACCATCTTTTGCGAGAAAAAAACTCATAAGGGCATAATAATCGGCAAGGGCGGACAGACCCTTAAACGCATCGGCATTCTTGCAAGACGGGATCTTGAAAACTTTTTCGGCTGTCAGGTCAACCTTACATGCTGGGTCAAGGTCAGAGAGGGTTGGAGAAATCAGCGGTCGGCAATTCACAATTTCGGTCTTGATTCCTGATTTTTAAAGTGCAATTTTAAACGGAATTTTTGTGGGCATACGGTTTTGTCTTTTTTTACGATTTGCAGAATTTATAGAGGTGAATCTTTAGAAAAGCCGATGTGATCGTATCTTGGATTAAATTCCCTTAAATATAAAAAGGCCTCGGGCAAAAAATATCTTTCGGAGGGATCTTTATGACCGAAAGAGACCAAAAAAAGGCCTGGGATAAATTCTATAAAAGCGGCAAGGTAATCGACTATCTTGCCCTTTGCGGCGTTACACCGCAAAAATCTATTTTTTCGGAGAACAACGGTGAAGGAAAAAATTCGTACCGACGGACTGGTGATAAGGGAGCATCATACAGGTGAAAGTGACCGCATAATCACCGTTCTGACAAGAAATGAAGGGCTTGTGAGAGCCTTTGCGACAGGTGCCAGAAAAATAATCGGAAAATCGGCGTCCTCCACGGGACTGCTCTGTTTTTCCGATTTTGTTTTTTCGCCCTCAAGGGATTCCTTCAGGGTTAGTGAAAGCTCTCCAAAGGAGGTTTTTTTCGGACTTAGGGAAAGTCTCGAAAAGCTGTCCCTTGCGCAATATTTTTGCGAGCTTTGCGGAGTGCTTTGTCCCTTTGACGAACCGGCTGAGCAGCAGCTGAGACTGACACTTAACTGCCTTAAATTTTTGGAGGACGAAAGGCTTCCCGCTGACCAGATAAAGGCAATTTTTGAAATGCAGCTGCTCTGCCAAAGCGGCTACCGTCCCGACCTTTCAGAATGTGCGTTATGCCACGAAGGAGAAAATCTTTTTTTTGATTTGTATGAGGGCCGCACCTTCTGCGCAGTACATAAAAGCCCGAGAAGCATACGACTTGACAAGGATATATTTCTTGCACTTTCGGCGGTTTCATGCGAGGAAATGAAAAAAGCCTTTCTTTTTACCCTGCCGAAATGTCGGTTAAAGATACTTTCAAAAATAACCGGCGAATACACGCGGGTCAGGCTTGAAAGAAATTTTAAGACGCTGGAATTTTACGAATCGATTGCCGAATGATCGCAGCACAAAGAAGGCATAAAGAAATCGGCGGCCGAAATTGCAGAGGATTAAAACAAAGGACAATTAAAACGGTCTGCCGTTGAAATTGTATAATTGTATATTCAAATAAACAATACTTAACGAGCATTATAAGGAGAAACACGGTGGATAAACTAACCTTACGGCACTATAACACGTTGGAATTTTTCAAGGTGCTGGAGCTGCTTAAAAAACAGGCTGTAACGGCCGACGGCAAGGAGCTTGCCCAAAAAACCGAGCCTGCCTATGATATTTTTTCGGTCGAAAGGCTGCTTGACGAAACGGTAACGGCCTATAAGCTGATTGCGAAATATTCCGCACCGTCATTTTCGGGGGCGGTCAACATAAGCGGCCAGCTTTCGCGGGCACAGTCGGGGGGATGCCTTTCGGCGGGAGAACTGCTTAGCGTTGCCTCGGTGCTGAGGGCCATTCGTTCGCTCAGCCAGTGGCGGGATAATCATTGTCCCGAGAGCGAAGCTTTGCTGCCCTACTTTTCGGTCCTTTTTCCCAACAAATATCTTGAGGACAGAATCACTTCGGCCATAATAAGCGAGGAGGAAATAAGCGACCATGCCTCGCCGGCTCTTTACGACATCAGAAAGAAGAAACGGGCCCAGAGCAGCAAAATCAGGGACAAACTGGACGGGATGATACACTCTAAAACCGTCCAGAAATATTTGCAGGAGCCTATCGTTACCATAAGAGACGGCAGATTTGTCGTGCCGGTAAAGGCCGAGTGCCGCTCGGAGGTGGCGGGGCTTGTGCACGATACTTCATCCACCGGATCGACGGTTTTTATCGAGCCTATGTCGGTGGTGGAGGCCAACAATCAGATCAAAATTTTGGAGTCCAAGGAGCGGGAGGAAATCGACCGTATCCTTGCGGAGCTTTCCTCGGAAGCGGCGGGCTTTGCCGAAAGCATAAAGGCGGGATACGAGGCGGTCGTAAGGCTTGATGTCATCTTTGCAAAGGGGAAGCTTGCCTTTGATATGAAGGCCAGCGAGCCGGTACTTAACGACAGCGGGAAAATCGACCTAAAAAAAGCGCGGCATCCCCTAATCGACCCTAAAAAGGTGGTGGCCACCGATATTAGACTGGGCAAGGATTTTGACACCCTCGTCATAACCGGTCCCAACACCGGCGGTAAAACGGTTACACTGAAAACCATCGGACTTCTTACCCTTATGGCCATGTGCGGAATGATGATACCCGCCGCAGATGAAAGCGAGATATCAGTGTTTGGACGTGTGCTTGCGGACATCGGCGACGAGCAGAGCATCGAGCAGTCACTTTCGACATTTTCCGCCCATATGACCAACATAATCGAAATATTCAAGGTGTGCGACAAAAGAAGCCTTGTACTTCTCGACGAGCTTGGTGCAGGAACCGATCCCACCGAGGGGGCGGCCCTTGCCACGGCCATAATAAACGAGCTGAGAGGCAGAGGTGCAAAAATTGCCGCCACAACACATTATCCCGAGCTTAAGGCCTATGCCCTTGAAACGGCGGGGGTGGAAAACGCCTGCTGCGAATTTGATGTTAAAACTTTAAGCCCCACATACCGTCTGCTTATAGGCCTCCCCGGCAAATCCAACGCTTTTGCGATACTTTCGCATCTCGGAATGAACAAGGGCATAATTGAAGAGGCGCAAAAGCTTGTTTCGGGCGATACGAGAAAATTTGAGCGGGTGGTTGAGACACTTCAGCAGTCCCACGCGGGACTTGAGACCGAGCGGGAAAAGGCAAGACAGCTCAGGGCAAAAGCGGAAGAGCTTGCCGAAAAATCGAGAAAAGACCGGGAAGAGCTTGAAAAGGAACGGGCAAAGATTATCGAAGCCGCCCGCAAACAGGCAAGGGATATTACCGAATCGGCCCGGGCGGAATCATCCCGACTTATCGGAGAACTTGAGGATATAAAAAAGCAGTCCAAAACCGAAAACGCCGCCGAAATGTTAAAACGTGCAAAAGCGGCGGCAAAAAGGGGAATGGAAAAGACCGAGAGGGCAGCCGATCCGGTGGAAAAAAACCGGGAGAAGTATAAACTGCCCCGTCCGCTTAAAGAGGGAGACAATGTGCTTATTGCCGACATCGACAAGAAGGCGGTAGTACTTTCTCCGCCGGACAAAAGCGGAAACTGTTTTGTGCAGGCCGGAATCATAAAGACCAAGGTGTCGGTTGACAATCTCAGACTGCTTGAAAGCGAGAAAAATGTTATTCCCGAGTCATTTAAGGAACGGCAGGTTAGAGGCGTGGAATCGCGGGCGCTGCGAAAGGTGTCCACCGAGCTTGACATAAGAGGAATGGCCAGCGACGAGGGAATTATGGAGGTCGACAATTTTATCGACGGAGCGCTGCTTTCCGGAATCGAGACCATAACCATAATACACGGAAAGGGTACGGGCGTGCTTAAAAATGCCGTCAGGACCCACCTTAAAAACCATCGGAGCATAAAAAGCTTCAGAAGGGGAATGTATGGAGAAGGCGAGGACGGCGTGACCATTGCCACACTTAAGTGACAGCTGCATAGGCAATCGTTGGTCGGGTAACGGTTGCTTATCCATATCATATTTGCATATCCATGTTCAATATTTATTAAAAAAAGGGTTGTATAATCCGAGGTATAAGGGGTATTCCGATATATTTAAGGAGCGGGCGACCGCCCGGTCGGGATTACCTCAGGCCAAAAACAGCATTCAGAAAAAGTGAGGTTAGGAAGATGTATAAATTCGATGCTAAGGACGCAGCGGAAAAGTGCGTTTGCTGGATCAGGGAATGGTTTGAACAGAATGGAAAGGGATGTAACGCAGTGCTTGGCATTTCGGGCGGCAAGGACAGCTCGATAACGGCGGCACTGTGCGTAAAGGCTCTCGGAAAAGAAAGGGTAATAGGCGTTATGATGCCCCAGGGCGAGCAGTTTGACATCGATTATTCCAAGGATCTTTGCGATTTTCTCGATATAAAGCGTTTTACGGTCAACATTAAAAAGGCTGTGGACGGAATATACAGCGCCATCGGAGACAGCTTTGAAGTAACGCAGCAGACCCGCTTTAACCTGCCTGCAAGAATCAGAATGGCGGCGGTTTATGCTGTCTCACAGTCCAATAACGGCAGGGTCGCAAATACCTGCAACTATTCGGAAGATTATGTGGGATATGCCACCCGTTACGGCGACGGCGCGGGGGATTTCAGCCCCATTTCCTGCTTCACGGTTGCCGAGGTCAAGGCCATCGGCCGCTATCTCGGACTTCCCGAAAAGTTCATTGAAAAACCCCCCATCGACGGACTTTGCGGCAAGACCGATGAGGATAATCTGGGATTTACATATGATACCCTCGACAAATATATCCGCGAGGGCATTGAGCCTGATGCCGAAACCAAGAAAAAGATCGACCATATGCGGGAAATAAGCAAATTCAAGCTTGAATATATGCCCTGCTTTAAATATTTTGATAATTGACCGTCGGTCACGGTATGTCCGGCCAAAACCGCAAGCGGATTGAATCAGGACGGAAAGGCTGTTAAAAAGACTGCCAAATTAACAATTCAATATGTTATTTTTTGTACAACCTCAGTCGAAATTTTTTTTGCATGAGGTTGTGCTTTTTTTGTAAAACGGCATAAAACCGACCGTGAACAAGTATTTGTTTATAAAAACGGAAAAGGTAAAATATACAATTAAAAGATGACATTTGTGTATATTGACAAAAAATATACAAATTAGTTAGAATAATATTGACTTTTACACAACAAAGTGTTAGAATGGAAATGATAAAGAAGTGCGGGTACATTTCTTTAATGCCGCGCTGCCAAGGTGAAGAGTAAGCGCCGCGCGGTAAATTTTAAGGAGGAAATATGATGAAAAAAACTTTCAGAAAATCATTGGCGCTGCTATTGTCGTTGATGATGGTTGTAAGTGTTTTCTCGGCGGGCGCGTTTACGGCTGACGCGAGTACCACACGGGTAATGCTTAACAACTGTGACAGTGCCGACGGTTGGGCGCCCTATCCGGGTGACGGCCTTGAGGTGACTACCGAGAAAAAGACCGAAGGAACCGGCTCTATCCGCACCGCTCAGAGCGGCGGCTTCTGCCAGGGCGGACCCATCGCAGGTCTTAACCTTACCGGAATCCAGTCTGTCTCCTTCGACTTTGCTGCCAACACTGCCGAGGCTCTTACCGGCCCCGCAGACGTAGCCTTCTACCTCTTCA
>CAJJNV010000026.1 GCA_905193225.1 uncultured Oscillospiraceae bacterium | reverse complement strand
AATGAAGAAACACAGCCAAGCTCAAAACCGGGCTTGGCTGTTGTCGTATAGGTGCTTTTGATTATTTGATACAAAACATTGCAATTTGTTTGGTCGGTTTTTTTGAGAGCAAATAAGCCTTCGGTTTATCCGAAGGCTTTTAAATTTTTCTTTTTAGGCAAAACCAAGATGTTAAATAAACGCATGACGAGCGGCTCATAACAAAGGAAATGTAAAAAAAGCTACCCGACCCTGCCGTTGTTTTTAGGGGTCGATTTCAATGATTTTGCACCTTATTTTAAATTGTGGCGCACCTACCGGAAACAGAAACATCACTGGCAGGTGTTGTAGACAGCGAATGCACATATGAGATCGCAGAAGGCACTCTTATTTTGCGCACAACAACTCATGACACAATTCATCTTACCGGAGAAGCCGCCAAAACTTTGAAGGATATTATTGACAAAGAATTCCTGACAATAGATTGATCATTTTGGTTTCCCCGATTCTTTTGTATAAAACATAATGGGAGAAAAATCCTGTCACAAAAGTGGCAGGATTTTTCGGTTGTACCGAGAAATCTTTGCTTTTTACCCGGGGTGTAATATTAAACGGCATATTGCACATTGCTCTTTTAAATATGCTGGTTACGAACCTTCGGCGGGAGGTGTTTTTTCCGCATAAATGCAGCGGCAAAGAAAAGGGAATCGACCGTTTTACCGAGCGGACTCAATAAAAAACGAGAGCACCGTGCCGTAACGATTACATATATATTGTAGCACAAAAAGCCGCAGGAACGCAAGATAACATTAAACGGCAAAAGCCGATATTTCAAGCCCGCAGAAAATTCCGTCATAACGGCCGAGAAATCTTGACAAACGGCAGCTTTGGCGATATAATAAAAGGAAATCTAAAGGGATGTGTGCATATGGTCAAAAGTATGACGGGATACGGTCGCTTTGAGGACGACGGTTCGGGAAGAAACATATCGGTGGAGATCAAATCGGTCAACCACCGCTATTTTGAATTTTCCTGTCGGGTGCCCGCTTCCTTCGGATTTTTGGAAGAAAAGCTTAAATCCTATGTCCGTTCCCGCGTTTCAAGGGGAAAGATAGATCTTTTCCTTTCGATAGAGGCATCGGAGGACGAAAACTGCACCGTATCGGTCAACACCGCCCTTGTAAAGGGATACGCCAACGCTCTTAAAGAGGTGTCCGACATATGCGAGACGGCCGAAAAGCTCTCTCCGTCGGTGATTGCCCGTTTTCCCGGTGTTTTTTCGGTCAAAAAGGGAGAAGAGGACGAGGAGGCTCTTTGGCAGCAGGTTAAGGCGGTTGCCGAAAGGGCGGTCGACCGTTTTATCGAAATGAGAAAGGTCGAAGGGCAAAAGCTGAAGGACGACATTCTTGAAAAAACCGACAGTATTCTCGATATGGTGTCGATCGTCGAAAGCAAGGCTCCCGAAACGGTGGAAAAATACCGCATAAGGCTTGAAACCAAGCTTAAAGAGCTGCTTGAGGACCGCGGAATAGACGAGCAGAGGCTTATAACCGAGGCGGCAATATTTGCCGATAAAATCGCCGTGGACGAGGAAACGGTCAGACTGCGCAGTCATATGTCCCAGATAAAGGATCTTCTCGAAAGCGACGATCCCATCGGGCGCAAGCTTGACTTCGTTTTGCAGGAAAGCAACCGCGAGATCAACACCATCGGCTCCAAATCCCAAAACACCGACATTTCTCAGGTGGTCGTGGATGTTAAATCCGAGCTTGAAAAGATCAGGGAACAAATTCAGAATATAGAATAATCGTCTTAAAATGATTTTTCAGAACATTGGATAAGGTGAGAAAATGGAACTTGTAGGTATCGGATTCGGCAATCTTCTTGCCGCAGACAGAATTATTTCGGTCATCAATCCCGATTCCGCTCCCATTAAAAGAGTGGTGACCGAGGCGAGGGCTCAGGGGTTGCTGGTCGACGCCACCCAGGGCAGAAAAACCGGCTCGGTTATCGTGTGCGACAGCGGCCATGTTGTGCTTTCCTATCTTTCTCCCGAAAAGCTTGTTTCGGGAATGGAAAGCGGCAGATAAGAGGAGGATAAAATGAAGGAAAAGGGAAGACTGTTTATTATTTCCGGTCCCTCGGGATGCGGAAAGGATACCCTGCTGAAGACTTATTTCGACCGCCACGAAGATGTTGAATTTTCCGTTTCGACAATAACGCGGCCGAAGAGAGATAAAAGCGACGACGAGAAATACAGCTTTGTGACTGTTGAGGCCTTTAAAGAGCTGATAGAGCAAAACAGGCTTCTCGAATATGCCGAATATTGCGGCAATTTTTACGGAACCCCCAAGGAGCCCATCGAAAAATGGATAAGCGAGGGCAAGGACGTGCTTGTCGAGGTGGAAACCGTCGGCGCCGAAAAGATAAAGGCCGAGATGCCCGAGGCAATCAGCATTTTCATTCTTCCGCCGTCGGTGGAGCTTCTTAAAAAGCGCCTTTCGGGCAGGGCCACCGAAACTCCCGAACAGCTTGAAAAACGCCTTGACAAGGCTATTGAGGAAATGAAAAAATCGGTTTTTTACGACTATATTGTGGTGAACGACAGTTTGGAACAAGCGGCCGAGGCCTTTGAAAGAATAATTCTTTCGGATCGCCAAAAGACCGAGCGAAATATCAATTTTATCAACGAGGTGCTTAAAAATGCTTAACCCTGCAATAGGAAAACTTATCAACGCTTATGAAAACCGTTACGATCTTGTTATCGATGTGGCAAAGCGCGCCCGCCTTATAAGCAAGCGTGCCCAGCAAAACGACGAGATTCTTGTTGAAAAGCCGGTGACGCTTGCCATGGAAGAACTGGCCGAGGAAAAGTGTGGAAAATGACTGCGGCGCGGTGAAAAGCCGTTGTCGGAGCTTGCCGAGATACCGCAAAACGGACAGAGCGCTTTGTTTTGCGGCGGATGTTCGACAGGTAACCGATGTTTGTATATCGGTTGTTTAAAAATCAAAATAATTTAAAGGGGGCTTGTCTGATGGGTGTTGTCATCGTCGGTGTGGCGGTAGAGCAAACGGCTTATCATTTTGACAAGCCCTTTGATTATGTCCTGCCCGAGCATCTTTTTAAACAAAACATCGTCGGATGCAGGGTGCAGGTGCCCTTCGGCAGAGGCGCCGCCTCGCGGGTTGGTATGGTTATGTATAAAAAGCAGGAGGATTCCTTGCCGGAAGGCCTTAAAGAGGTAGCCGATGTTTTGGACGGCGAGCCTGTTTTAAACGACGAAATGCTTGAGCTCGGAAAATACATCTCCGAGCAGAATTTCTGTCCTCTTTACGACAGCTTTAAGGCCATGCTCCCCTCGGGAATGAACATAAGGACAAGCCTTAAATATTTTGCCGCCGAAAACATAACGCAGGAAAATCTCAATTTACTTTCAAAAAGTCTTTGCAAGCTTTACGAGCTCTTGAAAACCCAGCCGAAGGGCATCGAAAGACAGCGGCTTGTGGGAGAGCTTAAATTTTCTCCCGAGACGCTGTCCTCGGCGTTAAAGGAAGGTATTTGCACGGCGACCGAAAGCGCCGACCGAAAAACCGGGGACATGACGGTCAGAACGGCGCGGCTCATAAAAAGCGAACAGGAGCTTGCCGAGCTTTCAAAAATCACTCCGAAGCAAAACGAGGTCATAAAGCTGCTTTGCGAGATCGGAGCCGCCACGGTTAAGGAAATATGCTATTTCACGGGCGTCGGAGAATCGGTGGTGAAGGCTCTCGAAAAGAAGGAAATCATAGAACTTTACGATTCGGAGGTTTATCGCACTCCTGAAGTGACGGCAGAGGGCGAGCGCAGGATAACGCTTAACGCTCAGCAAAAGGCCGCTTTTAACACCTTCAACGGCATGATGAAAAGCGGAAAGGCGGGCTGCGGTCTTCTATACGGCGTGACCGGCAGCGGAAAAACCGGCGTTTACCTAAAGCTCATCGACGAGGCCTTGAAAAATAAAAAAGATGTAATCGTTATGGTACCCGAAATATCCCTTACCCCGCAGCTGCTGTCTGTTTTTAAAGGACGATTCGGCGACAGTATTGCGGTTTTCCACAGTCGGCTTTCCCTCGGAGAACGGCTTGACGAATGGAAAAGGGTGAAGCGGGGAGAGGCTAAAATAGCCGTGGGTACCCGCTCGGCGGTGTTTGCTCCCCTTGAGAATCTCGGCCTTATCATCATCGACGAGGAGCAGGAACACACATATAAATCCGAGGCTGCCCCGAGGTTTCACGCAAGGGACGCGGCCAGATTCCGCGCGGCAAAAAACAATGCCCTGTTGCTGCTTTGCTCGGCCACTCCGTCGATTGAAAGCTACGCCAAGGCCAGGGAGGGAAAGTATACCCTCGCCAAAATCACAAAAAGATACAATGACGCCCCTCTTCCCAAGGTTGAAACGGTTGATATGCGGGAGGAAATCAGACAGGGAAACCTTACAATGATAAGCGGCCGACTGCTGTCGCTGCTTGAGCAAAAGCTTTCACAGCACAAGCAATCGATACTCTTGCTCAACCGCAGGGGATATAACACCCACATAGCCTGCGTTTCCTGCGGAAAGACCCTGACCTGCGACAATTGCAGCATTTCAATGTCCTATCACAAGGCAAACGGAAGACTTGTATGCCACTATTGCGGGGCTTCAAAGCCGCTGCCCGAAAGGTGTCCTGAATGCGGCGGAGAGTTTATAAAAATGTCGGGAATGGGCACCCAGTTTGCCGAGGACAGCCTTAAAAAGCTGTTGCCCGACGCGAGAATTTTAAGAATGGACGCCGACACCACAATGGCGAAAAATTCCCACGCCGAAAAGCTGGCCGCATTCTCACGGGGGGAATACGATATTCTCATCGGCACTCAAATGGTGGCCAAGGGACTTGATTTTGAGGATGTGGATCTTGTAGGCGTGCTCAATGCCGATCAGGCCGTTTATAACAGCGATTTCAGGGCATACGAGCGGGCTTTTTCACTGCTGACCCAGGTCATAGGCAGAGCGGGAAGAGCCTCGGGAGAGGGCATAAGCGTCCTTCAGACCATCTCTCCCGACGAGGACATCATCGAAATGGCGGCTTCCCAGGATTACGACGCATTTTTTGAAAAGGAAATGAGCCTGAGAAGGGTTATGGAATACCCGCCTTTTTGCGATATTTGTATGCTGGGATTTGTTTCGGCAAACCGCGAGCAGGCCGAAAGCACGGCGAAAAAATGCCTTGAAATTCTGCAAAAGACCGTTTCGGAAAGATATTCCGACTTAACCGTAAGAGTCATGGGTCCGGCCCCCGCGGGCATTCTCAAGGTCGGCGGAAAATTCCGATATAGAATAATAATCAAGTGTAAAAATACAAAGGCCTTTCGCAGCGCCCTTAAAGAGGTGCTTTGTGAAACCGGCAAAATTTCGGGAAGGGTAACGGTGTTTGCCGACATGAACCCCGAGGGGATAATGTAAAGGTTAATGCTGCTGTTTAAATAATTTTTGCAAGCAATTCCCGCGCCGCCAATGCCGGAAGGCCGGCGGGACAAAACGACCCGAAACATAAACAAAACCCCTTCTGTCACAGCAGGCCGCAGCCGACAGAGGGGGTTTAATGTTTTAAATTTAATTCCGATGACGAGCTGTTACGACTTCGTCGGTGAGAAAAACCGCTCTTCAAAATCCTTGGCGGGAAGGGGCCTCGAAAAATAGTAGCCCTGCATTTCATTGCAGCCGAAGCGCAGCAACGTGTCGGCCTGCTCCTTGGTTTCAACTCCCTCGGCGATTATGTCGATTCCGAGCGCTCTTGCCATATTGACGACCGAAAATATGATTATGTCGCTCTTTTTATTGCCCTTTTCACCGGCAAGGAACTTCATATCAAGCTTTAGCCTGTCCGCATCGATGTCTTTAAGAAAATTGAGAGAAGAATATCCCGATCCGAAATCGTCCATTTCCACCGCAAATCCCGCTTTGTGCAGCATTTCCACAACCGAGAGTACCCTCTTGCTGTCGTCGACAAAGGTGCTTTCGGTTATTTCTATGTGAACGGCGCTTGGGGGAAGGTCGTATTTTTTCAAAACGGCAGTAAATTTATGATGAATATTGCTTTGCTGGGCGCTCACTCTCGACAGATTTATCGAAATAGGCACCGTCCCGGGTTTAATGTTATATTCCTTTTCCCACTTCTTCAGGTTTTGACAAACCTTTTCAAAGACAAAAAGGTCGATATCTGCAATATAGTTGCTTTTTTCAAGAAGAGGAATGAAAAGGGCGGGGGAGAGCAGGCCTCTTTTCGGGTGGCGCCAGCGTATAAGAGCCTCGGCTCCGATAAGGCTGCCGGCACCGTAATCTGTCTGGGGCTGGAACCATACCTCAAACTGCTCCTGCTCAACGGCCGATTTGATGTCGGCCAAAAGCTCGCACTGCTCATATTCAACAGCCATCATACCTTTTTTATAGTAGGCGACATTTTTCTGAAAGCTGCCCTTTACGGATTCAAGAGCCAAATATGCCTTATAGCTCATCGTGTAGGAATCGCAGTCTCTTTCGCAAAGGTCGTAAACTCCCATGTGAAGCTTGATGGGAAAGGAAAGATTGTACGCCGCAAAGCATTGGTTGAAATTGTTATAGCATTGCTCTACCGTACAAGCGTCATCGGCGCAAAAACGGATGAAATGGTCGGCGTTGAGGTGGGCGGAAAAGCTGTCCTCGTTGTTATACCGCCTCATACATGCGGCAAAGTCTTTCAGCAGACGATTGCCTACATCAAATCCGTAAAACCCGTTGATATCGTGGAAGCGGTCTATATTGTATCGCTGAACGCGGTATTTTCTTCCGGGATTATTTTTCATCCATTTCTCGATCCGGCTGGTTAGTCCGCTGAAATTTAAAAGTCCCGTAAGGGGATCGTATTTGCTTATGATGATGTTTGAAATATCCTCGCAGGAAAACACGATGTAATCCTTTTGGCTGTCGAGATATTCAAAGGCCATTCTTTTGTAGCACTCCGCCTGGCGGTTCGGAGATTTTATTCCGACCTCTGCAATATAAACAGGATTTTTTTCGAGATTTTCGCAAACCGTTTTAAGGTGCAGCTCGTTTGCGGACAAGGCGTAATCCGATTTAAACAGTATATGCTTGTTGAGCAGCTCGTCGACCAGTCGGTCGTAGCAATCGCCGTCGAAATTCAGGATATTGAAAAAATATCCCGACAGCATATCATCAATGCTGATGAGCTTCTGAGTTTTGCATTCGATGAGAATAATGCCGTCAAAACGCCCGGAAAGGAGTCTTTTTGCCAACGCGCTTTCAGAAATTCTCTTGCTTATTTCTGTGTTTAAATTCATTTTTATCGCCACTTTTCTTGAACGGGAAAACCGCCTAACTGATATTGTACCTTTTGCATTGTTTTGTAGTTATCCGAATGTATAAATTGCTGTAATTTTATTCAAGATTTTTATTATAACATATAAATAACAAAATGTAAAGCAAAAAGGAGAAAGATGTTGCGTTTATGCCAAAAAGGTGACTTGTACTATACATAAAGTAAAAACAATTGAAACAATCGACAATTTTTGCCGAAGGGGGTATGACCGGTTATTCAGTAGCTGTCTTTAAATGGTGTTTTTGCCGATAAAACACTTAAAGCACCGTCGGGATGTGAGAGCTTCAACATCCTTTCGGTGCTTTAATTTATAAATTTAATGGGGCTATGATGTTATCTTGCTTTGTTCTTTTTAACGAGCATTAAAGCGGCTGCTCCGCTTAAAAGCATAAGAATCATCACAACTGTGAAACCGCCGAAATCACCGGTCTTGGGAATGTTCTGACCGTTATTGGCCTTTTCTCCCGAGAGGGAAGCGTCGGTTCCGCTCGGGTTACCATTTTGGTTATCATTCCGGTTTCCGTTTTGGTTGCCGTTTTGGTTGCCGTTCTGGTTGCCGTTCTGGTTGCCGTTCTGATTGCCGTTTTGGTTGTCGTCCTGACCGTCGTCTTTTCCGCCCTTGTTATCGTTATCTTTCGCAAGTGTAAGGGCCTCTTTGGTGGTTTCTTTGGTGCCCTGCTTGTCGGTAAACAGCTTGTCGCAGTCCTTACAATGCCAGTGTTCGGCAATTCCTTCGGCGCCGGCGGTGGGCTCGACCTTTGCGACAAATTCAAGTCCGCTATGATTACTGCTGTCAACATCGCCGTATTCTTTTTCGCAGACCTCGCAAACGGCTTTCTTGGTGCAGGTGGCCTTTCCGCCCTTGTGTCCGGCAGCTTCAATAACCTTGCCGGAGGCAACGACCTTGTTGCAGCTCAGGCAGTAGGTGTCGCCGGTGTAGCCGTTTTCGGTGCAGGTGGCAGCAATCGCTCCGCGAAGCTCTGTCTCACCGTCGTGCTTGTCGGGGTTAAGCTCGCCGTATTCCTGTCCGCAAGTAGCGCAAACGGCCTTGGCGTGGCAATTGGCTTCTCCGCCTCTATGAGTGCAGGTGTATTCGCACTTTTCGCACCTTCCGTCTTTGAAGGTGTGGTTTTCTTCGGCTACGGTAACCTTGCCGCAGCACTTGTATTTCTGAATGTGGGTGGTTTCGGTGGCTGTCCATTCAAGCTCTCCCGAGTGATTGTCGGGGTTAAGCTCGCCATACTGCTGACCGCAGACGGTGCAGACAGCCTTTGCGGTGCAGGTAGCTTCTCCGCCTCTATGAGTGCAGGTGTATTCGCACTTTTCGCACCTTCCGTCTTTGAAGGTGTGGTTTTCTTCGGCTACGGTAACCTTGCCGCAGCACTTGTATTTCTGAATGTGGGTGGTTTCGGTAGTCGTCCATTCAAGCTCTCCCGAGTGCTTGTCGGGGTTAAGTTCGCCGTATTCCTGGCCGCAGACGGTGCAGACAGCCTTTGCGGTGCAGGTGGCTTCTCCGCCCTCGTGGGTGCAGGGGTATCCGCAGGTTTCGCAGGCTCCGTCTACCCAGTTGTGAGCCTGAAAATCTCCTTCGGTGGCTGTGCAGCCGTCGCTTTTGCAGGTGCGGCGGTGGCCGTCCTTGCTTGTTTCAAAGGAACCGGTAAAATCGTGAGCAGTCATACTGTCGGGAATTTCGCGGGTGTCCTCTGCGGTGCAGTTTTCGCCGTCATACCATTTGCACTTTGCGGTTTCGGTGGCGTTGCTGTGGCAGGTGGCGTTTTCATTGGAGACATAGTTTTCAAAAACGTGTCCGTCTTTCTGAGGATCGTCGGGATTGTCGACCGTCTTTATCTCATCGCAGTATTTGCAGGGGATAGATTTTGTGCCCGCCTTGTAGCAGGTGGCGTCGTTGTTTGCTTCTGCGAGATCGTCCTGCCAAACGTGGGGTGCGTTCCAGGTAAGGCCGCAAACGGTGCAGGTCTGCTCTCCGCAGGAAGCAAGGCGGTTGTGAGCTTCGTTTTCTACAAGGCTGCATCTTTCGCAGGTTCTTTCGTGGTGGGTGGGATCCTTTTCGTCAAGCTTATAATCGCCCATTATATGACCGCCGTAGTAGTTAACGCAGATCTCGGCCGCAACACCCAGGGTGTCTTTGCCGGAAATGCCGAAATCGCCGGTGCCTTCACCGCTTATGGGAATGTCGGGATTTTTCTGCGAATCATAGCAGCAGTTGGTGGTTGTGCCGTTTATATAATATCCGATAAATCCGCCCGATTTAATGGTTTCATGGGTACCTACGACCTCTCCGCCTGCCTGGCAGCTGGTTATATCGGCACCGTTGCTCGTTCCCATAAATCCGCCGGCTTTTGGCTGCCAGTCGGTAACGTTACTTTCGACCTTGCCCATACAGAAGCTGTTTGAAATTTTGATGCCTTCTTCGGTATATCCGACGAATCCGCCGACATTCCAGTTGGTGGCACGGACATCGCCGTATGCCGCACAGCGGTTTATGGTGCTGTTATAGTAAAGGATTCCGGCAAAGCCGCCCGTGCTCCAGCCGCCGCTGACATTTTTGTATGCGATACAGTTAGTAAATTCGCTTTCAAAGGCGTTTCCGACAAAACCGCCGGATGTGGCAAGTCCGGTGACTTCGACATCGGCAACACAGTTTGTAATGAGGGCATAGCTTGCGTCGCCGACAAGACCGCCGGCGTACATATTGGAATTGACCGTTCCCGAAACGGTGCAGTTTTTAATGGCAATATAATCAACATTGCTTCCGCCCAAAACGGTTATCATTCCGGCAAGAACACCGCCGCCGTAAGAAAAGTCGGCCGAATCGGTGGAGTTTCCGGCGTATACCGCGGCGTTTTCAATAATAATGTCCTTAAAGGTAGGTTCGTTGCTTACCGCAGAAACCACGCCGAAAAGGCCTGCCGAGCGATCGTTGCCTCTTTCGTCAACATAAAGGCCGGTTATTTTTTTGCTGTTTCCGTCAAAAAATCCCGAGAAGGATTTGTAATGACGGGAAGAGGAAATTTGGAATCCGATGGGAATCCATCTGTGACCCGACAGATCGATGTTGCTTGTCAGAACAAAATAATCATTGGCGTGGGTTTTGCCGGCAATTCCGCTGTTTACATCCGAAGCGAGAAGAGCCAGTTGTTCTGCCGTAGCTATTTTATAAGGGTCGTCTTTGGTTCCGCTGCCGCCATCAAAGGAACTTGCGGCATAATCTGTCCATACGCCGTTAACCTCCTCGGCGAAAGAACCGGTGGTAAGTATGGTTCCGACCATACAGAGAACCAGTAAAATACTGATCAATTTAAGTTTGATTTTCATTTGATCATCCTCCGATAAATTTGCCCACAGAAAGACATTTTTTACTACCTACATAATACAGATTTTTTCCCAAAAAAACAAGTAAAAAAGCACAAGCGGTAATTTTTTGGCACAAGCGGTAAACGGGCGAAAAATTCTTAGAAAAACTCAATGAAAAACTGTGTATATTTATGTGCCGACGGATGAATTTTACGGCCGCTTTTAAGGGTCCTTAGCACACATCATTTACAGCCTGTAAGGTATGTAAAGGTTATCTGCTGCAAGATCGATAAAGCATTTTAATAAATAAAAAAACGCCCGACCTGTAAAAACAGGTCGGGTTTTGGGGCTGACAATATACCGATAATACGCTTTTTCATAATTGGTACCTCCGATTATGAAAAAGATGTTTCAGCTTTTCGGTCAGCTGATTGCTGTAATAATGCGCCTGAGCTTTTTTGTCAATCCAGTGCAATAATAGTGACATTATAACGGCTGCCGTCGAAATTGGCCCCCTGGAAAAGCATATTGTTATATGCAAGATTTAATGTAATGTCATTATCGGCGGCCGTGTATACAGTATTATATGAAAGGGTCAGTCGAGCCGATTGGTTAGCCTTGTCAAGTATTGTGTAGGTCTGTGTTGCAAAGAACATAGCCCCGGTGGTGTCGTATCCGTCGGTCAGCGAGGCACCGCATTTCTGGTCGGCGCTTTTGGACGATACCGCAACCGTTCCGCTGAATACCATGCTGTATGAATGTCCCTTTTTCAGGGTTATCTTTTTGCTTGATGAATTATAGGAAATCAAGCTGCCGCTGGTTTTGTTATCGGTAAAGGGAAGAACGGTACTCCAGCTGTTGCTCGTAAGCTCGCCGGCTCCGGTGAAAAATCCCGAGCACACGCCGTCCTTTCCGTTTGTGCCGTCGGTTCCGTTTACACCGTCTCTGCCGGCAGGGCCTGTTGCACCGGTCACTCCGATGTCGCCTTTATCGCCCTTGTCGCCTTTATCTCCCTTATCACCCTTATCGCCTTTATCGCCGGTATCGCCTTTGTCTCCTTTGTCACCCTTTTCGCCGGGATCCCCTTTTGCTCCGTCGATACCGTTTGTGCCGTCAACTCCCTCGGCTTTTACACCCGTGTCGAGCTCGCCGATCCACCAGTTTCCGTTTTCTCCGATAAAGGGAGTTTTTCCGTCGGCACCGTCCTTGCCGTCACTGCCGTTTTTTCCATCGGTGCCGTTTGCGCCGTCGATTCCGTTTGTTCCGTCGGCACCTTTAAGTACCGAGAGATCGTAAAGATTAAGCCATATCTCGTCTCCCGCATAACGCCACTGCAATATGTTTTCGTTTACACGGAATTCAGGTGTTTTTCCGTTCTCGCCGTTGGTTCCGTCTGTTCCGTTCTTGCCGGCAGGGCCTTCAATATCCGCAAGAGCAACGAGGTTTTGCCAATCCTCGCCCTCGTAACGCCACTGGATGTATGTATTGTCTCTTCTTACCTCTATGTTTTTTCCGTCAGCGCCGTCTTTACCGTCAGCGCCGTCTTTACCGTCGACGCCGTCTTTGCCGTCAGCACCGTCTTTGCCATCGGCACCGTCCTTACCGTTGATACCGTCTTTTCCGTCGGCACCGTCCTTACCGTTGATACCGTCTTTTCCGTCGGTACCGTCTTTTCCATTGGCACCGTCCTTACCGTTGATACCGTCTTTGCCATCGGTACCGTCCTTGCCGTTGATACCGTCTTTTCCGTCGGCACCGTCCTTACCGTCAGTGCCGTCCTTACCGTTGATACCATCTTTACCGTCGACGCCGTTTTTTCCGTCGGTACCGTCTTTGCCGTCAGCACCATTTTTTCCGTCGGTACCGTCATTACCGTTGATACCGTCATTTCCGTTAGTCCCGTCAGCACCATCCTGACCGTCTTTGCCGTCGCTTGCTTCGCCGTTTTTTTGCTCGGAAGCATTTCTTATTTCATCAAGAAAAACAAGATCCCGCCATTCGCTGTCACTTGCATATTTCCACTGGATAGCCGTGCCGTTGTTCCGAACTTCGGGAAGCGCCGCAGCCGATGCGGACTTTGCCGCCCTGCCAAGGCCCATGGCGGCCGCAACGCACAGCGCCACCAGTACCGCGCACAGCGCAAAAAGCGTACCCATAAACATCTTTTTGTGGTTTTTCATATTGCCCTCTCCAATCAAAAATGTATTGTGTGTATTACGGCGGTTTTTACACCGTCCCCCGTGCCGTCAACGGGAGGCGAAAATTTTATTTTCTATATGCCAAACACCGTAATCAAAAAAATCGATTGCAATGTTTTAGTTTACTGATTATGCTCTTTTTCAGCCCTGCTTTTTTCCATAAACAGATTGACGCCCAACTTTAAAACATCCATCTGACTGCGCAGATAGTATTCATCCTCAAACATGGCATAGTGCACACAGGCCCGCACAAAAATAAATATGAGCGGGGTAATGGTGGTGTAGGGAATACCAAGCTTGGGCTCTAAAATCTTGGCATACTCGGTATATCTTTGACCTACGCCTTCGAAAAACTTTTTGCCGTGTTCTATGTATTTCGGCAGGGTATAGATTTGATACATCAGCCGATATTTCTTTCCGTGATTTTTCGCCGTCCAGTAGGGAATTTCCTCGATAAAGCGCATAACATCGGCAGGATCCTTGGGTGCCTTTTCCATAAATTCGTCCTCCACCTTGGACATACAGTAGGCGGTGGATTCGATTATAAGCTGGTCGAGATTTTCAAAATAAGAATAAAAATTGCCTCTCGTACAGCCGCAGGCGTCGGCCAGCATTTTAACGCCGGTGCCGGTAAGCCCGTGCTCGGCATAACATTCAAAGCATTTTTCCATTATATATTTTTTCTTTTGTTCGTGCAGTTGTTCTTTACTCATAAAAGCCCTTTCACCTTCTTGAATATAAATGACCGTTCATTTAACTATATTATAGTACGTCTTAAGAAATAAAGCAATAGAAAAAGCAATAAAAAATATAATTTTTGCGGTAAAATAACGATAAAAAAATGCGTGAAGATAACCGCAAAGCTTAAGGGCGCCGAGGCAGTCAGCGCAGCTGACCGGAGGGAGCCGCTGACAAAGCTGTGTACGTGTGTTTTATAAAGAAACATTGCTTTTCCGGAAAGATCGCAGGTTGCCCTCCCTCCGTTCTCGGCCTTGCCGAGATTGCCTCAGCGGCGGTGCAAGATACGCCCGTTGCAATGTTTGATTTATGTGTTGAGGCAATGCCTGCCACGGTGAAAACCTATATAAAAACAGCAGGCTTTACTCATCATATGCTCAAAGCCTGCCGTTTATATTATTGAAATTGAAGCCGATAGGGCAGTGTCCGTTCCTCAAAAAAATCCGCCGTAGTTTTTTAAATCAATTGCCTTCGGACAATTCAGCGGTCTGCTCTGATGTTATATCGGTTTCTATTTGATTATGTACATCGGTATCTTTTCCGTCTTCGGAAGCAGGTTCCACGCTTCCTTTAATCATTTTGCGCTTTCCGCTTTCTTCACTTTGCTCTGTTGAAACGGAAGAGTTGATCGCCGTTTTTGCGCTGACGGTTTTGTTGTTTTTAACAAATTCATAGGTGAAGAATCCCCAAAGCGCAAGATACACTGCCGACGGCCACACCCCGAAATCTGCAATAAAGAACAGGTATCTGCCGTATGTCATACAGCTTAGCAACACCGAAGGAATTGCATATTTGATATATCTCTTGTTAAGGAATGCCATCATTATAAGAATTATATCAAGCATATATGTGTATCGTTCGTGCATCTCAGGAAGGAAGAGCAAAAGCGACCACAGGGTAAATGCCGCCACCCCCAAAAATCTTTCGGGCGTATCCATTTTCATCTTACCGGACATAATTACATAAAGGGCAAGACCGCATATTGCAAGGGTCAGCAGCATGGCGCAAATGTGAAGTTGTTCCCAGTTGTATGTAATCTGTTTGCATACAAGTGCCCAAAAGCTCAATGCGTTTTTATACATATCCTTATACGTTCCGCTTTGGGTCATATAGATTTTAAACGGCTCTAAAAGGTTTCGGCCGTAGAGGTAGCCGACAATACCGGTCGACCAGAAAACCGCCACCGACAAAAGAAAATTCAAAATGCTGAATCTCTTTTTATAGAAATAGTAGCAAATCATAAAGGGAAGAAGGAATGCCGCCTGGAACTTGAATCCGAGGGAAATTCCGAAAAAGACAAATCCCAAGGTGTATTTCTCTTTATAGAAATAATACATCATCATTAAAAGGAAGAAACAGTATATGGAATCGCACTGTCCCCAATATCCCGAGTTGAAAACAACGGTGGGCAGCATCAGAATTATTGTATAGACAACGTTAAAGCGGAATTCATAGTTTTTGTTGTCATAAAACAGACAGACAAATTTGGCAGTACCAAATGCCAAAAGATAATCGAAAATTATCGAGAGAAGCTTGTAGAGATGTACGGAATTGCCCTTTAAGTAGGTCATAAGAGCAATGAGGGTTTGATAAAGAATGTTGTAATTGCCGACCTGACTTTTAAGAGAGGCGAGCGATCCGCCGTCCTTTATTCTGTCAAACCAAACCATAAGGCAATATTTCATATCGCCGCTTATAAATTCAAATCCTACATATCTGGCAAAAAAGCCGATGAGGCTGATTATCATAAAAAACAAAATGCCGCGGTTTTTTTCGATCCCGGACAGAACGTTTTTTTCTATTTTGGTCACTCAAAGCACTCCTTAACACATTTTTTAATATCATATCATTGTTGTATAAAAAAAGCAATAATTTTAATATAAAAAGAAAATAATGTGAAAAGCATCATTAAATGCCAATAAAAAAGCATCTGACCGATTTACGACACAGGTGCTCCAATTGCCCGAGGCGGTTCAAACCGTATCAGACACCATTGTCAAAAAATCACTGGTTGATATATGTGTCGATACATTTTCTGCACTAATTCGACATTTTCTTTATGAGATGTTATTCGGCAGGTATTACATTATGTGTTCGGCAAAAAAGGACCTGTATAAACAGGTCCCTTTTTTGTGGGAAGTTGAAATCTTTAGCGGTCGGTCGGAAGGTCGTCAATAAGATTGCAGAGAGATTGAGAGGAAAACTAAGCTTATGGCATTGTAATTATTTGCCCATACGCGAAAAAGGAATAGGCAAAATCAAGATTTGCAATCTTATGATGACATTTTTTCCATTACCCGCCGCAAACGATTATTAGCCATAAGACACCGGCAGTTGTGCTGTGCGAAAATCTTTAGTCTTTTCATCAATTACATCGGCAGCAGCTCCTGATTATCCAACAAAACACCCTTGCTTACTGCACACGGCATTAAAGCCCGTAGCAATCGGACAGAAAGTCATCTACAATGTCTGTTAGAGAGGATAGATCAAAATCGGCAGCCTTTAGTTTCTTGGCAAATGATTTTAGAGCGGCGAGATCGTCGGTTATGTCCTCAATCACAACAATCTCGCTGCCCTTTGCAACCGTCAGTCCAAAGGTTATGTAACCGCTGAGCTGTTCGTCTGCAGGATGCCCTTCTAAAATTTTGATTTCCGCAATTTTTTCTTTTAACATTTCTTTCATCACTTTTTCGTTCCTCATTTTCAGTGAAATGTCCTCGATATGTAGGTGAGTGTATATCCACATATATCGTGAGACCGTATCACTAAATATAATGATAACAATACAGAATGAAAAAGTCAATAGTTCAGTGGAATTTTGTCACAATTCTACCTTTTAAACAGAAATTCAAGGCCATACAGACCCCATAAAGGCAAAATATTGTGCAATATATCTAAAAATTTGCTTGTTTGTGAAGGAGTTAACAAAGTTTCTACATTCAAATGTGACAAAACTCCGGTGGGATCGACATCACAAATCAAGTGATTTTGATAAACTTTAATGCGTGTTTATATCAAATTACAGCAAGAAATATCTCCCATTTCCATTTTCGATGCAAATATCGGCACTGAGACCACGGCGGTTATAGACCGGGCAACGGCAAAGCCGGCAGAGGCAAGAACAATTTATGCAAAGGAATATGTTGACGGCAACAGATATCTTGCCGCCGCAAGCTATGACCGTGCCTTTAATAAATACTACGAAGCAGGCAAAAAAGGAATGTCTTTTTCCGACATAAAGCGCTCGTCAAGGGATATTAAAGCCGACAGCGCCCGCAGAATTTACGAGGCGGGCAGGAGGGCGACCGAGAACGAGAGCAAAAGGCAGAGCAAATATAAACAGACGGCCGAATATAAAAACCGCTCAGAAGCCCGCACAGAGGCCAATACGAAGGCAAAGAAAAAGGGCGGTGTTATAAGAAGCTATGCTGTTGATAAAAAAATAAACCGCTTACAGCGGCAGCAGCTCAGGGTGCTTGACGAATGGGCGAGGCAAAAGGGCGTTACCGTTCGGGTGGCGGCAAGCCTTTCGGAAAAGATAAAGCTTGAAGGAAAGGTCATTAACGGACGGTACGACGGCGGCAATGTCATAACCATTGCCCTTGACGGCAAAAATATGCTGACCTCCACGGCCGGTCACGAGCTGTATCATATGATTGAAAATCTTGCGCCGGAATATGCAAAGGATTTCAGGAGCTTTGTTATTGATCACCTCAAGGAGGCGGGAGAATACGACTCGGTTTTCGGTGACTATGAGCGTCGGTATAAAAGCATCTACAAGGCCGATGAGAGCTTTAAGACCAAAATCGAGGAGGAAATTGTTGCCGACCACTGCTTTGAGGCGCTGACCAACAAAAAGCAATGGGAAAAGTTTGCGGGTGAGCACAAGAGCATTGCCGAAAAAATCATTGATTTTATCAGGGAATTTGTCGCCATGATAAGCAAGGCCTTTGACAAGTATTTTGTGCACGACAACGCCTATATCCGAGACTCGGTTATCGGCGAGGTCGAATATATGAACAAAATAGCCGATATGCTTTGGGAGGGCGTTGACGAGGCGGTGGAGAATTACCGTTTCGGTGCCGGTACGGAGAGCGAGACAAGGTTTAAGCTCGTCGACAAGACCGCCGACGGCATTGAAGTTTATGAAACAAGTCAAGATGTTCTTAACATGACCGCAAAGGAAAGAAAAAAAGCCTATCTTGACCTTATGCGTAATGAATACGCAGGCAGAACGGCTCGTTTTGTCCGAAACGGACACACATATTATGCAGAATTCGACCGTAAAAATTATTCAAAACCGATTTACGGAGAAAAGCATAATAGTAAAAGAGGTCTTGCGGCACTAATCCGCTCGGGCGCCGACGGAGATGTTTTTGACCTTGTGGAAAATTCCCGCTATGCCGACAGCAGCGCCGATACCAAAAACCACAAAGCAAAAGACGGCTTCACCGATTATTTTGATTACTTCGTAAAAACAGTACAGATTGACGGCCGAGTTTATGACTTGACCGCCACCGTGAAAAAACAATACGGAGAAAAGAACGGGTTTACTTATTCGCTGTTTTTAAAAGATAACAAAAAAATAAAGGCTGCCCCGACCAAGGATATAAAATATATCCCTCAGCGGTCAGCACAGCCTTCATCTGACACCACTGTATCACAAGGCAACGGTAATGTCAATACCCATTCTATGCAAAATTCCAAAAATAATTCGTCTTTTTCGGTTTCGGACAGCAATGGCAATCAGCTTTCTGAAAACCAGCAGAAATATTTTGCTGACAGTAAGGTGAGAGATGAAAACGGTAATCTCCTTGTCGTCAGGCACGGCACCAACAACGAATTTAACATCTTTGACTTTACCAAAGCAGGCAAAAACGGAGCGCAAGAAGGTTATGGCTTTTATTTCAGCGACGATCCTGAAATAACAGAAAAATACGGTAGTATTCAAAAAGAATGTTATTTGAATATTACAAAGCCTTTGTACAACAATCAAGTCACAGTGAAAAAAACCGAGATTAAAAAACTGGCTGATGCTTTAATCAATTTTGACATAGAAAAGTATGCAGACGAAGATCTTACCTGGCAAGATTCGTTTCTTTCCAACTATGTCGACACTTACAGTATGTCGAGAGCAGCCGCCGTCAGAGAATTTGTTGATCAGTTATTTTCAGCAAATGACAATGACTCCGATCTCGTTTATGAAATGGCTGTGGCCGACGGGCGGAGCTATGACCCGATGCTTGTAAAAGAATTTTACGATGTGCTCACCGACTCTATCGGTTACGACGGAATAATAGCGGAATGGAAACACAAAGACGGGACATCCAATGTCTATGTTATCTTCAATTCCGAGCAGGCAAAACTGACAGACAACCAAAACCCCACCGATAATCCCGATGTGAGATACAGCATATCGAAAAAATTCTATGACGATTTCGACAAATGGGACGGAAAAGACACCAACACTACCTTTGAAATAGGAAACACATCAAAGGCGTTACAATCTATCGGTATTAAAGATCAGCAGTTTATAATGCGGTCGGGAATGGTCCGTCAAAAACTTAATAAGCACTCCGAGCTTACACGCAGCACCTTCCGCAATATACCCGAGCTTTTGGAACACCCGATAATAGTTCAATTTTCCGATGCCATTGACCCGAAGACAGGAAAAGCGAAATACGATAGCCGCATAACTTTGCTCGGGGAACTTTATGCGGAAATGACGGTTGACGGCAAAAAGCAAAAGACACCGGTACTTGTTTCGGTTGAATTGTTGCCAAAATCCAAAGGAAAAACGGAAATATCCGACTTTTCGGTCATTACAAGCGCATACGGTCATTCGAGGCTGCAACACTATCTCAACGAAAACAGTATTCTGTATATCGATCCAAACAAAAAAAGAACCAATAAGTGGCTCTCCCTGAATAGGCTGCAATTGCCGTTGGGGGAGAACCGCCTTGGTTCTACAAGAAGAATAACATACATTGGCGAAAAAGTCAAGATAGAAAATTCAAAAAATTTTTCCCCAATGCAAGCGGCACTTGAAAAAGCCGGTGTTGTTAATTCCTCCGGTATTAGTTTACTCAATAATTCGGAGAATGATACAGATTTTTCTGAAAAAATTCTTTCCGACGACCAAAGAGCTTCTGTTTCCGACGCAGGAATGAGACTGACCGATAACGCCGAGCTTTCTTCCCTACTGCGGGAGCAGGCCTACAAGGAGGAAATAGAACGGCTCAAAGGCGAATTTGTCAAGTCAAAGAGAATGGGCGGCAAGGGCAAAAACCGTCTTGTGCAGGCCGACATAAACCGCATTGCCCGAAGCATTATCGGCGAATATTCCAGCGAAATAAGCTTTTACGATCTCAAGGATATGCTGACGGGCTTTTATGAGTTTTTGGCAAATGCGGATGTTGAAAGCTCGGGAGACTATGCCTTTATTGTCAAAACGGCAAACGACATTGCAAAATCGGTTATTGCCCAGTCCTTTACCGACATAACCCCCGAAGAATTTGCGAATTATAAAAAGGCGCTGAGAAGTTACAGGCTTATTCCGAATCTTCAGGATGTGGCCGAGCTTAAAGATATGTTCGGCACCTTCGGCGCGGCATACAGACAGTACGGCCGAAAGCTTAATATGCGGGCGCAGGGAACGCCGGGGGCGTTACACATCGACGAGGTGTGGGAGGAGCTGTGCGACAGCGTTCCGCTGCTTGACAGGGACGCAGAAAGCACACAGGATATGTGGCGAAACCTTATCGAGGTCAGAGACAGCCTTGACGAGAAAAACGGCTTTAATCCCTATATCACTGACGGAGATTTGACGGCAAATGAGGCGGCGGGCGCGCTTGGTGCGGACATTCTCGAACGGTTTAACGAGGTCAGAGCCGACACGACCTTTGCCGACCGTGCACAGCAGCGGATCGACCTTCGGTTTTCGATAGTTGTAATGCGTGTAAAGATTTTCTCTTTGACCAGCTGCAGCGACATCATTAACCCGTCGCTCAATCGCACTTTATCGCGCAACTCTTTAACCGACCGACCGCACACACTCTCGTTCCACACGATATTAAGCAGTGCAAACAAGTGTACCGACAGCAGTGTATGATGCATAAAATCGTGTTTGT
This sequence comes from uncultured Oscillospiraceae bacterium, assembly GCA_905193225.1. Lineage (GTDB taxonomy): Bacteria > Bacillota > Clostridia > Oscillospirales > Acutalibacteraceae > UMGS1484. The sequence continues at coordinate 7,372 of CAJJNV010000026.1, read as the reverse complement.
GTGCAAACGGTGCGGACTTAAAGCCCATAGCGGTCGGACAAGAAGTCATCTATAAGGTATTTTAGAGAGGTTAGGTCAAAATCGGCAGCCTTTAGTTTCTTGGCAAATGATTTTAGAGCGGCGAGATCGTCGGTTATGTCCTCGATTATGATTGTTTCTTCCCCGACTTTGACAAACAGTCCAAAGGTTATGTAACCGCTTAGTTGTTCGTCTGCAGGATGTCCTTCTAAAATTTCGATTTCCGCAATTCTTTCTTTCAATATTTCTTTCATAACTTTTCGCTCCTCATTTTCAGTGAAACATCTCCAACATATTGGTGAATGTGCACTTGTGCATTCGTGATATTATATCACTAATCATTATCATAACAACACAAAATGAAAAAGTCAATAGCTTAGTGGGATTTTATCACAATTCTACTTTTTTAACAGAATTTTAGGTCAAACGAGACCATATAAAGGTAAAAACTTGTGCAATACATCCAAAAAAATGCTTATTTGTGAAGCAATTAACAAAGTTTCAACATTCCGAATCGACAAAGTTCTTGCGGAAACGACATCACACAGGAGGTGATTTTGATAAACTTTTAATTATATTTTTCTAAAGCGGAATTATTCTTTTGCTTTGAGCTGATAATAATTCAGTAAAAAATATAAAATGGTGTTCTTTGAAATGATTTTTACTATCAATTGATAAAAATCGCCCGTCTCCATCTATCAGCGTATTTTAATTGGATTATGTAATTGATTTAAGTATTTGCTATTGACAAATACCTCCGGTTGTGTTACAATTCCTTTTGCTTTGAGAAAAGCGCTTAGCGGGTTTAAGCGAAACGCTCCGCCTCGGAAAGTCCTCGCCGTGTAAAATTCAGAGGTCGAAAACTTAATATGCGGGTATGGCGGAATAGGCAGACGCGTTAGATTCAGGTTCTAATGATCGCAAGGTCGTGGAGGTTCAAGTCCTCTTACCCGCACCAAAGCGAGTGTTCTTAACCAACCTGAGAGTTGGGTGGGGACACTCGCTTTCTTTTGTCTTTTTGCGCCTCTTTGTATGTATGAGCAGGAATTGTCCTGCTCTTTTTTTGTTATGCCGATCGTGCGTTTGAAACATATTCTATCATACATATCGACACCGCTAACGCCGGCGGAAAGCTGTTTGACGGGCGCTTCATGACCTTGTTTATGTCCTGCGAAGATGAACAGAAAACGCTGAAGGCTGCTGTTTCGAAGATACAGGCATACCCGGAAACCGTAACGGATAAGACGGTAAATTTGCAGGAGTTTATGTTTCAAACCCGGTTGAAATAAAGGTACAGGAAAAGACGATCAGAGGTATATAATACGGCGGGGAGACCGAACCGCAGGTCGTTGAAAAGTAACAAAAGGCAGGGAATCAGATATGAAAAAAACGAAAAGGATAGTTAGGGATAGGCGGAAAATGAAAGGGAAAAGAGTGATTGCAGGCATTCTGCTTGCGGGAATTTTAGCAGCCATCCTGACAGGGTGTAAAACACAGACAACACTAAAGAAGAACCGGAAAAGCCTGTTATTACCCTAGGCAGCGATAGCTATCCACCATATATTACCTTTCTGTTTTGTAAGCCAACCGTCCCAATCGAATGTTGACATATAAAAGGCTGCTGCATTCACAATAGCTGAAAGTACATCTACGAATGTCCACAATCCTCTTCAGTGCGTTTTTGATTCAGCAGTTCAACATCATTTGCCGAATATCCGTTTTTGAGTAAATAGTCTGTCACATCGGTATAGGCGGCATTTTGGTATTGATTGTGATAATCTACAACCTGCTCCAAACGGTAAAACACCGTATTTGCCGAATATTCGGGATCGTTTGCGTCATCTGTAAGAACACAGTCAAGCAAAGCAATCGTGTCATATTCAAACCATTTTTCGATTTTTTCTATACATGGGCTTAATTTGTGTTTATCCGACAACCATTTGCGCCCCCTTTGCTAAAACTCCAAAAAGTGAGGGAAGAGTTACATAAATAATTACGCCTGTTTCGGCAATATTAAAGCGGAGTACGAAAACGAAAGGAATAAATGATGTGGTTTTCATTTTCGTGCTCTCCTTGTTGTGATTGTTTGTTTAGTAATACCAGAAGCAGAACAAATGCTAATTTGCCTTGCTGGAATTTTGAGCCGCCCGATAGTTTTTCATTGTCCTTTTGCACAAACGAACAACACATATTATTACAAAAACGAAAAATGCGGCAAATATTATAAATCCAAGTAAGGTATCGGCAAGCAATTGACCGGTAGCATCATAGACGATTTTTTCCTGCCCGTCGGGTAAAATTTCCGAAACAACGGCTCGGGACGATGTTACAAGTCCGAGAGGCCCGATGTTTTTTCGGGAAACATATTCTTTTCCGTTTGCGGTTTTAGAAGTTGCTTTTAAAACATTAAGGCGATATATGTCGTTTTCATAGGTATCTTCTATTTGTCTCAGTTCAACAATGCTTCCCTGCGGATCTACCGAAATTACCACATCGCTTCTGTCAAAACATATCAGTACATTTGACCCGTCCCAACTGATATTAAAAGATTGACCGGCAGTAAAAGAATATCCGTATAAAAATTCCCCGTCGGAATTATATATAGAGACATATTTCCTGCCCTTGCTTTCTTGTCCCAAGGCAATCATTCCGCTGTCATTGACATCAAAGCACGAAAATGCCTTTTTGGAATTTTCTTCGTTGACAACCGAAAGGTTTATGCTGGATATAAAGGTCTTTTGGTCTTCTTCGATCATTTCACTTGTTTCAAGGCCGATGTTTAATGACAAAGCAGAATAAAAAGAGCACAAACAAGAAATTAACAAAACAAATAAAATGCAAATAATCCGTTTTCGATTCATTTTCACCACTCCCTTGAAACTCCTGTGTTTTCAAAAACCGTTATTAAAAGTGATTTGTTGACGAAGTTACAATATATCCAATTATCTCCCGTTTTTCATATATAGCCGATGTTTAGGGCATCCATATGCATAGTACAAAGAAAAGGACACAGAGGTAACGGTATATACACACATCATTATAATTACAATAGGGATCGTCACTCAACCAAATCCTGAAGATTTTCCACACATAATATCTTTATCATTTAAAGCATTCCTAAACCAATATCTTTAACCGTGTAATATTTTTAAGCCTTTTTTTATTTCTTTTTTCAGAGCGCTTTTTTTAAGAGAAGACGGACACTGAACCGATACGCACATTCTCGACGGCACAAACAACTCCTTTTTAGCCAAGTTAAAATCCAAGGGTGTTATAGATTTTAAAATTTCTTTTTCCTGCTCGATAAAGTTTTCTTTGAAATTATAAATCATCTTTTTGAAAGCAATTTCAAGATTATATTCCCGCACATCATCGCAAGAAAACTCTGCATTGTCAAGAAGAAACGGAATTGTTTCAAAGAAGGCATCGTCGCTATTATCGGCGACAAAGTTTGCCATAGTTTCAAAGGTTTTGTTTATGCTCAAAAGGGTATCCTCTTCTCTTACGAAGAAGGAGATGCATCCACGGGAAAAGGTTGGATATTCATCAACAGAAAAATAAACTTCGTCGGTGTAATGAAGTTCTTCCCGCAAAACCATGGCCAAAATCGCCCCGTCTCCCGCTGCAAAAGCCTGCAATACGAGGGAACAAAGCAAATTTTCCTTTTGCCGACCGGGAATATCAAAGGAAAAAATGATTTCAGATATGTCATCTTCGGTAGAAAAAATGTCTATCGATCGGTCACTCCGCTTTAAAAAGTCACCCGGCAGGGTGCATATCGGGTCTTTTATTGAACCGGCGGTTTTTTCAATCGATGAAAGTGAGCGGGTTATATACTCGCAATTTTCTTCGCTCACATTTCCTGTGACAACAACGACGGCGTTTTGCGGTGAGACAATTTCTTTTTTTAATTGGTTGAGTCGCTCGGCTGAAATGCGTTTTACCGATGATTCGTTGCCCATTATGGGGTGCTCGAATCCCGTGCGGCTCAAATATTCCTTTTGAACATTTTTATAAAATGAATTGCCGCCGGAAAAATAAATTTGATTGAGAACAACTTCTTGCTCCGATTGAACCTCCTGCTCCGACCACGAAAATTCCGAAAAGAATTTTAAAATAATGTTAAGGGCGGCTTTTAGATGCTTTGGCGAGACGGTTATATCAAATCGCAAAAAGTTGAGATATGTAGCGCCGCGCATTGTTGCGCCTATACGATTCAGCGCCGAATAGAGCTTGGGCTGAGACATATCCGACAACCGTCTGAAAAACATATGTTCGAGCAGATGGTGAATGCCGCTTTCGTATATCCTTTCTCCTGCCGAGCCGCCGTAAAAATAGAGACCTATATTAATGCTTTTTGCGCTTTTGTTCGGTGCCGAAATCAACTCAAATCCGTTATTTAATTTCATTTTTTAACCTCCGGAAAGAAAGTACTCGCCAATTTTTTCAGCGGAGTCCCACGCTATTTTGGCAACCGGAGCAATTGAAGGATCAAATCATTGCTTTTCGGAAAATTTCGCATAAATATTATCAGGAGATTTTCCGTAAAAAGTGGCTTTTCCATCTTTGTCAATCACTGCTGCACCCAGTTCGCCCGCAAAGACCTTATCTGCATTTTCACAAACGACTAATCCGTCAATAACGGGGGGATCAAAAGGATATATTTCGTTTCCAAAAACCATTGCCTGTCCGCTTTCGTTGACAATTAAAATTCCTCGGTTAAAAGCGGCAATGTCTATGGCTTTGCCCACATCTTCAAATTCTTTTTCAAAAAAATCCTCGAGTGAGAAACACATTTCTGCATGAAAGCTTGCGGTATGATCTTTTGATAAAACAGCACAGGTGTATCTCGGAGCTTTTCCCGTGTCTATTTCAACTCCACAAATTTCAAAATCTTCAACATTATCTCTGACCCGTTTCAGCTCCGGATTGTCGTCATTGTGCAAGTATAAAGCACCATCATTTTTTAGTATAACGACAAAGCCGTTTCCCGGACAGATGAACTTTTTAACGTCGTCGCATATTTTTGTAAACTTACTGTTTTCGGTCAGAGAAACCCGGCCAAAGCTTCCGTTTGATAAAGTTGCATATACTTTATCTCCGTACAATTTGCCTTCATTAACATCTTGCAAAAAGAGTTTCGGATAACCGTATCCTTCGATCACGGGAGTAAATAAAAGCAAATCGCCGTTTTTGGTTTTAATTGTTCCGCCGTCCGGCGACAATTCGATTTTTTCAGCATCGCCTTTATCATACATTTTAACAAATCGGTTTTCTTGAAATTTGTTATAACGGTTTTCGTATTGCTTCTGTTTTTCAACTCCGAGTATAGCAGGAACGCGCGCAATACTTCCCCTTACATAACAATTCCCGTCCTCGGTTACAATTGCGGTTTCATCATCAAAGCAAAAACTTGCATATGAGATTTTTTGTGTTTTCTCATCCAAAAGCTCAAGATTAAATGTTGCGAATTTGCTGAGGTACAGTGACAGAAGCCCTATCACAATCAATGCAGTAATGCAAAAAGTAATTATCAATTTTTTCATAGCACAAACTCCCTAAACAAATTTACTATCCATCGGTCGTCATAAACTGTACCATCTTCATATATATCGATGTCTATTACTTCGCAACTTTTCCTGACAAAACTAAAAGGAAGACTTGAATAAGCCACCCAATGTAACTTGGCCTCCTGATGGAAGTCATACCATTGAGGATCCGAAAGGAACACTTCTTTACCGGATTTATAGTAAATTTTGTTTGCTAGTGTTATAGCATATTCCTGTTTTTCGTTTTGAGTCATTTTTTTATATTCTGACATTTTAACTTCAACAGAATATGCTATTTTTTTGGAACCGTCGGTACCTCTTTTGTCGTGTATAATAGTTGTATTCATTGTATTTGCAACAGGACAAGTACAATTCATGGGAGGCTGCCCTTGTTCCAAGCGGATAAAGTCGGCCTTTGTCTGTCTTTGACCGTTGATGTCGTAGAAAAATTGGAGCGTCTTTCCGTTCGGGGCGGTAAGCTTTTTAAGCTGTCGGCCGTTTTGCCAGGTCCTTTACCGAAACGATGTTTCCGTCATCGTAGGTATAGGACGGGGCGGCGTCAGAGGAGAGCACAAAAATGAAAGGGATAAATGATGTGGTTTTCATTTCCGCTCTCGATTTTGTCTCTGAAATCTTTTAATGTGCTTATTGTAAGATGAGGAGATACATTAGCGTTACGATGTGATACATTTACAAATTCTAAAGTGCAAAAATCGCATTATTGCAAAAAAGAAATATCGTATGGCAAAATAGCCCCATATTTGGATTGAGAATTGCACCTTTTGATGGTGTTGATTTGTTTGATCACCAAATCTTTGTAATCGCCATAGAATGCCTTTTGGTCATATTCAATTTCAAGGACGGTGTTTTCGTCTAACAAACTATAGGATGCTATTTTACTTGACATAAGAAAAGACAATTCGAAATAGTTGTCAATCTTTTTTACATCTTCGGCAGTGCTTTCCCCGGGGACAAGATTATCAAACTGTTTTTTGTCTCTTTTGGATGCAACATATGCAGTAAAATATACAAAGGGATTGTTTTCTTTCAAATTTTCATTAGTTGTTTCGGGTTTTGACCAAAAAACAAAATAATAACCGCCCTGAGAAACTTTGAATATAGAATACCCCGGATTTCTCGTTACTTCGATAGGAAAAGTTTGATTAACGCTTTCGTAGTGGAGATTAAAGGTGTTTGAATTAAAAACTGCTTCATTTGCATTTTTTCCTCCAAAGAATTTGTCCAATTCTTCAGCGCTATATGCAGTTGAAAAGTGTTTTGTGTTCATATCGCTCTCCATATTATTTGTGCATGATGTCATCAAAATTAAAACAGCTAAAAATGCTGTAAGAAGTTTTTTCATTTTACATCCCACCCTACCTTCACGGCAAAATAAATTGTCTCGTCGGTATAGTATGGTTCACCATTATATAGTTCGCCATTTATAATGGCCAATGCAGACCATATATCTTTTTCGACAACAGATTTATCAACATACATACCCGGGTATACGGAACCAGATTTGTTGTACCAACCATTTTTAGTTAGCCTAATGAAATGGTAATCATTTGGTCCGCATTTCATTGCAACTTTAAATTCATAGGGGCTAACATAATCATTAAATGCTGTAAGTTCGCGAACATTTTCTCTCCCTAAGTCATTTTTTACAGCTTCAAATGTTTTTCTTGTTGAATCACCGGGTTTATATCCTGTCGGGTTTGCAACAATTCTCTTTCCTACTCCGTTTCCGTAACAGTTATACGAATTAGGGGGTGCTGTATCGACATCTAAATTTGGAGCAGTAG
>CAJJNV010000025.1 GCA_905193225.1 uncultured Oscillospiraceae bacterium | reverse complement strand
CCCGATATAATACCAAAATTACCGCCTCTTGTCAACCCCCTTTTTTGATTTTTTTCAAACTTTTTTTGCTTGTCCAAATATTGGGGAGATTTTGCTTTTTTCGGGCATATATTGTGCCGACATTTCTTCTCTTTGGATATTTTGAACAAAAAGGGAAAGAGTAATATCATCACGGCATTTAGCGAGGTATATATATGAAAGGGATAAAATGTTTTTCGGCAAAGAAATTATGGCAGCTTGCGGTCATTATTTTTATTAACATTCTCATTATTGCGGTGGCCTTTTCCCAATCGGCCGACGCACTTTCGAAGGTAGGCTCCACGGGATCGGAGGTCAGAGAAATTCAGACCCGCCTAAAAAAATGGGGATATTTCAATTCGACCGTCGACGGAATCTATGGCACAAAGACTAAAAACGCCGTTATATATTTTCAAAAGAAAAACGGGCTGACGGCCGACGGCATTTGCGGAAAGAAAACTCTTGCGGCAATGGGCATAAGCAGTTCCTCGTCATCCTCGTCGTCATCTTCGTCCTCCTCAAGCGATCTCAATCTGCTGGCTCGGCTTATTTCGGCTGAGGCACGCGGTGAAAGCTATGTCGGACAGGTGGCGGTGGGAGCGGTGGTGCTCAACCGCGTCAAGCATTCCTCCTTTCCCAATTCCATTTCCGGAGTGATTTATCAGCCGGGAGCGTTTTCCTGTCTTAACGACGGACAGTTCTGGCAGCCGGTGGCCGACAGTTCATACAAGGCCGCCCGCGATGCCCTTAACGGATGGGATCCTTCGGGAGGAGCCATATACTATTATAATCCGGTAACGGCGAAAAGTAAGTGGATTCGTTCACGGCCGATAATTGCCACCATTGGGAAGCACGTCTTTTGCTCGTAGTTTTTTTGCGTGCATACGGTGCCTTGCCATAAATGGTAATATAGACAGTGTCGCAGGCGATGCCATAAACCACACCGCAAATGCACAAGCCCCGCAAACATTCAGCGGCTTTGAGCAGGCATAAGGCTAAGGCCGCGGTCGGGAAAAATTTCCCGACCGCGGCCCGGTTCATTTTAAATCTTTCGGCGGTATATTCACCGCAGTGTCATCTGCCATCGGCTTAGCCTACCCTTTGCATCAGCCCGGAGGCCACTGCATCTGGCGTTTGCCCAAAATATGAAAATGAAGATGCTTTACGCTTTGCTGACCGAGCTCTCCGACGTTTGAAACAATGCGGAAGCCCTCCTCAAGGCCGTTTTCCTTTGCTATCTTTGCAATAACTTCGAAAATATGAGCCACAACGGCGCTGTTTTCGGGAGTTATTTCGGCGGCCGAGGAAATATGTTCCTTAGGGATCACAAGGCCGTGGAAGGGCGCCTGGGGGTCGATGTCGGCGAAAGCATACACCTTGTCGTCCTCGTAAATCTTTTTTGACGGGATTTCTCCCCCGGCTATCTTACAAAAAAGGCAGTCCATTTTTTCACCTCCGTTGCTTTTATGAAATTTTACCCGACGGGTTTATAGCTCTATACAAATTATAATACCGATTTTAAGGAAATTCAAGAGCAAAGAAGTGCGGGGCCGGTTTGGCTGACGGAATATCGTTTCGACAATGCAATTCGGCAAATCAAATTTATTTAACCGGTTTGCAGTTCCAGATGTCCCTTGCATAATCGGCGATGGCGCGATCGGAAGCAAAACGGCCCGCCTTTGCGATGTTGACGATGGACATTCTGCCGAAAGCATCCTTATCGCAATAGAGTTTGTCTATCCTTTCGTGGGCGCGGCAATAGCTTTCAAAGTCGGCAAGCACCATATAATTGTCCCTGTCGAGCAGCGAGCTTACCACCGCATCAAAACTGTGTCCGGCAAAACCGCGCTGAGCCATATCCACCGCCTGTTTGACGGCGGGATTGTTATAATAGTATTGACGGGGGTTGTAGGAAAGTTTAAGCTCCTTGGCCTCCTCGGCGTTCATTCCGAAAATGACGATGTTGTCGTCCCCTACCGCCTCGTGTATTTCTACATTAGCTCCGTCCTCGGTGCCGAGAGTGACGGCGCCGTTGAGCATAAGCTTCATATTACCGGTTCCCGACGCCTCGGTTCCGGCAAGGGATATCTGTTCGCTTATGTCGGCCGCAGGAACGAGCAGCTCGGCAAGGGTCACGCGGTAATCCTCGACGTAAACCACCTTGAGCTTACCCTTTACGGCGGGATCGCTGTCGATAAGCTTTGAAATACAGCAGATAAACTGGATTATCTGTTTGGCAAGGTAATATCCCGGAGCGGATTTTGCACCGAAAATATAGGTCTTGGGGACAAAAGGCTCGTTGGGATGATCCTTTATCCAAAGGTATTCCGAAAGAATGTGCAAAGCGTTAAGGTGCTGGCGCTTGTATTCGTGCAGGCGCTTAATCTGAATATCGAAAATAGAATCGGGATCACAGTCTCCGCCGCCGGTCTTTTTGATATATTCCGCAAGGCGTATCTTATTGCTGCGTTTTATTTTTGCAAGTTCCGCTTTGACTGCCGCATCGTCTTTATATTCGAGCAGTTTAGAAAGCTTTTCTGCATCGGTTATAAAGCCGCTTCCGATGAGATTTTTCAGATATTTCGAAAGCTCGGGATTGGCCTGACAAAGCCAGCGGCGATGAGCGATACCATTGGTGACGTTGGTGAATTTGTCGGGGGTGAGATTATAGAAGTCGCGGAAAACCTCGTTCTTTAGAATTTCACTGTGAAGCCGCGAAACACCGTTGATCTTATGGCAGGCAGCCACGGCAAGATTAGCCATTTTAACAATCCCGTCGCGGATTATGGCTGTGCGTTCGACATAATCGGCATCATGGGTCTGTTCCCATACCCATGCTCTGTGGCGGTTGTCAATCTCGGTTACTATTTGGAAAATGCGGGGCAGTCTCGCCTTGAAAAGGTCGATAGGCCAGCATTCGAGAGCTTCGCTCATAACTGTGTGGTTGGTGTATGCCACCGTTCTGACCACTATGTCCCACGCCTTTTCCCAGGTGTATCCGCATTCGTCGAGCAGTATACGCATAAGCTCGGGAACGGCAAGCACCGGGTGTGTGTCGTTGGTGTGAATGGCTGCCAGAGAAGGCAGTTCGTCCATACTGTGATTTTTAAGATGATTCTTCACGATATCCTGAATAGAGGCCGACACAAGGAAATACTGCTGGCGCAGACGAAGGGATTTTCCCTCCCTATGGTTGTCGGCGGGATAAAGCACCTTGCTTATGACCTCGGCCATAGCCTCCTGCTCGATGGCTCGCATATAGTCGCCGTCATTGAAGAGCTTCATATCGAGGCCCGGAGACTCTGCGCTCCACAGTCTTAAAAGAGAAACACCCTTTCCGTCCACTCCGGCCACCATCATATCGTGGGGGATGGCCTTAACAGGGGTATAGTTTTCGTGTTCAACGTGGTGGTAGTTTCCGTCCCACCAATCCCGTATGTTACCATCGAATCTCACCTCAATGGCATCGTCGGGATGCTCCACAAACCACACCTCTCCGCCCGGGAGCCAGAAATCGGGAAGCTCGGTCTGCCATCCGTCCACAAGCTTTTGACGGAATATGCCGTATTCATAACGGATGGAATATCCCATTGCCGGATACCTGCCCGAGGCCAGTCCGTCGAGATAGCAGGCTGCAAGACGGCCGAGACCGCCGTTTCCGAGACCTGCATCGGGTTCCATTTCGTATATCTTATCTATCTTTACCCCGAATTTCGCAAGAGCCTTGGAAATGGGAGAGGTGATGTTAAGGTTGAAAAGTGTATTCTTTAAAGAGCGGCCCATCAAAAACTCCATACACAGATAGTACACCTGCTTTGTGTTTTGCTGCTCGGCCTTTTGCATAAACTCGTTACGGTCTTTGACCAAAATGTCCTTTACCACAAGCACAACGGCTTTATAGATGTGTTCGTCGCTTGCATCTTCGGGAGAAAGGCCGAAATGGGTGGAAAGCTTTTCCTTTATAAGTTCGGCTGCCCGCTCAACGGTAAGTCCTGTTTTCATAAGACTGCTCCTTCACTTAAAAACTACACAGTAATTTTAACATATTATACTCAAAAAGCAAGTATCAAATGTTGATTTTCTTTGTTTTGACCAAAAATCAGGGCAAAATTAAACGTCAGCTTTTTGTTTAATGACTTTTTAGAATTATATAGTTTCCCCGTCGTAATACTTTTTGATGAAAAAAGTTCAATCATCCTAAAAATCCGATGTCCCCAATCAAAAGGATTTTGCGATTATAGCCGCTGTATGGTCTCGGTTGGTTATATCTCGGTTGGTTATATCTCGGTTGGTTATACAAGGTTATTAGGTATATAACAGTCATACAATATATAATATAAGCCTGTTGCGCAAGTTGATAAATAAGCCTAATATAATGTAAGCTAATATAATGTTGCACAAGGACAAGCCTTGACATATAACGTTACCCATCTTTTTTGCTTAATTGAATCTATACTTTTCTTTTTTCCGTGATTTAATCATTAAGATCCGGATTTGTTTTTGCAAGTTGTACCGCAAGCAGGCGGAAAAGCACTTGAAATTGACCGGGCAAAGGTTTAAAATAAAAGGCGGTCGGATTACTTGCGGCCGTAAGCGATGCCTTTATCGTCAAAGCACAGACAAAGGCCGCAAAAAACAGCATCATACGCAGCCGCACCGACTACAATAACAGCAGAGGAAACAAGTATTCGCAACAACAAAAACCGCAATTGCCGACGGCAAAAACCACAGCCGCAGCATCAACAAAAAAAGCAACTAAAAACAAAGGTAACAAACGGTGATAACAATGAATGAAGCAAACAATTTATCGGACAACAGACTGGTCTTTTCAAAGGAGCTGTGCGTTAAAAGCTACGACAGCGATATGTTCAAACAAATGTCGCTGCCGGCAATTATGAGATACCTCCAGGAAATTGCGGGGGATCATTTATCTTGCCTCGATCTCCCCTATGAAAAGCTGTTTTCGGACGGAGTGGTGTTTTTGCTGTCGGGGCTTGAAATACACGTGTATACCCCTCCGGTGCTTTGGCAGGACATAACCCTAAGCACCTGGAGCTATGGAATAAAGGGCGCAACCTTTACCCGCAACAGCCGCATATGCGATAAAAAAGGCAGCACGCTTGTGGAAGCCTCGGCAGGTTGGTTTTTGGCAAATCCACAGACCCACAGAATTGTGCGGCCAAAGGACTATCCCCCGGTCTTGGCCATTCCCGAAAATCCCGATCCGGTCTTTTCAAACGGACGGTTTCACATAAACAGACCGGCCGATGCAAAAAAGCTTTGCGACCGGAAGGTGCTTTTTTCCGACGCCGATTACAACCGACATCTCAACAACACAAAATACGCTGAGATAGTAACCGACATTTACAGCAGGAGACTTGAGCAAGACCGCATATCTCACTTTAAAATAATATATGCCGGAGAGGCAAAGGTATTTGACACGATAGAGATTTTTGAAAGCGGCAACATTCTGCTCGGCACAAGGGACGGGCAGCGATGCTTTGAATGCGAAACCGAGTTTGTAAAAAGATAATCCGGCACTTGCTTAAAACCGCCTAAACGCCTTTTTACTCAATGTTAAAACGCCTAAGAAAAGACGGACAAAAGCAGACTGCCGCAAAAAGGCGCGTGGGATTTTTGTTTTAATCCCTTCCGCCGCCCCTTAAAAAGCCCCTTAAAGTCCCTAAAATCAAAGGACTATACCGTGGGTAGAGCCGATCTTTTCGCTCTACCCGCCGTGTTTTTTTAATAGAATCGGCAAGCGGCTCAGTAGCTTGAAAAAAATCCGTCTTAATGATAATATTCTCTCAGACACGAAATTTTTTCTTTCTCCGGCCGATGACAGACGGAAATCCGCGAGGAAGAAAACTTTTCGGTGGTCACGAATCGAAGGGAGCGGTACCTTTTCGCCGTCCGTTCCCTTCCGATTCGCAGCGGCCGTGCCTTTTTCCTTCATCAAAGAAAGGGGAAATCGGCCTTAAAATCTTTGCGACTATTTTTTGAGAATCGAGGATCAATTGAAATGACTGTACTTTTTACCGACACTTCTTCAAATCTTCCGAAAGAAAGCTTTAAAAAACACAACATCAAGGTAATTCGGTATTCTTATTTTTACGAAGACGAAAACATCGACCTGTCGGGAGAGGATTTTGACGGCAAGGCCTTTTATGACAGCATGAGGCAAGGCAGAGTGGTCAACACTTCGATGATAAACATGGCCGCCTTCGAGGAAGCCTTTGAAAGCGAGCTTAAAAAAGGAAATGACGTTATCTATCTCGGCATGTCCTCGGGACTGAGCGGCTCCATGAACATTGCAAGACTGGTGGCCGACGAGCTTAAAGAGGAATACCCCGATCGGCAGATCGAGATAGTCGACACTCTGGCGGCCTCCCTCGGAGAGGGCTTTTTGGTACTCGACGCGGCAATGTATCTCGACCGTGGAATGTCGGCAAGCGAGGTTGCCGAAAAGATACGCCGCCGCACATCGAAAATGTGCCAATGTCTGACGGTTGACGACATCAATTATCTTAAAAGAACCGGACGCGTATCCGGACCGGTGGCATTTATCGGATCGCTTCTCGGAATCCGTCCCCTGCTTCGGGGAAACAGCCACGGCAAGATAGTTATGTACGGTAAGGTCAGAGGAGCGGCGGCTGCCATTTCGGCTCTTGCAGAACGGTATGACCAGCTGGTTATCGACCGTTCGGCACCCATAGGCATTGCCCACGCCGACAATCCCAAGGCGGCCGAAAAGCTGCTGAGCATTTTAAAGGAGCAAAAAGGTTTTACGGGAAAGCATATGACCGTTTATTATGAGCCGGTCACGGGATCTCATGTGGGTCCCGGCACGGTGGCCCTCTTCTTCTACGGCAACGCCCGCAAGAACTTGATTTGATTTGAACAAAAACCTATTATATAACCGCTGCGCCCGTCGGTATTGGCTTTGAGCTTTACCGACGAGCGTTTTTCTTTTAAAAAACGGTCGACGTGCAGAGAAAACAGCGGCAAAACGTCCCTTGCAATGGCTTTTTCGGGAAAAAAATCGGGAATTTGTGAACTTTTTGTTAATTTGACCATATTTGACCTTGACATTCTTTGACCTTTGCTGTATACTGTGAAGCAGAAAGAGAAAAAAGGACAAAGATCCGGAAAATAAGTCCTTAAAGATCGGCTTCTTCGGGCGCACAGCGTCGCCGGCGGAAGGCGCGGGTCTCTTAGAATAGTTTTTCGGATAGGAATATGAGAAAAGAGTTGAGCGAACAAATGAGAATGAGTGATTTGGTAGCAGAAAAAATATTGGAGATGATAAAAGCTCAAAACGGATTTGCCGAAATTAAACGGGGCGAGCTTGCCGAGAATCTCGGATGCGTGCCCAGTCAGATAAACTACGTTCTAACCTCACGATTCACTCCCGAGCACGGATACACCGTTGAAAGCCGTCGAGGCGGCGGCGGTTACATCCGCATAACACGGGTCAGGGTCGATCGGGGCACCGCCGTTATGCACCTTGTTAATTCCATCGGCGACAGCATCGATTTTCCCACCGCCAAGGCGGTTATCGGAAATCTTTCGGAACAGGGTTTTATCTCGGGCGACAACGCCGCAATAATGTTGGCGGCAATGAACGACCGTTGTTACAGCAGCCTTTCCCCCGACAGCCGCAACACTGTTCGGGCGGCAATATTAAAGCAGATGCTGATAAAATAAAAGGCCGGCGTCAAGAGCAAAAGAAATGTTATCCGAAAAGCATCAAACAAACGGCGCAAACACGCTGAATACATCAAATACATCAATCACATCAAACGGTTGTATTTACAATCGGATTTAAACCAAAACTTAAAAAGAACAAAACCTACAACAGCCAAGTATGAAAGGAAGATATATATGCTTTGTGAAAAATGCGGAAAAAGACAGGCAACAACACACATCAAAAAATCCATTAACGGAGTTTATGAAGAACATCATTATTGCAGTGAATGTGCCGCCGAAAGCGGAGTTAAAACTTTCCCCTCCTTCGGAGCCTTCGGAGACGGCGGGCTTTTCGGATCGCTGCTCGGACTTCCCTTCTCGGAAACCCACACAAGCCGCGCCGACACCCTTCGCTGCCCGTTTTGCGGAACATCCTTTTCGGAAATTTCGGAGAACGGACGTGTGGGATGCGCCCAGTGCTATGACACATTCAGAAAGCAGCTACTTCCCTCCATCGAGCGCATACACGGAAGGGCTTCCCACTGCGGAAAGGCTCCCGAGCGCGAGATAACCGAGGAGGACAAAAAGAAAAAACAGCTTGACGAGCTTAAAGACAAACTTCAAAAGGCGGTTGACGCTCAGGAATATGAGCAGGCCGCAAAATTCAGAGATGAGATAAAAGAGCTGGAGGGTGAACATAATGAGCAAAAATAAATGGTATGAACAGGTTGAAAATCAGGGCGATCTGGCGGTCAGTACCCGCATACGCCTTGCGCGAAACCTTAAAGATTATCCCTTTTCCTCAAAACTTACGGCCGACAAGATCAACTGCATAAACCGTGCGGTGTGGGATGCCGTTCCCGACAAAAAGGACTTCGATTATATCGAGCTTTGCGACCTTAACAAGGCTCAGCGTCTGGCCCTTTGCGAGCAGCATCTCATCAGTCCCGAGTTTGCCGAAAAAAACGACGGACACGCCATCATTATGAATAAAGACCGCTCGGTATGCATAATGCTTTGCGAGGAGGATCACATCAGGATCCAGGTGCTTTGCGCCGGATTTGCCCTTGAAAAGGCCTATAAAACGGCCGACGCCATTGAAACCGAGCTTGAGAAAAAGCTAACCTTCGCCTTTGATAAGGATCTCGGCTATCTGACCGAGTGCCCCACCAATCTTGGAACAGGTATGAGGGCGTCGGTAATGCTTCATCTGCCCGCTCTTGAGGCTGCAAACGGAATCGAGGCTTTGAGCCGCGCCGTCGCAAAGATCGGCCTGACCCTTCGGGGAACCTACGGAGAAGGCAGCGGAGCGGCGGGATCGCTCTATCAGCTTTCAAACCAGATAACCCTCGGCATCGACGAAAAATCGGCCATCGAAAATCTTTCGGCCGTCACAAAGCAGGTTATGGACAAGGAGCTTGAAGCCCGCAAGACGGTCGGTCGTGACAATCTTGAGGATATGGTCTACCGTTCGCTGGGCATTCTTAAAAGTGCCCGTATGCTTTCGGGCGCCGAGCTTTCAAAGCATCTTTCAAACCTGAGACTCGGCGGTTCCATGAACATGGAGGGCATTCCCGCTCCCGCCCTTATAAATCGTCTTGAAAACGAGCTTTGTGCCGCCGCAATAACGGCCGAAAATCCCGATTGCAAGACACCCGAGGCCCGGGACAAATTCCGTGCCGCAAAGGTCAGGGAAATGCTGAAATAACATTAGCATAAGCGCTGATATTTAACTTTAAAAATATCATTCCCGTGTTGCGCCGGGCGGGCAAAAACAGCCCCTTGCAAAAAGGCGGCTTTATGCCGACCCGTTTCCCCGTGCAACACATTTTGAAAGGACTGAACACTATGTATAAATTCAACGGATTTACCGAAAAGGCCAACAAGGCCATAAATCTTGCCATCGAAAAGGCCGAAACCATGGGTCACACCTACATCGGCAGCGAGCATCTGCTTCTCGGCATTCTTGCCGAAGGCTCGGGTGCGGCCGCCGCACTGCTTTCGGCCAACGGGGTAAACGAGGAAAAAATCGCCGAACTTCTTGCCGAAAAGGTGGGCGAAGGACTTCCCACCTCCCTTACTCCCGATGACTTTACCCCCAGGGCAAAAAGAATTCTTGAGATGTCCATTGCAGCCGCAAGATCCCTTTCCAGCGGATACGTTGGCACCGAGCACATCCTGCTTGCCATAATCGAAGAGGGTCAGAGCTATGCCGTGGCCTTCCTCAGGGAACTCGGAATCAAACCCGAGGACATCTCGTCTCAGATACTTTCGGCCTCCGACAGTTTTTCTTCCAAAAACGGCGACGAGCAAAAGGCCAAAAAGGGCGGCGGAAAATGCCCCACTCTTGATAAATTCGGCCGTGATCTGACCGCCGAGGCCAGGGAAGGAAAAATTGATCCTGTCATCGGCCGAAGCGAGGAAATTCAGCGTGTCATTCAGATACTCACCCGCCGCACCAAAAACAACCCCTGCCTCATCGGCGAGCCGGGTGTCGGTAAAACCGCCATTGCAGAGGGACTTGCCCTTAAAATTGCATCGGGCGAGGTGCCGGAAATTCTCGAAAACAAGCGGGTTGTATCTCTGGATCTCACAGGTATGGTGGCCGGAACAAAATACCGCGGCGACTTTGAGGAACGCATAAAGACCGCCCTTGATGAGGTCAAAAAGAGCGGCGATGTAATTCTTTTCATCGACGAGCTTCACACCATTGTGGGCGCCGGCTCGGCCGAAGGCTCTACCGACGCTGCTAACATCCTGAAGCCTTCCCTTGCAAGAGGCGATCTTCAGGTCATCGGCGCCACCACCCTTAACGAATACCGCAAATACATCGAAAAGGACGCCGCCCTTGAGCGCCGTTTCCAGCCTGTGACCGTGGGTGAGCCCTCGGAAGAGGAGGCGGTCGAAATTCTTAAAGGCCTTAGAGATAAATACGAGGCTCATCACCATGTTAAAATCTCCGACGAGGCCATTGAAGCGGCCGTTAAGCTTTCCTCCCGCTATATTTCCGATAGATTCCTGCCCGACAAGGCCATCGACCTTATCGACGAGGCCGGATCGAGAGTCAAGCTGCAAAGCCTTACCCCTCCCGATGACATCCGCCAGCTGGAGGATGAAATAAAGACCATCGCGGCCGAAAAGACGGCCAGCGTAAACGCTCAGGACTTTGAGGGAGCGGCAAAGCTCCGCGACAAGGAAAGAGAAAAGACCGAGCAGCTTAAAAAGCTCAAGGAGCAGTGGCACGAAAGCAACCGTCACTCGGGCGGCGAGGTCACTCCCGAGGAGATCGCCGAGATCGTTTCGGGCTGGACCGGCATTCCCGCCACCACCCTCACCGAGGAGGAAGGACAAAAGCTTTTACGTCTTGAAGACGAGCTTCACAAACGCCTTGTGGGACAGGATGAGGCTGTCAGCGCTGTTTCCCGTGCTATTCGAAGGGGCAGAGTGGGTCTTAAGGATCCTAAGCGCCCCACCGGCTCGTTCCTCTTCTTAGGACCTACCGGTGTCGGTAAAACCGAGCTTTGCAAAACCCTTGCCGAGACCATGTTCGGCAGCGAAAACGCCGTCATTCGTTTTGATATGTCGGAATATATGGAGAAGCACACCGTATCCCGCCTTGTGGGATCGCCTCCCGGATATGTGGGATATGACGAGGGCGGCCAGCTTACCGAGGCCGTTCGCAGAAAGCCTTACAGCGTTGTGCTTTTCGACGAGATCGAGAAGGCACATCCCGACATCTTCAATATCCTGCTTCAGATACTTGACGACGGCGTTCTGACCGACGCTCAGGGTCGAAAGGTCGATTTCAAAAACACCGTCATCATAATGACCTCCAACGTCGGCGCAAGAGCCATAAGCGAGCAAAAGAGCTTTGGATTCGGCGATAAGCAGGAGCAGGAAAAGGATGACAAAAAGATAAAGGACGAGGTAATGAGCGCCCTTAAGGCTCAGTTCCGTCCCGAGTTCCTCAACCGTATCGACGACATCATTGTCTTTAAGCAGCTTGAAAAGGACGACATCGCCGAGATTGCCCGCAGGCTTCTTAAGGTGCTGTCCCGCCGCATTTACGACAATATGGAGATCACCCTTTCCTTCACCGACAAGGCGGTTGAAAAGCTGGCCGATGCGGGATTTGACAAGGTATACGGTGCAAGACCTCTTCGCCGCGCCATTCAAAGCGCCATTGAGGATTCCCTTTCGGAGGAGATTCTCTCGGGCAGGATAAAGAGGGGCGACACCGTGCGCTGCGACGCCACCGACGACGGCTATTCCTTTGATAAAGTCGACCAAGCGGACGACCAAAAGGACGGCGAGACTGCCGCAGACGGTGACAATTCGACCGACCGTCCCGACGGCAAAGATTCCGAAAAAAAATAACGACCGCCCATATGCATAGGTAAAATATATTGCAACCATATTTATCCCTATGGGTATCACGATCACAACAAAAGCAAAACCTCCCATACCACCGAGCAATCGGTTGGCGGGAGGTTTTTGTTTTATGTGCGTTATGGTTATGCGGTTTGAACTTTAAAAATATGTTTTTAATCACGCAGGAAAGCCCAATGGCAAAATATTTCTGACCACGCCGAAAAATACGAGCACAGCTATAGAAAAAAACACCACGGTGTTTTTTACTTTCTGCGCCGCCGCTGTCTTTCCCCTTCTTTCAAGCAGCATAAAGGTGCAAAAGGCCGCCGCCCAAAGCGGGACAAGGCAAAATATTGCAGGGTTATAGAAAAAGGCGGTTTTAAAGTCCAGATGCAGTATCCTTAAAATCATTCTTGTCACACCGCAGCCGGGGCATTTAAGACCGGTCAGCCGATTTATGGGACAGCCCACCGTAAAGCTTACCGCCAAAAGCACAAAAACGGCCGCCGCAAACCTGGCGGCGGCCCTAAGCCATTTGATTTTCATTAGTTTTTGTTCATTGCGTCCTGGGCAAGAGCCAGCGTGACAATGTTCAGTCCGAATATTTCAAACACGAGGAAAAGAATGTTGGAACTCCCGCCGGGATTGCCCTTTATGGCATCGACCTTTTCGCCCAGTTTATATGCCCAGAAGTATCCGTAAATGCCGCAGGTGATAATGGTAAGAAGGAAGGCCACTCCGCCGCTTGTGGCGTTGGGATCGCCGTATTTCTGATTGACCTCGTTGGTCAGGGTTATGAACCAGTAGATGGCATAGATTCCGAAGGTGATGATGCTCAGAAGAATAGCAATACCGATGCTGCGCTCGTTTCCGCCCTGGGGTGCGGGGTTAAAGGGTGCCTGGCCGGTATATGGTGCCTGATTATAGGGCGGCTGACCGTAGGGCTGACCTCCGTAGGGTTGCTGAGGCTGACCATAGGGCTGTCCGGCCTGCTGACCGTAGGGCTGGCCTGCCTGCTGACCATAGGGCTGACCTGCCTGCTGACCGTAGGGCTGGCCTGCCTGCTGACCGTAGGGCTGGCCTGCCTGCTGCGCTCCTCCGTTTTGAGGGTTCTGTGCTTGATTTCCGCTTGCCGCTACCTTTGCTCCGCAGTTGGGGCAGAAGGCGGAACCGTCGCTAATTTGCGCTCCGCAATTTTTACAAAACATATTCGTTTCCTCCTGTTTATTCATCAGTCACATCATTAAAGGGAAGATTTTCCCGATTTCATACTACAATATTTGCTCCTTACTGTCAATATGCAAACAAAACAAATAATTGCAGAACACCAAAAAAATCGGCAGAACGGCTTCTCTTCGCTTTGATTTGACCGTCCTGCCGAGTTGCAATTTCCTTGCTGCTTTTCTGCTTTTTGTCTTGGCTATTTAATAACTCTGACCCTTATGGTGCCTTCCACATCGCGTATTCCGGCGACAATGGCCTCGTCCACATCCTTTTCGGCGATGTCGATGAGGGTATAGGCATAGTCCTTCTTGGATTTGTTGAGCATATTCTCGATGTTGACGTTTTTGCCCGAGAAAAATGCCGAAAGGCTGCTTATCATGCCGGGATTGTTTTTATGGATAACGCAGATTCTCGCTCCGCTTGTTCTGGGGCAGGAAACGGCCGGCATATTGACCGAATTGACAATGTTTCCGTTTTCGAGATAATCGATAAGCTCGCCCGCCGCCATGGAGGCACAGTTGTCCTCGGCCTCGGGTGTGGAGGCGCCGAGATGTGGAATGGCGATGACTCCCTCAACGCCCAAAAGCTCGTCGTTGGCAAAGTCGGTTACATAGGCCGCCACCTTACCGGTAGCAAGGGCATCGATAATGTCGGCGGTGTTTACGAGATCGCCGCGGGCAAAATTGAGTATTCTCACTCCGTCTTTCATTCCGGCAATAGACTTGGCGTTTATCATATCCCTGGTCTCGTCGGTAAGAGGTACGTGAACGGTTATGTAATCGCATTTCGCGAAAATTTCGTCCAGATTGGCCGCGTGCTTTATCGAGCTTGAAAGGTGCCAGGCAGCGTCCACCGAAAGGTAGGGATCGTAGCCGTAAACCTCCATACCCAGTGCGCGGGCCGTGTTTGCCACACCGATACCGATTGCACCGAGGCCGATAACACCCAGCGTCTTGCCCATTACCTCGGGGCCGGTAAAGGCGCTCTTGCCCTTTTCGACCATTTTGGAAACCTCGGTGCCGTTGCCCTTAAGGGTCTTTTCCCACTCGATGGCGGGAATGACCCGGCGGGAGCATATGAGCATACCGGCTATAACCAGTTCCTTAACGGCGTTGGCGTTGGCACCGGGGGTGTTGAAAACCACGATTCCTGCTTCACTGCAGCGATCGAGAGGAATATTGTTGACGCCTGCGCCTGCGCGGCCGATGGCCACAAGGCTGCTGCCGAATTCCATTTCGTGCATTTTGGCCGAACGCACCATTATGGCGTCGGGATTTTCGATGTCGTCACCGTATGTATATTTTGCTTTATCGAAACGGTTAAGTCCCGAAGGCGAGATTTTATTTAAGGTTTTAATGTTAAACATCAGCTGTTTTCCTCCTCAAATTTCTTCATAAATTCCACAAGCTTTCTGCAGCCTTCAACCGGCATTGCATTGTATACCGAGGCTCTCATTCCGCCAACCGAGCGGTGGCCTTTAAGGTTAACAAAGCCTGCCTCTTCGGCCTCTTTGATGAACTTAGCATTGAGCTCGTCGCTGTCGGTGACAAAGGGAATGTTCATCATGGAACGATCCTCTGGAACGACGGTGCCGCGGAACATCTTGCTGTTGTCGAGGAAGTCGTAGATCATACCGGATTTCTCCTCGTTGATCTTCTTCATATTCTCAAGGCCGCCGATGTCGTTTTTGAGCCATTCGAGCACCAGCTTGCAAATATAGATGTTATAGCAGGGGGGAGTGTTGAACATAGATCCTGCCTCTGCATGGGTGACGTAATTAAGCATGGTGGGGGTTATGTCCCTGGCCTTGCCGAGAAGATCCTCACGGATGATGACGATGGTCAGTCCTGCGGGAGCAACGTTTTTCTGCGCTCCGGCATAGAGCATTCCGAATTTGGAAACGTCAATGGGCTCGGAAAGAATGCAGGAAGAAATATCTGCAATGAGCGGTACATCGCCGGTATCGGGCAGCTCGTGGTATTTTGTACCGTAAATAGTGTTGTTCATACAGATATAGAAATAATCTGCATCCTTTGTGAAGGTGGCAGGATCGAGTTTAGGAATATAGGAATAGGTCTTATCGGCCGAGGAAGCAACCACATTCACGTCGCCGTAGCGGGCGGCCTCTTTATACGCCTTGTTGGCCCACTGACCGGTGATGACATAATCGGCCTTGCCCGATCCGTTCATAAGATTAAGGGGAATGGCGGCAAACTGGGTGGAAGCGCCGCCCTGCAGGAACAGCACCTTATAGTTATCGGGAATGTTCATAACCTCGCGAAGCAGAGCCTCTGCACCGTCGATTATGGTTTTATATATCTTTGAACGGTGAGACATCTCCATAACCGACTGGCCGCAGCCGTGGTAATCCAGCATTTCGTCGGCCGCGGTTTTAAGTACGCTTTCGGCCAGCATGGAAGGTCCCGCAGAAAAATTATAAACTCTTGACATAAAAGTCACTCCTTATATTGTCGAGCGGATGCCTTACGATCCGGGGCTTTCAGAGAATGCTCCCGTTCCTGAGAAATCTCAGACGGCTTTTGCATCCCGCTCAGTTTTTTTATAACGCCCGGAAAAATACCTTCCGAAAAAACTTTCGGGAAAAGAATGAGTCTTTTTGTCCCGGGTAAAAATATTTCTCGTCTCGGGCGTCTATTTTCCATTATACACACAGTTTACATTTTGTCAAGTAATTTGCACGTTTTTTTAACAAACTCGGCTGATTTTTAAAGAGACAAACTTCAAAGTTTGTTAATTTTTTAACAATATAGCCAATGCAAGACCCCCGCCGGTTTTACCCGACGGGGGCTTGCAATGAGGAGAGTATGAAAAAGTTAGGCGTTGTCAAATTTTAGTTCCCTTTCGGCGGCACAGAGATTTTTCACCGTACCGCCGCCGAGAAGCGTTTCCCTTCCGGGAGGCCTCTCAACCCCGGGATGAGGCTTTAAGTGGAATAATCCGTCTTGGCTTAAATTCTTTTCCGGAATTTTAGGAGTTGGCAGTTCCGAGAGTTAATTTGACCGAATAGTTCTTTCCCCCGCGATAAACCGTCAGGGTGATTTCGTCTCCGGGCGAATATTTCATCTTTTCACTGTTAAAGACGGTGTAACCGGTCACGGCAGTTCCGTTGAGCTGGGTGATTATATCTCCCTTTTCGATTCCGGCTTTTTCAGCGGGACTTCCCGCCGTTACGCCTGCCACAACCACTCCCGCGGGATAACCCATCATCTGAAGGGTCGACGCGTCATATCTTGTGGAAATTTCCACACCGACATAACCCACGGGCGCGTCCTTTTTGGAAATTATGCGGTCACATATCGAAACAACATCATTGACCGGAATGGCAAATCCCATTCCCTCGAAGTTGTCTGACGCCATTTTGGCGCTGTTTACACCTATCAGCTGACCGTTGCTGTTGACCAGCGCTCCTCCCGAGTTACCGGGGTTTATGGCGGCGTCGGTCTGAATCAGATTTATCTCTGTGGTGTTTTCAAGCTGTATGGTACGGTCAAGCCCGCTTATGATGCCCTTGGACACCGAGCCCATAAAGTCCATTCCGCCGGGGTTTCCCACTGCAATGGCGGTTTGGCCGACCTTAAGGGCCGAGGAGTCGCCTATTTCGATGGCAGGCAGACCGGTTTTGTCGATTTTAACAACCGCAAGATCGGCGCTGACGTCGTATCCCACAACGGTGGCCGAGATGGCCGTATCGCTGTCACTTTGGAGGTATGCGCTGATCTTTCCGGTCGATTCCACGGCGGAAGAAACAACGTGGTAGTTGGTTATGATGTATCCGTCGTCCGAATATATGATTCCCGAACCTTCGCTTTCGGAGGATGTGTCGTTTCCGAAGAATCCGAGCGATTGAGTTGAAACCACTATTCCCACAACCGAGGGGGAAACAGCCTCTGCAACGGCCTGAACAGCCGCCTCATCGGTCGAATCGGTGACTATGGAGGTCCTTGTGCCCGAAGAGCCCAGCGAAGGGTTCAAAAACTGACCCTTGGAAAATGCAAAGCAGAATATCGAGGAGGTTATGATGCTTGCAGCCAGTGCAACGCACACACAGGCAATCATCAATCCCCCGCGGGTAACCGGCTTTGGCTGTTTTTTCGGCTTTGTGTACACCGGAGGAGGGGTCTGACTTTGACCGACTTCCGGTGCTGCCGAAACTGCAGCGGGCGTGTAACTGTTTTCACCGTGGTTTTGGGGAGAAGTGTACGGAGCTGACGGAATATACGGCGGGCGGAAATTTACATCAGAAACATCAGAGCTTTTTTCATCGATACGGTCGTTGTCGACGCTGCTGTCCACTCCGCTTTCGCTGCCGTTGTTTGTTCCGTTGTCCGACGGGTCGGAAAACTGAGAAACCGGTTTTTCGTTGCCTTGGGTCTCTTGGCCTTTGGGATCGCTTTTGAAACCTTCGCTTCCGAAAAATTCATCGTTCATAATAAGGTTCTCCTTTCCTTACCGCGTTTTTAATATACCCCACGGATATGAATTAAGTTTTAATAAAGATGAAACAATGTTTTTAAAATTTAAAAAGAATAAGTTAACATAATGCCTTTTGGAAGTTTTTATTGCTTTTTGGAACTTTCACGCAGATTTGCGGTGCTTTTTGGACGCCTCTTACGGTGTGTGCCGCAGCAAAAACGGCACCCGCCTTCGGAGCGCACAGATGCGCCATCCTTTGGCGTTGCCGTCTGTTTCTTTTGTTTTATCGGCCGTCAATCAGATTATAAATCCGGTAATCAGCGCCGAGGCTGCCGCCGCAAGCGCCACAACTATAAGGGGGCAGTTGAAATACGCCAGTATAACGGCTACCGCAGTGCCCACCGCCGCAGTGATTTTGCTTCCGGTGGAATAAAATATGGCCGGCACGGTCATGGCCGCAAGAACGGCATAAGGTATGTAAAAAAGAAAGTCCTGCAAAAAGGGGGAGGTTATCTTTTTCTTAAAGGCCGTAAAAGGGATGGCGCGGATGAGATAGGTCACGAGAGCCATAACGACTATATAAATGATTATGCTCATACGTTTTGCCCCTCCTTAGTCTGCTTTGCACCTTGTCCTCCGCTTTGATTATCGGCATTTTGACCGTCATTTTCTTCTTTTCGCGGGAAAACGAGGGCACCGAAAACCGAGGCAGCAACGGCGCTTATGATTATGGCAAAGCCTCCGTCCACCACCGGCAATAAAAACTTGAAAACAAGGCTTACGGCGGCGGCCGCCGATATTACGCACAAAATTCGCAGTTCTTTTCTGGCCGCCGGAATAATAATGGCAAGAAACATTCCGTAAAGAAGTATTCCCATGGCGTTGGTCACGGCTTCGGGCATAAGGTTTCCGGCCACTGCACCGAGAGCCGTTCCCGCGCACCAGCCCACCGTTGAAACCGATATAAGTCCCCCCATATATTCGGGGGTCACAAGGAATGGTTTTGAGGCTGCCACGGCAAAGATCTCATCGGTTATGCCGTAGGAAACAAGCAGCCTTTTCGGTACCGTGAAATCCTCCGAGAGCTTTTGGGAAAGGGATATGGCCATAAGGGAATAGCGCACGTTTATGACCGCCTGGGTAAGTATCATCTCTATAATAGTGCCTCCCGAGGCGATTATCAGCACTCCCGCCGCCTGACCGGCAGAGGTCAGGTTTGTAAGGGAAATAAGGGTGGCAAAAAAGGCCGATATGCCGCTTTTGACCGCCAGTATTCCGAATCCGAAGGACACCGACAGATAGCCGAGAAAGATGGGTATTCCGTCCTTCATTCCCTTTACAAACAATTTTTTCTTGTCCAAGTTGATCGCTCCCTTTTCCGCCCTGCGGATGCGTGCTTTGTAACGCGGCTTTTTCGTATTTGATTTGCAGTGCTTGCGCTGTTGCATTTCAACCGTCTTGTGTGAACTGCCGTCTATGCGCTTACGCCTGCATTTTCAGTCTTACGGTACGATTGATTTTATCTTTGCTGCTTATGTTTGACGCTGTGTGTTGCAGCCTTGCAGATCGGCCGCATTCTGTTGCGGCACTTTGCATTCAAACGGCCGTTTTTTTCTTTTCCCTGTTTTGATAATTTTCTCAGACGGCAGAGGTTCCTTTCCCCGTTTTGATGATTTATTCAGACCGCGTTGTTTTCATTTTCTCGTTTTATGATTTCCTCAGGCCGTGGGGTTTTCCTTTTCCCCGCTTTGATATCCTTTTATATACCCTGTGACCGTTACTTCAGCCACCTTGCGCGCCTCGTTGTCGGTTATTTCCACCGAGTAAAAACAGGTGTGCCGCCCGCTTTTTATGCGCTGCGCTTTTGCAAACAGCTTCCCGCCTTTAGGGGCGGCCATAAAATTTATCTGAGAGGACAGCGATACCGTCAGCTTTCCGCCGCAGTTTGCCGCTACGGCAAAGGCAAAATCGGCCAAAGTAAAAATTGCGCCTCCCATAACCGTTCCCGCCGCGTTAAGGTGCTTTTCCCCGTATTCCATACTGCAAAGGGCATAGCCGTCTCCTATTTCCTCTATGGCCGCTCCCGCCTGTTCTACCGCAAAAGCGTCGCCTGAAAAGAATTTTCTTGCCTCGTTTAAGTCCATTGTTTTTCACTCCGTTTGCCGATGATGTATCGCTACAATCTATCCATGTGTTTATGCAATGATACAACGCTGTGTTTGTGTGCTTTATGTGTTTGCGCGTTTGCGCATTTGTATATTATGTGTGGATGTATTTGTGTGTAGACGTGTTTATATTTCGCATACTAATGTGACGGTGCGTTTAATGCTTAATCCTGCCGCAGCGCCTCTTCCGACAGGGTCACATCCCCCGAGGAAAGACGTTTTGTCTCACCCTCCCTCAGTCTGACGAGCAGGGAAAAATCCGGGCACACTTGCTCGGCCGTTGCCGTAAATATTTCCCCGTTTTGGCAAAAGTCGATTTCTTTGCCAAGCAAAAACATTTTCGATTTATATTCCGACAGTATTTGTTCGCTGTCCTTTTCAAAAAGGCCGTATATTTCATTGACCGTTTCGGCGCAAAGTCGATTTTTAAAACGCTGCCTTTGACAAAGCTCGCTTTGTTCGCCCGGGAAAATCGCTCCCGCCCGCCCTTTTATCTGCTCGGGGAATCCGCTTTCAGGCTCGGTAACATTGATGCCTATTCCCATTATTACCCGCTCGTTTCGCCCGTCTTCCGAAACCCTTTGGCAAAGTATTCCGCAGATCTTTTTGCCGTTTAGATATATGTCATTCACCCATTTTATAAGGGGGTGTTTCCCGGTCAGTCTTTCGATTGCGCGGCACACCGCCACAGCCGCAAGAGGGGTCACCCGATTAAGATTATCTTCGGAAAGATCTTTAACAAGGCTGAAATACAGCCCCCCGCCGTAGCAAAAAAAGCTCCTTCCCCTTGTTCCCCGCCCGCCGGTTTGGCTGTCGGCGGCAACGAGGAATTCCTCCGTTTCTTTTTCGCAAAGCTCTTTACAGTCGGCATTTGTCGAAAGGGTGGACGGCTTTATGATTATTTTAATGGGATTTTTAAGGCTTTTTTCGATTTCTCTTTGATCGAGCTTTTCCGTTTTTCATCCCTCCGAAAGTTTTTCTGCAGACGGTTGCCGCAAAGTGGATCGATTCTCCCGGTCTCGCCGATTTCACGCGTTGTGCCTATATGTCCAAAGCGCCAATCTGCCGGTCGGAAAATCCGGATTTTGCTCGGCTGATCATCCGCCCATCGCTTTAATTTAACACAATTTTTATTTGGTTTCAAGGGGGTTGAATTTATAATAAGGGTGTGGTAAAATAAAGTGATAATTTTATTTTTTTAATCGGAGGACGACTTTATGTCAGGACATTCCAAGTGGAACAACATAAAAAGAAAGAAAGAAAAAACCGACGCCCAGAAGGCCAAGATCTTTACCAAAATCGGCCGTGAGATGGCCATTGTGGTAAGAGAGGGCGGTCCCGATCCCGAAAACAACTCCAAGCTCCGCGACTGCATCGCCAAGGCCAAGGCCAACAACGTTCCCAACGACAACATCGACCGCATAATCAAAAAAGCTGCCGGTGAGGGCGACGGCAGAGAGTATGAAAACATCACTTACGAAGGATACGGTCCCGAGGGTGTGGCCGTCGTAGTCGAAACACTGACCGACAACCGCAACCGCACCGCCGGCGATCTTCGCCACTATTTCGACAAAAACGGCGGCAATCTCGGTCAGCCCGGATCGGTTATGTTTATGTTCAACCGTACCGGTATGCTTCGCATAGCGGCCGAGGGACTTTCGGAAGATACGGTTATGGAGGACGCTCTCGACGCAGGGGCATCCGATTTCAATTCCGACGGCGAGGTCTTTGAGATTTCCACCGAGCCCAACGATCTCGGAGCCGTGCGCGATGCACTCGATGCCAAAGGATACGGCTTTGTCAGCGCCGAGGTGGAATACATCCCCTCTACCGGCGCTTCGATAAATGATCCCGACAATGCGGTTAAAATGCAAAAGCTCATCGATATGCTTGAAGAAAACGACGACATTCAGGCCGTTTGGCACAACTGGGAGAATATGCCCGAGTAATGCCGACCCATTCTTTTTAAGGAGCTGAATACAATGCAAAACGTTGAAAACCTCTGCCTCGGTTGTATGAAGGACAACGGCGGAGCCGACACCTGCCCCTTCTGCGGCTATCACGACGATCATCTTCAGACCGCCCCCTTTATGCCGCCAAAGGTTTGGCTTGAGGACAGATACCTTGTGGGAAAACTCATTTCAAACGACGGAGAAGGCGCCACATATATGGGCTGGGACAACACTCTTCAGGCTCCCATATACATCCGTGAGTTTCTTCCCACCGAAATGATCGACCGTAAGATCGACGCCCTTCCCATTGACGTGAAGCCTCAGTTCAAGGCTTCCTACGATGCCCACCTGGGTGAGTTTCTTGCCCTTTCAAGGGATCTCGGTAGAATGAGAGAGCTTCCCGCACTCATTCCGGTTTATGATATTTTCGAGGCAAACGGAACGGGGTATCGCATAAGCGAATACATCGAAAGCATAACCTTTGAGGATTTCCTTAAACGCAACGGAAACGTGCTTTCCTTCGAGCAGACCCGCCAGCTTCTCATGCCGGCACTGGGCACCCTTTCGGCGCTGCACAATGCGGGCATCTTCCACGGAGGCATTTCGCCTAAAACCCTGCTGCTGACAAGAGAGGGAAAGATAAAGTTTTCTTGCTTTGCCGTTCCGGCTTTAAGAGACAAGAGAAGCGATCTGAGAACCGAGCTTTTTGCAGGATATTCGGCCATTGAGCAATACGGATTTGAAGGCAAAAAAGGTCCTCAGACCGACATTTATGCCTTTGCCGCCGTTATTTACAGAGCCCTTGTAGGCGGAGATCCGCCGGTCGCAACCGAGCGTGCCTCCAACGACAGTCTGACCATTCCCGCCGCAGTTACCCGTTCCATTCCCCGCCATGCCCTTGTGGCTCTGGCAAACGCCCTTCAGGTAATGCCGGCCGACCGCACCTCGTCGGCAGAGGAGCTGAGAAACGAGTTTTCCTCCTCCGCTCCGGTCAGCACAATTATTGATGACAGCGATGACGACGACACCGTTTCCACAGCCGACGACCGGTCCGAAAGCGAAAACGGAAAGGATTCCAAGGGGCGCGGCGTTACATATGCACTCATCGCCATGATAGCGACGGTTATTGTTCTTGCGCTGCTGTACAATTTTGTTTTAAAAGATCGAATTTTCGGAAACAACGAAGAGTCCACTCCCGAGCCGTCGGTCATCAGCACCGACACGGCGCTCAGCTATGTGGACTCGGGTATGACCCTTAAGGTTTCGGACATCACCGGCCTTAAATACACCGACGCCGTTTCAAAATACAGCAGCATATACAATCTGACCGTTTCGGAAAAGAAATATAGCACCAACTATGCCGCCGGCGAGATTATGGAACAGAGCGTTGATGACGGCACCGAGTTCCCCGCCGACCAAAAGCAGGACATTTCGGTGGTCATCAGCCTCGGTCCCTCCACCGCCACCATTCCCGACCTTTCGGGCAAATCCTATGAAGAAGCGGCGCTGCAGCTTGTTTCCCTCGGATTTTCTCCCGCCAACATAAGCAAGGTCGAGAAGTATTCCGACTCGGTTAAATACGGCAAGGTCATCGAGGTTGAACCTTCAAGCGGAACCAAGAATTACGACGTAAATATGCCCATAAAGATCTACGTCAGCAACACCCAGGAGTCCTCGGTTCCCGCTTCAAAGCCTTCCGAAAGCAAAACCACCTCCCACGTCTCCAAGCCCGACACTTCAAAGGACAGCTCCGACACCGCCCAGGTCGACGATCCTGCCAATGGCAATAACGGCGGCGGGGATAACGATTAAGAGCCCTGCGGACAAATGTCTGTCGATAAAAATCATCGGATAGAGGCTGTTTATAAGCGGCCATCGGAAAAATATGAATGATTTGTTTTTTTCATCTTTAAAAACTGAACCTTGTTTTGCTTGCCCGAGACGGTGTGGGGTTTCCCGCCTGTCCCGGGCAGGCTTTTGCCGCGTTTCGGAAAATCCCGTTGTGGCCAAGGTTATGACCCATTTTTGGGAAGAGCCCTGTATCAGCGGGGACAAAGGCTCGGGAGCAATATTTTTCTCGGGCTGTAATTTAAGATGCGTTTTTTGCCAAAACAAAAAAATCAACCGCGACGTTTTCGGGCGGGAAATAACCGTTTATGAGCTTTCTGAAATCTTCAAAAAGCTTGACAAAAGCGGGGTAAACAACATCAATCTTGTCACTCCCACCCATTTTTCTTTGGCAATTTTGGCCGCCCTGTCAATTTACCGTCCCTCTATCCCCGTTGTTTACAACTGCGGGGGATACGAATCGGTCGATACCCTTAAAGCGTTGGAGGGCAAGATTCAGATATATCTCCCCGATTTTAAATATTCCGACTCCTCCCTTTCGGCCGCTTTTTCGGCCGCACAGGATTATCCGCAAACCGCCCTTTCGGCCTTAAAGGAAATGTACCGTCAGGTCGGCCCCTGCAAATTCGGCGAGGACGGTATGCTGAAATCGGGAATGATAGTCCGTCACCTTGTGCTTCCCGGGCATCTGAAAAATTCCTACGGAGTTATTGACCTTTTTGCCGATACCTTTGAAAAGGGCACGGTGCTTTTCAGCCTTATGAGCCAATATACCCCGCCCCAAGACAAATCTCTCCCCTTTAAGGAGCTTAATCGGCGGATTACCACCTTTGAATACAACAGGGTGTACGATTATATGGTCAAAAAAGGGGTCGATTACGGCTTTTGCCAGGAAAGAAGCTCGGCCAAAGAGGAATATACCCCTGATTTTGACCTTTCGGGATTTTAACTGTTACTTTCACACCGCTGTCGGCCGCCCCTGCACGCCGCCCCTGTACATTACCGCCCCGCAAAAGCAACGCCGCAAATGTACCGCAATTTACCGCAACCTGACGCAACCGCAAACATATCGTAAACGAAATATACCTAAAATAACAGGTTTCATACCGACCGCCGGGACAGTATCGTTGCCCACCCGCTGAGGCTTTCTCGGCCTTGCCGAGATCGGAGGGCGCAGTAATCTGCACTCCTATCGGAAAAGCCGATTTCATTATATTGCGATCCCCGGCTGCCGCTGTCGGCCGCCCTCCTGTCAGCTTGCGCTGACCGCCTCAGCGTATCGCAGCTGCTTTTTTTTTGCTTTATCCGCTTTTACACTCGGCACATCATCATGATGGATTTTTCATCTTTTGACAGGAAAATCCGTCGTTTTTTATATTTTTCGTCGTTTCGCAGAAATTAAATCCTTTTTCTATGAATTATTGACAAGAACTTGTTAAAGTGCTATGATAATAAATGCAATTAAATGTATCATTTATATTGTAATATAATTCTTTTTGGAGGGGTTTAAAATGAACAGCAAAAACACAAAAAGAGCATTGCTCACAAGCGTACTTGCCATGATTGTTTGTCTTGCAATGCTGGTGGGTTCGACCTTTGCCTGGTTCACCGATACCGCCACCACCGGCGTCAACAAGATTCAGGCGGGTAACCTGGACATCGAGCTGTCGTACAAGAACAACAGCACCGGCGGGGAGTTCAAGAAGGCAGATAAAAATACATCGGTGTTCAATGACGACGCTCTGTGGGAGCCGGGTCATGTGGAGTATGTGGTGCTGAAGATCCGCAATGCCGGCTCACTGGCTCTCAAGTATAAGCTGGGCATCAACATTGCAGGCGAAGCGGGCAGCACCAATATCTACAACAATACATTTAATCTGTCCGACTACATCCGCTTTGCCGTGCTGAATGACGACCAAAGCAGCCTCGGCCGTGACAATCTGGTGGCCGCTGCAACGGATAGCAAGCTTATCAAGGAAGGCTACAGCAAAGAGGATCACCTGTTTGCCGGCGAGAACAACAGCGAGAAGATCGTGACTCTGGTTGTCTGGATGCCTACCACCGTAGGCAATGAAGCCAACTATAAGACGGACGCAGCTGCTCCGTCCATCGACCTGGGCATCACCGTTTATGCCACTCAGGATACCGTGGAGAACGACAGCTTTGACAACAAGTACGATAAATATGCCGCCTACTCTCCCTCGGGTGCGATGTATACAGTCACTAATTATGAAGAGGCCAAGAATGCCTTCGCTTCGGGCGGCGGTATTACCATTGCCGAATATATTGAGGCAGATGCAACAAAAACCGAAGCAAAGGATCGTCTTGTGATCAAGTACCCGTCTGTTATCGATCTTAACGCAGCGGTGCATGTCCCCGGCTCTCTTGAGGCCACTGCCAACTGGGCAACATTCTTTATCAATGCGGATACGACTATCAACGCCTCTCAGGCCGGCGGCATTCTGTGTACTGATAAACTCAACCCTGCCGAGGGCGAATATAAGGGTGGACCCTATATAGCACATGTCAGTGGGGACGGCATTGTCGTTACCGTTAATGGTGGAACATATCATGGCGGCGGCACTGTCTTTAATGTTGAAAAAGGCACATTGATTGTAAACGACGGTTTCTTCCAGGTTACTCCCGATGTTGACACAAATGATTGCCGTTATGTACTAAACTGCATTGATGCCAACTACAAAAACGGCACCGCCAATATCATTGTCAACGGCGGCACATTTGTTAACTTCGATCCCTCCAACAATGCAGCCGAGGGCGCAGGCACCAACTTCGTAGCAGACGGCCATTCTGTCATTAAAGAGACTCAGGCAAACGGCGATGTTTGGTACACCGTCGTTGCCGCATAACAGGGGTTAACACACCTTTTTAAGGCAATACACAAACAAACAACCGCAAGGGAGACGAACTTCCGTCTCCCTGTTTTTACGAAAAGGACGGCAACAAGCACTCCCTTTTTCTTTTGATTAAACAAAAATTCATTGCCGCCGACAGGTAATACAGACCGTGTGAAATTTCGACAAAAAAGTTGCTTATTTTTGGTTAAAAATGGCATTGACAATTGCTTTTTGCGGTGATATTATTTAGACTGCAATTGTATCCGTAATCTTAATTGCAACTTTAAAATTATTCAGGAGGAAAGAAACAATGAACAGCAAAAGCACAAAAAGAGCATTGCTCACAAGCGCACTTGCTATGGTCGTTTGTCTTGCAATGCTGGTGGGTTCGACCTTTGCCTGGTTCACCGATACCGCCACCACCGGCGTTAATAAAATCGTATCGGGCAACCTTAAGGTCGGTCTTGAGTATTGGAACGGCACAAAGTATGCCGACGCCACAAACATCAGCCTCTTCTCGGAGGAAACCAAATGGGAGCCCGGCCACACCGAAGTCGTTTACCTTAAGGTTTCAAACCTTGGTTCTTTGGCTCTTAAATATCGCCTCCGCACCATCGATACCTTTGAATATCAGTATGCCAAAAACAGCAAGGGCGAGAAGATACTTCTTTCCAAGTATCTTGAGATCGGCGTAGCCGAGGGCATCAATGCCGCAGAAGGCACCTTTGCAAACCGCGACGAGGCTGTTAAAGCCGCAGCCGGAAATATGGTCGACTATAAAAGCTACACCAAGGACAGCACCATTCTTGCTAATGCAGATGCCGATTATATCGCATTTGTTGTACGTATGCCCGAGACCGTAGGTAATGACGCCAACTGGGATTCCACCGTCAGAGGAAGCTACGGCGCACCCTGGATCCGCTTCTCTCTCGCTCTCACCGCCACCCAGGCAAGCAGCGAATCGGACAGCTTCGACAACAAATATGACGAAAAGGCGCCCTATCCCGTTGCAGGTAAAGATGCTCAGCAAACAGGCGCAGCTTTGTATGATGAGCTTGAAAATAGAAATCCCTCCATCCTGCTCGGTGCCGACGCCGACCGTTCCTTCGGCTGGTTTGTAAGATATGCAACCACCATTAATCTCAACGGTCAGAAAATGACCTCCACCGGCAATCAGTCGGTTATTGATGTCACCGCAGGCGGCGATCTCACTATTACCGGCAACGGCACCGTTGACGCTTCGGGCGGCAGGGACAGCATCACTGCCGTAACCGTTGACAACGGCGGAAAGCTGACCATCGAAGGCGGCACCTTCCTCGGTAAAGACGGCAACAGCTGCATTTACAATGCCGGCGGCACCGTAGAGATCAAGGGCGGCACCTTCAAGGGCGGCGCTGACTTCACTCTTAACTGCTATGACGATGCATATAAAAACGGCTCTGCAAAAATCGTTGTTACGGGCGGAAAGTTCTATAAGTACGATCCTTCCAACAGCAAGTCGGAAAATCCTGCAGCAAACTTTGTTGCCGACGGTTATAAGGTTGTTCAGGACGGCGACTGGTACGAAGTCGTTGCCAAATAATCGTTTTTAATGCACCTTTTAACAGCATAACCGGCAAGGGAGACGAACTTCAGTCTCCCTTGTTTTTTCGAAAAGGGCGGCAACAAGCATTCCCTTTTTCTTTTGCTTAAACAAAATTTCATTGCCGCCGACAGGTAATACAGGCCATGTGAAATTTCGACAAAAAAAGTTGCTTATTTTTGGTTAAAAATGGCATTGACAATTGCTTTTTGCGGTG
>CAJJNV010000024.1 GCA_905193225.1 uncultured Oscillospiraceae bacterium | reverse complement strand
TGGGCCTTACCCACAGCCTTTGGGAGTATAAAAAGCCCGACGATATGGATCAGGGCTTTTACGACAGCGCCGTTTACGCAAACCACAACATAATTTCCTCATATACCTATCAAAGCGCAATAAGAGGGTTTTTCGGTGAAAGCCATTTCACATACACCGCAGGCCATCGTACTTCTTTGCTTTCGCCCTATATCGGAAGCGTGCAAATGGGTCTGGGCGGGGCAACATACGGATTAACACGGGAAACAGCCGAAGCGCAGGAAAAATTCAGCGAAAAATTTGCAGCATACCCTTCTCCCGGATATTTCCCGAAGCAGGATATGGCCTCTCAGTCTGACTGGGACATTTATCTTAATGAAAAGGTTTTTAAACAGGCCGATGAGCAGAGCGTTTTTGCAAAAATAACCGACCTTGAAACGGGAGAGAGCTTTGATTATTCAAAGCAGCAGGGCAATCTGTCGGCCGGTCGGATAATCTTCCTTAAGGCACCGAGAAAGGACGAGGGATATTTATACTCCCACAGCTATAAGGTGGAGGTTTCAGGTCTGCGGGACACAGACGACCGCGAGGTTAAGATAGAATACACCGTAAACTTTTTCGATAAATTCGAAGGCGTCAGCTCGACGGTCAAGAACGTGGGATTTGCCGATACAAACAAAAGCACCGTGTTTACTGATGCTGCATCCTTTGACGAAGCGGTAAAAAAGGCCTCTCCATTTTTGCCCAAGGCCGTTGAGGTCAGCCTTGAAAGCGGCAGCCACTTTGTTCTTGACATAACCGGATGGACCTTTGAAAATAGGGGATATTCCTACTTCCCGGGAACCTCGGACGAGATAGTGTGCACACCCGCCTTTAACAGCGGCGATATTCCGAAAAATGTTGAGGATCCCGAAAGCATACACTGCAATTTTTCGATTTATATATTCGAAAAGGGTAAATCGGAGTTTTCGGGAAACACCGAAGGAAGGGAGCTGTCATCGGGACAGACGGCCGAGCTTGACCTTTCGGTTGATTACAGCGGAGTAAAATACACTTGGTATAAGCTGAATTCCGATAATTCGGCAAGCCGGGTTTCTGAAAATGAAAGAATAACGGTAAACGGCTCAAAGCTGACCGTAAGCAGCCTTGAAGCGGGCGACAGCGGAAGGTATTTTGTTGTTGCCGATGCGGATAACTTTATGAACTTCTTCTATATCAGCGGTCTCATAACCCTCGATGTGGACCAAAGCTTTTACACCTGCGGAGATGTGAACGACGACGGCAGGGTCTCGTCTGTTGACGCCCTTTTGACCCTTAAAGCGGCGGTGGGGAAAATTCAACTTTCGCAGAAGCAGAAAAATGCCGCCGATGTGGATTCTGATAATGACATAACTGTCATCGACGCGCTTAAGATACTTTGTTTTGCGGTTAAAAAGATTAAAAAATTCTGATATATGATCAATTGGATTGCCGTCGGTTTGATATGACAGCAATTGAACGCAGCGCTGCAATATAATAATTGCATAAGCAACAGACGGTCGAACACCGTACGGTTTCGCTCGTCCCTTTTCCCGTGCGGCATCGCGTTCATCAACCATAGGCGTCAGCCTGATGGCCGATTTCACGCTTTCCCGCGCAGAAAAATGAACGGCAGAAACTCTTCGACCTTAAAAATAGGAAAATTTTTCGTTTTTGAAGTTTTGTCACGCCGATATACTGGCGTATTTCAAGTGGCGAAACGATAAAAACGGGAAATTTAACATTTTTAAGGCGTGCGGGGTTCGACCGTCTATTGCTTAAAACAAACGGAATCTTTTAGGGAAATTGTTTTTTCTTTTAAAGGTTCCGTTTTTCTGCGCCGATTACAGCGGTGATTGCAGAATCCATCGCTGCGGAAATTTGCGGCAATCACTGCGGAAATTGCTGTGCAGAGCATTGTGTTGTGCACCGTGCTTTGCCGATTTGCACTATTATGAATTTACCTTTAATTATACCGAGGTATACTTGCGAATTAAACGGCTTTATGGTACAATACTATAATAGCAATTTTTGTGCCGATTACAGCGAAGCCCCTTAAGGAGAAAAAATAGAAAAACCGTTTGTTAAACGGCTGTTATCGGATTTATCAAATATGAGGATATGAGGAGGAGACTTATGGAGAAATTCAAGCTTGTATCGGATTATAAGCCTACGGGAGACCAGCCCGAGGCTATCGATAAACTTGTAAAAGGTCTTGAAAAGGGATATAAGGAGCAGGTGCTTTTAGGCGTTACCGGCTCGGGAAAAACCTTTACTATGGCCAACGTTATCGAAAACGTTAACCGTCCCACCCTCGTGCTTGCACACAACAAAACTCTTGCCGCCCAGCTTTGCAGCGAGTTTAAGGAATTTTTTCCCGATAATGCCGTCGAGTATTTCGCCAGTTACTACGACTACTACCAACCCGAGGCCTACATTCCCGGAACCGACACATACATCGAAAAGGATTCGGCCATAAACGACGAAATCGACAAAATGCGACATTCGGCCACCTCCTCACTTGCCGAGCGGCGGGATGTCATAATCGTGTCCAGTGTTTCCTGCATCTATACCCTAGGCGATCCTATTGACTATAAAAATATGGTGGTTTCTCTCCGCCCGGGTAAAGAAATGGACAGAAACGAACTGCTTTGCCGGCTTGTGGACATACAGTATGAGCGAAACGATGTTAATTTTACCCGAAACAAATTCAGGGTCAGGGGAGACGTTGTGGAAATCTTCCCGGCATACTCTATGGAAAACGCCGTAAGAGTGGAATTTTTCGGAGACGAGATCGACCGCATAAGCGAAATAAACGCCCTGACCGGAGAGGTCAAAAGCACCCTTTCCCATGCCGCAATATATCCCGCCTCCCACTATGTTATCGACAGAGAACGTATGGACAGAGCCATATGCGCCATAAAGGAAGAAATGGAAGAACGGGTAAAATGGTTTAAGAAACAGGGAAAACTGCTTGAAGCGCAAAGAATACGCCAGCGCACCGAATACGATATGGAAATGCTTAAAGAGATCGGTGTGTGCAAGGGAATTGAAAACTATTCCGGCGTTATGTCCGGCCGTCCGAGGGGGAGCAGTCCCTTTACGCTGCTCGATTATTTTCCCAAGGATTATCTTCTTTTCGTGGATGAATCCCATGTCACCCTTCCCCAGGTCAGGGGAATGTACGGCGGGGACAGGGCCAGAAAGGAAAACCTTGTGGACTACGGTTTCCGTCTGCCGTCGGCCTTCGATAACCGCCCGCTGAATTTTGACGAATTTTATGATCATATAAATCAGGCCGTATTTGTCAGCGCAACCCCCGGACCTTTTGAACGGGAGCACGCAGCTCAGGTGGCCGAACAGATAATCCGTCCTACCGGTCTGCTTGATCCCGAGATAACCGTCAAGCCCACCGACGGGCAGATTGACGATCTCGTTTCGGAAATAAACGAGCGGGTGGAACGAAAGGAAAGGGTACTTGTTACCACCCTTACAAAAAAAATGGCTGAAGATCTTACCGAATATCTCACGGGCGTGGGCATAAAGGTAAGATATATGCACCACGACATCGATACCATCGAGCGTATGGAAATAATAAGGGATCTGCGGCTCGGAGAGTTTGATGTGCTTGTGGGAATAAACCTTTTAAGAGAGGGACTGGATATTCCCGAAGTGTCCCTTGTGGCCATCTTAGACGCCGACAAGGAAGGCTTTTTGCGAAGCGAAAGCTCACTTATCCAAACGGTGGGACGAGCTGCCAGAAACGCCAACGGAGCGGTAATTATGTATGCCGACAGCGTTACGCCCTCCATGGAAAAGGCAATCACCGAAACCCTGCGCCGAAGAGAAATTCAGCAAAAATACAATGCCGATCACGGCATCATTCCCAAAACTATTGTCAAAGGTGTAAGGGATGTGCTTGAAATATCGGGTAAGGTGCCCGATAAGGCGGCGGTAAAGCGGCTTTCGGACAAGGAAAAGGAACAGCTTATTAACAAGCTTACAAAGGAAATGCAGACGGCGTCCAAAATGCTGGAATTTGAGCACGCCGCATTTTTGAGAGACAGAATTAAAGAGATAAGAGAGGGAAAAGACAATGCCGAGAGATCAAATAGTCATAAAAGGCGCAAGAGCAAACAATCTTAAAAACATCGATGTGACCATACCGAGGGACAAGCTTGTGGTATTTACCGGTGTGTCGGGCTCGGGAAAATCCTCCCTTGCTTTTGATACCCTTTACGCCGAGGGACAGAGGAGGTATATTGAGTCTCTTTCTTCCTATGCCAGAATGTTTTTGGGACAGATGGAAAAGCCGGATGTGGACAGCATAGACGGCCTTTCTCCCGCCATTTCCATCGATCAGAAAACCACCTCCAAAAATCCCCGTTCGACGGTGGGAACGGTCACCGAGATACACGATTATATGAGGCTTCTTTTTGCCCGTATCGGAATTCCTCACTGCCCAGTATGCGGCAGGGAGATAAAGCAGCAGACGGTGGATCAGATGGTGGAGCAGATACTCTCTCTTCCCGAAAAAACCAAGATTCAGATAATGGCGCCCATCGTCCGCGGACGAAAGGGAGAGCACACAAAGGAACTTGAGGCGGCGCGCAAAAGCGGCTTTGTAAGGGTCAGGGCCGACGGAAATATGTATGACCTGACCGAAGAAATACCCCTTGAAAAGAACAAAAAACACAACATCGAAATAGTGGTTGACCGACTGGTTGTCAAGCCGGAAATACGCAGCCGTCTTGCCGATTCCATCGAGACCGCTTTTGAACACAGTGCCCTTATGGTGGTGGATGTCATCGGCGGGGAAGAAATGCTCTTTTCCCAGGACTATGCCTGTCCCGAGCACGGAATAAGCATTGAAGAACTCTCTCCCAGAATGTTTTCCTTCAATAATCCCTTCGGTGCCTGTAAAAAGTGCGACGGCCTCGGCGTTTTTATGAAAATCGATCCCGATGCCATTGTACCCAACAAGCTCCTTTCCCTTAATCAGGGAGCCATAAAGGGAAGCGGATGGAGTATGAGCGGGGAATACGGTTCCATTGCCAGAATGTATTTTGAAGGAATCGCAAATTACTACGGCTTTTCCCTTGACATCCCCTTCGGCGAAATTCCCGAGGAGGGACAAAAGGCCCTGCTTTACGGAACGGGGGACAAAAAGATTTCCTTAACCCGCAAATTCGGCGGACGTACAACATCTTACGAAGGCACATTCGAGGGCGTTATAAACAACCTTGAGCGCAGATACAAGGAAACCGACAGCTCCTATTCGCGGGACGATATCGAAAGCTATATGACCGCCCTGCCTTGTCCCGAGTGCCACGGAGCAAGACTTAACGAAAAATCCCTTGCCGTGACGGTGGGCGGGAAAAATATAGACACACTTTCCCGTTTGTCGGTTGAGGAATTGCTCGATTTTATCGAGCATCTTGAGCTTACCGACCGTGAGCTTATGATCGGCCGGCTGATAATTAAGGAGATAAAGAGCCGTCTCGGATTTTTAAGGGATGTGGGACTCGGTTATCTCACACTTTCCCGTTCATCCGGGACTCTTTCGGGCGGAGAAAGCCAGCGCATACGCCTTGCCACGCAGATCGGTTCTTCACTTCAGGGAGTGCTTTACATTTTCGACGAACCCAGCATCGGACTGCACAAAAGAGACAACACAAAGCTCATCGCCACCCTTAAAAAGCTTCGCGATCTGGGCAACACCCTCGTGGTTGTCGAGCATGATGACGAAACAATGCTCAATGCCGATTACATCTGTGACATCGGTCCGGGAGCGGGTGTACACGGCGGAAATCTCGTCTGTGCGGGAACGGTGGACGAGATTATGGCCTGCAAAGAATCACTTACCGGAGACTACCTCTCGGGACGCAAAAAAATAGAGGTGCCGAAGGTCAGAAGAAGCGGAAACGGCAAGTTTATAGAGGTCATCGGCGCAAAGGAAAACAATCTTAAAAATATAGATGTAAAATTCCCGCTGGGTGAATTTGTGTGCGTTACGGGAGTGTCGGGCTCGGGAAAATCCTCCCTTGTAAACGAGGTGCTTTACAAAACCCTTGCCAACACCTTAAACGGCGCCCGTAAAAAAACCGGAAAATGCGAGGGAATAAAGGGCCTTGAAAATCTCGACAAGGTTATAGATATAAATCAACAGCCCATCGGACGTACCCCTCGCTCAAATCCCGCCACCTACATCGGCGTTTTCAACGACATAAGAGAGCTTTATGCAAAAACCCCCGATGCAAAAATAAGGGGATATAACGCAGGGCGGTTTTCTTTTAATGTTAAGGGAGGACGGTGCGAGGCCTGCCAGGGCGACGGCATAATCAAGATAGAAATGCACTTTTTGCCTGATATATATGTGCCCTGCGAGGTGTGTAAGGCACACCGATACAACCATGAGACTCTTGAGATAAAATACAAAGGCAAGAGCATTTACGATGTGCTGGAAATGACGGCCGAAGAGGCGCTGGAATTTTTTGCTCCGATTCCTAAAATCGCAAGAAAGATTCAGGCCCTTTGCGATGTGGGTATGGGATATATAAAGCTGGGTCAGCCTGCTACCACCCTTTCGGGAGGGGAGGCGCAGAGGGTAAAGCTTTCAAGCGAACTTTGCAAACGGGCCACCGGCAAGACGGTTTATATTCTCGACGAGCCGACCATAGGACTTCACACCGCCGACGTACACAGACTTATAGATGTGCTTCAGCGCCTTGTGGATGCGGGTAATACAGTTATAATTATCGAGCATAATATGGATGTCGTCAAAACCGCCGATTATATAATCGACATCGGCCCCGAGGGCGGAAACGGCGGCGGAAGGGTAGTAGCATACGGTACTCCCGAAAAAATCGCAAAGAGTAAGAAATCCTATACCGGCCACTTTCTTAAGGAAGTGCTTTAAAATCTTGATTTAAGCCTGCTTCCCGGTGAACTTTCGTTCCGCAAAAGGTTATTGTCGGATGGCAACACTCAATATTTACAATGAGTTAAACTATTACACCTGCAATTAATGTATAATAAACTGTGTAAATAGCAAAAAATGAAAGACGGGAGGCGGTTTCCTGTTCGGATATGTCAAAGCGGCAAAGCCTGAGCTGAGAATGAAAGACTATGAGGCCTATCGGGGAATATATTGCTCTCTTTGCAAGACCCTCGGCAAAAGCTACGGTCTTTTGTCCCGCTTTACCCTTAACTATGATTTTGTGTTTTTGGCACTGCTCCGTCTTTCTTCGGCTGAGGATGTGGAAATGCATTTTAAAAAGTGCCGATGCACCTTTAACCCCGCCGTTAAATGTAATAGACTATGTACCTGCGACAACTCTCTTGAGTATTCGGCCGATGTAGCAATGCTGCTGCTTTACGGTAAGGTGTGCGACAACATAAAGGACGAAAGCTTTTTCAAGCGGCTCGGATATCGCTTGCTCCTTCCCTTTGCAAAATCAAAACGCAAAAAGGCTGCAAAAAAACATCCCGTGCTTTCGGAAAGAATAGACGTTCTTCTCTCTGAGCAGGAAAAGGCCGAAGACAGCGAAAAATTCAGCCTCGATGCCTGTTGCCATCCTTCGGCGGCGGCTCTTGCCGAAATAACATCCTACGGCATTGAAAACGATGCCGTAAAACGGATATATGAGCGCATAGGATATTGTATAGGCAAGTGGGTTTATCTTGCCGATGCTCTCGACGATCTTGAAAGCGACAGGGATAAAAAGCGCTTTAATCCCTTTCTCGTAAAATACAGCGGCCTTTCTGAAAAGCAGATGCAGGAAGATGCCGTATGCCAGATGAACGTATGCATAAGCGAGGCCATAGCGGCTTACGAGCTTTTATCGGTTAAAAATTTCGGCGATATTCTCGAAAATATTTTGTATAAGGGATTGCCGTCGGTACAGCGGGATATAATTCGCAAAAAGACCGAAAAAACCGCTCAAAGTTCAAAGTGATTTTTTGAATAATAAAATTTTTAAAGTTCTTTTAAAAAAAGTTTTTGAAGTTAAGGTTTTTAACCTACCGCATTTTTTGAAAATCAAATGATTCCTTGAAATGAAAGGAGAAACAAAATGAACGACCCCTATTCGATACTCGGCGTGCCGAGAGATGCAACCGACGATCAGATTAAAGAGGCCTATCGCGCCCTTGCAAGGAAATATCATCCCGATAACTATTCGGGAAATCCTCTTTCCGATCTTGCTCAGGACAAAATGAAGGAGATAAACGAGGCATACGACGCCATAATCGCCGAACGTAAA
Source organism: uncultured Oscillospiraceae bacterium (assembly GCA_905193225.1). Taxonomy (GTDB): domain Bacteria; phylum Bacillota; class Clostridia; order Oscillospirales; family Acutalibacteraceae; genus UMGS1484. The sequence continues at coordinate 22,608 of CAJJNV010000024.1, read as the reverse complement.
TCCGGCGGATACGGCGGTTCATATTCCGGATATAACAGCTACGGCGGCAACGGATACGGCGCAGGCAGCACAGGAGGCGGAACCGATTTTGCCGATGTGAGAAACCTTATTATGGGTGGAAGACTTGACGACGCTCAGACCCTGCTTGACGGTGTGCCGGTGGAAAAAAGGAATGCCGAATGGTACTTCCTTAACGGCTCGGTGCTTCATCGCAGAGGCTGGTTTGACGACGCATATACAAGCTTCGCAACTGCGGTGAGAATGGATCCGCAAAACAGCGAATACCGATCGGCCCTCGACCACATCAGCCGTCAGCGCACCGGCAGAGCCTACCGTACCGGAAACGGCGGCGGTGGCTGCTCGGGATGCGATGTTTGCTCGTCGCTTATCTGTGCCGACTGCTGCTGCGAATGTATGGGCGGCGACCTTATTCCCTGTTGCTGAAGAAACGCGAATGCTGCCGATCTAAGTAAGCGGAGTTCGCCCGGAGAATTCTGGCAATGAATGCAATGCCATGGGTCAAAACAGACGAGGGAAACCGTAGGGTGTTTTGTCGACAAGGCATTTGTTAGAGGTGTTATATGAAACAGAGTAAAAAAGTAGCTCTCTGCGGTGTTATGACCGCTCTTTCGGTGGTTATAATGCTGGCAGCGTATTTCCCCTATCTGACCTTTGCACTGCCTGCTCTTGCGGGAGCGGTTTTCTGCGTGGTTATGATAGAAATAGGAACAAAATGGGCGTTTGGCGGATTCGTGACCGCCGCAATTCTTTCGGTGCTTTTTTGCGAAAAAGAATCTTCCATGATGTTTACCTGCTTTTTCGGTTTTTACCCGATACTTAAATCCTACTATGAAAAGATACGCTCCCGCGCGGTGGAATACATCGTCAAATTTGCCACATTTACGGCCTGCGTGGCCCTTGCATATTTCGTCATTATAAAGCTTTTCGGAATACCTATGGAGGGAATGGGCGACTTCGGAAAATACACGCCTTTAATACTTCTTGCCATGGGTGAGGTTATGTTTTTTGCGTATGACCTGGCCCTTACCCAGCTTGTGACGGTCTATATGAAGGGTATGCACAAGCGCGTTTTAAAGCTTTTGAAATGAGCGAAAATATGATCTATGATGTAATAATAATCGGCGGCGGTGCGGCAGGTCTTACAGCCGCCGGTTTTTCCGCAAAGCGGGGGCTTAACACCCTTGTGATTGAAAAAAATTCTCGTCCCGCTCGAAAGGTCTTAATAACCGGAAAGGGACGGTGCAACGTCACCAACAACTGCGACGTGCAGACCCTTATTTCCTCGGTGACTAAAAACAATCGGTTTTTATACAGCGCCTTTTACGGATTTAACTCGGCCGATACAATGGAGCTTTTTGAATCCCTCGGCGTACCCCTTAAAACCGAGCGTGGCAACCGTGTTTTTCCCGTTTCGGACAGGGCTGTGGATATTGTGGACGCTCTCTGCCGATTTGCCAAAGGCGCAAAAATCATAAACGCTTCTGCTTCTGACCTTATTATTAAGAATGGCAGTGCAAAGGGCGTTAAAACCGATGTCGGCGACTTTTTCGGAAAAAATGTACTCGTGGCTGCGGGAGGACTTTCCTATCCGCTGACCGGCTCGACGGGGGACGGCTATAAGATAGCAAAAAAGGCGGGACATAAGATTGTCGCTCCGACCCCATCTCTCGTGCCCGTGGAGACCGAGGAGAGCTTTTGCAAAAAGGCAATGGGCCTTTCGCTTAAAAATGTCAGGGTGGATGTTGAAGACACTGCAAAGGGGAAAACCGTTTTTTCCGAAAACGGAGAAATGCTTTTTACCCATTTCGGCCTTTCGGGGCCACTCATTCTAAGCGGGTCGGCGCATATGCGTCCCTTTGAAAAGGACAGATTTAAAATACATATTGATCTAAAGCCCGCCCTCGACAAAAAAAAGCTTGAAAAACGGATCGAACGGGATTTTTCGGAAAATCTCAACCGAGATTTTGCAAACAGTTTGTCGGCACTGCTGCCCAGAAAGCTTGTTCCCATTGTTGTGGAGCTTTCAAACATCCCTGCCGACAAAAAGGTCAATCAGATAACTTCCGCCGAGCGAAACGGCCTTGCCGAGCTTTTAAAGGACCTGACCCTTACAGTCAAAAAGCTGCGTCCCATCGAGGAAGCCATAATCACATCGGGCGGAGTGGATGTTAAAGAAATCGACCCTAAAACAATGCAGTCTAAGCTGTGCAAGGGATTGTTTTTTGCCGGAGAAGTGCTTGATGTTGATGCATATACCGGCGGATTCAATCTTCAGATAGCCTTTTCAACCGCCGTCCGTGCGGCCGAAGGCTTTGAAAAAGCGCAGTAAAGAAATACAGCGTATAAAACGTTATGATCAGCATTGTATTTGTAATCATAACGCATAGTAATCATAACGTATGTGTGCTATGGTTAAGATAAATTTTGTTTTGCGGAGGAGACAGTATGTTTAAAATCGCAATAGACGGTCCCGGCGGCGCCGGAAAAAGCACGGTGGCAAAGGCTGTGGCAAAACAGCTTGAAATAATATATGTGGACACCGGCGCTCTTTATAGGGCGGTGGGAGTATATGCTCTTGAAAACGGTGCAAAAACAGACAGTGCGCAACAGGTCGTTCCGCTGCTTAACGGTCTGTCGGTGGAGCTGGAATTTAAAAAAGGCGTTCAGTCGGTGCTTGTTAACGGACAGGATGTTTCGGGGAAGATCAGAACGCCCGAGGCTTCTATGGCTGCATCAAATGTATCGGCCATCCCGGAGGTGAGAAAGTTCCTGTTCAACACCCAGCGGGACATCGCAAAAAAACACAGCGTTGTTATGGACGGACGGGATATCGGCACGGTGGTATTGCCCGATGCCGAGGTGAAAATTTTCCTGACCGCTTCACCGGAGGCCCGCGCCATGCGTCGATTTAATGAGCTTAAGGGCAAGGGTATGGATGTGAATTTCGACGATGTGCTCCGCGAGCTTAATGAGAGGGATCATAACGATTCTAACCGTGCCGTGGCGCCTTTAAAACCCGCCGGGGATTCGATTACAGTGGACACCGATAAAATGACACTCGAGCAGGAAATAACCGCTGTTCTCGATGTTATAAAATCCAAAATCGAGCTGCAATAATGCGGGAATTTTACAAAACACAGAAATATATAAATTTGTAAAAGAGGGAAAAGCCTTGAATAGTCTTTTGTTTAAAATTCTTTATCCTTTTGTGTGGCTGTTTATGAAAATATTTTATCCCTTTGAAATTATCGGGGAAGAAAAGCTTGCAAAGCAGGATAAGATCATAATCTACGCAAACCATATTTCCTTTCTCGACCCAATAAATCTCATAATTCTTGCCCACAGAAACAAAAAGGTGCTCAATTTTATGGCCAAGGATGAGCTTTTTAAAAACGCGCTTTTTTCGTGGTTTTTAAAGAAAATGGGGGCATTTTCGGTCAAAAGGGGAGATGGTGCCGCCAGCCTTAAAAAAGCGGCCGACATTCTCGAAGAGGGAAAGACATTTTGCATTTTTCCCGAAGGTACCCGTTCCAAAAGCGGTCAACTCGGCCGTCCAAAATCGGGAATTTCCTTCCTTATGTGCGAAATGGGAGTGCCCGCTCAGCCGGTAGCTATTGTGACCAAGGGGCAGAAAATGAAGGCCTTTCAAAAGACCAAAATCGTGGTATGCGACCAGATTACTCTCGACGGTCAAACCATCGAAATGAGCGACCGTCGGGCGCTCAGAGACCTTTCGGCAAAGCTTTTTGAACCAATCGCTCAGGCTATCGAGCAAAATAAATAAATCAAACTGCAAATTGAGCAATGACATAAGGCTTTTATACTTAGCAGCCGGTTGTGTTAAAGCATACTATTAAAATCGGCCGGTAACATAAAAGCGCGTCTTTGAACTTAAGAATTAAACGTAATCATAATTATTAACCATAATCATAACCTTAATCGGAGAATTAAACTTGGACATAAAAGTTGCAAAAAGCGCCGGCTTTTGTTTCGGCGTGAGCCGCGCAATGAAGCTGGCCGAAGAGCTTGCAGACAGCGGAAAAAAGGTGACCACCTTAGGTCCCATAATACATAATCCCCAGGCGGTGGCCGCTCTTGAAAAGAAGGGCGTGACTGTGGCAAATTCCCTTTGCGATTGTGAGAAGGAAAGCACGGTGGTCATACGCTCCCACGGGGTACCTAAAAGTGTGTATGACGAGCTGAAAAAAAGAAATCTCGAATATGAGGACGCCACCTGTCCCTTTGTGGAAAAAATACATCGCATTGTTGAAAACGCGTCTGCAAAGGGAGATATTATTCTCATCGCAGGGGATAAAAACCATCCTGAAGTGGAGGGTATAATGGGATTTGCTGCTACCCCTGTTTTTGTATTTGAAAACCTTGACGAACTGCATAATATTCTGAACAATATTCCAAATTATCAAAAAAACAGTGTGACGGCAGTCTCTCAAACCACTTTTGACTCGATTTTATGGAAAAAAAGCGAAAAATTTATCGAAAAGGTATGTACAAACGCAAAAATTTTTGATACAATATGTGATGCGACCTCTAAAAGACAAAAGGAGGCCGAACAGCTCTCCCGCGAAAGCGACCTTATGATAGTAATCGGAGGCCGCCAAAGCTCCAACACCGCCAAGCTCAAAAACATATGCCAAAAAAATTGCAGAACCGTTCTTTGCGAAACGGCCGACGAGCTTGACGAGCAGCTTATAAAAAGCGGGAACAAAATCGGAATTACCGCCGGTGCATCAACGCCGGCTGTGATTATAAAAAGTGTTCTTGAAAGAACAAAAAAAATCATCGACACCGTCGATAACAAGGAGGAACTGCTATGACAACAGCAGAAACCATGGAAACGCAGGCAACCCCTGCTACCAATCCCGAAAGTGAGGTGGCTCAGGAAAGCTCTGCATCGACGCCTGTCGCTGCCCCGGAGAAATCTTTTGACGAAATGTCGGATATGGAAGCTCTTGAGTATTCGCTCAGCCATATGAGCACCGACCAGCATGTTAAGGGTTATGTACTTGCCGTCACCCCCACCGAGATTCAGGTTGATATCGGAAGAAAACACGCCGGATATGTGCCCATCGACGAATATTCCGCCGATCCCGACGTTAAGGCAAAGGATGAAGTTAAGGTCGGAGATATACTTGACCTTATCGTTATGCGTACGAATGATCAGGAAGGAACCGTAATGCTCTCCAAAAAGCGTTACGACGCGTCGGCCATTTGGGAAAATTTCTGCGCCTCTGCCGGAACAGACGACATTCTCACCGGTAAGGTTACCGAGGTGGTCAAGGGCGGAATCCTGGTTATGAGCAAAGGCATCCGCGTATTCATCCCCGCTTCTCAGGCAACCGCATCCCGCAGCGATTCTCTTGAGGATCTGCTCAACCAGACCGTTAAATTCCGTATTCTTGAGGTCAACCGTCAGCGTCATCGTGCCGTCGGCTCCATCCGTTCGGTTCTTCGCGACGAGAGAAAAGAGCAGGAGGCTGAATTCTGGAACAATATCGAGGAAGGAAAGGTTTATACCGGCAAGGTAAAATCCCTCACCTCTTACGGCGCATTTGTCGATCTCGGCGGAGTGGACGGAATGGTACATATTTCCGAACTTTCCTGGAGACGCATCAAGAATCCTTCCGAGGTTGTTTCGGTAGGCGATGTTATCGAGGTATATGTTAAGTCCTTCGACGCCGAGAAACGCAGAGTTTCGCTCGGATACAAAAAAGCTGAGGATAATCCCTGGAGCATCTTCCTTCGTGATTACAAGGAAGGCGATGTTGTCAAAGTTAAGATCGTCAGCATGACCGCTTACGGCGCATTTGCAAACATCATCGAGGGAATCGACGGACTTATTCATATTTCTCAGATCTCCCACGATCGCATTGCAAAACCCCAGGATGTTCTGACCATCGGCCAGGAGGTTGAGGCTAAGATCACCCAGATCGATACCGAAAGAAAGCGCATCAGCCTTTCCATTAAGGCTCTTACCGAGCCCGAAACTGCCGGAGAAGAAGCTCCCGCAGAGGAAGCCCCTGCCGAGGAAGCTGCTGCAGAGGAAACCGCTGAGTAATTCGGAAATCGCGGCAGCATAAAGCTGTAATATAAAACGAGCCCGAGAAAAAATCGGGCTCGTTTTTTTGTGTGCTTGCTTGCATAATATTTATTATGAAAAATATTATCGACATTCCTTTAAGGAAAATTTTATGTATATACCGCATTTTTTTATCTGTACGAAATTCTTAATAGGCTTCGTGAAAACAAAAAGAAACGACAACTCTCTTTCGAAAATTGCCGTTTCTCTTTTGGCGGAGAAATGGGGATTCGAACCCCAGATACGGTTGTAGCCGTATACACGATTTCCAATCGTGCTCCTTCGACCAGCTCGGACATTTCTCCGTGTCTTGTCAATCGACCTTGCTATTATACCTAATACGAAGCAAAAAATCAATAGGAAAATTAAAATTTTTAAAAATATTTTTTTGACCTTTGTGTTTTTCTTTTATATGTGATATTATATTTAAGTAATTGGTGTCCGATCAAACGGAGGTGAGGTAATGCGGTATATAAAGGCAATTTATAAAGCCTTTAGTCTTTTCGGAAAAAAGATAACCCACGATGCGGTGGCGGCCTTCTCGGCTCAGACGGCCTTCTTTATAATTATCTCGGCATTTCCTTTTTTGGTGCTCATTGTTTCGGTGCTCGAAAAAATACCCTTCATCAGCGCCGATATGATGTATACCGTTCTTGACATCTTTCCCCGCACGGTTATGGAATATATGGAAAACATAATAAAAGAAATATGCTCGGGCAATTCGGTGGCCATAATTTCAATTTCGGCGGCGGTGCTGCTGTGGGCGGCTTCAAAGGGCGTTACCTCCATTATGCGAGGCCTTAACTTTATCTATAAAATAGATGAAAAGCGCAATTTCCTTGAAATAAGGCTGGTTTCGGTTGGGTATACAATCGGCTTTGTTGTGTACATCGTGCTGACCCTTATTTTCATATTCGGAGGAGGAATGCTTTCAAGCCTTTTGAAAAGCCGCCTTCCCGAAAATCTATTTTTTACTGTTATATATCGCATAGTCAGCTTTTTGGGAAAACTTATGCTGCTAACTGTGCTTTTCGGACTTGTTTATCTCATCGTTCCCAAAAGAAAAGCAACAATTAAAAGTCAGCTGCCGGGAGCGGTGCTGTCGGCTCTCGGATGGCTGGGATATTCCTGGTTTTATTCCTTCTATATCGACCATTTGGCGGGGAATTCATATGTATACGGCAGCCTTACATCAATTATCCTCATTATGCTTTGGCTGTATGTCTGTATGTACATCTTTTTCATCGGCGGGGAGGTTAATTCCATCATCTCCGGTGAGGAGCTGTGGGAAATAGAAAGCGATTTTGAAAAGGGCAGTCGGAAATGATCTGTGCTTTGTAAGAAAAAAATCTGAAATGAAGATAGTTGCATATTGTCTGAATATTTATGCAAAAAATATGAAAAAAAATAAATTTTTCTCTTGACAAATGAATTTAAAGTGGTATAATTCAGATAAATCAACCGAGCGGTACCGATTTTGGCAGATAGGCGTCCGATTATAGGTTTAAAAACTCGGTTCAAAAGAATAAACAAAATTTTCGGGAGGAAATTAAAATGGATAAAAAGGATATTAAAAAGGTCGTTCTTGCCTATTCCGGCGGACTTGACACCTCGATAATCATTCCTTGGCTTAAGGAAAACTACAATAACTGCGAGGTCATTGCCGTTTCGGGTGATGTGGGGCAGGGAACCGAGCTTGACGGACTTGAGGAAAAGGCTCTTAAAACCGGCGCTTCCAAGCTTTATGTTGAGGATTTAAGACAGGAATTTGTTGAGGATTACATCTGGCCCACCCTTAAAGCCGGAGCGGTTTACGAGGGAGAATATCTGCTGGGCACCGCCTTTGCAAGACCCTCCATTGCCAAGAGGATCTGCGAAATAGCCAAGGCCGAGGGTGCCGACGCCATCTGCCACGGCTGCACCGGTAAGGGCAACGATCAGGTGCGTTTTGAGCTTACCATTAAGGCACTTGCTCCCGAAATGGAAATAATAGCTCCCTGGAGAATATGGGACATTAAATCGAGGGATGAAGAGATCGACTATGCCGAGGCTCACGACATTCCCCTTAAAATAAACAGAGAGACCAACTATTCCAAGGATAAAAACCTCTGGCACCTTTCCCACGAGGGACTTGACCTTGAGGATCCCGCCAACGAACCTCAGTATAATAAGGAAGGCTTCCTGGAGCTGGGCGTTTCTCCCGAACAGGCTCCCGACAAGCCCACCTATGTTACCATTTCCTTTGAAAAGGGCATTCCGGTGGCTGTGGACGGCAAGAAAATGTCGGCTGTGGAAATCGTCGAAACCCTCAATAAGCTCGGCGGCGAAAATGGAATAGGCCTTGCCGACATCGTGGAAAACAGGCTTGTCGGTATGAAGTCGAGAGGCGTATACGAGACTCCCGGCGGCGCCATTCTTTACAAGGCTCATTCGGTGCTCGAGACCATCTGCGTCGACAGAGACACTATGCATTATAAAGAGCTTATTGCTCCTAAATTTGCCGAGCTTGTATACTACGGCAAGTGGTTTACCCCTCTCAGAGAAGCTCTTTCGGCCTTTGTGGATAAGACCCAGGAGAATGTTACCGGCGATGTAAAGCTCAAGCTTTATAAGGGCAATATGATCAATGCCGGAGTCACATCTCCCCATTCCCTTTACAGCGAGGAATTTGCCACCTTCGACGCCGATAATGTTTACAACCAGAAGGATGCCGACGGATTTATCAATCTTTTCGGACTGCCCATTAAGGTCAAGGCGTTGCTCGAGAAAAAGGATAACTGATAAAGCTTTAATTTCAATGCCCTCGGCGGGAAACTCCCGAGGGCATATTTTGATAGAGAAGCAATTTTGTAAAGAAAAAACCTGCCGCACGGGTATGTCGCCCGGACAGCACCGACAAACCGACACCCGTGGAATTGCGGACAGGGGATTATTCAACACCTGATATTAAGGAGAATGTTTGTGAAACTTTGGGAAAACGGATTGCACGCCGCTTTAAACGAAAACGCCGACGATTTCAACTCGTCGATTTCCTTCGACGGAGCAATGTATAAACAGGATATTGAAGGGTCGATTGCCCATGCAACAATGCTTTGCGAGCAGGGCATAATTTCAAATGACGATAGCAAAAAAATTGTCGACACCCTTAAAAATATTCTTAAAGAAATAGAAGAGGGGAGCCTTGAAATCGACCCTTCTGCCGAGGACATACACAGCTTTGTGGAATTTGAGCTTACAAAGCGCATCGGCGACGCAGGAAAACGCCTTCATACGGCCAGAAGCCGCAACGACCAGGTGGCGGTGGACATCCGCCTTTATTTAAGAGAACAAACCGACGAAATATCAAAGCTTTTGAGCGACCTTTTGGCGGTCATATGCCATAAGGCAGGGCAGTATAAGGATACCGTAATGCCGGGATACACACACCTTCAGCGCGCCCAGCCTATAACCTTCGGACATCATCTCTGCGCCTACGGTATGATGTTTCTGCGGGACAGGCAGCGGCTTTTGGATTGCCGCAAGCGGCTTAATGTCAGCCCTCTCGGCAGCTGTGCCCTTTCGGGAACGGCGTTTCCCATAAACCGCGACCGCACGGCCGAGCTTCTCGGCTTTGATGAAGCTTGTATGAACAGCATTGACGGGGTTTCGGACAGGGATTTCTGCGTTGAGCTTGCAGCCGACATTGCCCTTATTATGATGCACCTTTCCCGTTTTTGCGAGGAAATAATTATGTGGTGCTCGTGGGAATTCCGTTTTGTGCGCCTTTCGGACGCATTTTCCACCGGATCGAGCATTATGCCGCAAAAGAAAAACCCCGATATTGCCGAGCTTATAAGGGGCAAGACCGGTCGGGTATACGGTGATCTTAACGCCCTTTTGACCCTTCTAAAGGGTATACCTCTTGCATACAACAAGGATATGCAGGAGGACAAGGAGGCAATTTTCGATTCGGTCATAACGGTTAAAAAATGCCTGACCGTATTTACTCCGATGCTTGAAAGCCTTACCGCTCTGCCCGAAAATATGAGGGCTGCCGCCGCAAAGGGCTTTATAAACGCCACCGACTGCGCCGATTACCTTTGCTCCAAGGGACTGCCCTTCAGAGAAGCCTATCGCATAACAGGCGAGATTGTGGCCTATTGCACCGAAAAGGATATCACACTTGAAAACCTTGAGCTTTCGGAATATAAGAACTTTTCCGAGCTGTTTGACGACGGCATTTTTGAAGCGGTAAATCTCGAAGCGGCGGTGGTCAGAAGAAGATCTAAAGGATGTGCCTCGGGACAATCTGTGCTTTCGCAGATAGAATATATAAAGCAAAAAGCTGACTAAGCGAATATGAAGCTTTGCTTTAGTTACATTTGCGCGTAATGCTCGTCTGTCAAAAGAATTTTTGCCGACAGAAAAAGCGGCAAGCTCGATTTTCCTTTTGATGCAATGAAATTAGAGAAGAAGCTTTAAAAGCTTTTTAGGAAGATTTTTCAAGTATTAAAAAAACCCTTGAAGATGACCCGTTTTGACAGGGTGAAAATGATGCCGAATAAAATTTTTTGAAAAAATTCAAATTAGGGGTTGCATTATTTTATTTTTCTGTTATAATAAGCGGGTCAGATATGGTGGATATAGCTCAGTTGGCTAGAGCGCCAGATTGTGGCTCTGGAGGCCGTCGGTTCGAGACCGACTACCCACCCCAAAAAGAAACGGCAATTTTCGTCAGAAGATTGCCGTTTCTTTTTGATTCTTTTCATTTTTCTTTTTTTCGTTCCTTCGTTTTTCTCTTGATTGCAGTTTTCGGATAAAAGATACTAGAGAATAGATAAAAGAAAAAGTGGCTTTGCTTTTGCAAAGCGTTTATTAAAATGAGAGAATTGTGCAGACAACCGAAACGAATTTCGTGCAATAAAAATCCGGCCAAAGCAGGTCGCACGCATGATTGCTTAAAAAAAGAGCGCGCCGCCTGAGATCCCGACACACAGGTGCCAAAAGCAAAAGTCGACGCGCCGACAAAAAAGGGAATAGGGTATGAGGGAGTTGTACAAGTATAATAGCACACATCCCATAAAATGTAAATAGCAAAATTATAAAAAATCTAAAATTCATTCCCCATAATTCGACAATGATCGGCCGCTATGAATGATTGATAATAACTTAAGCATCGGAGGTTGTACATTGTTAGCTTGAGAATTTGCCGAAAAAGAATTTTTAACCGTTTTTTAACGCGTTTTAATATATCAAAATATTTCATAAAAAATTTAAAAATCAATCTTTATTTTTTAGTGCACTTGTGGTATAATGTAAACAGCAAAAAGGAAAAGAACGACACTACACTTTTCCCGATGCTCAGTTTCTTCAAGGAGTTGAAATGTATGAACATTACCATCACCGGACGTAAATTCAATCTCAAAGACAGTTTTCGCGATTATGCGGAACAGAAAATGAAAAAAATTCAGCGCATTTTCGGAGACGATGCCGATGCTAAAATCACCGTGACGGTCGAAAAAGAATGGCAGACGGTTGAAACCACCCTTCGCAAGGACGGAATTGTTTACCGTGCCGAGTGCTCGGCTCCGATGATGGAAGAGGCGCTTGACAAAACCATAGATGACCTTGTAAGAAAGCTGCGTAAAAACAAAACGCGGGTGGAGAAAAAGCTTAAGGAGGTTACCTTTGAACTTCCGCCTGACGGTGACGAAATCGATGAAGAGGGCGAGATCAGAATTGTCCGAAGCAAGCATTTTCCCGTTAAACCTATGGATGCCGAAGAAGCGGTGCTGCAGATGAATCTTATCGGCCACCAGTTCTTTATGTTCAGGGATATGCATTCGGGCGAGATCAATGTTGTTTACCGCCGCAAGGACGGTAATTACGGCCTGCTTTGCCCCGAAAATTAAAAAGACAAAATATCTGTGACAAACGGCTGTGTTAAAAATATGATCGCTTAACAGCCGGGCATCCTGTTAAGGCTGTTCCGTTGTGTTTAATTGCTTAAATATCTTTTCAGGATAATTGCCATATGCTCATTAGATTCGCAGATTTGTGCGATATTCAAAGCGCCCGAGAAAATTTTTCCTCGGACGCTTTTTTGCACTTGCTATTTCTGATTTAAATATGTTATTTAAAATTCCTTTATTCAATTACTTAACCGTTACTCCGCCGAAAACGCAGGCGGCATTGATATAAAGTGTGTGTTCGCCGCTTTGCTTGGAACTTCTCTGATCGTCGGCGCCGCCGAATACGCTTGTGGAATTGATTTTAACGGTCAGCCCTTCGGGAGCATAAATGGTAATTCCGCCGAAAACTGCCGTAGCCTTAATGGCGCAATCGCCGCTGATGACGGCATTTCTCAGATCACATTCCAGTCCTCCGAAAACGGCCGCAAGCCCGGCACCGTCGAAAAGCTCATTGTCAAACCGGAGATTTGTTCCCGCAAAAACAGCAGTACCGTTCTTAAACCGGCCGTTTTGCCTGACCGACTTAAATACCTTGGTGCCCTTTGCCGAAAAAACGCTTCCGAAAATCAGCCTCAAGCCGATTATTATGATGATGGCGGCGAGGATGAGTTTCCACAGAATCATAAAGCTGAGCACCTTTCGGCAGGCAAGCAAAAGAAGAACGCCTACGCAAATGCCGATGATGCTGCCGGTTTTGTCGCTGTCGGTTATAAGACCGATAAGGCAGGGAACGATGATAAACAGCGTCCACCATCCTTCAAAAAACAGGTTGAGGGTGATAATGCCGAGGCCGCTTAAAGCGATAATGACACCCACCGCAGCAAGTACTATTCCCCATAAAATTCCGCTGACTCTTTTCATAGTAACGCTCCTTTTTAAAACAGATGTTTTAAATTGCTTTTTTTTAGTATAGCACACATAAAATAAAATTTCAATACCTTATTTTGGCTCACACCATTAAAAATTAAGTTATATATAAATGAATAGAGTTATAGGCCTTTTACTATAAGGTTATGTCGGAATTAAATGTTTTGGTGCGCTGATAATTTTCAATAAATGCATTCGGCCGCAGCGGCGGATTTGCCGTGGGACTTATTTTCCTTTCGGTCATCTTCATTCCCGTTACGGCCTTCGGCAGCTCGAGGTATGTCAGATATGACGCTGCTATGCCTCATTTGCCTTACGGAACACCTTATGATCCTAACTTCCAGAATCCTAATTATCAGGATTCTAATTTTCCGAACGATCGGCAAAACTTCTGATTGATTGCGAAAGTAAATTAAACGAAACAATAACAAATGCGGGCGGGCAAGATTTTTTCCAAAAAAGAAATTTCTTCCCTGCCGTTTTTCTTTGCTTGCTTTTATATTGCGATGTGTTATAATTGAATTGAGATATTGCATCCTGCTGGATCTCCGGACTTTTTTTAAGCAACAGACGGTCTAACCCCGCACGCCTTAAAAATGTTAAATCCCCCGTTTTTATCGTTTCGCCACTTGAAATACGCCGGTATATCGGCGTGACAAAACTTCAAAAACGAAAAATTCCCCTATTTTTAGGGTCGAAGAGTTTCTGCCGTTCATTTTTCAGGGCGGGGAAGTTTGAAATCGGCCGTAAGGCCGGCGCCTATGGTTGATGAACGCGATGCCGCACGGAAAAAGGGACGAGCGAAACCGTACGGTGTTCGACCGTCCGTTGCTTAGTCAACAGACCATATAACAGACGCTAACGCTTGTTGACGATGAATGGAATGCCGCAGTTCAAAAGAATCGAGAGAAGCCGTAAAGTGTTTAACGATGTTTAAAGAGGAGGAGAAAGATGAAGGTTCTGATACTTTCCTGCAACACCGGAGGCGGGCACAATGCCGCCGGCGCAGCCATAGCACAGGCACTTGAAAAACGGGGCCATACCGCTGTTTTAACCGACTTTCTTTCCCTTGCAGGGGAAAAGGTATCAAAGGCCGTTTGCGGAACATACATCGGAATGGTCAAAAATGTGCCGCTTGTTTTCGGTGTGACCTACGGAATGGGCAGAGCGGTCAGCAATGCCGACCGTGCGCTGGGAGTCAGATCGCCGGTATATATCGCTTGTGCTCAGGTGGCCGATAAGCTTAAGGATTATCTTGATCAAAACGATTTTGACGCCGTTATTGCGCCCCATACCTTTCCCGCCCTTGCTTTGACCGAGCTTTCAAAGAGGGGAGAGCGCTGCCCGCTTACCGTCGCCGTGGCAACCGATTATACCTGCACGCCCTTTTTCGAAGAGGAGGACTGCGACTATACAATGATTCCCGGCAAGGCCTGCATAGATGAATTTAAAAGGCGGGGCTTTGACGAGAAAAAGCTTGTGCCTCTGGGTATTCCCGTTTCGGCCGATTTTTTGGTTCGTAAAGGAAAGGAGCAGTGCCGTGACGAGCTTGGCCTTTCGAAAAATAAAAAAATCGTTCTCATAATGGGCGGAAGTATGGGAGCGGGACATATCGGCCTTCTGTTAAAATTCCTGCTTGTGGGAACGGGAGACGATGTGCAGTTTGCGGTCATATGTGGTTCAAACAAACGTCTTTTCAGAAGTCTTTCCCATAAATATCTGGGTGAAAAAAAGATTAAAATAGTCGGGCATACCGACAAAGTGGCACGGTATATGGAGGCCTGCGACCTGTTTTATACAAAGCCGGGAGGTATAACCTCCACCGAGGGAACGGTTATGGGTGTGCCAATGGTGCATATGAAGCCCATTCCCGGCTGCGAAAGCAGAAACCGCCGCCTTTTTGTCAAAAACGGAATGAGCATATCGGCCAGAAGCGTGCTTTTTCAGGCTCTTCGCGGTATAGGACTTTTAAACGACCCGCAAAAATGCGCCGAAATGATTGCCGCCCAAAAAAAGAAGGGAGCCTCGCGCTCGGCCGAAAAAATAGTGGAATTTCTCGAAAATCATATGGGAGAGTGAGTGCCTTGTACTATTTGCTGTTTTCATTTTTAGGTTATCTTTCGGGCAGCGTTTTGTTCTGTTACTGTTTTCCACTTTGGTTTAAAAAAATCGACATAACAAAGCGATCGGACGACAAAAACCCCGGCGCCTTCAACTGCTTTCGGCTTGCAGGACCGCTTGTGGGCGTTCCCGCGCTTTTGTGCGACCTTTTAAAGGGCGCGATACCGGTTTTTGCCGCCGCAAAAATTACCGATGTTCAAAGCCCGGCTTTTGCCCTTGTTATGATCGCGCCGGTACTCGGGCACGCCTTCCCGGTTTTCAGAAATTTCGGGGGAGGCAAGGCCATAACCGTCACATTTGGGGTGCTGCTTGGACTTTTGCCCTTTTGGCAGCCGGTTGTGCTTTTGGCGGTGATTTATCTGTTCTTTTCGCTGTGCGTCAGGGTGTATCCCAACCGCAGACGGTCCATGGTGGTGTTTTTGTGCTTCGGTGTGCTGTCATTTGTGTGGCTTAGGGCAGGAGCGGTGTCTTTAGGCTGCGCCGTTAATTCGGCCGTCGTGTTTATAAAGCATAAATTCTCACCCGAAGGGGAGAGCGGGCAAAGCTTTGTTAAACTGCCTATTATAAACAAAAGATTTTTTGAAAAATAGGTATTGCACTGCATCTGATAGCCGATACGGTAAATTAAACGTGGCTTTGCAGACAGGTGCATTTACTGTGCTGCACAGCACGTTTCATAAAACAAAACAGAAGCAAATCAGAAAACAAAATCCCGCGGTAACGGTTTTTCCGAAACTGCGGGATTCTTTTGTGCATTCAGCGGGTTTAAGCCCCAAAGGTGAATTATTGCGTATTAAGGTTTCTTAAAAAAATACCGTTGCAACCGCTTTGGAGGCCTCTGACTTTGCCTTAAAGATTGCTTGTGTGAAGGCCTCTTGTGGCGTTGAGGGTGGCGATGAGGGCGACGCCAACATCGGCGAAAATGGCAAGCCACATATTCGCGATTCCCACGGCGCCAAGTATGAGAATAAGTGCCTTAATGACCAGAGAAAAGAAAATGTTTTGCTTGACCAGCATCATAGTCTTTTTGGATATCTTAACGGCAAGAGGAATTTTAGAGGGCTTGTCGTCCATAAGAACAATGTCGGCAGCTTCAATGGCGGCGTCCGATCCGAATGCGCCCATTGCAATGCCCACATCGGCGGAGGTAAGCACGGGGGCGTCGTTTATTCCGTCGCCCACAAAGGCAACCTTTTGGTCTCCCTGCCTTTTGCTCATAATGTTCGACAGCTCTTTAACCTTTCCGTCGGGAAGAAGCTCTGCATGTACCTCGTCAAGTCCAAGCTCGCTGCCGACCTTTTCGGCAACCTCCCTGCGGTCGCCGGTGAGCATAACCGTTTTGATTCCGCTTGCGTGGAGGTCGGAAACGGTCTGCTTTGAATCGGGTTTGATCACATCGGAAATAACAATGTGTCCGAAATACTTGCCGTTTACCGCCACATGGACGATGGTGCCCTGCTTGTGGCAGTTGTGGTATTCGATACCCTCGGATTCCATAAGCTTTCCGTTGCCCACAAGCACCTTGCGGCCGTTTATTTCGGCACTCAGTCCCTTGCCGGCGATCTCAACGACATTTTTTATGTCCTCGGTGTTGACAGGCTCTTTGCAGGCGTTTTTAATGGAGACCGAAACGGGATGATCGGAAAAATACTCGGCGCAGGCGGCAATCTTAACAAGCTCCCTTTCGGAAATAATCTGAGGATGAACGGCGGTGACGGTAAACTGACCCTTTGTCAGTGTGCCGGTTTTGTCGAAAACCACCGCAGAGGTCTTGGAAAGAGCCTCGATATGTGTTGAACCCTTTATGAGAATTCCCCGTTTGGACGCTCCGCCGATTCCGGCAAAGAAGGAAAGAGGAACCGAGATGACCAGCGCACAGGGACAGGAAATTACCAAAAAAATGAGGGCACGGTTGACCCACGAAACAAAGGGCTGACCTGTTATAAGGGGAGGAAGGAGGGCGAGAATGACCGCGCCGATAACCACGGCGGGGGTATATATCTTCGAAAACCGTGTGATGAATTTTTCGGCCTTGCCTTTTTTTTCGGTGGCATTTTCCACCATTTCAAGAATTTTTGCGACCGCCGAATCGGCAAAAATCTTTGTTACTTCAATTCGGAGAATACCGTTGATGTTAATGCATCCGCCGAGCACCTCATCGCCGCCCGATACCTCCTTGGGTACCGATTCACCGGTGAGAGCAGAGGTGTCGAGGGAGGAGGCACCTTCGATTATGCGGCCGTTTACAGGAATCTTTTCTCCTGCCTTAACCACTATTATGTCGCCCACATTGAGGCTTTTCGGGGAAACCGTTTTGAGGCCGTCGCTTGTTTCAAGGTTGGCCGTCTCGGGACAGATTTTCATAAGTGCCGAAATGGAATCTCGGCTTTTATCCACCGCAAAATCCTGAAAGAATTCACCCAACTGATAGAATATCATGACAAAAACACCTTCGGGATAATCGCCGATACAAAAGGCGCCGACGGTGGCGATGGTCATTAAAAACATTTCGTCGAAAACCTCACCCTTTATGATGTTCTTAAACGCTCCGATAAGCACATCATATCCCGCCGCAAGATAGGGAATAAGAAAAAGGAGAATGAGCTGGAGGGTCGAAAGCTCGACGAGACTTTTGACAAGATAAGCCGCTCCCAAAAGCACCGCCGAAGCGGCTATCCGCGCAAGGGACATTTTTTGTTCTTTTTCCATTTAAAACACCTACTCTTCTATATGCTCAAGACCCTGGTCGATTATCGAACGGACGTGATCGTCCGAAAGGGAATATATAACGGTTTTTCCTTCTCTGCGGAATTTGACAAGCTTGGATTGCTTGAGCACTCGCAGTTGGTGGGAGATGGCCGAAAAGCTCATATTGAGAAGCTCGGCAATGTCGCAAACGCACATTTCCGATTCAAGCAAAACGCAGAGAATTTTAAGCCGTGTGCTGTCGCCGAAAACCTTGAAAAGCTCGGCAAGGTCGAAAACGATGTCCTCATCGGGCATTATTTCGTTGACCTTTTCGATAACATCCTTGTGAATACATTGTTCCGAGCAAAGGTCCGTATTGTTATCCTTAATCATATTTGCACAACCTTTCATTTGAATAATTGTTCATATGTTGGTTTTATTATATTGCGCAGATTTTTGTTTGTCAAGAGGGTTTTATGATTTTTTTAAAAATTTTTTTGAAATGCAATAGGCCGGATTTTTTCGGCGTCTTTACCGCAATCGGTGCTCGAACAATGCACTGTTTCGTATGCTGCCGTCCCGTGCGGTATTGTGTCCGTCACCCGGCAGCGTTAAGCATTATGTGTTTCTCTGCGTCGTTGATTAACATTTATTGTTGAAAATCGATATAATATATGGTATGATATTTTTGTAAAATAAGTAGTGTTGCTGCAAAGGGTGAAAAACCGTAAAGTGCACTGTTTAAAAAATAATATAAGGAGAATAAAATGAAAAAAAGCTTTTTAAAATTTCTTTGGACGGCAGTGGCTGTCTCGATTTTAGCAACCTCTCTTTTGAGCATCTCAGCCTTTGCAAGACTTGCGGACGACGACGAGATAATTCCATATCAGATGTCCGAAAGCATCGTTTATCCCGATGAGCTTGAAAAAGGAGCGGACGAAAGCTATACCCCGGAGTACAGTAAGATCACCTGCGTTGTGGTTTCTCCCGACGGAAACGACTCCGGCAAGGGAACCATCGCATCTCCCTTTAAGACGCTTGAAAAGGCGAGAGATACCGCCCGTGCCTCATCGGCCGGAAGCGTAACGGTAGTTTTGCGCGGAGGAAAATATTATCGCACCGAAGCCTTTACGCTGGACGAGCGGGATTCGGGAGATTTATATATAGGATATGAGAATGAGGTACCCGAGATTACGGCATATAAACCTTACTCTCTTTCCTCGGCTTCAAAGGTTACCGACGAGAGAATTTTGTCTTCCTTCGCAAACCGCTCAGAGGCCGAAAAATTATACAGCGTAAACCTCTGGAATCTTTGCCCCGATATGAAACCTGCCGATATTCCTTCAAACCGCACCCCCATCAGTTTTAAGATAGCGACAAACAGAGTAGAGAGAAATCTAAGGATGTCTCAGTATCCTTCGGACGGCTCTTTTTTGACCATTAAGGAAAAGACCGGCGACTATTCCTTTAAGGTAGACGATACCGAGGGACGCCTGTCGGATCTTAAAAAGCTCGGGGCCGACATTATGGGCAGCACACCCTACTGGATAGGCGGATATCCCGGGAACGACTGGTCATATTACACTGCAGGCGCAACCATCGATTTTGACAACGGCTGCGTGATTGAGGACAAGACCAAGCAAAGCCATTACGGTATAAATGTCGGTCAGCGAATCTATTTCTATAACATCATTTCTCAGATCACCGATTCCTTCAGTTATGCCCTTGATAAGGACAGAAACCTTTACTTTGCTCTCGATGATGATGAAATTCCTGCCCAATCAGAACTTTTTATAAACACTTATAACGGAAATCTTGTGGAGATAACGGGAGACAACATAACCTTCTTTGGAACGCTTTTTTCCGGTGTTAACAACGGCTCTGCCATAAAGGCCGAAACAAACGGTCTTACCCTCGATTCCTGCGGATTTGCGGATATTCAGTACGGTACGGCTGTGGTCATCGAAGGTAATAACAATCATGTTATTGATGCGCTTTTTGACGGCCTTGGCTCGGGCGGCCTTTCCATGAGCGGCGGAGACATCGAAACAATGACCCCGTCCGGGAATGTGGTTTACGGTTCCGAATTTTCCTTCTGGGCGGCTAAAAACCGCACATATTCTCCCGCAGTGTCTCTTTACGGTGTGGGCGGCAGGATCTGTTACAACGATTTTTCAAACTCCCCCCACCTTGCCGTTTATCTCGAAGGGTGCAACCATACGGTTGAAAACAACAGTTTTGATGAAGTGTGCTATGAAACCTCCGATGCCGGCGCCATATATTCCGGCCGAAGCTATTTCAACCGCGGAAACATCATAAGATATAATCTCTTTCAAGATATTAAACGCCCCGAAAATGCAACAAGCGGATATTGCAGCGCCGTTTATCAGGACGACTGCGGTTCTTCCTTTAATGTATACGGAAATAAATTTATAAATTGCGACCGTGCCTTCCTTTTCGGCGGCGGAAGAGACAATATTTTTGAAAAGAATCTTCTCATTAACTGCGGAGACGGCGAGGAGACCCCCTATTCGGGAGATCTGGATGCCAGAGGCATCATATGGGGCAACAATCCCGCCGGATTTGACGGGCAGGCCGACAAAAAATATTTAGGCGGCCAATATGTCAAGCATTTTCCCGAGGTACAGGGTCTTTGGGACGACGGAGATAAGTTCTTCTATCCTGTCAACAATGTGATTAAGGACAACATTCTGCTTTGCTCGGCCGAATTTAAAATCGATCCGACGGCGGCCGAATACGGAACGGTGGAAAACAATATTATCACCTATGATACGTCCATAGTCCAGAACTACGAAAACAAAGAATATGACCCCATTTCCGAGAAAATCGATGCCATTATCAAGGATTTTCCGGGTCTTTTAAACAGAGAATGCGGATATATTCACAAAGAGCCCACCGACGAAACGGTGCTTTTAAGGGCTGTAAATAAGGTGGACGAAAAGATTGCCGCTCTGCCCGATGCTGCCGATGTTACCGAAGGACATAAACAGCAGATAACCGAAGCGCGGCAGGCTTTTAACCGCCTCATTGCCGAACAAAAGGTAAGGGTAAAGGACCTCGATAGGCTCGCAGCCGCCGAAAATGCCCTTAAGGGTTATCTTAAAACCACTGAAGATATTCTCATAACCGATTGCGAACAGCTTGACGGCTGGTCGGCATCAAGCGGCATCTCAGGTGAGCTTTGGAATGTAGGAGCACCCGAAGGACAGGCATATTTTGCCGCTGTGGGCAAGGGAAATTGCAGCTCAACATTTACCTTTGAACCTAAGGATCTCACCGGCGCCGAGCGGATAAAGCTGTATATATATGTTGTTGATCCCGACGATCTAAAGGCCATTCGTTTAAGTTCTGCCAACGGCTCGGTAAGTGTCAGGGGACTTGAAAACATTAAAGGCACGGTGGGAGGATGGCTGGAAATAAATCCCGAAATCGACTATTCCACCGCAACCGAGAATTTCGACATAAAAAATGTCACCTCCATAACCCTCGATTCCGAGGTCACCACCGATCAGGTTACCCTTATTGCATACGACTGTATACGAGTTGTGGTAAGACACCGGCCTCTCCCGAGCGTACCGAGCGGCGATATTGACGACGACGGAGATACCACCGTTCATGATGCGCTTATGGCCCTTCAGTATTCGGTAAGAAAAACAGAGCTTACAAGCGATCAGATCGAACGCGGCGATATGAATACCGACGGCAAGGTTTCGGCGGTGGATGCCATGCTCATATTAAAAGAATCGGTAAAAACAGCCTAAAGGATACAAAAACAATTTGTAAAGCAAGCGTATGTTGCTTGCGGGCACTTAATAATCTAAATTTAACAGTAAAAGCGGGAGCAATAACAACAAGGCTTATTGCTCCCGTTTTTTTGCGCCGTGAGCCTTAAGCGTATAATGACTTTTGGCACTATGGATTTTTTAATACAAACAAGACCAAATTGTATATTTTTTCTTGTATGCATAGTACTTTGATTAAAACAACTAAAAAATAAAAAACATTCAAATCATTCTTGACAAATTGGCCGAAAAATGCCATAATATACTGGATATAAATACTAAGAGGAGTTGTTTTTTTTGAAAAGTAATTGCGTTTTTAGAAAAGCAATAGTGCTGTTGCTTTCGCTAATGCTTGTGACGGCGTTTTTCCCTGCCTGCCTCGGTATTCCCGCAAGCGCAGACAGTCTTCCGAAGATATGGCTTGACGCCGGACACGGCGGAAACGACCCCGGTGCTACAAACGGTGACCGCCACGAGGCCGACGATAATCTTCGAATAACCCTTGCGGTGGGCGCGAAGCTTGAGAAAATCGGCTTTTCCGTGGGATATTCCCGTACCACCGATGTGGCCGTTGATCTCGGCGACCGCGTTCCCATGGCGGCCGCGTGGGGTGCCGAGTATCTCGTCAGCTTCCATCGTAACTCGGCCGGAGCGACTGCCACCGGTCTTGAAGATTATTATCATTTCAAGGAATCGACCGACTCAAAGGCATATAAACTTGCCGCCGCACTCCAGGAAAAAACCCTTGCCGCAACCGGCTGGGTAAACCGCGGAGTTAAGGCCGACGGTAACCCCGACGACGGCGATATAGGCCTTCGTATAACCCGCAACTGCTGGGAAAGGAGCATTGCAGGATCGCTTATTGAGCTTGGATTTATCAGTAATAACAGCGACAACGAAATTTACGACAGATGCTTTGACGCAATGGCAACCGCCCTTGCAAACGCTATTTCCGAATGTGCCGGCGGGGGAAAGGTTGAAGACGACGCCGTCAAACCCTACATAGAAAACGGCGAGCTATGGCTTAACGACTGCAACTCCATGAACGGCTTCGGAGCGG
>CAJJNV010000023.1 GCA_905193225.1 uncultured Oscillospiraceae bacterium | reverse complement strand
CCGCCTACGACGCAAGAATGGTTAAGGTTAACGAGGCCATTGCCGCTATTGCCGCTATCGGCACCATCGCCGACCCCGTAACCGAGGCCAACCGCAACGCAGTTGCCGCCGCCGAGGCAAAGGTTGCCGCCGTTGACGAGAAGGATGTCGGCAAGATTACCAACATCAAGGTTCTTGAGGATGCAAAGGCCGCCATTGCTGCCAACGACAAGAGAGCGGAGGATGTTGCGAATGTTATCGACCTTATAAACGGCCTTGACAGTCTCACCTATCCTGTCACCGACGACGCGCGCAACGCCGTTAAGGCCGCCCGCCACGCCTTCAACGCCCTTGACCAAATCGGCAAGGATCGCGTTACCAACATAGCCCGTCTTACCGAAGCTGAGGAGCTTGTCAAGCTGTTTGACAATCTCGGAAATGTTGACGAGACCGACGGTGTAACCACAAGCGACGCTCTTATGGTTCTCCAGTTTGTTGTTAAGACAAGAGAGTTCAGCGAATGGCAGGCTAAGATTGCAGATGTTAACGGCGACGGCAAGGTCACCGCTGTTGACGCACTGCTCATTCTCCAGTATGCTACCGGAAAGATCACCTCTTTCCCTTACAACAAATAATTTTAAGGTCAAAAATCAGACCTTGAAGCTATGCTAAAGGGATGCCGCAACGCTTATGCGTTGCGGCATCCCTGCTTTTTTATTATTATGTTGATAGAGTAAAGGTAAACTACGTTGAACGGGAATGCGGTTTGCAACGGTCGAACAACCTGCGGCTTCGCTTGCCCCTTTCCCCGTGCGTCATCGCGTTCATCACTCAGCAGCGTAAAGCCTTATAAGCGATTTCACGCTTCCCCGCGCAGAAAAATAAGCAGCAGAAGCAGGACAAGGATGTGACGACCTTTAAACCGAGCAAAAGCAGCAAAAGCTAAGAAGGAACTAAAGGGTTATGGCTTTTGAAAGATGAAATGAATATATGATCTTTTGCTTTACGGACATATTCAGAATCTTTTCAAAGGCCTTTGCGTAAAGGTTTAGCTGGGCGGAATATCGGTCGATGAGGGCCTGCTCATTTTCCACTCGATCGGTTTTGTAATCGACTATTACCGCACCGCCGTTTTCAATGAAAATGCAGTCGGCAATACCCTGAACGGCGATAGGCTCGTTCGCCGCAGTGTCGGGAAGGGATGGATCGAGGGTGATTGCAGGCACTTCAATTATAAAGCGCTGCTCTCTGAGTACCTTTTCGCAGGACTTCATTCTGCTGAAAAGCTCACCAGAGAAGAAATCGCCGAGTTTTTCGCGGTTTAAAGAATCGGCCGCGGCAGGGGAAATGAACTGCTGTTCTTTTAGCAGAGAAATTTCGTTTTCCAGGTCGTGCTCGGCCGAAAGATAATCGGCGTATTGCATAAATTCGTGCATGGCCGTGCCCTTTTCGGCCACATTCAGGCGCTCGTTTTTAAGAAAGGCCGGCCGCAGAGCGCAGCCGCTGTTTGAAGGACTTTTATGGGTCAATGCCGAGACCGAAACCTTTGCTGCAAGCTTTGAAAGGGCACTGTATTTATACTCAAAATCAAGCTGCTTTTTTATTTCGTCAAGCTTTGTTTGGTCAAAGCTTTCATCCGGAATCTGCTCTGAAATTTCCTTTTCTTCGCTTCTTTTAATTTGATCGGACGGAATGTATTTTATCTCGGTGTTTTCATCATCTTTACTGTCTGAAATTATGTTTGCATCGGCGATGGCTCTGAGTTTCTTCCCCGACGGATGAAGCAGGGCACAATAGTTTATAAGCTCACCGAAATTTTTGGCGTCCTCCACAAGTACAGGGTCAAGTGCTTCGCCTTTGGAAAAATAGTCGGGAGAAAGGCGGGACGCAGCGGATGAAAGATTTTTTTCCGCTCCTTCCTTGGCCGATATTATAAACAGGTTGTCCTTGGGGCGGGTGGCGGCCACATAATATATCCTCAGCATTTCGGAAATGTCGCTTTGCTTTTTGGCCTGACGAACGGCTTCAAACATAGGGGTAACGGTTTTTGTGCGGGTTTTGGAATCGTAAATTTTAAGGCCTACACCGTATTCCTGATCGAATTTGAAGGCTGCGGTGTCGATCGGTGGACCGGATGTAAGTCCCGCCATAAATACCACCGGAAACTGAAGACCCTTTGAATGGTGGACGGTCATTATTTTGACCCCGCCGGCTGAGGTGTCGGAAGTGCCTGCCAATTTTATTTCTCCTTTTTTTACCCTTTCGGCAAAGCGGAGAAACTCGTAAACCGTCTCATATCCGCCGTCGGCACATTCCGTTGCCACTTCAAGCAGCCTCTTGAGATTTTTTGCCTTTCTTTCACCGTCCTCGTCCGTGAGATAGACCTCGGGCAGGCCGGTTTTTTCGTATATCTCGGAAATGAGCTGCCGGGCGGTGTGGGTGGCCGAAAATTTTCTTAAAAATGCTGTCTTTGCGAGAAAATCCGATGCCTTTGTGTCGCCGCTTTCGGCAGCATTGCAAAGTGCGGCGTATATCGACAGCCGCTTTTTTTGTGAACAGATTATACCGATGTGATCGGCCGAAAATCCGAAAACAGGGTTCATCATGGCCGAAAGCAGCGCTACGTCATCAAGCGGATTGCTGATGACCTTTAAAAGCGCCATCATTTTTGATACTTCGGGAATGTCGAAAAAAGCTTCGTCGTGGGAAAAAACCGCCGGAATGCCATGCTCGAAAAGGCGGTCGGCCAGAGGCTTTGCGGATGTTTTGGTCGCGCGCAGCAAAATGCAAAAATCGTTGTAGCCCGGCTTTTTAAGGGTCTTACCGTCGGTTATACATTCCTTTTGCATCATATCCTCTATAATTTCGGCTATTCGGTCGGCCTCCACCTGAATGACGGTGCGCTCATCCTCTTTGGATATATCGATGATGTCGATCTCGGTGTCGGCCATATCTCTTTCGGGAAATGAGGCTGAGGAATTGAGGGCGTGATCGGCATTGTATTCGATGTCTCCGATTTTTTTGGACATTATCCTTTTAAAAATGAAGTTTACAAGGTCGCATATGCCTTTGCGGCTTCGGAAGTTCTCCGAAAGAATGATTTTCGAATGTTCTGCGCCCTGTTCAAAATCGGGATATTGATCGAGCATTTTGATGAAGTTTTTGGGGTTGGAAAGACGAAAACCATAGATGCTTTGTTTGACATCGCCGACGCAGAAAAGCTTTTTGCGATCGTCCGAAAGTATGCGGAAAAGCTCGTCCTGAAGATCGTTTGTATCCTGATATTCGTCCACGAGAATCTCTTTGAATCCTTCCGACAGAGATTTTGCAAAATCGGTGGGATAGGTGGTTTTGTTTTCCCGCTTTGCAAGAAGCTTTAGGGAAAGGTGCTCGAGATCGGAAAAATCGAGTGCGTTTATTTCCCTCTTTTGAGCCGTGAAAAGCCGGGCAAAATAATCGGCGGCCGAAAACAAAAGCTCTATAAACGGGGTGAGCTGCTGCGCGGTGGCTTTACTCTGCTCCTCGGTATAGCAAAGGACATCCTGAGTTTTTTTCAAAAAAGAATTATACATATTCCTTGCAAGCCCGCATCTGTCATTAAGGTTAAAGTCATAGACCGCCTTTTTGGGAAGACCGTGTGACCAGCTTATTTCGTTTTCTTTTTTGGCATATTTTCTGCAGCCTTCAAGATCGCCCGACTGCAGGCATTTGAGCATCAAAACCGCGCAGTTAAGCCCGTCGGAAAGGTCGATTCCTCGGGTGGATGCGAGCACCTCATCCCGTGAAATGTCGTTGATTGTCGATTCAAGCAAATCGACGGCGTTGTTGCAGCGGTCGAGAAGCTTTCCGATGAGATATTTTCCCCAGGGAGAACTTTTAAGATCGGAAAAATCCTTATACATTTCTATGCAGCGCTGCTTCCATTCTTCGGGAAAGGGAAGGGAGTTCATACAGTCGTAAAGGCTGCTGATGGCCGATTTTATGTTTGTAAGGCGGGAATCGGTGGATAACAGCTTCATAAGATCGGTGAATTGTTTTTTGTCGGTTTCAAGAAAATGCTCCACCGTGTCGGTAAGGGCCTGCTGCTTAAAAAGCTCGGCTCTCGGTTCGGAAATTATTTTAAAATCGGGGGGCAGATCCAGCCTGTCGAAGTTGTCGGAAATAAGGTTTTTGCAGTATGAATGGACGGTGGATATGTTGGCCTTGGCAAGCAGTATCGTTTGTTTTCTCAGGTGGCGGCGAAGGGCTGGAGAGATGTCCTCCGAAAGCTTGCTGCTTATGGCGGCAGAAATACGGGAACGCATTTCCGCAGCGGCCGAAATAGTGAAGGTCACTATCAGAAAATCGGTTATTTCATACATGTCATCGGGATCGGTAAGCTTTTTTATAACCCGGTTGACCAGAGTGGCTGTTTTTCCCGATCCTGCGGCGGCCGATATGAGCAGCGAGCCCGATCCGTCGATGGCCTTTTGCTGGTTTGCTGTGGGTGCGGGTTTATTGCTCATCAAACGACCCTCCTTTCAGAATTTCAAGCTGTTGATCTTTGCTGAGTTTTTTGACCGTGCGATGGACGACGGTGCCGGAATTTGGGCAAACCGAGGTGTAATCGCAGTATTTACAGCCGCTCTGTCCTCCCGAATCGAGTGGGGAGGCAGGGAAACAGCCGTCCATAATTTTTCGCCCCATTTTTTCAAGCAAGCTTTCTATATGGTGCTCGGCAGTTTCAAAAAATTGCGGATAGGCGATATTTGGAAGGGAGTTGCCGTGTATATTTCCACTATTGGTAAAATTGACCGGGATATATTTACCTGCGTGGGCGGGATCCATAGCGTCGATTATGTCGACGTCGTTGAGAACGATGCCCTTCATTCTTAGCTTTTTGTGGATGCTTTGCTCATCCTCGCCGCTTGCAGCATCGGCCGAAACATCTCTGGCCGGCATATAGAGCACTCCCGAGGGTACGGGATTTTTGCCAAGCTGCTTTAAATACTTTTCGATGGCAAAGAGATATATCAGCATCTGAAGTCCAAGACCGTAGGGAAGCTCGTCGGGACTAAAGGTCTTTGTGCCGGTTTTATAGTCAACGACTCTGAAATAGGTTTTTTGGTCGTGCTCGTATACGTCCACCCTATCGACCACGCCGGTCACACTGACGAGCCCTTGGTCGAATGCTACCGAGAAGGCGGGAATTGATCCCTGTTCATTTCTTCCGATGGGAAGCTCGCATCGTGCGGTGACGAATTTTCCGTCTGCCATTTCCTCGGCCATATGTTTTATTATGAGAAAAAGCAGCTCCTCGGTATTTAAAAGCTGATATTCAAAGCTTCCGGATATATCGTCCTGACCCATTCTTTCCTTCGCAAAGCCGAAAACAAGCTCGTGAATTTCGGTTCTGAGCTGCTCGTCCGACAAAAGCGAAAGCTTCTTTGAACCGTGCTTTAAAAACATCTTTTCAAATACAAAATGTACAAGGGTGCCGCGTATCTGATTGTCTATCTCCACCGGCTTTAAGTATTTTGCCTTGAATCCCGCACGACAAAGGTACATAAAACCGCAGCGGTGGAAAGATTCTACCGAGGTGGGGGAAACCCTTATATTGTCGGAAAAGAGTGCCTTTGCAGTTGCAGGCGAAAGATTTGTGTCGTTGATTTTTCTGAAGTTTTTAAGTGTCTCGAATTTTTTACTGCCGCTTTGCTTAAAAAAGGCATTAAGGGCATTTGTTTCGTCGGTGGGGCAATGATAATTTGCCGTCAGCTTTTCAAATGCGGTATGCTCGCAATCTATGGATGTTTTCAAAGTTTCTTTTGAAAGTTTTTTAACCCCTGAAAGTGATTCAATCCGGGTGACCTGAGAAGACGGAAAACCATCTCCCGAAAGGAAATATGAAATGTAAAGTCTTTCCGAAGAGGCGCAAACCGCCGAATAAAAAAGGAATCCTTCCTCGCACAGGCTTTTGGTCGAATGGTCGCTGATGGGAAGATTGCAGCGGCACAGCTTTATGCGGTCGGCATCGCTTAAAAGACCGCCCGATACCGACGAAGCAGGGAAAACACCGTCGTCTGCTCCAAGCACGAAAACCGCACGAGGTTCGGCCGGACGTGTACGGGGAGCCGATCCGATACACACCTGATCGATGCCCTTGGGAGCCGATCCCATATCCATAAGCGAAACGAGATTTAAAAAGAGATTGTAGAAATCATCGGCATCGCCGCTTTGCTCACTGCTAAGTACAGCTATGCGGTCGAGGGCCATGATAAGCATATCCCATGATCTTTCGACAAGATCGGCCGTTTGCTCGTCACCGCTTTGAGAAAAGCTTTGTGCGATTCTTTTAAGGCTTTCGGCGGCATTTATGTCACACAGAAAGTCAAAAAGCGCGGCGGCGCATTGTTTTAGATTTTCGGCGGCCTTGAGGGATTTTTCAAATTTGAGGAGAGGTGCCGTTATATTTTTTCTTAAATTGTTAAGTCTTTCGAGGGCGGCTTTGTCCTCTTCCGAAAATTTTTCCTCCATGCCTCTCGGATTCTTTACAAAATCGTTTTTCCAATCGTTTCGGTCTATTTTCCAGATGAAGCAGTAGTTTTCAAGTTCAAACAGATCGGTATCGTCGATGCTTATGATGCCGCTTTTCAAAAGTGTGAGCAGCTTTTCGGTTGAAAAGGAGGAGCGGATAACGTCGAAGGCCGTGCAGGCTGCAATCATAAGAGGCTGGCCCGATACCGGTCTCCTTGCATCTAAAAAGTAAGGAATGCCCCGACGGGTAAAAAGCTGTTCGATAAGGGGAGCGTAATCTTCGGCCTTTCGGGCAATAACCGAGATTTCCCGAAAGCGATAACCTTCTTCTCTGACCAGCTTTGAAATCTGAGAAGCGGCAAAATCTACTTCGTCATATTTTGTGTCGGCTTCAAAAACGGTTATTTCTCCGTCAAACCCGCCCTCTGTAACGCGGCTTTTTTCCGTGTCTAAATCGTCCTCGCTGTCGGGAGAATTGCTTTCTCCGATTTGTCCGTCTGCTTGCACATTATCCCAGATGCTGATTTGCTGTATGGCGGTTTGTTTGTTGCTTTGTCCGTCCGGTCGATTGTCAATTGGATCAATGCTTTGTCCTTGATTTTGCAGGTCGGTTTGTGCACCGCTTAAATCACCGCTTTGACTGTCTGTGGAAGCCCTAGAATTGTCGGCACCGCTGCCTTGGCCCGAGAAAACCTCCCTTTCCATTTTTTTAAGAATGGGAAGGTGGCGGCAGTCCTCGGTAAGGACAATAGGCTCTTTAAATTCAGCATTCTTCGAAAGGCAGATGCGTTTTAGTGTTCTGGCCGTTTCCCTGACCGAATAAAAAATGTCGGGATCGGTGTTTTCCATATCGTCGCAGGGCAGCGAAATATATACATCTCTTGCCGAGCCGATGGCCCGTTCTATGATTTCAAACTGGCGGCCGGTGAAGCCTTTGAAGGCGTCGAAAAAGATTGTTTTATCATCGAAAAAGCCGTGCTCATCCATAAGCCCACAGGCCTTTGTCACATCGTCCAAAGGATCGGAGTACTCGGCCGACAAAAGGGCGGAATACCCTTCATAAAGCAGCGTTATTTCCGAAAGACGGTTTTTGAGCGAACCGTCGGGAAGAGAAGCTTCGGCTTTTTTCAGCATCTCGGCCGAAACCGAGCAGTTTTTAAATTCCTTGACCGTTCCAACCATTCCGCGGATGAAGTCGGGCTTTTTGCATATTCTTTTATAAACCTTCAGCTCGTCTGAAAGCTGACTTACGGCCGACGCCATAAACACCGCCCGTCCCGCGTCGTCTATGCGTTTTGAACATATTCCGCCGTAAAGTTTGAAAAGCCGGTCGCAAAGTCGCGAAAAGGAAAGCACCTCAAAGTCACTGCACTTTCCGTCAACGGCCATTAAGGCTTTTTCACTTTCAAAAGAAAATTGCTCGGGAACGACAAGTATCTGCGCCTTGGCGGTGGGTCCCGTTTGTTTGATGAGACGGCGGATGGCCTCGGTTTTTCCGAATCCTGCCCGTCCGAGTATCAGCTGAAGCATATCTTTCACCCCGTTTTTCCTGTTTATTTTAACACATTTAATTATACAATTCAATGAATTCCTGTCAAATGGCCTTGACTTGCGACCCGGGCAATTATATAATAATATAAGGTAGTAGGGAAAGTGTCTTTGCTGCCACATTATATCATTGCAAATGTACCAAAAGGAGGATATAACTTTTATGATAAACGGATTTGAAAAAACAGGACATCTCAGCCAGCTCTTTTCGGTTGAGGAAATGCGCCTTTGCGGAGGAAAGGGCGACGGAATGAGAATTCTCCAGATGAAAAACGGTAAGGGTCTTATGGCTACCTTTGTGCCCGATCGCTGTCTCGATCTTTACAGACTTGAATATAAGGGCATAAATCTCGGATTTTTCTCCCCCGCGGGATATGTGGCGCCTGCATATTATGATAAAAACGAATTTCTGCGTTCCTTTACGGCGGGCTTCTTCACCACCTGCGGCCTCGACAGCGCAGGTGCCCCCTGCACCGATAACGGCGACGAATGCGTTATGCATGGACGTATCGGCAACACTCCCTGCGAACAGCTCAGTTACAATGCCGATTACTCGGGAGATCATCCTGTCATAACCGCTTCGGCAAATGTCAGAGAAGGCGCGGTTTTTGCCGAAAAAATGCTTCTCCACAGAGAAATAAAAATGGAGAACAACGCCATATACATTACCGATACGGTCACAAACGAAAGCGGCCTGCCTCAGCCCTCTATGCAGCTTTATCATATGAATATGGGATATCCGCTGCTTGACGAAGGGGTTGAGCTGCTCATTCCGGCCAAAAACACCCTTCCGAGAGATAAACGGGCCGAGGAAGGCATAGACGAGTGGGATTATTTCCCTGCACCCACCCCCGGATTTGATGAGCAGTGCTATTATCACCGTCTCGGTGTTAAAAACGGAAAGACCGCTGTCGCCATTTACAACCAAAAGCTTGGCGTGGGCGTCAAAATCAGCTTTTACACCGATACTTTGAACCACTTTACCCAGTGGAAAATGCCCGGTACAAGGGATTATGTGCTTGGTCTTGAGCCTGCCAACTGCCGCGTTGAGGGCAGAGATAATATGAGAAAGATCGGAAAACTCAAGGAAATTGCACCTTTTGAATCGATCACATTCAGACTCTGCGTCGAGATAATCGACGGCGACGAGGCGGCAAACACCGTCAGAGAGGAAATATATGCATTAAAGCAGGGCGAATAAGAATTTTTTTGTAAGATAACTGCGACATAATGCTTTAAAATACTTGACAAAAAATATGGTTTATAGTATGATAATTTAGAACATTTGGCGTATTTTCTCTAATGTCTCGAAAGTATTTTATGGAGGGAAATTTTAATGAAACTGAAAAAAGCTTTATCGGTTTTGGTCGCGGCGGCAATGATGCTTACCGTAGTATCCTTGTCCTTCAGCGCCTTTGCCGAATCCGCTTCTGCGCAGCAGGTCGTCAGCGCCATCGACGCTCTGCCCGAGGACTATCAGCTCCCCGTGGCCGACCAAAACGCTGTGATTGACGCCTTGGGCGCCTATGAAAGCCTGAGTGAAGACCAAAAGGCTCAGGTAACTAACATCGACAAGCTCAACAAGGACATTGCTTCCTTAAACGGCCTGTCCGACATCTGGGTGATCTACAACGGAAACGGCGGGGTCACCGAATACGGCGACAACTCCTTCCCGGTGGAAACCAAGGGGCAGGACTATGTTGCCGGAAACAACATATTCTACAACAATGGGTATGAATTCCTTCATTGGTCGACCGCTCTTGCAGACGGACTCAATTTCGTGACCGGCAAGGAGTTCTCGCCTGTTTCAACACTGGCGCAGCTCATTTCGAGAGATGGCGGCGCTGAGGAAAACGCCTACAAATATTATTACTTCGCATATGCAAATGCCGAGGATCTTAAGGCCGACCTTGCAGAGGCTTCCGACCCCGCCGATCCTTTCGGGACAAATGCCGGCGCAAGAGCCGTAAGCCGCGATGAAAACGGTAACCCCGTAAAGGTATGGCAGATCAACTTATATGCAATTTGGGACAACGTTGAAAAGACTCCTGTTACCAACGTGTTTGTTTCCAATTATCCCGAAAATGTCGGCGGCGAGCACAGCGAAAAATACATCACCGCATACGAAGGATATAACGGCCACACCATCTACAATCCCTTTGAGCAGATCGCCATTCCCGGTACAGATAAAGTCTGCGTATTCAAGGCATGGGTAGACCAAAACGGCAACGAGTTTGCCGAGGGTGAGCAGTATACCGATCCCGTTGAGGGCGTTACTGCCGGAACAACCTTCTATGCCGCCTGGAAAGAAGAAACCAAGGCCGTCGTTACCTACAATTCCAACAATCCCAACGGTGAAAGCGCTCAGTATATTGACAACGAAAACGATCATTTCGTCGGCGAACAGTATAAGACCATGACATGGGCCAACCTCGAAAGAAAGGGCGAAGGCTTTGTTAAGCCCGACGACTATAAATTCGCAGGATGGAACACCGCAGCCGACGGAAGCGGCACCGCTTATGCAGCCAACAGACCCCTCACTCTTGAAGGCGATCTCGTTCTTTATGCACAATGGTCGCAGGTTGCAAACTTCACCTATAATTCCAACTATCCCGGCGATGATGCCGAACAGAAGACCTTTGTTCGCACCTGGGATACCGGAACAACCAAGAACATCGATAAGCTTGAGGACATAAAGAGCTTTGCCACTCCCGAAGGATATGCCTTTATGGGATGGAACACCGCAGCCGACGGAAGCGGAGATTCCTATGAGCCCGGCGCCGAGATCAAGGTCACCCAGAGCCTCAACCTTTATGCTCGGTGGGAACAGCTTTCGGCATATACCATAACCTACAACTCAAACGATAAGGCCAACCTCAGCGTTACCAGAAAGGTATACGGCAAGGCCGGAATCGACATCAAGAGCAACACCATCGTTCTTCAGAACGCCGACTATAAAAACATTGCAGGACTGCTTTCATGGAACACCAAGGCCGACGGAACCGGCGAAAGCTATGAAGCCGGCGCAGAGTTCACCATCATCGGCGATCAGACCTTCTACGCCCAGTGGGATAAGGCAGCTCACGATATGGAGTTTACCTTTATCGATTTGCCCGAGAAGGCCGAGGTTACCGCAGACAGCGTGGAAACCATCAGAGCCGCAAGAAAGACCTACGACGCACTTCCTGCCGAATCTCAGGGTAGAGTGCGCAGCTATAAGAGACTTGTGGATGCAGAATCCTACTGCGCTCCCCACGACATCTGGGTGCTTTACGACGGCAACGGCGGAACCATCGAGTCCGACGGCAGCCACAGCACAAGAAAGATTCTTTCCGACATCTACCAGGTAAACGACAGCTTTACCTCTTCGCCCAACATCTTCTCCTACATCAACCCCGATAACGGCCTTGAATTTCCCTTCCTTTACTGGTGCACCGACATTACCGGCGGTTATACCTTCGGAACCGAAAAGACTGTTGATATAAAGAGTGTTCTTGGTAAATATGTTGATGATCCCACCGCCGACGGACGCGACATCTTCTTCGATTATGTCTATGCCAGCATCGAGGATCAGAAGGCCGACCGACTTGACGCTCAGGTAAACGACACCGCCAACACCGGTGCAAGATCGGTTTACAAGAATGCCGCAGGCGAGGGCATTAAGGTTTGGCAGATCAGCCTCTATGCCATCTGGGACAACATCAGCAAGGAATACCTCACCAACACCTATCATCCCAATTTCCCCGAATCCATCAAGAATCTTGAACCCAAAAGCGTAACCGACGAGGTTATAATGGGCGACAGTGCCTTCACTCTCGAGAATGTTTTCGAGGATGTAACGTCTACCCTCGGAATCGAGCTTGCCGGATGGTGCGTTGATCCCGACGGAAACGATGAAATATTCGATCCCGGAATGGAATATACCGATCCTGTGGACGGTGCTACCGCAGCCATGAACTTCTACGCTCAGTGGGAGCCGGTTGAGGTGGAATTCACCATAACCTACGATTCAAACGACGAGTACGGCGATACCTACGACGAGTTTATTTCCGAGTACGGCCCCGTTCCGATCGAGGCAGAGGTTATCGGCTGCCCCATCGACTTTACAAATGACGGCTACTTCTACAGCTGGAACACCGAACCCGACGGAAGCGGCATTACCTATGAAGAGGGAGATCTTATCCGCCTTACGGAGGATGTCACCCTTTACGCCCAGTGGGACGGCGACGGAGAATTCGACGATGTTGATACCGGTGACAGCACAATGGTTGCCGGAGCCATTGCCGTTGCGGCCGCCGCAGCCGGACTGTTTGTAGTTTTCAAAAAGAAAAAATAATAGCTTCGGCCGATGTAACGGCGGAGATTTAAATCCCGTGAGTTACATTTAATTAAAACAAACGCCGCCGTTCTTTTAAAAGAACGGCGGCGTTTTTGCGTCTGTGGCCAAGTGCATTTTGAAAAATTACAGTCTGAATTTTTTACAGTGAATGCAAAAAGCGCGCCCTGCGTAAAATACGCAGGCGCGCTGTGCGTTATAAATGAGTTACATCTGCCTTCCGTGCTTTTGCATATACAGTCGGAAGCGGGTCATCAAAAATGTCGGTGCATAAAGCTGATGTGTGGGACGGTTGATGGCATTCGTGAATGGGTCGGTGCAGGGATTTGTGCCGTTTGCTTTATACGAAAAACCG
Organism: uncultured Oscillospiraceae bacterium; assembly: GCA_905193225.1. Classification (GTDB taxonomy): domain Bacteria; phylum Bacillota; class Clostridia; order Oscillospirales; family Acutalibacteraceae; genus UMGS1484. The sequence goes on along the minus strand of CAJJNV010000023.1, from coordinate 18,940 downwards.
ACAGAACGTTTTTTGCGGGCAGTGAGACACCTCTATCAGGTAAGCTTTTCAAGAACGGTCTTATAAAGCTCGGAAGGATCCTTAAGGAAGTTTTCCTTTGCAATGTTGGCCTGCATTGCGTCGGCCACCAGAAATTTTACCGTCATAAGCTCAAGGGAGCCGTCCTTTATGATGATCGACACTTCATATCCCGAGTCGGTTTTTGTTATGCCGATCTCGTTTTCTTTAAGAGCCCTTGCCTTTGAAAGCAGCGCTGTGGCCTGTTTGACCGCCCTTTCTCTGACCGAGAAGGGAAGGGATGTTTCGAGCATTTCGGCAAATTCTCTGCCCTTTAAAGCCAGGGTAAAGCTGCTTTCGCCGTCCTCTTCGCCCACCGTGACCGCCTGAGTTTTGATAAGCTCGGAAATGGCCTGGGAAAGATTCCAGTAGCTGGCCAGACCATCGGTCTGAATGGCTTCGTCGATGAGACTGCGTCTGAGGGGCGTTCCCACCGTTTTAAGCATATAGCAAACTAGTATCTTTATGTCGTCGATATCCCGCAGTCCGCCCACTTCTACGCCGTAATCAAAGCCGGTGGTGTGGCGGCGCTGAGGCACATCCTCAACCACTCTTGCCGACACCTTGTCAAGCTCGCCTGCACCCACCGTGATTATAAGATCGCTGGGACGGGCGATTTTCCGAAGAAATTCCACCATATCGTCGAAATCGGGCATATAATATGAGCCTTCGATTTTTGCCGCAAGATCGCGGGAAGTGATGTTTGTGGTATTTTTCTCCCGAGCGGCATATATGTCGGCCAGCACGAGAATGTCTGGGCGGGAAAGCTGTTTGACAAAATCGTCGAAAAATGCGGCGGTGCGTGTGAAGGTGTGGGGCTGGAAGGCGCAGATTATGCGCTCATACCCCATACTTTCGGCCATATCGAAAAGCACCTTCAGCTCGCCGGGATGGTGGGCGTAATCGTCGTATACCATTGCACCGGAATACTGCCCTTTAAATTCAAATCTTCTGGCAACCCCGCCGTAGGAGGAAAGTCCGCGTTCAATGGAATCGGGATCAAATCCCACCGAAAGAGCGGCGGCAGCAGCGCCAAGGGCGTTTAATATATTGTGCCGTCCGGGAACGAGCAGACGTATGTGCGCCTGTTTTTCTCCTTTAAAATAAAGGTCAAATTCTCCCATTCCGTGGTTGAATCTAATTTTTTCGGCGGTCACGTCGGCCTTGCTGTCTATTCCGAAGGTTATCTTTTTGCGGTCAACATCCTTTACCGTGTCGAGGGTGTTCGGATCATCGGAATTGATGACCACGATCCCTCGGTCGGCCGGAGTTTTGAGCGCAAATTCTTTAAAAGAATGTTTAACATCGTCAAGATCCTTGAAAAAGTCGATATGATCGCATTCTACATTCATTATGACGGCAACGGTAGGAAAAAAATTCAAAAAAGAGTTGCAATATTCGCAGGCCTCCAAAATGATCGTGTCTCCCTTGCCGACGCGGTGGCCTCCGCCGATAAGGGGGAGCGATCCGCCTATCATAACCGTAGGGTCGGCCGATGCGGCCATGGCAATGTGGGTGAGCATAGAGGTGGTTGTGGTTTTTCCGTGGGTGCCGGAAATGCACACGGCGTTTTTATACCGCTGCATAATGGCGCCCCAGCCCTCTGCCCGCGAAAAAACGGGGATTCCAAGCTTTTTGGCCTCAACTATCTCGGGATTGTCGTCCTTTATGGCGGCCGAGCGGATGATATAATCGGCCTCTCTTACGTTCTCGGCAAAATGGCCCACATAAATCTTTACCTTTTGTCTTGAAAGACTTTTGGTGGCCGAGCTGCTTTGCATATCCGAGCCGGTTATTTTGTGACCGCTTTCAAGAAGGGTTTCGGCCAGCGAGCACATTGAAACTCCGCCGATTCCGATGAGGTGGGCGGTTTTTTGTTTATCCTTTATAAAATCCGAAATATCAGGATGGTTGGTATTTCCCATAAGTACACCTCTTATAATTTAAAAATTCCTTTATCGGTCAGCACAAATTCGTTGGAATTGATCTTTTCATAGTCCTTAACGGGCTCTTTAAAACGAAGATAATCGGCGACCGTAAAATTCTCGGTGTCTATTTCGATTATTTTGTTTTGGTCGGTTGCACAAACGCGCAGGCGGTTTTCTTCGCCCGCATAAATTCCCGCAAGACCGCCGGGCAGGTCGTTTTCTCCGCCGATTCTGAGCGTCCTTCTCAGGTGGTGTTCCACCGAATAGGCAATGACAGCCGAGGGGTCTTTGTATGTTGCCCAAACCGTGTTCCCGAAAATGGCAAGCCCCGACGGAGCCTGATCCTTATAGAGCATATGACCGTTCCATTCGACATTTCCGTCCTTACCGTATATGCTGGCACTGCCGTTTTTAAGCACGATCAGAGCGCGGAAATCCGAAAGAATTACCGCCTTGCAGGAAATGAATTCGTTGGGATCGCTTTCAAACTTTTCAAAAATGTTTCCAAACTTGCCAAGCAAAAAGACGCTTCTTGTCACCGGCGATACTGCCCCCGTAGAGCAGTCGTACATACGGTAGACAACCGAGGTTTTTCCTTCATATTCGTCCTGCTTGGCGACAAAAACAAGGCTGTTTTGGTTTCTGACCATCTGAAGTGTTCCCTGTTCGTATATTTGTTTCATAAGAGCACCTCAAATCAGTTTATTTTGTAGCAAAGGGTCATAAGACTATCACCAAGATGGACATTTTCCACCGCAACGCCGGGATGATTAAGAGCAACATCATAATGGCTGAAGTTCCAGAATGCCTTTATTCCCAGCTTTATGAGAAGGGGAACCAGCTCTCTTGCGCTTTCGGGAGGAATGCAAAGCACCGCCATTTCGGGAAGGTTTTCTTTGCAGAATTCGTCCAGTCCGTTGATGTGTCGGACGGGTATTCCTTTTATCATCTGTCCGGTCAGCGATTCTTTGCGGTCAAAGATTCCGATGAGAGAAAAGCCCTTGTTTTCAAAGGTTATCTGATTTGAAACAAGCCGTCCGAGGTTTCCGGCACCGAGGATTATGGCCTTGTGTCCGCTGTGTACCCCGAGAATTGAGCCGATTTCCCTATGAAGCTGTTCAACGTTATAACCGTATCCCTGCTGTCCGAAACCGCCGAAGCAGTTGAAATCCTGCCTTATCTGGGAGGCGGTCAGGCCCATTCTTTGTGAAAGCTCTTTGGAGGAAATGCGGATTATTCCGTTGGCTTTAAGCTCTCCGAGAAATCTGTAATATCTCGGCAGCCTTTTTATGACCGAAAAGGAAATTGCATCGTTTTTCATTCTATCACCGATTTAGATTTATTATGATTTTTTTGTGCTGCGCCGGGCAGGAAAGCCGCTGCTTTTTTGCATCTTTTTCCCGCCTTTTGCAAATCACGAAATTTATTTGGTCAGATTTTTAACCGTCTCCATAACATAATCGCCGAACTCACTGCAGGTGCAGCCGGTGTCGCGGCCGGTTATACTGAGCTTTTTCTCTTCAAACATACAAATGTCGAGAGCGCGGGAAAGAAGATCGGCCTTGTCCTGCTTGCCGATGTGGGAAAGCAGCATTACTGCGGCTCTGAGCATAGAGCAGGGATCGGCATATTTATCGCGGCCTTCCTCTACCATACGGGGAGCCGAGCCGTGAATGGCTTCAAACATTGCATAGCGCTTGCCGATATTTCCGCTGCCGGCGGTGCCTACGCCGCCCTGGAACTCTGCTGCCTCATCGGTGATTATGTCGCCGTAGAGGTTGGGGAGAATGAAAACCTTGAAATCGGTGCGGCGCTTTTTGTCGATGAGCTTGGCGGTGGTTATGTCGATATACCAGTCGTCGGTTGTGATGTCGGGATATTCCTTGCCGATCTCCTTGCAGAGATTGAGGAATTTGCCGTCGGTGGTTTTGATGACGTTGGCCTTGGTGATGACCGACACCCGATCCTTATGGTTCTTTTTTGCATATTCATATGCAAGGCGGGCGATACGGTCGGTACCCTGGGAGGTGGTGACCGTAAAGTCGACGGCCAAATCGTCGGTTACATTAACACCCTTGGAACCGAGGGTATATGCGCCCTCGGTGTTCTCGCGGAAGAAGGTCCAGTCGATACCCTCTTCGGGAACCTTGACCGGACGGACGTTTGCGAAAAGATCAAGTTCTTTGCGCATTGCGACGTTTGCGCTTTCGATGTTGGGCCATTTGTCACCCTGGCGGGGGGTAGTTGTGGGTCCCTTGAGGATGACGTGGCAGGCTTTAAGCTCGGCCAGCACATCGTCGGGAATGGCCTTCATAACCTCTGCGCGGTGCTCAATGGTCAGACCGTCTATTTCCTTGAACTCGACCTTTCCGGCCTCCACATCGTCTGCGAGGAGGAATTTAAGCACTCTCTCGGCCTCTTTGGTGATGACCGGGCCGATTCCGTCTCCGCCGCAAACGCCGATTATAAGCTTATCAAGAGAGTCATAGTCGATAAAGTCTTTTTCGGCCTTCATTCTTTCGACGCGCTCGAGTTGTTCACGGATTACCGCCTCGAATTTTTCGGCGGCCTGTTTTATCATTGCTTCATTCATAATTTTCACCCTTACATTTATGATAATTCCTGTGCTGCGCCTTTTGGCGGCATTCAGCATTTGTTTGTTTTGTTTATTTGTACATTTTAAGCAGCCCGCCGGCCAAAATCATCTTCTTCTGGCGATCGGACAGGGGGCATTCAAGTTCAAATTCCTTACCGCTTGTTTCATCCTTTAAAACAATCTTTGCGTCGTGCTCGATGGCGTCCTTGATGCCGCAAAGGGAAAGCTTGTCTCCCTGAGAAATGCTGTCGTAATCCTCGGGATTTTTGAAGGTCAGCGGGATGATACCGGCATTTATGAGATTGGCGCGGTGGATTCTCGCAAAGGATTTTACTATGACGGCGCGTATTCCGAGATAGAGAGGAACGAGGGCTGCGTGCTCGCGGGAGGAGCCTTGGCCGTAGTTTTCTCCGCCGACGACAAATCCGCCGCCGAGCTTTTTGCATCTTTCGGGAAATTCTTTGTCGCAAACTCCGAAGCAGAAATTCGAGAGATAGGGAATGTTTGAACGGTAGGGAAGAATTTTTGCGCCGGCCGGCATAATATGGTCGGTGGTAATGTTATCGCCGACTTTGAGCACCACGTCGGCGGTGATGCTGTCCTCAAGAGCGTGAGAATCGGGGAAATCCTTGATGTTGGGTCCTTTTATAACCTCTACGCTGTCCATTTGATCTGCGGGAACGGGAGCATCTATCATATTGTCGTTTATAAGGAAGCTTTCGGGAAGCTCGATTTTCGGCATTTCTCCGAGGGTAGTGGGATCGGTAAGCACGCCGGTCAAAGCCGATACTGCGGCCGTCTCGGGGCTGACAAGGTATACCTTTGCATCGGCTGTACCGCTGCGTCCTTCAAAGTTGCGGTTGAAGGTGCGGAGCGAAACACCTGCAGAATTGGGCGACTGACCCATTCCGATGCAGGGACCGCAGGCACATTCGAGAATTCTTGCACCCGCTGCAATAATGTCGGAAAGAGCGCCGTTTTGCGCCATCATATCAAGCACCTGACGGGAACCGGGGGAAATGGTCAGGCTGACGGTGGGGCATACCGTCTTTCCTTTGAGTATTTTTGCCACCTTCATCATATCCAGAAGAGAGGAATTTGTGCAGGAGCCGATACATACCTGGTCGACCTTGATGGGGCCGATCTCGTCAACGGATTTTACGGCGTCGGGGGAGTGGGGGCAGGCTGCCGCAGGGCGAAGTGAGCTTAGATCAATGTCTACAATTTTTGAATACACAGCGTCGTCGTCGGCATATACGGGGGTGTAATCCTGCTCGCGGCCCTGGGCCTTCAAAAATGCCTTTGTCACCTCGTCGGAGGGGAATATGGATGTGGTGGCGCCAAGCTCGGCACCCATATTGGTTATGGTTGCGCGTTCGGGAACGGTCAGGGTCTTTACACCTTCGCCGTCGTATTCGATAACACGTCCCACGCCGCCTTTAACCGAAAGCAGACGGAGCACCTCAAGAATAATGTCCTTTGCGGCAACATAATCGCGAAGCTTGCCGGTCAGATTGACCTTTACCACCTCGGGCATATTTATGTGATATTCTCCGCCGCCCATGGCAACGGCAACATCCATTCCGCCTGCGCCCATGGCAAACATACCTATACCGCCGCCGGTGGGGGTGTGGCTGTCCGAGCCGATGAGGGTCTTTCCGGGGATGCCGAAACGCTCAAGATGCACCTGATGGCATATTCCGTTGCCCGGACGGGAATAGTAGATTCCGTGCTTTTTAGCCACCGTGCGGATGAAGCGGTGATCGTCGGCGTTTTCAAAGCCGTTTTGCAGTGTGTTATGATCGATGTAAGCCACCGAACGCTCGGTTTTGACCCTGGGTACACCCATGGCTTCAAATTCGAGATATGCCATTGTTCCGGTGGCATCCTGGGTCAAGGTCTGGTCGATTTTAAGACCTATGTCGCTGCCCACCGTCATTTCTCCGCTGACAAGGTGAGCCGATATGATTTTTTCGGCAATGTTTTTTCCCATTAATATCAATCCTTCCGAAAATTTATTGAGTCCTTAGCTGCGCTGTCGGCAGTTTCAGTGAAATCGGATTTTTCCGCCGCGTGCAGTATCGGAAATTGTTCTTGAAAAGTAAATAATACAACAAAAAACAAGCACCTTTATTATCTAATAAATAAAGGCACTTGTCAATGTTTTTATCAAAATTATTTATGAAAATATCAATGTGATATACAAGAAAGTTTTAAATTTAACAATCTGTATTATCAACCGCATAAGGGAGCGGTCTCCGCCAAGGGTAAAGCCCTGCGCGGCAGTCGTTTCAAAAATGGAATTACAGACCGAGGTAGGAGGCGGGGTTGACCCTTGTGCCGTTTACATAAACCTCAAAATGCAGGTGATAGGCGGTGGCGCGTCCGGTTATGCCTACGGCGGCAATATACTGTCCTCTGGTTACGCTTTGACCCACATATGCCGAGGTTGAAGAGCAGTGGGCATAAAGAGTGGCAAGGCCGTTGCCGTGGTCGATTTTGACATATTTACCCCAGCCCGAGTCGTATCCAACCTCGGTGACCGTTCCGGACTCCCCGGCGTAGATGGCGGTGCCGTTAGGTGCGCATATGTCTATGCCCTTGTGGCCTCGTCCGTCTCCGAAATAGGCCGAGATGTAAACTCCGCTTACATTGTCCAGCGGCCAGCAGAAGGTGGCACTGCCGAGGTCCTGGGAAACGGGAGCGGAATTTGAAACGACAACCTCGGTGGTCTCCTGAGCCTTTTTGGTGCCGTATTCAACCACCTTTGCGATGGGTTCCTTGGTTACGGCCTCTCCGTAAAGGGTACGGGAAAGCTCAACGCCGTTTTCGGAATAGATGACATATTCAACCTGCTTTTCGCCCATTTCACCTTCCGATTTAATTCTGTATGTTCCTTCGGGAAGCTCGGAATTTTCCTCTTCTCTGTAATCATACATTATATATTCGGTTTTGATCTCGGTGCGGGTGACGGCATAGGTCAGCTTGCACATTACGCTGACATAATCGGGCGTGTCGCTTATTTCCTCGGTTTTATAAAGACCGCTTATATATTCGATGTAGTTTGAAAAGGGAACGATTTGCTCGTCCACGGTTACGGTGTAGTTTTCGGCAATGCGGGTGAGCAGTCTCTCGAGAGGCTCCTTGGTGGGACAAACGGCGGCAAGCTCACCGTCGATATAAAGTCCCACGCCTTCGGAAAGGTTGGAAGAGGCCGAAATAATGCTGTTGCGTATGTCCGACACATCGGAAATGCTGTCGGAGGTTACATATTTGGCCTGGCAGCTGGTAATGTCGGAAATGGTGATGTCGCTGCTTACGGTTTTGGAATCAAGGGTGCTGAGAAGATCGTCAAGCTGGGCGCGGTCGGCTATGTAGCCGACGGTCTGTCCTTCGATGTCCACCTCGTATGCAAGGGTGTATCCCGAAAAAATCGAAAAGGCAGCAAAAAGCACGGCCGCCGAAAGAGCAAAGGGAACAGCCCCCTTGAAAAGTCGTTTAACATTGTTTTTGCCGCAACCGAATTTTTTTGAAATTTTCAAAATTATCACGGCTGCTTTTTCTTTTAAATTCACTGTAAATGTGCTCCTTAATTTGTTTGGTAACAAAAATGTAACACATTCATTATACACAAAAGTTACAAAATTGCAACCTTTTTTTGAATTTTCAGGTCAAAAAATTTTCAAAAAAGGAATCGACATTTACCGAAATCCCTTGAAAAGCAAGGGATTCAGGACATTTTTGAAGAATTTCTAAGGGACAAAAATTTTTAAAAATTCCTTCTAAAAACAGCTCCTTTGAAACCTTTTCGGGGAAAAGATCGGTATGAAAAAAGCAAAAATCCTTTTCGGATAAGGTAAATCCTTCAAAGGACTTTGGGGAAAGCACGGGAGTGGCGGAATTGGGCAAAATAAGCCCGTTTGTGCCAAAAGGGGCAAGGGCGACCGAAATGCTGCTGAGCTTGTCGGCTTTTTTTGGTCGGTCGCCGTATTTTAAAAAGCAGTATTCGGCGCAGGGGCCGTAAAGCTCAAAACGGTCGGTAGCCACAAATACATTGCAGAGAGAAATAAGCTCGGCCGCCGCTGCAACCGCCTTTGCTTCTTTGTCGATGAGAAGAATGTTGATTTTTCGTTTGTTTTGAACCTTTTTAAGAACCTGCTTTAAAAAGTTAAGCAGCAGACGCGCCTTTATCTCGCAGGCCTCGTTTATAAAGTTCTCTCCTTCAAAAAGCTCTGTCGGAAAATTTTTCGAGGGAACAATGGACGCCCTTCTGTCCACCGTCGAGCAAAACATCTTTTTGAGCTTGGATTTGCGGGCTTTAGGAAAATATATTTCTAAATAAGAAATATCTTCTATGGCCTTTTGAAAAACAAGCGGCTTTTTACGGTAAAAAATTGCCTTAAATAGGTTTTTTATGCCCTTTTTAGGACAAATAATATCTAAGTAAACCAGCATTTTAATCTCCCTGTTATTATTTTAACAAAAACACTTGAAAATCAGGCAAAAATATACTATACTGATGTGTGGCTGTGCAGACGGTCGTTTTTGTGTTGCACCGGATGGGTACAAAATGCCCTGAGAGGGGCTGATTTTAGGTCAAAACCCATTTGCCTCTATCCGGCACAATATTCAATACATTAATAATTATAATTTGGAGGATATTTTTATGAACGCACTCAACAAAAAAACCATCGAAGACATTGATGTCAAGGGCAAGCGCGTGCTTGTACGCTGCGACTTCAACGTGCCCCTTAAGGACGGGGTCATCACCAACGACAAGAGAATTGTCGAAAGCCTTCCCACCATTAAATACATTCTCAACAATGGCGGCAGAGCTGTGCTTTGCTCTCATCTCGGCCGTCCCAAGGGAACCTTCAATATGGATTATTCTCTCGCCCCCGTGGCAAAGAGACTTTCCGAATTGCTCGGACAAGATGTAAAGCTTGCTTCCGATGTTGTGGGAGAGAGTGCAAAGAAGCTTTCGGCCGAGCTTAAAGACGGCGAAGCTATGCTCATCGAAAATGTGCGTTTCCACGCCGAAGAAGAAAAGAACGATCCCGAGTTTGCAAAGGAACTTGCTTCCCTTGCCGATATTTACTGCAACGATGCTTTCGGAACCGCCCACCGTGCCCACGCTTCCACAGCAGGCGTAGCTGCATATCTCCCCGCAGTTTGCGGATACCTCATCCAGAAGGAAATCAGCATTATGGGCGGCGCTCTTGAAAATCCCAAGCGTCCCTTTGTTGCAATTCTCGGCGGCGCCAAGGTTTCGGACAAGATCGGCGTTATAACCAACCTTCTCGATAAGGTTGATACCCTTATCATCGGCGGTGCTATGGCTTATACCTTCAAAAAGGCGGCCGGCGAATCCATCGGCACCTCCCTTTGCGAGGACGACAAGCTTGAACTTGCCAACAACATTGTTAAACTTGCCAAGGAAAAGAGCGTTAACCTTCTTCTGCCCTTAGACAGCCGCTGCGGCGACAAATACGATCCCGACTGCAATATGGTCATCGCAAATGTTGAAGAGGGAATTCCCGACGGATATATGGGACTTGACATCGGCCCCCGCTCGGAGAAGCTTTTTGCCGATGCAGTTAAAGATGCCGGCACCGCAGTGTGGAACGGACCTATGGGCGTTTCCGAGTGGCCCCGTTTTGCCAACGGAACAATTGCCGTTGCAAAGGCTCTTGCCGATTCCAATGCTATTTCCATCATCGGCGGCGGCGATTCTGCGGCTGCAGTCGTAAAGCTCGGATTTGCTGATAAAATGACACACATTTCCACCGGCGGCGGTGCTTCTCTCGAGTTCCTCGAGGGCAAGGAGCTTCCCGGTATTGCCGCTCTTAACGATAAATAATTCTTTTAAGGAGTCCTTTTAAATGAATAAAAATCTCAGAAATGCCGTCATTGCCGGCAACTGGAAGATGAACAAAACTCCGGCCGAGGCCAAGGCTCTTATCGAGGAGGCAAAGCCCCTGCTTGAAAAGGCCGACTGCGGCGTTATTATGTGCGTTCCCTTTGTGGATCTTTGCACCGCTCTTGAGGCGACAAAGGGCACAAATATCAAGATCGGCGCTCAGAACTGCCATTTTGAAAAATCCGGTGCCTTTACCGGAGAAATCTCGGCTCCCATGCTTAAGGAAATGGGCGTTGAATATGTAATCCTCGGACACAGCGAGCGCCGCACCTATTTCGGCGACACCGACGAGACGGTTGCAAAGCGCCTTAAAGCCGCCCTCGAAAACGGCCTTAAAGGAATACTTTGCGTCGGCGAATATAAGGAACAGCGGGAACAGGGCATTACCGCAGAACTTGTGGCAATGCAGGTCAAAATCGCTCTTGGCGGACTTTCGGCAGAGCAGGTCAAAAATGTTATCATTGCTTATGAGCCTATCTGGGCAATCGGTACCGGCCTTACCGCCACCGCCGATCAGGCCGACGAGGTCTGCAAGATAATCCGCGATACGGTTGCCGGACTTTACGGCAGGGAAATTGCCGACGGTATGACCATTCAGTACGGCGGATCCATGAACGCTAAAAATGCTGCCGAGCTTCTTTCTAAGGAAAATGTCGACGGCGGACTTATCGGCGGAGCTTCCCTTAAAGCTCCCGACTTTGCAGCTATTGTTGAAGCCGCTTCAAAGTAAAGAGGTGCACACTATGAAAAAACCTGTTGTTTTAACAATAATGGACGGTTTCGGAATAAATCCCAACCATAAAAACAATGCCATCTATTCGGCCAACACCCCTAATCTCGACAAATTTGTCGAAATGTATCCCCACACTCAGATCGGCGCATCGGGCATGGATGTCGGCCTTCCCGACGGACAGATGGGCAACAGCGAGGTAGGACATACCAACATCGGCGCAGGCCGCGTTGTTTATCAGGAGCTTACCCGTATAACCAAATCGATTTCCGACGGCGATTTCTTTGAAAATCCCGTGCTTGTGGGCGCAATGGACAACTGCATCGAAAAGGGTACAACCCTTCATCTTGCCGGCCTTCTTTCGGACGGCGGCGTGCACAGCCATAACACCCACCTTTGGGGACTGCTTGAGCTTGCCAAGAAAAAGGGCGTTAAAAATGTGTGCGTTCACGCCCTGCTGGACGGCCGCGATGTTCCTCCTGCCTCGGGTATAAAATATGTTAAGGAAGCATATAAAAAGCTTGAGGAGATAGGCGTAGGCCGCCTTGCAACAATTGCCGGCCGTTACTACGGAATGGACAGAGACACCCAGTGGGGAAGAGTCCAAAAGGCATATAACGCCATTGCCAAGGGCGAGGGGCTTAAATTCGATTGCGCCGTTGATGCTCTTGAAAAATCCTATGCCACAAAGGACGAGGACGGTAAGTTCATCACCGATGAGTTTGTTGTTCCCACAGTTATCGGCGATTACAGCGGAATAAACAAGGATGATTCCTTCATCTTTTTCAACTTCCGCCCAGACCGCGCGAGAGAGATAACGCGTGCCTTTGTCGATCCCGAGTTTAAGGGCTTTGAGCGGGAAATGATCCCCCTCTATTATGTTTGTATGACCGAGTATGACGCCACAATGCCTAATGTAAAGGTCGCTTTTGCTCCCGAAGAGCTTAAAATGACTATGGGAGAGACCCTTTCAAAGGCGGGATGTACCCAGCTTCGCATTGCCGAGACCACCAAGTATGCCCACGTGACATTTTTCTTCAACGGCGGCGAGGAGGTCAAGTTTGAGGGCGAGGACAGAATCCTTATTCCCACTCCCGATGTTTCGACCTTTGACCTTAAACCCGAGATGAGCGCATATCCCGTTTGCGACGCCGTTTGCGAGGCCATCGAAAGCGGAAAATACGATGTGGTCATTCTCAATTTCGCCAACTGCGATATGGTCGGACATACCGGCATTTTCGACGCGGCCGTAAAGGCTGTGGAAACTGTGGACGAGTGCGTAGGACGGGTGGTTAACTCCACCCTTAAAATGGGCGGCGTGACCCTTATAACCGCCGACCACGGCAATGCCGACTGTATGGCTTCTGATGACGGAACCCCCTTCACCGCTCACACCACCAATCCCGTTCCCTTTATCGTTTGCGGCTACGGCGATTGCAAACTGCGCGAGGGCGGCCGCCTTGCCGATATATCTCCCACAATGCTTAAAATTCTCGGTATCAAACAGCCCGAGGAAATGACAGGAGAGAGCATCATTGTCGACTAAAAGAAAAACCAAAAAGAAAAGCGACGAAAAAATGTGGATATATGCCGTTATCGCCGTTGTGACCGTGCTTGTGGTTTTCGCCCTTATAAAAATTCTCGGGAAAAAACCGCAAGCCGTCGATCCGGCCGGTTCTTCGGATGTCAGCCTGACTGTGTCGGTACCGTCAACCGAGCAAAGCAATGCTTCCGAAGGAGCCGAGTCCTCCGATGAGAGCGACGCCGAATCTAAGGATGAAACATCCAAGGCGCAAAGCGGCGGACAGAGTGACAGCGGCTCCCAGGGCGGCTCTTCTCAAAGCCCCTCGTCGTCAAAATCCAACGGCGACTATATTAACTATACCGTATCGGGTGCGGCCGAGGCCGACCAGTGGTATCTTCAGATAGCAAGTGTGGCACACCCGCTGCCCGAAGGATTTGTTCAGCCGTCCACGACGGTCATTGATGATATAGGCAGGGAAATCGACAGCCGTATTGTCGGCGCATACTGGGATCTTGTGAACGCTGCAAAGGCCGACGGATTGAACATTTATCCCATTTCAGGTTTCCGTCCCCACAGCACCCAGGTTTCGCTATTCAACGCCAGGGTTGAGCAGGCCAGAAACGACGGCTATGCCGATCCCGAGGCAGAGGCCGCCCGTCATGTGGCAAGGCCGGGAACAAGTGAGCACGAGCTTGGTCTTGCGGTTGATTTCAACAGCGTGGACGAAAGCTATTTCCGCAACACGGCCGAGGCTAAGTGGCTTGCCGCTCACTGTGCCGAATACGGATTTGTCATTCGCTATCCCGAGGACAAGGAATCGGTGACCGGCATTATATACGAGCCGTGGCACCTTCGCTTTGTGGGGGTTAAGCACGCAAAACGTATGAATGAGCTTAATATGTGCCTCGAAGAATACTGCGAGTACATAAAATCGGGAAATAGCTGAAATACGGGTTAAAAATCGTTGACTTTTTGGTCAAAAAGAGGTATAATTTCTATTATATAGAGTCTTGAATTGTCTGTTGTGCCCATTTGGCGCGGAAAAGGCCTTTAAGAAGGCAAAAAGGCAGATCAAGAAATTCTGTAAAGTCAAAAACTGGAGGGAACGCCAATGAAACGCTCAGGTAAGGTTACCTTTGTCGTCGTTGCACTTCTGATATTTGCGTTCGCCTATGTCTCGTTCTTCGGAGTGAGCAACTACTACGGCGACACAAAGCACATCGTCTTTAAAGGCACCGATGACATTAGGTGGGGTATCGACATCCAGGGTGGTGTTGAGACCATTTTCACGCCTGATGTAGCGGAAGATGAAGTTTCGGGAATTACAGTCGCAGATATGACGGCCGCCGAAACCATCATAACAAACCGTTTGGTAAACAAAAATATTACCAACTATGAAATCTACACCGACAACGAAAATCATCAGATAATCGTTCGTTTTCCGTGGCAATCGGACAACGAGGACTATGATCCTCAGCAGGAGGTAAAGGATCTGGGCGAGACCGCTCTGGTTACCTTCCGCAAGGGTCAGCAGGATGCAGACGGAGACATCATTCTCCAGGGTGCGGCCGATGTTGAAAGCGCTTCGGCAAGCTATGACGCCGAGCAGGGCTACTATGTCGCCCTTAACCTCACAAGTGAGGGAAGCACAAAGTTTGCCACCGCCACTACCGAGCTTCAGGGTCAGTACATATCCATTTACATGGACGATAAATGCATCTCGGCTCCCCGCGTAAACAGCGCCATAACAAACGGCCAGGCCATGATAACCGGAATGACCAGCGCCGAGGACGCAAAGTCCCTGGCCGATAAGATCAACGCCGGTTCGCTGCCTTTTGCCCTTACAATAGATGACACAATCCGCGTCATTAACCCCACCCTCGGAGAGGCTTCGCTCAGCGTTATGCTTCTTGCGGGTATCATTGCTTTTGCCGCTATCGTTATCATTATGATAGCAAAATACCGCGTTCCCGGATTTGTGGCCTGCATAGCCCTTCTCGGACAGATCGCCGGTATGCTGGCCTGCACAAGCGGATTCTTCAACGGCGTGGACAGCTTCACACTTACCATACCCGGTATTGCCGGTATCATCCTTTCGATAGGTATGGGTGTTGACGCCAACGTTCTTACCTCCGAGTTTATCCGCGAAGAGCTTCGCCACAATAATAAGACTATCGACGGCGCTATCGACGCCGGTTATGCCCATGCCTTCTCGGCAATATTCGACGGTAACGTTACCAACATCATTGTTGCTATCCTTCTTATGGGTATATTCGGACCCAGCGACGGACTTTGGGCCAAGATATTCTATCCCATCCTTTGGGTCTACAACCACACAATCGGTCTTATCCCCGGGCTTTCGGTTGCAAACTCGATCACCGGCTCGATATATTCCTTCGGTTACACCCTGCTTATAGGCGTTATCTTTAACTTCGTTATGGGTGTATTCGCCTCCCGCGTTATGCTTAAGGGCATTTCCCGCTTTAAGTTCTTACGCAAGCCCACTTTATACGGAGGTGTAAAGACTGATGAATAAGATAAACAAAGAATTTGATTTTATAAAGCACAGAAAAACCTTTGCCATAATTGCCGCCTGTGTCCTCCTTTTCGGAGTTATATTCAACATAATCTTCGGGGTAAAGCTTGATACCAACTTCAAGGGCGGTACCATCTACACCTACTCCTACAGCGGAGATATGGACAAGGATGCGGTAAAAAGCATTGCCGCATCGGTTCTCGGAGACGAGGTTTCCGTTTCTTTCAGCAAGGAACTGACCGGGGACGCAAGTCAGGTCACAATGACCACCAACGCCATTCCCCCTACCGTTTTAACATATTCCTATACGGCAGGCGAGGGTGCCGCCCAATCGGTTGATGCCGAAAAGGCCGCCTCCATTGCCGCCGAGACTATCGGCAGAGACGCCACCGCCGAAATAGAGGACGGAAAGCTTGTTATAACTCCCTCCGAGGGTGCAAGAATTGCCACCTCGGTTGAAGACAAGCTGACAACCGCCCTGGGCGAAGGTATTACCGGTTACACATTTACCCTTGATTCCTCCAACGATGTAAACGATGTGGCCGACAGACTTAAAACCGAGCTTGTTTCCAACTTCGGTACAAAGCTGGTTTACGAATATAAGGCCGACAGTGCAGATCAGGCGGCTCTTAAAACCGCGTTTGAAGGCGTTCTCGGATTCAGCGTAACCGTAACCGTCGATTCAAACGAAAAGACCGTAACGGTTGTTCCCGCCGACGCTTCCGAGTCGGACGGTGCATTCTCCGAGCAGAGCCAGACCGACCTTGCAACCGTTCTTTCGGATAACGGCCTCACACTTAAAGAGGCCCGCTACAATTCGATTAAGCTTATCACCTCCAACAGCGTTAAACCCACGGTCGGTAAGGGCTTCTTTATCAAGTGCCTTGTGGCTATGGTCATCGGCGCTCTCATAATCACCATATACATCTCCCTTCGTTTCCGCAGGATCGGCGGACTTTCGGCGGCAATGTTTGCTTCCCTTGCCCTTGTCCACGATATTCTCATTTCCTACTTTGTATATGTTGTGTTCAGAATTCCCCTTGACGATAACTTTATCGCCGTCGTGCTTACCATTCTCGGTTACTCCATCAACGGTACAATCGTTATCTATGACCGAATTCGTGCCAACGAGAAGAAATACGGTTCTACAAAGACCGTTTCCGAAATTGTTAATATGAGCGTCAATGGCTCCTTCACACGAAATGTATTTACATCTGTTTCAACCCTCATCGCGGTTGTTGCAATCTGCATTATCGCCAAGATAAAGAACCTCGATTCGATAATCAGCTTTGCCTTCCCGATGTGCGTCGGTATTTGCGCCGGTTTCTATTCCTCCCTCTTCCTGTCCAGTCCCCTGTGGGCGCTGTGGAGAGACCACAAGCTCAAAAAGCAGGCCGAAAACGGCGGCAAAAACAAAAAGAAATAATTTCTTTAAATCAAAGAGACCCGATTTATCTCGGGTCTCTTTTTTCGCTGTTTTTCATGCGGGTGTTGGACTGATATAGCGACCGCCGAAATGATCTTGTTTTAACTTTTCAAGACAAGATAGAGGGATGGGAATAAACAACATTGGCAAGCAAAGAAAAACGGCCCTGTATGCTTTTAAACAATCATACGGGGTCGTTTTATATAGCTTGTGTTGCTTTGACGAATATAAATCAAAACCGTTTTGCAAAAGCACCGTAGACGACAGATTAAAATCATCAAATCCACTGCGCATGTCGGCTTGTTATCGGCCGACATGTGCGGCAGCGCTTAGTTAATGCCGATGCTTGCGGACGATTGCAAATCAGACAATGCCCTGAGCCATCATGGCGTTTGCGACCTTTTCAAAGCCGGCAATGTTAGCACCCATGATGTAGTTGCCCTCGTGGCCGTAGCGGGCTGCGGCGTCGATGGCGTTGTTATGAATGTTGATCATAATATTGTGGAGCTTCTCGTCAACCTCGTCGAAGGTCCAGGAGAGTCTCTCGGAGTTCTGGGACATCTCAAGAGCGGAGGTTGCAACGCCGCCGGCGTTGGAAGCCTTGCCGGGGGTGAAGATGAGGCCGCCGTTTACAATGATGTTGGTGGCTTCGAGGGTGGTGGGCATATTGGCGCCTTCGCAAACTGCCATACAGCCGTTCTTTACAAGCAGTTTAGCGTCGTCCTCAAGCAGCTCGTTCTGGGTGGCGCAGGGAAGTGCGATGTCGCAGTTTACGCTCCAAACGCCTCTGCCCTCGGTGTATTTTGCGTCGCCGTGATAATTGAGATATTCCTTGATTCTGCCGCGCTTAACTTCTTTGATCTCTTTGACAGCGGCAAGATCAATGCCGTTCTCGTCGTAGATCCAGCCGTTGGAATCGCTCATGGTAACAACCTTTGCGCCAAGCTGCTGTGCCTTTTCGCAGGCATAGATGGCAACGTTGCCTGAGCCGGAAATTGCAACAACCTTTCCGTCGAAGCTTGTGCCCTTAAGTTTAAGAGCTTCCTCGGCGAAATAGATGAGTCCGTAACCGGTTGCCTCGGTGCGGGCGAGAGAACCGCCGAAGGTCAAACCCTTACCGGTGAGAACGCCCTCATAGTTACCGGTGATGCGCTTATACTGGCCGTAAAGATAGCCAATCTCGCGTCCGCCGGTACCGATGTCGCCTGCGGGAACATCGACAAACTGGCCGATATGTTTATAAAGCTCGGTCATAAAGCTCTGGCAGAAACGCATAACCTCGTTGTCGGACTTGCCCTTGGGGTCAAAATCCGAGCCGCCCTTACCGCCGCCGATGGGCAGACCGGTCAGGGAGTTTTTGAAGACCTGCTCGAAACCGAGGAACTTAAGGATTCCGAGGTTTACCGAAGGATGAAGACGGAGACCGCCCTTGTAAGGTCCGATGGCGCTGTTGAACTGAACGCGGTAACCTTTGTTAACATGAACCTTGCCGTTGTCGTCTACCCAGGGAACACGGAACATAACGGTACGCTCGGGCTCGACAAGTCTTTCAAGCAGTGCGCACTCCTCATATTCGGGATGGGCTTCCACGACAGGGGAGAGGGATTCGAGAACCTCTGTGGCTGCCTGGTGAAATTCCTTTTCGCCGGGGTTTTTGGCTTTGAGCTCTTCAAGAACTCTTTGCGTATATGACATTATTAACACTCCTTTAAGGGATTTTTTAACTTTTTTATTATATTGCTAAAAGTGTTTTTTTTCAATAGGGTTTTGAATAAAAATTCGCGTTTTACTTCAATTTTAACATAATGTTCATTATTTATGCACTTTAAAATGCAACACAATTGAAAGCTGTACGCAAAACAGCCGGTTTTCCGAAAATGACCGGTGAATTTTTATACATTGAATCTGAATAAAATAATGTCGCCGTCTTTAACGACATAATCTTTGCCTTCACTTCTCACAAGGCCCTTTTCCTTTGCGGCAGCCATAGAGCCAACCGCCATAAAATCGTCGTATCCTATGACTTCGGCGCGGATAAATCCACGCTCAAAGTCGGAATGGATCTTTCCGGCTGCCTGGGGTGCTTTGGTGCCCTTTTTGATGGTCCAGGCTCTGACCTCGGGCTTGCCGGCGGTCAGGTAGGAAATGAGGCCGAGAAGGTCATAACAGGCCGATATGAGGCGGTCGAGTCCCGATTCCTTAAGGCCGATTTCGTCGAGAAA
>CAJJNV010000022.1 GCA_905193225.1 uncultured Oscillospiraceae bacterium | reverse complement strand
ACGGAACTGAACACCTCGCCAGATTTGGAAACAGTAATCGTGCCTTTCTGTGCCATATTGGAGCGTACCACTTCAATCACGGTAATACCGCTTTCCTCGGTGGAGTTATCCTGTGCCACATCAAAATAGACAGGCTCGGAGTTCAATACATACCCATATGGTGCTTGTACCTCTACGAGTGAATATCCCGTGCCATATTCCAAAGTCTGCGGCGTAATGAGATAGCCGTCCTCTGTGGTGTAGAAGGTGTCAATGGTCGTTACTTCGGGATAGGTGAAAGTCATTGTAACGAGGTTTCCGTTCGGGTCGTAAATCTGGAAGCCTGCACCTGCATACGGAATGGTATTGCCTGTTTCCGCATCTTTCTTGACAATCTTGATATAACTTTCAAAGTTGGCGTTGTTGATAAGATAACGGTAGGTTTGACCGTCTGCACTGATGAACACATCAAAGTCTTTCATCAGCTCACGCCCCTCCCAACCAGAGGTCTGGTGGACGGTGTAAATGCCGTAAGGCATATCCTTTGTCTGTGCAAAGCCGTTTTCGTCGCAGGTTAAAACATCACGCTCGGTTTCCTTTGCGTTTTCAAAGCTGCCTGCCGATTTCAGATAGACCTCAAAGGTCGCTCCGACTTCGGGAGTTTCAATCTGTGTTTTGCCGTCATCGGTGTGTTTGATAATAGCGATATTTCCCTTAATAACCTGCTCGGTTACATCGTTGGCGGTAGAGTTATATTCCACGGTATAAAGCTCTGGCTCTGCACCGACTTTGTGAATGGTCGGGTCGAGCAAGTAGCCCTCGGACGGTGTAAGCTCTCTTACCGTCCAATCGTCGCCGCAGATATAATACTTGCTTGTAAACTGTCCGTTTCCGTCCGTCGTATAGGTGTCAATGAGTTCTTCGCCCTTGTAAATAACGTAAACCGCACCTGCAAGAGAAGCGTCGCCCTGTTCCGTTCCCGTTTCCACATCGGATTTTGTCACGGTCACATTGAACTTTTTGAGTACATTGACAAAAGTACGGCTCGTTACCTTTTCCCATTCAATCGGTGCTGTCTGGGAAGCAGGAACAACATAGCGTACTGCGGTGTCAATTTCCTCTACGACATACGGCGTATCTCCGCTGATAAGAACATTCGAGAATTTTGCCACGCCCTTTGCGTCGGTCACGGCATATTCGTCAACAGGCAGACCGCTTAAAGATGTGCCGTAAAGGTGGAACTTTACGCCCTCCACCAGATTGTCCTCGGAATTTTTGATAATCTCCAAGTCGCCACGCTTCAAGGTGTTATTAAAGGTCACGGTAGAGGTATGACCGCTTACGATTGTTACTCGCTGAACGCTCTGCGGCTCATAGCGGTCAATCGACTGTTCTGCGACGGTGTAAATGCCCGGCATAAGCTGAATATCCACCGTGCCGTCCGCTTTGGTCGTTACGGTTTTATTCACTCCGTTGCCAGAGATATTGAACTTAATGCCAGAAACAACACCGTCCTCGGAAGTCTTTTTAATATGACCTGTGCCGTAGGTTTCGGTGTCGATTTTGAAATAGAAATATACAGGGTCGGAAGCACCAGAAATCATAGTCTGTTTGCCTACGCAGCCCCAGATGAGCATATCGTCGGTATTGAGATTAACCTGCTTCTGTGCGGATACCGTTACGGGAGAGGTAATCATTTTGTCGCTCGTAAAGGTGTATTTGTTACCGCTTCGGGATACGGAAATACCGCTTGCAGAAAACTTGATATTGGAGAGCGTATTGTTGGTGTCCTCAATCGTCAAGCTGTATTTCTGGGTATCGGGATTGTATTTCAGCGTATAGGTGTTTGCCTTGCTCTGGTTTCTTGCCGCAAAGCTCGGAATGGTATAATGGTCTGCCATCTGCGACAAAATCCAGTTATAGCATTTCTCGGCAGGTCTGCCCTTGATAGAGGAATAGTACATATCCGCAGGAATGCCGTTTGCACTATGCAGGTCGGCAGGACTTGTACGGAGCTGCTGCTGATATTCCCAGATAATCGACTGCGTTGCATAAGCGTAATCGTCGGCGTTTGTTCCTGCTACGGGAGAAGATTTACCCTCGTGCCAGCCGTACATCAAAGCCATCATAACGCCGAACTGTGCGTCGGTAGGCAAGTTTTTGAAATAGGAGCTGTTCTGACCGCTTTTAGAGGTGTAGGTGTTGCCCGTATTGAAATCAATACCAGACTCCACGCAGTAAACTTGGTGCGTTCCGCTGTTATCGGTCATCAAATATTTTCGCTTGGCGTTACCCGAACTGTATGATTTCACATAGGTGCTGCCGTCATCGTTATACACAAGGGTGTGCATTGTAGCTTGACTGCGGTAGTATTCGCCGTCCAAGCCGACATAGTAATCGCCAAAAGAGGAAGTACAACTCCTGCCTTCCTCACTCGTCCACGCAAAAGCGGACAACGGCAAGGACATTACTGCCATCAGCAAGCAAAGAGCCGCCGACAATACACGCTTGCCGTTTTTCTTAAACATAGTTTTCATAGGCTGTTAAACCGTCCTTTCTTGATTTTGGGCATAAAAAAATCCCTCTGCTTTGAAACAGAGGGAAAAGCCCGTGTTTGATTTGTTAAGCAAAGAGAAAATATACGGAATAGACGCCGTTTCCTCTTGCTTCGTAATAGATATTGAAATCCGTGATTTCATCAATTCCGTAAGAGCCGAGATTTTCGACTGTGTGGAATTTGATATAGCTTTCAAGGTCTTGCTTCAGCTTTGTGCCTTGATTGCTTTGAGATGCCGTAACAGGATTCCACCAAGTAGCATTGCTCGGAGTGAGCGAAGTATCCAAGTGAAGCCCCATACCTTTGCCGATGTCAATGCAGTCTGCCTTTATCGCTTCCATATCGAACTCAAAGTCATAGGCTGACTTCGGTTTTGTTTCCTCTGGAGCTTCGGGAGCGGGCTGTGGCTCGGTTTCGGCAGGCTTCGGTATTTCCTGCGGCTTTTCGGGTGCAACAGGCTTTCTTGTTTCCTCCGCAGGGCTTTCGGTAGCGGACGGAGCTGTCTGCACCTGTGATACCGTCTGTTCTGGAACATCGGGCAGAGTTTCGGGCATTGTCGGCTGAGCTTTTTCCGTTTCCAAAGCCGTGCTTTCTTTGGGAGCTTCCGTCTGGTTACTTTCCGAGGAAAAAAGGCTGCTTTCACTCTCAAGCGTTTCTGCCGTAATCTCGGCTGTGCTTTCCGTACTGTCCGTCTGGCTCTCTATTGCATTTCTAGAACAACCGCAAAGCAGCGTTGTCAAAACAAGCAATACCGCAAATATCTTTCTTCTCATAAAAATCGACCTCCTTTGCAGCTTCATTATACGGAAAATCAGCGAAGCTCTCAAAGGTAGAAAACTCTGCTGAAAGTGAGATTTGCAGATATTCTTTTCTCGGATAGTCTTGGTAGTAATTTAGGGGGAGAGGTGTGGAGAGGGGGAAACCGAAAAAACGGCTATCCACCGCAAACGGGCATACCTCGCCCTTGGTGTGCAGCTATCTCTCTTGGCTTCGCTGTCGTTGCAGGTGTCGGTTGTAAAACTCCAACGCCTTAACAACAAAGTCCGACTCCTGTCCTCTGGGTACGGATTTCGGAATGAGCTTGGTTATCCTTTCATCACGGAAAGCGGGCTTTTCCTTTTGGTTTGGCTTTTCTTCCTCCATAATTGATTGGATAACCTCGTTAGTCAGTTTTCCGTCCTGCATAAACTTTTTCATTTTGATAGCCTGTGCAAGTGACGGGGTTGCGTCGCTGTACTCCATAGCTTCAAGCAGAGTGTACTGCTGTTCCTCGGAAAGATAAGAGATTTCAACGGCAGGACGAAAAGCAATCTGCCTGTCATCTACCATTTGCAGAATTTCGGGAACAAGCTCGGTCAAGCGGATAAATCGGAAGATTTGATTTTTACTTTCTCCGACTTTTTCGGCAAGTTCATCACTCGAAGTAGCAAACTCTAAATTATTACCCATTGGGGAATAATTATCTTTTGTTGGTCTGCCTGCTTGTCGCTTCATAGCTTCAAGCCGCATTTTGTAGGCAAAGGCTTTCTCACTCGGCAGAATGGTTGACCTCTGCAAATTGCTTTCCACCATTATAATAATGGCTTCGTCACGGCTTAAATCCTTGACTTCGCATTTCAGCGTTTCAAGCCCTGCAAGCTCACACGCCTTTCTTCGCCTGTGTCCGCTGATAAGCTCATACCGTCCGTCCTCTTTGAGCCGAACAGTAGCAGGGGTCATTACACCGTTTCGCTTAATACTCTCGACAAGCTGTTCCATATCCTCGTCAATTAAAACCTTGAACGGGTGGTCTGGAAACTCGTCGATTTCCGAAATGGGAATATCCCTTATCTTGCTTAACTTTGCTTCCTCACGGCTCTCGTCCGTCTGGAAAAGGTCATCGTATGCAGTCAGCTCGATTTCTGTGCTTTTGTTTCTCGCCAATCTCTGCCACCTCCTTTCCGAACTGCTCATAAGCGGTGGCGACCTTTCCGCTTTTGTCGTAAGCGAAAATGCTTTTGCCCTCTGCCGTGGCTTCTACCGCACGGATAGAAAACGGTATCTGCGTATCAAATATCTTGATATTGCGACCATAGGCGTTTTTCACGGCTGAGATTACTGTTTGCGTAATTTTCGTGCGTGGCATTACCATAGTCATCAAAATACCGTCAATCCGCAGATTGGGATTGATTTGCCGCTTGACCTTTGACACGGAGCGTAGCAACTGTTCCAAACCTTTAATCGAAAAGTAGTGGGGCTGATTAGGGATAATCACGCTGTCTGCCGCCGCCAATCCGTTAATCGTCAGCATACCGAGTGCAGGCATACAATCAATCAGCACATAGTCATAATTCTTTTTGACTTCGCTGATACAGGCTTTCAAAACGCTTTCTCGATTTTTTGTATCAATCAAGGTTGTTTCTACGCCTGCCAATTCCACACAAGAGGGAAGTAAATCAACGCCCTCATCGGTATGCAGGATACTTTCTTGAACATCAACAGATTTTCCGTCTATGATGTCCTGCATAATATCCGATAGCGTAATCGGAAGATTGTCGGTCTTGGTATATCCCAACGCCATTGTGAGATTTGCCTGTGCATCGGCATCGACAAGCAGTACGGTCTTGCCTTGCTTCGCCAAGCTAACGCCCAGATTGACCGCCGTTGTGGTTTTACCGACACCGCCTTTCTGGTTGGTCAGAGCAATTACTTTGCAATTTGACATAGTGCGTCCTCCTTTCGCATAAATTTAGCCGCTTTGTCAAGGCGGCTATGTAATCGGCAGAGAACGCAAAAAAAGCCACTTACTCTAAAATAAGAATAAGCGGCTCAACCTTTGGGGTTAAACATATTCAATTCTCAACCTCTTAACAGGTGCGTTTATGACCTTAAAGATAAGCTCGTCAACGCAGTCTGTATATCTGCCTTGCTGTATGAGTTGATTTTTCAGCTCCACAAGGCTATGTAACAAGGTCGTCTTTTCGTGGCTATCCAGATATATATGATATGTCTGCTCTTTCATAAACAGCACCTCCGTTTCTGGCTTCATTATATAGGGAAGTCCTAAACTAATCAAAGGTGCAAATTTGAGCAAAAAAATAAGCGTACCACTATTTCTAATGATACGCTTATCATAATTCATTTGTTAATCAAGGTCGATATACACCGTTACAGTAGTATCTCTCCATTGATTTTTGCGAACATACTGTCCGTTAGCCTTTCGATAGGCTGCTGCTTCCTCGAAACCAAGCGGTAATTCAAAGGAAAGAGAACTCCTACCTACTTTTGATAGCTGCCTGGGCGGCGGCAAGACGGGCAATCGGTACGCGGAAGGGCGAGCAGGAAACATAATCGAGGCCGATCTTGTGGCAGAACTCTACCGAGGAAGGATCGCCGCCGTGCTCACCGCAGATACCGCAGTGAATGTTGGGACGGGTGGCCTTTCCGAGTTTAACGGCCATTTCCATAAGCTTGCCTACGCCGTCCTGATCGAGCTTGGCAAAGGGATCGTTCTCATAAATCTTGTTGTCGTAGTAGGCATTGAGGAACTTACCGGCGTCGTCACGGCTGAAACCGAAGGTCATCTGGGTAAGATCGTTGGTTCCGAAGCAGAAGAACTCAGCTTCCTTAGCAATCTCATCAGCTGTCAGAGCGGCGCGGGGAATCTCGATCATGGTACCGACTTCATACTTGAGGTCGATGCCTGCAGCCTTGATTTCCTCATCAGCGGTGGCAACAACAATATCCTTAACGAACTTAAGCTCCTTGACCTCGCCAACCAGCGGGATCATAATTTCGGGAGCAACGTTCCAATCGGGATGAGCCTTCTTGATGTTGATTGCGGCACGGATAACGGCCTTGGTCTGCATCTTGGCAATCTCGGGATAGGTAACGGTCAGACGGCATCCGCGGTGACCCATCATGGGGTTGAACTCGTGGAGAGAAGTGATGATATTCTTGATGGTCTCAACGCTCTTGCCCTGAGCCTTTGCAAGCAGTTCAATGTCGGCTTCCTCGGTGGGAACGAACTCATGGAGAGGGGGATCGAGGAAACGGATGGTTACGGGGCTGCCCTCGAGAGCTTCGTAAAGCTTCTCAAAGTCTCCCTGCTGATAGGGCAGGATCTTGTCGAGAGCGGCTTCTCTTTCTTCGACGGTGTCGGAGCAAATCATCTCGCGGAAAGCGGCGATTCTGTCGGAATCGAAGAACATATGCTCGGTACGGCAAAGGCCGATACCTTCTGCGCCCAGTTCCTTAGCCTTCTTGGCGTCGGCGGGAGTGTCGGCGTTGGTGCGTACCTTAAGTTTTCTGTATTTATCGGCCCAAGCCATGATTCGGCCGAATTCTCCGGCGATCTCGGCATCAACGGTGGGGATAATTCCGTCGTAGATGTTACCGGTGGAACCGTCGATGGAGATGTAGTCACCCTCGTGATAGGTCTTTCCGGCAAGCTCAAACTTCTTGTTGGCTTCGTCCATAATGATGTCGCCGCAGCCGGAAACGCAGCAGGTGCCCATTCCGCGGGCAACAACGGCAGCGTGGGAGGTCATACCGCCGCGGACGGTGAGAATACCCTGGGAAGCCTTCATGCCGGTGATGTCTTCGGGAGAGGTCTCGAGACGGACAAGAACGACCTTCTCGCCTTTTTCATGCCATACAACAGCGTCGTCGGCAGTGAAAACGACCTTACCGCAGGCAGCTCCGGGGGAAGCACCGAGGCCTTTTCCGGCGGGGACAGCGGCCTTAAGAGCCTTTGCGTCAAACTGGGGATGGAGAAGGGTATCGAGGTTTCTGGGGTCGATCATTGCGACGGCCTCTTCCTCGGTTCTCATGCCCTCGTCAACGAGATCACAAGCAATCTTGAGAGCGGCCTGAGCGGTTCTCTTACCGTTACGGGTCTGGAGCATGTTGAGCTTTCCATGTTCAACGGTGAACTCCATATCCTGCATATCTCTGTAATGGTTCTCGAGGGTCTTGCAGACCTCTTTGAACTCTTTGAATGCTTCGGGGAATTTCTGTTCCATCTCGGAAATGTGCATAGGAGTACGAACGCCGGCAACAACATCCTCGCCCTGAGCGTTGGTGAGGAATTCGCCGAACAGACCCTTTGCACCGGTTGCGGGGTCACGGGTAAATGCAACGCCGGTACCGCAATCGTCGCCCATGTTACCGAAAGCCATGGACTGTACGTTAACGGCAGTACCCCAGGAATAGGGAATGTCGTTGTCGCGGCGGTAAACGTTTGCGCGGGGGTTGTCCCAGGAGCGGAAAACGGCCTTGATGGCGCCCATAAGCTGTTCCTTGGGATCGGTGGGGAACTCTTCACCGATCTTGGCTTTATACTCTGCCTTGAACTGACCTGCAAGCTCTTTAAGATCCTCGGCGTCAAGCTCTACATCCTGAGTTACGCCCTTTTTGGCCTTCATCTGATCGATGAGCTCTTCAAAGTATTTCTTACCGACTTCCATAACAACGTCGGAATACATCTGAATAAATCTTCTATAGCAGTCCCAAGCCCAACGGGGATTGCCGGATTTCTCAGCGATGGTATTAACAACGGTTTCGTTAAGACCGAGGTTGAGGATGGTGTCCATCATACCGGGCATGGAAGCGCGTGCGCCCGAACGTACCGAAACAAGAAGGGGATTTTCCTTGTCGCCGAACTTTTTGCCGGTGATCTCTTCCATTTTTCCGATGTACTCGTTGATTTCAGCCATTATTTCGGGGTTGATCTCGCGACCGTCCTCATAATACTGTGTGCAAGCCTCGGTGGTTACGGTGAAACCCTGAGGCACCGGGAGACCGATGTTGGTCATTTCGGCAAGGTTTGCGCCCTTACCG
Organism: uncultured Oscillospiraceae bacterium; assembly: GCA_905193225.1. Lineage (GTDB taxonomy): Bacteria > Bacillota > Clostridia > Oscillospirales > Acutalibacteraceae > UMGS1484. The sequence goes on along the minus strand of CAJJNV010000022.1, from coordinate 24,133 downwards.
CCCAGAAGCTCTCTCATGTTGGCATTGCCTTCTGAGAAAAGGTAGCAATACTTTTTGCTCATTTTTTGAAACTTCCTCTCAATTTTATTTCCATCTTATTTTGATGACTGTTTTATGACCGAAAGCCGGACTTTTCCCGATTTTCAGTTTCAAAAGCTATTATATCAAAAACATATGATAATTACCACCCCTTTTTACGAAAAATTTTATGTCGTGATTTAAAGAAAATTAGGTCATTTTAACCATTTATATAATATGTTTGTAATTAGCACTTGCAAATTATCGAAATTGTTGTACAATGTAACTTGGAAAAGAACATAAGCGTTGTGCCGGAAAGAAAGGCGCGGGCGAGGGATCCTTTGTCTGCAAAAGCGTTTACTTTGCGGTGCGGCAAAAGTTTTGTAGGGGGAACAAAAATGAACTTTCACGGAAAAGATATTAAAATTTTCTCGGCAAATTCCAACCGACCGGTTGCAAAAAGCATTGCCGACTCACTGGGGCTGAGACTTGCCAACTCCGATGTCCGCACATTCAGCGACGGAGAAATCTCGGTTTCAATCAACGAGACCGTCCGCGGCTCGGATGTTTTTATTGTCCAGTCGACCTGCGCTCCCGTTAACGACAACCTTATGGAAATGCTCATTATGATCGACGCTATGAAGCGTGCTTCGGCCGCAAGAATAACCGCCGTTATGCCATATTTCGGTTATGCGAGACAGGACAGAAAGGCCAAGGCTCACGATCCAATTTCGGCCAAGCTTTGCGCCGACCTCATTACCGCTGCCGGTGCCGATCGTCTGCTCACAATGGACCTTCACGCGGCTCAGATCCAGGGCTTCTTCAACATTCCTGTTGATCACCTGCTTGGCGTACCCCTTCTTGCCCCCTATTTTGTTGATAAATTCGGTACAAGCCCCGACGATATCGTTGTGGTTTCCCCCGATTTCGGCTCGGTCACAAGAGCCAGAAACTTTTCCCGCCGTCTGGATGCTCCCATTGCCATCGTGGACAAGCGCCGTCAGCGTGCCAATGTCTGCGAGGTTATGAACATAATCGGCGATGTAAAGGATAAAAACGTCATTCTCGTGGATGATATGATCGATACCGCCGGCACACTCTGCAACGCCGCAAAGGCCGTTCAGGAAATCGGCGGTGCCAAAGAGGTTTATGCCTGCGCCACCCACGGCGTGCTTTCCGGCCCCGCCATCGAGCGCATCGAGGCAAGCCCCATCAAGGAAGTCGTCCTGCTGGACACCATTCCCCTGACCGAAGAAAAGAAGATCGACAAGATCGTCACCCTGCCTGTCGCTCCCACATTTGCCGAAGCTATCGAGCGCATTTATGAGGACAAGCCTCTCGGCACAATGTTCAACGACTGATTAACGGCTGATTAACGACCCGTTTAAATTATTGATATCCGCTTAAAGGCTTAAAGATATGTTTTTTAAATCCAAAAAAAAGAATTTTTCCTCTGCCCTCTCCCCTTCCTATGTCATAGTTGGGCTGGGAAATCCCGGGGCAAAATACGACCTTACCCGTCACAACGTGGGCTTTATGTTTATCGACCGCCTGGCCGATAAGATCGGCTGCGATGTCAAAAAGCTCAAGTTCAAGGCTCTTTACGGCGACGGAAACATCGACGGAGTGCGGGTGCTGCTGGTCAAGCCGCAGACCTTTATGAACAACTCGGGAGAATCGGTCAGAGACATTTTAAACTTTTATAAAATCCCCGCCGATCATCTCATTGTTGTATACGATGATGTAGCCCTCGATACCGGAAAGCTCCGCATAAGAAAAAAAGGCTCGGACGGCGGCCACAACGGCATTAAATCGATAATATATCTCACAGGTCACGATGATTTTCTCCGCCTGCGCGTGGCCATCGGGCCAAAGCCTCATCCCGACATGGATCTTGCCGATTTTGTACTGGGCAGAGTCAAGGGAGAGGAAGAAAAGAAGCTCGCCGACGCCATCGACCGCGGGGTCGAGGCGGTAAAGCTTATGGTCAATGATCAAACCGACAAGGCCATGAACCTTTACAACGGATAATAAAAATCGACACCCATTCCCGGCGGAATTTTTTGCCTTTTCGGCAAAAGCGGCCGACTGAACATTCAAACTGCAAAAAAGCTCCCCTGAATTTCAGGGGAGTTTTCGTTTGCATATTAGTTTTTATGAAGAAAAGTGTCACACGCGGCGATTATAATGACCGATTTCAAGCCGTGAAACGGTCTGAAAGGTTCCGCCGCAAAAAATTCACCCGACGGGAATAAGTCCGAGAGCCATTTTCCAGTTTATCACCCGGGATGCCGACTGCCTTATACGCTGTTCGCTTATGCGTCCGCTGTTTACCGCGTCAAGCACGGCGGCATATTGGCCTTCAAGGTCGGAGGAAATGAGCATATCGTTGCCTGCCTCTACCGCCATAACCGCCGCCGATTGGCCGCCCGTATAGCTTGTTATTGCGCTCATGGCAAGGTCGTCGGTCATTATAACTCCCGTAAAGCCAAGGTCGTTTCTAAGCACATCGTGTACTTCTTTTGACAGAGATGCCGGCACATCGGAATTAAATGCCTTGACTATATTATGGCTGACAAGCACGCTTCCCGCCTCTGACGAGATTCCCGCCGAAAAAGGCAGAAAATCCTTTTCAAAAAAAGTTTCGGCCGGCCGCTCGTCAACTGCGATACCGGTGTGGGTATCGGAATTGTTTCCGTATCCGGGGAAATGCTTGAGCACGCTTCCCACCCCGTCAAAATTCATCTTTTCCACAAGGCGGGATATGTATTCGGCCGTTTCGGTCGCTCCCTTTCCGAGGGTCCGCGAATATATAAAATCGGCGGGATCTTCGGAAATGTCGCAAACGGGCGCCAGATTGACATTGATACCGAGGCTTTTAAGCAAGGTGTCCTTTTCGTCGGCATCGGAAATTATCGCACCGATACCGCCTTTATTATAGAGGTACTGCGGCGAACGAAATCTTTCGGGTCTGAAGGCCTTATAGGCGCTGACCCTTACCACCGATCCGCCTTCTTCATCCACTCCGATGAGCATGGGCGTTTGCGCCGCCGATTGATAGGAAGCTATGTTTTCTCTTAAAGAATCGGGGGTCTGACCGTCGAAATCACGACCGAAAAGTATATATCCGCCTACATTGTACTGCGCGGCCTGTTCGGCGCCGTTACCCGTCGGACAACGGGCAAAAAACATCTGACCCAATTGCTGTTCGAGAGAAAGCGTGTCGGTATATTTTTCGGCAGGGGTTCTTGTGTCGGGCGGAGCGGCTACCTCATCGGTTTCCGCCGGCAGAAAAATGTCGCTTTGCTCGGCTTGTTCGATGGGAGATGGCTGACCTTGAGCCTCTGAAATTCCGGAAGCCTCCGAAACATCAGACAGGTCGTTTTCAGGTTCCGCTGCATCCGATATTTCGCTTTCGGCAGCAGAAACAACTTCTCCAGACATTACATCATCGGTTTTTTGTCTACAGCCAAAAAAACAGAGCATCACAAAGGCCGCCAAAATGACGGCCAAAAGTTTTTTCATTTTTAAATATCCTTCTTTTTGCGATTTAAAGAAAATTCAGTACAAGATAGGCATCACGCCAAGCGGGAAAAGTCACAAACAGATCCGGCACATCCCCCTTTGCATACCGTTTCGGTAAAATCAAACGGCAGGGCGCATATCACCTATTAAAAACTCAAAGAGTTGGGCAGATCGAGAGAAGCACTCCCGCCGCAACTGCCGATCCTATAACACCGGCCACATTGGGCCCCATGGCGTGCATAAGCAGGAAATTCTGAGGATTTTCCTCCTGACCTACCTTGTTGGAAACGCGGGCGGCCATAGGAACGGCCGAAACGCCTGCCGAGCCAATGAGGGGATTGACCTTTCCGCCGGTGAAAATATACATAAGCTTTCCGAAAAGCACGCCGAAAGCGGTGCCCATTGCAAAGGCAAAAAGGCCGAGGGCAACCACCTTTAGGGTGGCGGGGGTCAAAAAGCTTGCACCGTTGGTGGTGGCACCCACCGAAAGGCCGAGGAAGATAACGATAATGTTCATCATCTCGTTTTGCGCCGTTTTGGAAAGACGGTCGACAACGCCGCTTTCTCTCATAAGGTTACCGAGCATAAGCATACCGACCAGTACGGCAGCACTTGGAAGAATAAGCGAAACAACCACAGTTACCATTATGGGGAAAATGATTTTTTCCTTTTTGGAAACGGGACGAAGCTGTTCCATAACAACGGCGCGTTCCTTTTTGGTGGTGAGCAGTCTCATAATGGGAGGCTGAATGAGCGGAACGAGGGCCATATAGGAATAGGCCGCAACGGCGATGGTGCCAACCTGAATACTTGAATTTTCATTTAAAAGCCGTGAAGCAACATAAATGGCCGTGGGACCGTCTGCTCCGCCGATTATACCGATAGAGCCTGCCTCCAGGGCGTTGAATCCGAGCATTGCCGCGCCGATAAAGGCAGCAAAAATACCGATCTGGGCGGCAGCTCCGAGAATAAGGCTCTTAGGGTTGGCAATCAGCGGACCAAAGTCGGTCATAGCGCCCACTCCGAGGAATATGAGGGGCGGATATATTCCTGCTTTAACGCCGAGATAGAGACAATCTATAAGTGTGACATTGCCGGTTTTGAAAAGCTCGACAAAGCCGGGCAGATCGTGATAATGAACGGCCAACGCCTCTTCGGCGTGAAAAAAGGGAAGATTTGCAAGAAGCATACCGAAGGCAATGGGAAGCAGCAGCAGCGGTTCAAATCCCCTGCCTATGGCAAGATAGATAAGCACACAGGCCACAATAAGCATGGCGAGGTTTTTCCAACCGTCCCCCGAGAAATCGCTTATCATGGTTCCGATACCCGATTCGGTATAAAGCTGTTTTAAGGCGTCGGCAAAGGTGCCGAATATATTAAACACAACGGTAAATGCCGTTGTAACCGTCATTGTGAGACTCATTTTTTTCTTCCCCCTTTTTAAAACGGCCGCGTATTTTCAAGAAGTCCCGCCGTTTTCCAGGCTGATCCGCCGAAAGCAGGCTTTAAGGGTCTTATGGATCTTACGGCATATTTTTTCCCGTCCCCGGAAAGGGCTGCCATTGCCGCAGCGGTGATGACCGCAACAAGCTCGCTGTCGTCATCTGCAGCCATTTTTTGGGGCGCGTTTTTTGCAGACATCTTATTTCCCACAGAGGAACTTTTACCGTTTTTACCGCTCTTACCGTCTCCGCCCTTGCCCGAAAAGAATTTTCCGAACATCTGAATTATCATAATGAGCAAAAGCAGTACAATGAACACGATGACTATACCCGTTAATGTTACGAGCGTGGTGTTTTCAAAAGAAATGCCGCTGAACATTTTTCTATCCCCTTTTTTATGGCTTTATTTTATAAATTCCTTTGCCGCGCCTTTAAGGGGCGGTTCGGTTTCACTTTGCAGGCTTTTACACGCCGCGGCGCATCCTTGCAATTCTATTTTTTCGCGCCTTTTGCGCCGAAAGCTCCCTTTTCGAGGATGTTTGTATCGTAGGTAAATGTCAGGTTTTTGCGGTCGCGATCCCGTTTCTGTCCAAGTGAGATCATTTTATCGAGCAGTTCCTTATACTCTATGCCGCTTTCCTTCCAGAGGTAAAACGCAAGAGAACCGGGAATGGTGTTAATTTCATTTATATATACCTTTCCCCCGTCGCTCTCATCTATGATAAAGTCGATTCTGACCACTCCGCAGCAGTCAAGGTATTTAAAAAGCCGTTCTGAAATATCCTGAATTTCCTTTGTCTTTCCTTCGGGAATTTTCGCAGGAATGATTCTTGAAAGGCTGGCCATTCCTTTGGAGGAAGAATTGCTTTCGTATTTATCCGAAAAGGACAATATCTCATCATTCATAACAGGTTCTTCACAAGCCGAGGCCTTGCAGGAGCTGCCGTCACCCAGCACCGAACAGTTTATCTCTCGCAAATTAACAATGGCCTTTTCGGCTAAAATTCTCGGTGCAAAGGAACAGGCAAGGGTTATTTTTTCTTCAAGAGCCACCCTGTCGGAGGCCTTGGAAATTCCGATGGACGAACCGAGGTTGGCGGGTTTTATGATAACGGGATAGCCAAGCTTGCTTTCGATTTTGTCGAGCACGTCCTTGCGGTTTTCGGAAAATTCTCTGGCCGTAAATCCAAAACCGTCAATAACCGGAAATCCCTGCGAGCGGCATATATCCTTAAAAAGAATTTTATCCATTCCCACCGCCGACGAAATGACATTGCACTCGGCATAAGGTATTCCGAGGGTTTCGATAAAGCCCTCAATAGTACCGTCCTCGCAGTTTGTTCCGTGAACGATAGGAAACGCAAAATCTATGCCCACAGCGTTTTTAAGCTTAAAACAGCCCCGCTTTTCGGGAAGCATTTTGACCCCTTCAGGGGTGTTTAAAAAGGTTACCTTAACGCATTTTTTCAAAAGCTCGGGAAGGTTTTTAAACTCATCGATGTCCTTAAGTGCATCGCCGGTATACATTTCTCTTTTCTTTGAAACATAAACGGGGATTATGTTGTATTTTTCGGTATCCATCGAGCCCATAGCCTGAACGGCCGATATTACCGAAATTTCGTGTTCCACGCTTGCACAGCCGAAAAAAATAGCTAAATTCATTTTCATAAGCTTACCTCTTTATTTAAGATAGTTGTCGGGAAGATCGTTTTCAAAAAGCACGACACAGCTGTCATCGAGAGTGGGAATAAGTTTTCCCATTGCCTCCTTAAACGAGGACACAACAAATATCCTGTCCTTATCGTAGCCCTGCTTTTCAAGAGCGTCGGTCATAGGTTTCGACCGCATTTTCCCCACAAGGTATATCTCGTCGCACACCCGTCCTGCCGCTTCGCCCAAAGCAAAGTTGCATTCATATTCCTTTTCTCCAAGCTCCACAAGGCCGGGAGTAACGATTATTTTTTTCATTCCGTCAAAATGGGAAAGCACATTGACCGCCTCAAGACAGCCCTTGGGATTTGAATTATAGGCGTCGTCGATAAGGGTTGCGCCCTTTGCAAAGGACTTTATTTCAAGGCGGTGGGGAGCGGCTTTAAGAGAACCTATTGCAAATTTAATGTCGCTGTCCGAAACGCCGAGATGACGTGCAATTGCCGCCGCTCCGACGATGTTCTGGACATTGTGAGAGCCTAAAAGCCGAGTAAAGACCGATATTCTGCCGTCCTTAAAAACAATATCGAAGGTCGAGCCGGAAGAGGAGCAGGTAATGTTTTCGGCAAAGGCTTCGCAGTCGCTTTCGGTTCCGTAAAGATGAACGCGGGAATATTCCCCCGATTTTTTCCTTATATATTCGTTGTCGCCGTTAAGAAATATTTCTCCGTTCTTTTTCGCCACGGCGTCGGCAAGCTCAAATTTAGTGCCGACTATATTTTCGATTGAGCCGAATGTGTTGAGATGCTGAGGTCCCACCGAGGTTATAAGTCCCATATCGGGATCGACAATATCGCATATTTCCTTTATATCGCCGACATTTTTCGCTCCCATTTCGGCGACAAATATTTCGGTCCCGGGAACCATTTTTTCCCTGACTGTCCTTACAACCCCCATAGGGGTATTAAAGCTTTCGGGAGTGACGGTGACGGTATATTTTTCCAAAAGAATGCGGGAAAGGATGAACTTAGTGGTGGTCTTTCCGTAGGAGCCGGTAACTCCGATGGTTATAAGTCCCTTCGTTTGCTTTAAGATTTTTTTGGCATCGTTTATATAATGTTTTGCCACCGCCCGCTCGATAGGTTTGTTTATGACGTTGGCCAAAACCACGATAAGCTCCCTGAATACGAAAAGCAGCATGGCCGCCGCAAAGCAAAAGGGGGGAAATTTATCCGCAAAGCAAAGCCCCATAACCGCAGCAAATATAATGCTCTCGGTAACATACATACGCTTTACCCTGGCTGTAAGCACAAGGGGCTTTATGGCGCTTTTCTGCCCCTTTCGCTGGGAGAAAAAGACGACTATCGCAACAATAAGCAGTATCGGTGCACTTACATATCCAAAGCCCTTCCACAAAAATTCCAAAGCCGAAAGCAAAGCGGCAAAGGCAATTTTTAAAACCGTCCGGCCGGTCGTGAAACGCTCCTTAAGCCAATCGGCATACCGGGAAGCTATATATGAATTTTGCTGAAACATCTGGAAGGCCTTTGCCGAGCCGAGAATGGCAGCAATCAGTGCAAATGCCACAGATAATAAATTAAAAACAGTCATACCCGTTTCCTTTCGATCGACCTTAAGCGCACTGCGGCAAATATGCCGGCATCACGCAGCATTTTATGTGTGTAATTCCACCGTACGAGATCTTGTTTGTTGAATTTCAAATAACAAGAGTCAAATGTCATATCCCATAGGCTGAATTTCATGTATAAATATCAAGTGTTTGGCAGGTTTTCATCCTGCCGATCACCCATCGAATTTCTTATATCATATCAAACGCATTACACCGTTCATATAAACGTCAAAACAGCATTATGCGTTTTCCGAAAAGATCCTCAGTTTATCTCAAGAAAGCTTTTTATGATGGCGATGACCTCGCCCGGTTTTTCCACAAAGGCCCAGTGTCCCGCGCCTTTGATAATGCAAAGTCCCGCGTCCTTTATTTTGCTTTCGATTATTCTTGCATCGGAAACGGGAGTGGCAGTATCGTTTTCCCCGTAAATAAGCAGTGTCGACGCGGTTATTCCGCCGAGAATGTCGGTCAGATCTTCGTTTACCACCTTAACGAGGGTTTCCCGCATAACAGGCGGCGCGGAATTGTAATCGGCCGACCCGAAATGCGCCCGTGCCTTTTGAAGAAGCGGCTCGCAGGGCTTTTTCCAAAGAGGAAAGCTCAAAAATTTCTTTACTGTTTTAAAGGCAGCGGTTCTGCACTTTGATTTAAAGCTCTTTTTGGGCTTTACTCCCGCAGCGTCGAGGAAAATTATCTTTTTTGGGTGCACTCTGCCGGTTCCGCAAAGCTTCATTATGACCCTTCCGCCGAAGGAATGACCCACAAGTATGGGATCGCTCACACCGCAAAAATCGAGGAATTTAAGGGTCAGCAGAGCGTAATCCTCAACACACCAGGCTTTCTTCGGCATGTCACTTTGACCGAATCCCGGAAAGTCGAAGGAGATGACCTTGTATTTTTTCGAAACTACCCCTTCAATTCCGGCAAACGCATCGAGAGATGAGCCCCACCCGTGCAGCAAAACAACCGGCTCGCCCTCTCCCGAAACATTATATCTTATCTTTAAACCGTCAATTTCGGTAAACAACAAACCACCCGCTATTCAATGTTCTGACCAAGCGTTCCGAGGCTGGCCGCCTTTAAGTAGGCGTTTATAAATCCGTCGAGATCGCCGTCCATAACGGCGTTTATATTGCCCATTTCAAATCCCGTGCGATGATCCTTAACCATGGTGTAGGGCATGAAAACATAGGAACGTATCTGCGATCCCCAACCGATTTCCTTTTGAACGCCCTTGATGTCCTCGATTTTTTCGAGATGCTCTCTCTCCTTGATTTCAATGAGCTTGGATTTAAGCATTTTCATTGCCATTTCGCGGTTTTGATGCTGGCTGCGCTCATTCTGGCAGGCCACCACGATTCCGGTGGGAATGTGGGTAATACGCACGGCCGAATCGGTTTTGTTGATGTGCTGTCCGCCGGCTCCCGAGGAACGGTAGGTGTCGACCTTAAGATCCTCGTCCTTTATTTCAACGTCCATATTGTCGTCTATCTCGGGCATAACCTCAAGAGAGGCAAAGGAGGTATGGCGGCGGCCGCTGCTGTCGAAGGGAGAAACCCTGACAAGGCGGTGTACCCCGGCCTCGGATTTCATATATCCGTAGGCATTTTCGCCCTCTATAAGAAGCACGGCGCTTTTAAGGCCGGCCTCTTCACCGTCGAGATAGTCTATGGTTTTGGCCTTAAAGCCGTGAGCATCGGCCCAGTGGTTATACATTCTGAAAAGCATTTCCGCCCAGTCCTGCGCCTCGGTTCCGCCCGCTCCCGCGTGGAAGGTCAGAATGGCGTTTTTGCCGTCGTATTCTCCCGAAAGCAGGGTGCTCATTCTCATATCCTCAATGGTTTTAAGCACGCGATCCACCGATTCGGTCACTTCGGGAATAAGACTTTCGTCCCCTTCCTCGTCAGCCATTTCTATAAGGGTCAGGGTATCGTCGAAATCACCGCACAGGCCTTCATAGGCCGCGGCCTTGTTTTTAAGCTTGCTGGTTTCTTTTAACACCTTCTGAGAGTTTTCAAGGTCGTCCCAAAATCCTTCGGCCGCCGACTGAGCCTCAAGCTCTGCGATCTTTTCCTTGGCTGCCGAAATTCCCAGCGCCTCGCCGAGATCGTCAAGCTCATCCTTTGCGGCTGTCAGCCGGAGTTTCTGTTCTTCAAACTGGAGCATAATTCTACCTCTGTTAAATCTATTTTGCAATCATTTTTTATTATACCTTATTTTGGCCTTTTTGTAAAGAAAAAACGGAATTTTGCCCTCATTTTTTTGAAAAATTTCCTTTTGGCTCTTTTTGAAAAAAATATATTTACAATTATATTTAAAAAATGCATATCTTATCATTGAAAAATTCACAATTTAATAGTAGAATGTGTAGTGATCGATGTAATCATTACAGTGGTCATTAAGTTGATGCACCTGATTGATATGACCCGCCTGTCAAAACGCAGTTCATCCCCGCAAGGTGCAATCCCCTTCCATTAGTATAAAACATTGCTTTTTATTCAAGAGGTGATTATCATAGAAAGCCGATATTCGGGACTTTGCTGCCCCGTGTGTAAGGTAAAATTCAAGGATGACGACGACATTGTCGTTTGTCCCGTGTGCGGAGCTCCCCATCACAGGGAATGCTACAATCAGATCGGGCACTGCGCCTATGAGCAATTCCACGGCACCGAAAGCCAGTGGAGAGAACCGCCCAAACCCGTCGAGCCGGAACAAAACGAAGAAAGCAAAGAAACTCAGAATCAAAAGGGCTTCCCGCCTTTCGGAAATTTTGGCCAAAATCCTTATAACGGAAATCCATACGATCAGAATCCATATAATCAAAATCCCTACGGCCAAAGCCCATACAATCAAGGCCCCTATAAAAGCGGTGGCACCACCATCGGCAGAATATGCCCCCAGTGCCGTAACATTGTTACGCCGGTCAATAACACCTGTCCCAACTGCGGATACATCTTCCCGCCGGTATATTCCAACGAACACGGAAACGACACTCAGAAATTTGATCCCTTCGGGCAGGGCACCTTTAACGGATATAACCGCTTTGATCCTTTGGGCGGAGTGGAGCCTCAAACCGACATCGATGGTGAAAAGGCTCAGACGGTAGCTCTTACCGTAACCGTAAACACCCAGCGTTACATTCCTAAATTCACCGGCCTTAAAAATTGCGGAAAAAATCGCACCGACTGGAACTGGGCGGCATTTTTCCTGGGACCTTACTGGTTCTTTTACCGCAAGTGCTACATTGCAGGCACCCTCTCGGCCACACTCAGCCTGATCTGCGGTCTTATGATGTCCCTTCTCGACGACACACTCATTAAAATATCCAGCTCTGCTTCCACCATAAACTATTACGAGCTTGGCGAACAGATACTCAAAAACGCTCCGCTGAAATTCATTGTGGTTTTTGCCATAGGAGCGGGACTGACCCTTATATCCCGCATACTTTTCGGGCTTTTCGGCGACTACATTTATAAGAAGAAGTGTCTGTCGATAATAAAAGACGCCCGGGCCGCAGAAAGCGAGGATTTTCCCCTTGAGCTGAGAAAGCGCGGCGGAGTCAACATCTTTGCTCCGGTTGCCCTTTGGTGTGCCGTAAGCTTCCTTTCGCCGCTTCTTTCAACCCTGATATAGCGGGCGGAAATTTAAAAACATCTTACCGATTACCAACAATTTATACAAAAAGAGGAGATTTAAAAATGGTGAAAAAAGCTGTTATACCGGCAGCGGGACTCGGAACCAGAGTTCTTCCCGCTTCAAAGGCCTGCCCCAAGGAGATGCTCAACATCGTTGACAAGCCGGCCATTCAATACATTGTTGAAGAGGCTGTGCGTGCCGGAATTACCGACATTCTCATAATCACCAACCGCGGAAAGGGTATAATCGAGGATCACTTCGACCACGCCGTCGAGCTTGAAGCCGCTTTAAAGGCAAAGGGCGGACGGGAGGATATGCTTAAAGAGCTTGGGGACATTGCCTCTATGGCCAACATATTCTTCCTTCGCCAGAAGGTGACCAGGGGACTGGGGCACGCCGTTCTTCAGGCCCGTTCCTTCATTGGAAACGACCCCTTTGCAGTTCTTTACGGTGATGATGTCATCATAGGCGATGATCCCGCCATTTCCCAGCTCTGCCGTGCATACGACAAATACGGCAAGGGCGTTGTGGGAGTAAACAAGGTTTCTCCCGAGGCCATCGGGAAATACAGTTCCCTAAAGGTTGATCCCCTTGAGGACAGAATTTTTAAGGTAACCGACATGGTCGAAAAACCCACTCCCGACAAGGTGCTTTCGCTCTATTCGATTTTGGGAAGATGCGTTCTTGAACCCGAAATTTTCGACATTCTCGAGCGTACACCTCTCGGCGCAGGCGGCGAGCTTCAGCTTACCGACGCTATGAAGACCACCGCAAGGGAAAAATCCATGATTGCAGTGGAATTTACCGGCAAGCGCTATGATATGGGCAACAAGCTCGGAATAATGCAGGCCGGCTGTGAGGTTGCTTTAAACCACCCTGAAATCGGCGAGGATTTCAAGGCCTATCTCAAAGAGCTTGTCAAAACATTATAACACATCAGACGGAGGGCTTTTGCCCTCCGTTTTTCTTATTCTTTGTTGCAAAGAATTTGTTTTTGTGGTAAAATATTGTGGAGTGGAAATGAACCGGCAACAGTCTGTTTTATTCCCGACACAATGATTTTATAAACATCGGAACACTTTCCGACAAAAAGGAGCAAAACCAAATGACATCTCTCGAAAAATATAAATCCGCCATAGAAAAGGCAAAGAAAATAAAAGAAACAAGTGTTTTTGCGGATCTTGAAAACACCTCCCGCGAAAACTTTGAAAACGCTTATAACCGCGCCCTCTCGGTGGTCACAAAAGCCGAAACCATGCCCGAAGCAACTCTCGATGAGCTGTCGGGAAACCTTTTCGATTCGATAAACTTTCTTGCAAAGAAAGCGGAAGGCCCTTCTCCCCTCTTTAAACATGTGGTGGTTGCCGGAATCGACGGAATGGGGAATTACGACCGCCTTGCCGACACGCCTTTTTTTGACGCCTTGAGAAAGGATAAAAACGCCCTTTACACAGATACCGCCCTGTCGGTGCTTCCCACCATTTCGGCCGAAAACTGGTGCGCCATGCTTAAAGGTGTAGGTCCTGAGAAACATGGGTATAACAATGAAAAGCTTTCGGTGACTCCCGCTCCCGATAACAGCGATTATCCCTCGGTTTTTAAATTTTTGAGAGACAAATATCCCTTTGCAAAGCTTTGTTCCTTCGTCAACTGGGAGCCGATAAATTTCGGCGGAATAGAGCACAACATCGGGGTTGAAAAATTCAGAAACGACGACAATTCCCTCACCGATCAAATTGTTTCAAAGCTTTTAACCGACCGTTCCCTTTTCACCTTCATTGCCTTCGACAATGTGGACGAAGCGGGACATCACGGAGGATATGGCTCTAAGGAGCATCTTTCTGCAATTATGGCGGCCGAGCAAAACTGCAGGCGCATATATGAGGCAATAGAGAAAAGCGGTAGAAAAGACGACACCCTCTTCATAATCCTCACCGATCACGGCGGAATCGGCCACGGCCACGGCGGAAACGACGACAAGGAGCGCCTTAATTCCTACATTGCCGTGGGCAAGGGCCTTAAATCGGGCAAGCTTGAAAGCGAGGACTTCCATACCGCAACTATGGCCGCAGTGGTTTTGCGGGCGCTGGGAGTTTGCCAAAGCGACAGCTGCGACTTTCCCGTTCCCGAAGGCTATTTTGCCTGAACCGCACACTGACGCATTCCGCCCGTCGGCATCTCATTGATACAGGGACTGATCAACGATCGGATAAAAATTCAAAGTAATTAACCCGCAAAATTTTAACGGAGGTCTTTTTTATGAAAAAACTTGTAGCATATTTTTCGGCAAGCGGAGTAACAAAATCAACAGCGGAGACTCTTGCGAAGGAGATCGGTGCAGATCTTTTTGAGATTGAGCCAAAAGAAGCCTACACAAAGGCCGATCTCGACTGGACAAATTCCTCAAGCCGCAGCACGGTGGAAATGAAGAACAAAAGCTTTCGTCCCGAGATGGTCAAAAAGACTCTCGATCTTTCGGAATACGACACGATATTCGTAGGATTCCCCATCTGGTGGTATGTTGCGCCGACTATTATTAACACCTTCGGCGAAAGCTATAATTTCTCGGGTAAAACCATCGTTCCCTTTGCCACATCGGGCGGAAGCGGAATGGGCAAAACCACCGAGGAACTTATTCCCTCTTTTAAAGGCGCAAAGGTGGTTGAGGGCAAGGTCGTAAACCGTATGTCCTCCGCCGAACTTAAGGCCTTTGCCGAGAAATTTTAAGACTTAATCCCTTAACTCAGTGCGTTTCATACGCACGGCAAATCCAAGCAATATCTTTAATTTGTTTTACTTGCAAAAACACCGCAGAAGGTTAAAAAAACAACTTTCCGCGGTGTTTTTATATTTCCAGACAGCCTTTATAACGGCACACCTTCGCCTATAAGGCGGCGCAGACGAACATCTCGACAGATTTTAAAACCAACAAAAAAACAGATCTCCGAAGAAACGAAGATCTGTTTTTGCGAAAATCGCAAACCGACCGAACCTATAAGCCGAGTTCTGTTGAAAGCAGTCATCTATCTCGACGGGGGATTGCTCCCGCCGCTCAAGCCATCTTTCGGAACACGCCGGACAAGCGTATCGTCCCAGTTGATGTTGCTCCGGATAGGGTTTACAGGGCAACGCGGTTCCCCGCGTTCCGGTGAGCTCTTACCTCGCCTTTCCACCCTTACCGATTTCTCGGCGGTATATCTCTGTTGCACTTTCCCTAAGGTCACCCTCGGCGGCCGTTAGCCGTTATCCTGTCCTGCGGGGCTCGGACTTTCCTCATACACCAAAAGGTGCACGCGACTGCTCAGTCCGCTCGGTTAAGAAAGCAGGGTTTGACCCCGCCAATTCTTAATAAAATAATATCCCCTTAAAAGTCATTTGTCAAGAGCATTTTAAAGGACAGCCCGTCATATAAATTAAACGGGAGTGATTTTTGTGGATTTAAATGAAAACTATCAATATCGGGAAAGCCTTCCCGACATAGACGACACGCCGGAACAAAACGCCAAAAAGCCTAAGGATCCAAAGGTCAGGCTTTTGCTGTTTCAATCGGCCGTTTGCGCCTTGGGAATTTTGTGTGTTTTCGGGCTTAAAGCCATAGGCGGAGAGGTTTTTTCGACTGCGAGTGAAAAAATGAAGCAAACGGTTTTTCACAGTATGACGGTCGAGGAGGTAAGATCGGCACTGTCGTCGGCCGTTTATAAAAGCGAAGTCAATCAATCAGTCGCTACACCCGATAGCCCAACCGGTTCGGCAAATGGCCAAACAGCAGGCTTTGAAAACGGCGGGACAGCGGGCGTTTTGAACGATGGGTCGACGGGAGAAGGCTTCGCAAGCGGAGCATCAGACGGGCAGATAAATGATCAGACAGGCAATCAGACAAATGCGCAGCCGGGCCTTCAATCGGACGGACAGCAGCCGGGACAATCCAACGATCCGTCAAACGATCAGGGCGTATCTTTCCCTTCTTCTGAAACAGGAACACAAAACGGCAGCGCAGCTGAAAATCTTCTTCAAAAAAGCAACCTTGCGGGCAAAAATTCAACCCTTCTTTGGTCAAAGGACTGCAATTCATCGGAAGGAAGTTCCGACAACGGCACCGCAAACACAGCTGCGTTTTCCGGTTCAAAAAGCGGCAGCTCCTCCCCCGTCAACAACATTATTATGCCGGTAGACGGTCAGCTGACCTCGGATTTTGGCTACCGCATACATCCCATATACGGCACCAATCTTTTGCACGGCGGCATTGACATCGGCGTTGAAAGCGGTACTCCGGTAAAGGCCGCCCTGCCGGGGGTGGTCAAGGACACGGGATACAATTCCTCGGCCGGAAATTTCGTCACCCTTTCCCACAGCGAAAAGGTAGACACAAAATATGCCCATTTAAGCAAGGTAGCCGTCGCAAAGGACGAAACGGTTTCCCAGGGTCAGACCATAGCCCTTTCGGGAAACACCGGCGTCTCCACCGGCCCTCACCTCCACTTTGAAATAAGGATAGGCGGCGTGCGTATAAATCCTCTTTGGATTTTAAACATATAGCAGGTAAGGCACATATGAGCTTTTGCCTTTTCGGCTGTAAAATATACATTTCCCCGCTCTTTTTGCTTTGGCTGACCGCCCTTCTGATAATCGATAAAACAGGGCAAATCAGCACAATGCTTTTATGCTGTTTGTGTCACGAGGCAGGGCACCTTCTTACAATGGCAATAATCAAATGCCCGCCTGTGAGCATCGATTTTTTTCCATTTTCCATAGATGTAAAAAAGCCTAAATTTCCCCTGCCACTTGTTTCTGAGCTTGCAATCCATATGGGAGGCATTACGACAAACTTTGCTATCTGCTTCTTGGGATTCCTACTTTTTTCGAGGTGCAAAAAAGACAATCTTTTTGTTTTTTCGGCATCAAATCTCGGCGTAGGACTTTTTAATCTTTTGCCCGTATCGGGGCTTGACGGCGGGAATTTTCTCTGTTGCCTGCTTAGTTCGACCTGCCCGGAATCCGCCGACAAAATATGCAAAGCCGTGTCTCTCGTAACGCTGGGTTTTCTTTTTGTCCTTGCGGTCTTTTTGGCAATAAGCTTTTGCAACGCGTCACTGTTTCTCTTTTGTATTTACACGGCTCTCATGGGCGGAAGCTTTTGCCAAAAACGCAGCCGCCCCTCGCAGTCGTTTGGGCGATAAATTTTCAAATCCGACCTCGGCAAACATTTCGGCAAAACAGAAAGTGTGTTTAATTTCTCCCAAAAAAAAGAGATAAGGAAAAACTCCTTATCTCTTTATATTTCAAAGCTTTATTTCGAAACCGTGTACCAAACAGCACCGTCGATTTCCGCAGACGAAGTGCTTGCGCCTGTTCCGAGAACGATCTTTCCTGTTTTGGCGTTCACCGGGTCAACCTCAGTTACACCGGGATTATAATTTTTGAAGGAACCGCCGTTCACCGTAATGGTGCAGCCGCCGGTTGCGTTGTCCTGATGATTCAGCACAAAATAAGTCCCGTTAGAGGGGCTTGCGGTTTCAAATTTACCGCCGTTAATCGTAACGGTAGCCTTGCTTCCGCTGGACATGCTGGTATAGACAAAGATGCAGGAGGTGCCCTCGCTCATGCCGTAGAAGTGACCGCCGTTAATGGTCAGCTTTCCGTAATTTCCTGCTCTAACCGCGCTGGTAACCTTATTGGTATACGTCTTATCGGAGCCGATAACAGCGCCGGTTTGACCCTCACTGCTGTCGTTAATCGTCAGGCTTGATTTTTTGCCCCCAATATAAAACACGCTGCCGTTGTTGGGTTTAACCCCGTCGGCATAGTCAAGCTTAACCGAATGGCCATTCAGGTCAATTACCACGGTCTTGCCGGAAAGATAAATTTCATCTGTCACAACAACATCGTTTATAAACTTGAAATATCCCTTGGCTTTTTCCATCTGACTGGCCTGTTCACCCGTTGCAACCAGATAGGGATGTGCTTTGCTTCCGTCTCCGCCGCTGAAAACACTGTCGGAAACAACTGCGGTAAAGGGAGAAAAGTCGTCGGTAGTAAAGGTCACATAGCCTGTAGCGGTATCATAGAAATACATATCGTTTGCAGTCAGGCTGTTTGCGTCGGCAGCCTTCGTAAGAGCGGTTCCGCTGTGATAGAAGCCGACAACATTAAGAGCCTTTCCGATTGCCAAGGATACGGTAAAGAATTTGCCGCTTTTTGCAGATACCTTGTTTCCGTCCTGGTCAATCAGCTTAACCTCGGCAGTAAGCGCCTTGGTGCCGGTCTCAACCGTAATGTTGGAGGGAGTTGCAGCCTCGTTTTTAATCAGGGTAAGGGTGGTTGCGGCGGTGCTGTCCTTGGGAACGGTTGCCTGAACGGTAGGCTCTGAATCCTTGTCCTTAATAACGGTATCGCCGACGGAATTAACCGCTGCGGTAGTTGCGACGTTGTCATACCAGGTGTCAAACTGGGGCGTGCCGTCTGCATTTTTATCGTAGTCGTTGCCGAAGCTGTCGCTTTCAACAGCATCCTGCGTGGCGTAAACGGTAATGTTGATACCGTCGATTTTTTCTCTCATATACTCATTTCCGGCAGAAGTCTGCATTGTACCGGAAACGGTGAAAATATCGGAAGATTCGCTGTCGGCGGTCTTTGCAGCCAGTTTATGCTCGCTGCCCATGACAAAATCGGCGTCTCCCAATTTCATTGTCCAGTCAATAACCTTGTTTAATTTTGCGCTGCCCTGAATGCCGGTAATCACAATTTTATACTTCAGCGCGAGATTTCCGTTGTTGACAACCTTCAACGCAGGCAAGCTGTATGTACAACCGGGCTCCCAGTAAATGTCGGTTCCCTGTGCAACCGAAC
Organism: uncultured Oscillospiraceae bacterium; assembly: GCA_905193225.1. Taxonomy (GTDB): domain Bacteria; phylum Bacillota; class Clostridia; order Oscillospirales; family Acutalibacteraceae; genus UMGS1484. The sequence goes on along the minus strand of CAJJNV010000022.1, from coordinate 5,386 downwards.
CATCGGCCTGCTTCTGAAGGAAGTTGAGCTTTGTATCGGCAGTAACCTCCGTCCAATCGGCGTTCTCGCCGGTGGCGTTATTTGCATAGAACAACTTAATATCCAAATTTCCGGCCTGAATCTTATTAACGCCGGTAGTAGCGGTGTCGGTAAACCAGGCAAAGGTCGATCCGATCAGCATTGCTACGCAAACAAGCATAGCAAGAGCGCTTGTTACAAGTGCTCTTTTGGTGTTTTTACTGTTCATTGTTATTTGCCTCCTGAAAATTTTTCGTCCTACGAAAAGCCGCGACCTCACAGTCTCTTTTTCCGTACACCGAAATTTTATCACTGCCTTAACCTCTTGTCAATATGTTCAAAAGAATTTTTACACTCTTTTGTATAACACATTACAATTTCATCGGTTAAAAACTCTTTCTTCGGAAAAAGAAGGGTCGATGCTTCGGCAGGTTAAAGCGGGCTGTTTTTACAAATTTAAAAAATCTTTCGTTAAAATCCGTCGGGTCATAATCTCCCGATTATACAACCGGAAATAAAAATGCAAAGAGGCAGGGAACAAGCCCTGCCTCTTTATTAAGTTGGTTAAAGTACAATATTATTCGGGAACAACATCATACCAGTCGCCGTTTTGAACAACCTTAAATCCATCGGCAACAACAACTTCGGTATCGCCGAGGGTAGGCTTGGAAGGATCGTATTTATAGAAGCTACCGCCCTTAACGGTTATCCTTGCATTGGGAGTCGTATCATCGCAGTTGAGGGTACGGTTGGGCTGAGCAGCCTTAAAGGTACCGCCGTTAATCTCAATCTGTGCATTCTTACTTGCATAAATCAAATCGCAGTTATCATCTGCGGGAGCGCCGACCTGACGGAAGTCGCCGCCGTTGATAACGACCTTACTGTCTGCATCAGCCCAGACAGCTATAGCTGCGCCGACGCCGTCATTGTCCTTGGCGTATACGGCATACACATCGGCGTTGATGGTAACCTGAGCGTCTTTAAGAGCCTCTACTGCACCGGTGCGGCCGTTAGCCTGCATGTTCTCGGTGATTTCATGAGCACCGGCCTGCGTGCTGAATTTTGCGAAAACGGTAGGAGCTTTTTCATCATACATATTATCGAAGCTGTCGTTTTCAACCGTTGCCTGGGAAGCGTTTACGCTGACGCCGAACGAAAGCTTTGCTGCCCAGTAAGGATCTTTATTTTTCGGATTTGCCTCGTTTCCGACTTCGGTAGGCATATAAACTACCATTGCATATGTTTTGGCTGCGCCGGAGTTAAGAGTTGCACCGACAACGCCCTTCTCACCGAGAGCCTTAAAGGTATCGGCCACGGGCTCAACGGCGCCTATCGCCGCTGCGCGGTTTTCAAATGCGGCAGTGGCTTCCACTGCACCCATCTTTACGAAGTTGCTGAGAAAATAAAAATCTCCCGCAACATTTTTTCCTTTGCTTTCATAGATGTTGCCTAACCCGAGGGTATACTTCAGCGCAAGGTTTCCGGCGTTCTTAACGCGAAGATATACAATCTCCGTGCGGCCGGGCTCCCACTCTGTGCTGTCCTCGAATACCTTGGTTGTATTGTCAACCTTTTTCCACTCGGCGAAATCCTTGCTGTACTCAAGCTCCACATCAAGATTACCCGATTGGATCTTGTTGATGCCGGTGGTGGCGGTGTCGGTAAACCAGGCAAAGGTCGATCCGACCAGCATTGCAAGGCAAACGACCATGGCAAGCACACTTGTGAGTAATGCTTTTTTTGTATTTTTGCTGTTCATTTTCTTTTCCTCCTATATTTTTTCGGCTTTTCTGCCGATGAGTGTAACATTAAACCGAAAGTATAAATATCCTTTCACATAACCATAGCACACAGGTTGCTTGGGGTTCATATGCACATTTTATCACTTTGGCTTTAAATGTCAATAACCTTGTTAAAAATTCTCCGTAAAAACGAATTTAATTATACTTGTTTGTTTTTATATGTCATTTCTCACAGAAATGATTATTCCGTTTAAGAAACTAAACATAATAAAGGTCGGACGAGGGATATTCTGCCTCGCAGGTGACATTGATACCGAGGCTGCGAAGGGCGCTGTCATCCGACGAGGTTAGCATACAGCTTGCGTGAGCCTCGCAGTTTTCAAGCTTTTTAAGCTCGGTGACGGCAAGACTTGCCACGGGATTTGTGGCGGCACAGATACTCAGCGCAAGGAGCACATCGGTAAGACTGAGATTTTTCTGCTTGGAGCGTAAAACCTCGGTTTTCATCTTGATGATGGGCTCCAGTACAACAGGCGACATAAGCAGCATTTCGTCCCTTATACCCGCCCTTTCCTTAACCGAATTGAGCACGGCGGCGGCCGAGGCGGTAAGAAGCTCTCCCGAGCGTCCGGTGACAATCTTTCCGTCGGGAAGCTCGATTGCAACGGCATGCTCTCCGCTCTTTTCGGCCTTTGCAAGGGCAGGCGCAACCACCCTGCGGTCGTTGGTCGAAAGCTCAAGCTCGTTCATAAGCGATTCGATACGCTCAACCGTCTCCAAATCTCCCCTGCCCTGCTTATAATCGCAGCGGGCTTTGTAATATCGGCGGATTATTTCCTGCTTTGCCGCATCTCTGACGACCTCGTCGTCTCTTATTCCGTATCCCGCCATATTAACGCCCATATCGGTGGGAGACTTGTAAAGGCCGGGCTGGCCGGTAATTTTGGTCAGAATATTGTTGACCACCGGGAAAACCTCGATGTCGCGGTTATAGTTGACGGTGGTTTTCCCGTAAGCCTCAAGGTGCCACGGATCGATCATATTGACATCCTTAAGGTCGGCGGTGGCGGCTTCATATGCCATATTGACCGGATGCTTTAAAGGAATGTTCCAAATGGGGAAGGTCTCGAACTTGGCATAGCCGGCGCTTACTCCCCTCTTATATTCGTGATAAAGCTGGGAAAGGCAGGTGGCAAGCTTACCGCTGCAGGGGCCGGGAGCGGTTATGACAACAAGCGGGCGGGTGGTTTCGATATATGGATTTGCACCGTATCCCTCATCGCTTACAACACGTTCGACATCAAGAGGGTAGCCCTTTATGGGATAGTGAAAATAGCACTTTTCGCCGCGCATTTCAAGCTTTTTGCGAAAGGCTTCGGCCGAAGGCTGACCGGCATACTGGGTAATAACCACGCTGTTGACCGAAATATCCATTCCCCTTAAATTGTCGATCAGTCTGAGCACATCCATATCGTAGGAAATACCGAAATCGGCGCGTATTTTTTTCTTTTCGATATCGGCGGCGTTTATGCAGAAGATGACCTCGGCCTGATCGTTGAATTCTCTCAGCAGTCTAACCTTTCCGTTAAGGTCAAAGCCGGGAAGAACACGGGCGGCGTGGTAATCGTCAAACAGCTTTCCGCCGAATTCGAGATAAAGCTTGTTGCCGAACTTTTTTATGCGCTCGGTTATATATTCCTTTTGTTTTTTTATGTACAGATCATTGTCAAATCCGATTTTCATACCCTTTTTCCCCTAATTCCTATTGTTAATTTTCTTTCATTTTGTCGATAAGCGTAAAGGCCTTGTCCACATATATGCCGCTTTCCTTTGCGCCCTTTTCGCTGAACACTCCTGCCGATTCAACCGGTTTATTGCTGCGGTAAAGCAGATATGGCACCGGATCGGAGGCGTGGGTCATGGTCGAAAGGGGTGTGGGATGATCGGGCATAATGAGGATGGTGTAATCGTCAAGTTCCTTAAGCTTTTCGAGCAGAGGAGCAAGGATCTTTTTGTCGATTTCCTCAATGGCTTTGACCTTGTTTTGAACCTCTCCCCTGTGTCCGCACTCGTCTGGGGCTTCGACGTGGATATAAACATAATCCTGTCCGTTTTTAAGCTCATCAAAGGCAGCCTGCATCTTTCCCTCAAAGTTGGTGTCAATGTATCCGGTGGCGCCTTCAACCTTGCAAACCTTCATATTGGCGCAGGTTCCGATTCCCTGAACAAGATCAACCGCCGAAACGACCGAGCCTTTAAGCCCGTTTTTGCTGTAAAAATCATCGAGAACGGCCTTTTTGCCCTGTCCCCAAAGCCAAATGTGGGTGGCGGGACGCTTGCCTTCGCTTATTCTCTTTAAATTGACGGGGTGGTTTTTAAGAACCTCTCCGCTCTTTTTCATCATTTCGATGAGTTCCTTTGCGCCCTCGTCACGGTCGAGGTGGGGACCGATGACCCTGCCGCTAATGTCGTGGGGAGGGGTGAGAGTGCCAATGTCTACGCTGCCCTTTTTCCACACAAGGCAGTGGCGGTAGCTGACACCGGGATAAAAGCGGTATTTTTCGTTTGAAAGAGCCTCATTGACCGATTTGATTATCTCGGCCGCCTCTTTTGAGGAAATGTCTCCGGCGCAGTAATCGACCATGGTTTTGTCCTCAAAATTTTCCTCGTCGCTTAAGGTTACGAGGTTGCAGCGAATTGCTACATCACAATCGTCAAGAGCAATGCCCATATTTGCCGCTTCCAGCGGAGAACGGCCGGTATAGTATTTTGCGGGATCATATCCCATAACCGAAAGATTGGCTACGTCGCTGCCCGGCTTCATTCCGTCGGGAACGGTTTTTGCAAGGCCGATCTCGGCGGTTTTTGCGAGTCTCTCCATAGCGGGCTTGTTTGCCGCCTCCATAGGAGTTTTATCCCCAAGCTCTTTAAGGGGATAATCTGCCATTCCGTCACATAAAAGTACAATATATTTCATAAAAACCGACTCCTTTTCAACACAGAGACAATTATATCACAGCAAATATTTTTTTTAAACCCCTTTTATCAAGTATTTTTTTAAAATAGACGAACATACTGCAACATTTTTTTAACATCTTCCCCCACGTCACCATATCCCTATGATACACTGCCAACATTTTCACATATCTGACGTATTTTCAGACTTCCCACCGGCATATTCACACTACTCTACCAGCATCTCGCGACACCCACCGATATTTTTTACACCCTACCGTATTTTCCGGCACCACACTGATTTTTTCCACGTCCTCCGATACCCTGCCAACATCTTACGGCAAAATCAACCCTTCATAAAAAAACCTTTAGAAAAATCTTTCAAACGCATAAATAATTCTTGACAAAGGCCCTTCTTTTTGATAGAATAATTACCGCACTGAAAAGTGCACACACGGAGAGGTATCGAAGTGGTCATAACGGGGCTGACTCGAAATTTTTGGAAGCTCCGGCCGTTTCGTCCGCTGAAAATGTCTGCCGCACAGAGCTTTGAGCGGGTTCGGATTTCACAATTTCATATTGTTCTTGCGTGTTTTTCTTGCATTCTTCCGGAGCAAGGATTACACTTGAGGTATACGGAGAGTTGTCCGAGAGGTCGAAGGTGCGACACT
>CAJJNV010000021.1 GCA_905193225.1 uncultured Oscillospiraceae bacterium | reverse complement strand
TGTTTTGAAATTAAGAAGCGTCCCCGCCGCCGAACACACCCTCGCCGGGTTTCGTTGTCATACCGTAATGAACAGGCCTCCGATCAGCGTTACCGCCCATAATGGGATAGATTCAAAAAATCCGCAGTCCTCAACTGCTGTTACGATTTCAGAGGGTAAAACCGTCTGACCTGCTGCGCCGAATCCTGCGGCGGTCATAATGGTGGAAATAAGCCCCTGTACGATATTGAATAAAGCCATCATCAGTTCCAGACCGTACTCCGTTTGGGGGTAACATCCCTCCGATGTCCCTCCAAAATCCAAAATTTCCGTCAAAATTGAAAAGTACGGAAATGGCAGACGAAACGGAGCTTTTTTACACACCAGTTTCAAAAGTAGTACTGTTTGCAACGCTTTTGGTGTCCGTTAGCGACCTCCATAAGGGGTTGAGTTCGTTTGTATTCCCTGTGAAGCAAATAACTCAAAATCCGGTGGTGGCGACACCGTGCGGGTTCGACCCCCGCTTCCGGCACCAAAACAAAAAATCCTGTCGACTTTTTGGCAGGATTTTTTGCGTTATAGTATTTTTTCACCACTTTATTAATCATTAATCATCAGAGTGCGAAATTCTTCAATGAATAATGAATGACAAAAGCCAGCACATCAAGGTTAAATAAAAAGAACAACAGATAGCTTGCAACGGTGCAGATAAATGCAACTAAACTCATTCTTTCACCTGCTGCATTCAAATTTTATCGGCGTAAGCGGCAAAGCAAAATTAATAAAACGAATATTTAGGACTGCGTATTTCCACATATGTGACCATTGAAGGATCGTCTGAATAAAAGGTAATTGTGTATCCTTGCCATTTTGCCTGAATACAGTAGGCAGAAAATGCGTTCTCATCATAAGTGTCGCTTATAAAACAGTTTCCCAGCTTGAGCTTCAGCTCCATACCCGTGTAATATGACCTTTCAGGGAAAAGGATACTGACATTTCCCGTTATCGATGCCGGCGGCTCGCTGTAATCGGTTCCGGCGTAAAAATTATATGTCAGCTGACCGATGTCGTAGGAGTCTCCGCCATCGTTGTGCCAGTGGGGAGCGGGCACATATGAGCCGAAGAGATCGTATCTGCTCGTGTTCAGCGCATTTACAATGTCGTCGGGAAGACGAAATCCTTCATCTGAGGATTGCTGCTGCCCGTCTTGTGCGGTTGCTGTCTGCGTAGTGTCGGTTTGCGGCGGAGCAGTCTCGCTGTCAGCCTGCGATTGCTCTAAAGGCAGCTCCGATATTCCTTCTGAAATTTCCGACTGCTCGTCAGAAACGACGCTTTGGGCCGGCTCGGAATAAAGGGACGGAAGGCCGTTCCCCTTATCGCCTTTTCCGCCGAAAACGGCATATACAACCACACCCACTATCGCCACGGCAACAACAATGCCGATTATAATACGGTTGTCAAATTTCTTTTTCTCTCCCATTTCTCTTCCACCCTTGTTACATCAGCTTAAGCAGGGCAGCCTTTTTCTCGTTGTATTCCTGCTCAGTCAAAACGCCCTTTTCCTTCATATCAAAGAGCTTATTTATCTTTTCCATTATGGCGTCGCTGTCCATGGCTTTGGCGGCGGCTGCAGAGCTTTCGGCAGAAGGCGCCTGAATGGTGTTTTGAGCGGCATTTTCGCTGCTTTGTATGTTTGCGGGCGCTGCGTTTTGAACATGGGGAACTGCTGCAGGCGCCGAAACAGGGGAAACTGCAGGTGCGGCTTCCTCTGCCGAAACCGGTGCGGCCGTACCTGCCGGAGCGGTTTTGCCGGCCTTTGCTTTGTCGGTTAAATTTCCGACCTTTTCGGAAACGGTGCCGGCAATGTTTTTTGCTGCGCCGGCAATCTTTTCGGCCGCTTCGGACAAATTGACGCTTTGCGCCGAGCCGTCGGTTCCTTCACCGTCGACCGATGTATTAACTGCGTCAAAAACAGGATTGCCCTGCAAATTCAAAAAGTTTACGATAGCTACGCCGGCAATTCCAATCGAGCACAAAAGGGCGATCCAAAAACCGAGCCCGTGTCCCAATGAGACGCTGACCGCCGCCGTGCTTGCCTCTCCGGACGCACCCGAAGCAATGGACGATGCCGAGAAAAGTGAAATTATCATAAGTCCCGCCCCGATGATATTTATAAGCTTTTTAAACTGTTCGAGCTGTTTTATAAAATTGAAAACAAGTATTGCCGCAAGGCTGACGGCAAAGATGATTCCCCATGCGCCGCATTCGGTCACAAAGGATATTCCGTTTATGCTTTCGGAGGCCTGAGCGCTTTGTCCCGCAACCGTTGCCGAGGCCGATGCAACATAATAGGGGAAGACAAGCGATATGATGCACAGCACCCCGAAAACCGCTGTAATGTTTTGAAATAACGTCTTTTTATCCATACCTTTTCCTCCTGATTTTTTATTTATAATGTGTGTTATGCTCTGTGTGATATATCGTCGATGATTTCCGATTTGCTCATATTTGCTCCGATAATAATTGAATCATAGTCGTTGAAAGCGGCTCTTTTTTTGGAGTCATAATCGCTTTTGGAGACCGATGCTCCGTCGGCTTTATATTTATAGTTGCTTTCGTCATAATACACTGTGTTGTCGTCGACGCCGTATTCTCCGTCAAATATTTTGACAAATGATCCGCCCTGTAAACGGTAGACCTGATCGAAGTAGTAGCCCATATGTCCTCCCGAGGACAAAAGAAGACCCTTTGAGCAAATGGCCTCGGTGTAGGTGGAGGAAAGCTCTTTAAAGACAAGCGTTCCGCCCGAAACGGTGAGAATTTTTGCTCCGAGATACTCGCTTTTACCCTGAATGTACAACTCGGGAACCCTGTCGGAATCGAGGTAAAAAATATTATAATACCAGTCGTCTCCCAAAGAATTGACATAATCGATATAAAGTTGCTTCCAGTTGTCGGAAACGGGTTGAGCGGTCTGGCCGCCTCCCGCCGACCGGGAAGAACCTGCGGCCGATCCGCCGCCCTGGCCTTGAGCCGATTGACCGGGCTGAGTTGTTCCCGCTGCGTTGGAAGGGTTTCCGTTGGCGGATTTCTCAGTGCTTGCTGCGGGCTGGGAGTTTTCTGCTGCCTGCGAAACATTCGAGCCGTCCGAACCGGTCGTACCGCTATCTTCCGGCGTGTATTTTCCCGCAAGGAGGGTGCCGCCGCCCTTTACGGCCGTAAGGGTCAGGCTGTCCTCGGTGAGACTGATATTATATGTATCGGTGTGGTTTTCAAGGTCGATTTCGTATGTCATAATTATGAGTCCGTCGGCCGTTATTTTGTACGTGGCGTTGGCAACCGTAAGCTCGGGTGTAACGGTCGATTCGGAAGGAAATTCCGAATAGAAAAATTCATTGCCGTATTCAAATCCCAGTCGACAGATTTTCTCTCCGTCTTTTCTCTCCCAAAAGTTAATCAGGTTTTCCTCTGTGATGGGCAAAGTGGATTTCGGGGCTGCCGTATTACCGCTTTTTTTGCCGGTAATTCCGTAAATGACCACTGCAATAACTGCCACAACGACAATAATTATCATAAGTTGCCGGCTTGTTATTTTAATGGGCTTTTTCGTCGTGTTTTCCAATCTTTTCAGTCTCCTTTGTCGATGTGTTCTTTAAGAATTTTTCTTATCCACTTTTCGGTGTAGCCGTATTTTGTGGCAAGCTGCTTTATGTTGTGACCGTTGTATTCATCGATTATCTGACCGAGTATAAAATCGCGGCTGAACAGCTCTACCGGCAGAAATATGCTCGTTCCGCGGTATTTTGAGTAGATTTTGAGTACGGCATCTATACCGATTACACCTGCAAGTTCACTGTAAGCGCCGTTTAAACACTCGCCTTTTATTTTTGTTCTGTCGATGTCCTGCATTTTTTCGCCTCGCATTTTTTCGCCCCTTTTCGGGATTATATCACCTAATAACGGAAGTTCATAGTACCATTGATGATAGGAACTATTCCCCAAAAAATTCCGTAATAAGGCAAAAAACGACAAAACATCCATTGAAAAAAAACAGGGCTTTTAATAAAGCCTGACGGCAAAAAACAAGGTTTTCAAACAAAATTCGGCTGTAAAAAAAGGCCTTTTGGCAATAAAGAAAACTCTTTGCAAAAAGGCCGGCAAAAAACGGGCAAGGCGAGAGCGCCTTTGCCCGTTTAATATGTTTGTTTATGTTGATTGCTTGTTGTATATTTGCTGCTTGCTTGCGGTTTGTTTGTTGCTTGCTGTGTGTTGGTTGCCTGTTTTGCCGTTTGTTTGATGCCTGCTTGCACTGCTACCGGCTGCTGATGATGCGGCAGGCAGCACCCATAATGCAACTATATAAATGCGAGTGAAATATGCAAGATGCAATTGACGAAAACTGCATTTAATTGTTTCCGCAAAGGTCGGCGGGGAAGTTTTTGCCGTATTTTTCTCTAAGCTCGTCCATTGTCATATCGCTTTCAAAATCGGAAATAATGCGGCGTATGACGGTCAGTTCCTTTTCCGCCCTGGGCGCACCCTTGCGCTCGGGCCGCGCACATTTTTCGGCAATTCTCCTGCAGGCGGCAAGGGAGGCTCTGGCCTGCTCGCGGTCGTTCTGACCGAAGGCCGACACCTTTCCGATGGCGTAAAGGGTTATATAAAGCTGAGGCTCATACTTTTCGGCATCGTATTCGGCCATTTTAAGCAGGCATTTTGCGGCGTTTTTAAGTCCTTCATGTCCGTCGTTAAAGCTGTGCTGTTTTAAGGAATCGATGGCCGCCTTGTTGTATTCGGAAACAACCGATACGCATTGCTGCTCGTTTTCGGCCACATAAAGGGGGCTCCAAAGGGAGGGAGAATACTTTTTCAGCTCGGCCTTGCTCAGACTGCCCTCTTTGCCCTGGTCGATTTTTTTAAAAATGTCGGGACGTGATGCCGCAGTCACGGTAACGGCCGCAGCCCCGGCTGCCGCAGCATAAACTGCACCTTTAACCGCTGTGTCTGTAATTGCCGCGCCTGCATTTGCAGTATCTGCAGCAGCCGCATTTGTATCTGAACCGGCATCTGTTGCTGTCACGGAATCTGTTGTATCTGTGGTAGTTGTATTTGCGCTTGCCGCACCTGCATCCGATGCATCTGCGCCTGCGTCCGCCGGGCTTGTGCTCATATCTGCATCATCGAAAGAAATGGGTGCATCGTCGAAAACGGGTGGGTTGTCGGAAACGGGTGCGTTGTCGGAAACGGGTGCGTTGTCGGAAACGGGTGTATCGTCCAAAGCGGATACACCGTCTGAAGAAGATGTGCCGTCGAAAGAATCAACGGATTTTTCAACCTGATCGGAAACAACACTGAATCCCTCTAAAGGCAGATTATCGGCCGAAACAAAAGAATCTTCTGCACTGTCGGCGGCATCATTTTGAGCAAATGCATCGGATACATTGACCGCATCGGTTACATCGTCTTTATCTGTTATGTTGGCTGCATCTGTTATGTCAATTTCATCGGACAAAGTGTTTCCTTCCGCCGCGTCCTCATCGCTTTGTACTGTGCTTGCCGTACCGTTATCGCCGCCTGCCGCAGTGCTGCCGATCATATCGGTATCCTCCGCATGACCGGATTGCTCGGAAAGGTCGGCCTGATTCTCGACGGTCGGACAAAGGGCGTTATACATTTCTTCGGCCGCCGTGCGGAAATCGTATATATTTTTATTGGAACGGTAATAAAAAATCTTTATCAAAAGGGAAATGAGGGTCTCGAGGCCGTAAACCGCAAAAAAGAGCGAAACCACAAGCAGTATCAGCCCCACCGCAAGCAGGGGTATCGAAACCTTGATCTGCGCTCCGGTAACAAAGATAAAACCGTATATCGAAAGGCCGGCCATAATTGCCGTGGCCGCCATGGAAACGATCTTGGGTGCTTTGCCCCTGTCGTTGAGCTTTGCGTTAAGCTCAAAGCTGTCGTCGGCAAAGCGGAAAAGTTTCCCGGCGATTTGCTCATCGCTTCCCTCGGGGCAAGGCTCGGCCGCTTTAGGGTGATAAACAAGGGCCGTGAACAGCTTGAAAACAAGGGAAACGGCGACCGGCAAAGCAAATAAGAGACCGACAGTCAAAGCGAGGGAAAAATACCATTTTATTTCTCCCCGGCTTAAAATGTGATCGCACATAAGATCAAAAAACCGCTTGACCACGGGCAGCTTTTCAAAGTATTCAAACAGCCGATCCTCGAAAAATAAATAGACATATCCGAAAAATGCGCACAGAAGCTCGAGAGTGAAACAAATTGTTCCCGAAATGACGGCGGCATTCTTTTCGGCCTTGCGTTTTTTAAGCTGTTTTCTGTCCTTCAAAAGCTGAGGCCACAGTTCGCCTGCGTCCTCGGGATGAAGGGGATTCATAAATATAACGGACATTTTGCTCTCCAATCAAAAATGTTATGGAATGTTTGTTTTTGTGTAATACCTTTCTGCCGCCTTTGCGGTTTACAGTACCTGTGAAGGCTGTGCCGACATAAAATGCCGCACAAACAGGCCGCTAAACAGCCGTATAAACAGCCGCTTAAGAACTACGTCCAAAGCAGGCCGCAGCGGCAAATCGCATTGTCAAAAAGGAAGGACGCAATTTGCCGGCAAATAAAAGGTTACAGAAATTTTACCATAATTCCGCGAAAAAAGCAATATTTTTTTGCTTTGCGCCGGAATGTGAAGATATAAAGCTGAAATTGCGACAGATTCCGGTGTAAAAAAGACCCGCCGCACAGCGCAGCGGCAGTGCGGCGGATCTTTGAGAATACCTGACTTATTATAAGGGTAAGCAACATATGCTCTAACCGTATGGTGTTCGGCCGGCTGTTGTTTAAAGCTTACTGTCAGTCAAGCTCGGCGGCGCCGGTGTAAAGCTGATAGTATCTGCCCTTTTGCTCAAGCAGCTGTTCGTGGGTGCCCCGCTCGACAATCTCGCCGTGCTCAAGCACCATTATGGCGTCGGCGTGGCGGACGGTGGAGAGACGGTGAGCGATTATAAAGGTAGTCTTGCCCTTCATAAGACGGTCAAGGCCGTGCTCTATATGCTGCTCGGTGCGGGTGTCGACCGAGCTGGTGGCTTCATCGAGCACGAGAATGGGCGTGTTTGCGATGGCGGCGCGGGCAATGTTCAAAAGCTGGCGCTGACCCTGGGAAAGGTTTGAGCCGTCGCCCTCTATAACGGTATCGTATCCTTTAGACAGTCTCATTATAAAGGAATGGGCACTGGCAAGCCTTGCAGCTGCTTCAACCTCTTCGTCGGTGGCATCAAGACGGCCGTAGCGTATGTTTTCTCTGATCGTTCCGGTGAACAGGTGGGTGTCCTGCAAAACCATAGATATCTTCTTTCGGATGGACAGTCGGTTATACTGTCTGATGTCCACACCGTCTATAAGTATCTGCCCCTCGTCTATGTCGTAGAATCTGGTGAGCAGGTTGGTGATGGTGGTTTTTCCTGCGCCGGTCGAGCCGACAAAGGCTATTTTCTGGCCGGGCTTTGCGTAAAGGGAAAGATTTTTAAGCACGGTCTTTTCGGGAACATATCCGAAGGTTACATTCTCGAATTTAACCTCGCCTTCCACCTTCTCGACGGCCTTTTCATTTTGCTCGGTCTCATCGATCTCGGGCAGCTCATCCATAACTGCAAAAACCCTTTCAGCACCGGCAAGAGCGGCAAATATGGTGCTGGTCTGCATTGAAATCTCGCTTATGGGGCGGGAGAACTGGCGGGAATATCCGGCAAATACCGTCAATGCGCCGGGAGTCATATGACCGAGACACATTAAAATTCCGCCTACACCGATGGTCACGCCGTAGCAGACCTGGGAGCTGTTGCCCATAATGGGGCCCATAATTCCGCCGTAAAACTGTGCCTTAAACTGCTTTTCGCGGAGATCGTCGTTTAAAAGTTCAAATTCTTCTTCGCAGATCTGCTCGTGGTTGAAAACCTTAACCACCTTGCTGCCGGTAACGCTTTCTTCAATGTATCCGTTGACCGCGCCGATAGCTGCCTGCTGTCCCGAGTAGTATTTGCTGCTCTTTTTGGCGATAAATCCGCCGGCGAAAAGGAACACCGGAACAAATGCCACGGTAATGAGGGTCAGCCAGATGTTTGTGGTTATCATAAATATAAAGGTTCCGATAAGGGTGACTGCGCCGCTGACGAGAGATACAAGGGAGTTGTTGAGCATGGTGTCGATGTTGTCGATGTCGTTGGTGTAGCGGCTCATAACCTCGCCGGTGGAGTTGCGGTCAAAATATCTTACCGGCAGCGACTGCATCTTGGTGAACAGGTCGTTTCTTATGCGTTCCACCGAGTTCTGACTTATGGAAAGCATAAGCCTCGCCTGAAGATATGTGCACAGTATGGAAATGACGTAAACCGCCCCGAGAAGTGCAAGTGCTGATGCGACATACACCGTAACCGCGCCTGCCGTTGATGCCATTGCTTCGGAAATGACCGGCAGACCGCATATCTTTTCAATTATGCTGTCGGCAAAGCTCTCCATCGAGCTCATACTGCCCTGCTTTCCGGTGACGAAAAGGGTCAATCGGTTGATTATGGGTGCAAGCATATATGATCCGCAAAGGCTTGCCGCCGTGTTGAGCAGCATACAAACAAGCACAATTATAAAACGGAATTTATACGCTCCCACATAATGAAGCAGGCGTTTTACCGTGCCTCCAATATTCTTGGGCTTGCCCTTTGCTCCTCTCATACCGGGACCGCCCGGGCCGTGTCCTCCCATGGGGCCTTGGCGCTTTCCGCCGCCGCTCTTTCCGCCGTACTGCTTTTGGAGGTCTTCAAGTGTTCTTTTCTTTTCCATCTTAAAGTTCCTCCTTGTCTATCTGGGAATAATAAATCTCGCGGTATGTTTCATTGTTTTTAAGCAGATCGTCGTTTGTTCCTTCGCCGACGATCTTTCCGTCGTCCATAACGATTATCTTGTCGGCCTCTTTAACCGAGGAAATGCGCTGGGCGATTATGATCTTTGTGGCGTCTGACAGCTCGTTTGCAAAGGCTTCGCGAATGTTGGCCTCGGTGGCGGTGTCGACGGCGCTGGTAGAATCGTCTAAAATGAGGATTTTAGGATGCTTAAGCAGTGCCCGCGCAATGCAAAGCCGCTGTTTCTGACCGCCCGAAACGTTTGTTCCGCCCTGATCGAGAATGGTTTCATATCCATTCGGAAAGCTCTTGACAAACATATCGGCCTGGGCCTTCTTTGCGGCGTCGGTTATCTGCTCGTCGGTGGCGTTTAAATCGCCCCAACGCAGATTGTCGGAAATGGAGCCTGAGAAAAGCACGTTTTTCTGGAGCACCATACCGATGCCCTCGCGCAGGTTATAAAGACTGTAATCCTTAACATCCACGCCGTCCACGAGCACCTGACCCTTATCGCAGTCGTAAAGTCTCGGAATGAGCGAAACAAGGGTGGTCTTTCCGCAGCCGGTGGAGCCGATAATGCCCACCGTCTGTCCCGGCTCTATGGTCAGATCGATGTTGCTGAGTACCGCATCCTTGCTGGTTTTATAGTATCTGAAATCAACCTTTTTAAACTCGATTTTTCCGCGCTTGATCGTAAGATCTTTATGCTTTGCCGTTTCATCGGAAAGATCGAGAGGCTCGTCAAGCACCTCGGAAATACGCTTTGCCGAGGCCATGGCGCGGGAAGAAAACATAAAGAGCATTGTGACCATCAGAAGGGACATAAGTATCTGGGTAACATAGGTTATGAAGGCCGAGAGATTTCCCACCGCCATACCGCTGTTCATAACAAGCTTGCTTCCAAACCATACGGCGGCGATTATGGTGGAATACATACAAAGGCTCATAATGGGCTGAAGGAATATCATAACCTTCATAGCTCCCATACCGGTCTTTTTAAGGTCGCTGTTTGCGGCGGCAAATTTCTGCTGCTCAAAATCCTCCCGCACGAAGGATTTTACCACCCTGACATTTGTGATGTTTTCCTGAACGGTGGAGTTGAGCCCGTCTATCTTGGTCTGCATTTTTGTAAAACGGGGGAATCCCATTTTTGTTATGATAAATATTGCCGCAAGAAGAACCGGCATACTCACAAGGAATATCATCGAAAGCCTCGGCTCAAGGGCTATGGACATAACAAGGGCGCCGATCATCATTCCGGGGGCGCGCAGAGCCATTCTCAGCACCATATTGACAAAGTTCTGCAGCTGGGTAACGTCGTTTGTAAGTCTTGTGACAAGCGATCCGGTGGAAAACCGATCGATGTTGGCAAAGGAAAAGGCCTGCACCTTTTTATAAACGTCGTTGCGAATGTCGGCCGCAAAATTGACCGAAGCCTTGGCGCCGAAATAGGCTCCTCCCACTCCGCCGAGCATCATTGCAAGGGCGGTGAGCACCATTCCGATCATGTATCCGAGGCTTGAACCGATCGTCAGATTGCCGGCACTGTAATTGTTTATTATCTGCGCCATAAAGTAGGGCATAAAAATTTCACCCACCACTTCGACGATCATACAAAGAGGCCCGGTTATGAAATAGGCCGCATAGGGTTTTATGTATTTAAACCATCGTTTCATTGCTTTCCCTCCGAATTAAGGTTGTTTATCATTCTTTGGTAGAAATTTTTCAGCGTATCAAGCTCATCCTGCGAAAAGCCGTCAAAGCAGCGGCGGTCGATTCTGTCCAGTCCCGCCCTTGCGGCAACCGCCCTCTTTTTTCCTTCCTCTGTAAGGGTTATCTTGTTATACCGCATATCGGTATTATCTACCCGCTTTTCGAGAAGCCCCTTTCTTTCAAGCCGTTTAATCGAAACGGCCACGGCAGCGGGAGAACAGTTGAGATATCCCGCAAGCTCCTTTTGGGTGGCCTCGCCCTTGTCGTAAAGGTGCATGAGCAGTATGGGCTGGCCGTAATAAAGGTCGAGGTCTTCTAAAAACCGCTGATGATTGATACGGTGATACATCAGAAATTCTCTTAAGAGCAGAGAAATTTCTTCCGATTTCGACAACATTCCGCTTCTCCTTTCAATTATTTAACCGATTAACTATTAACCGACTAACAATCTAACACAAGCGGAGTTTATTGTCAACAGAAAAATTGTAAACAATATGTTATACCGCAAAAATCGGCAATGTTGCATCGTGCAAACGGCAGCGCTTCACACGGTGATAAAGACAACGGGACTGAGATGCACAAGCAAAATCGGCAATGCACCGCACCGGCAAATCGCACCGGTAAAATGCACCGATAGTTTTCTGCCGTTCTCCCTTTTGAACAATATTCCTGCACTCCTCCGACCCCTGAGCCGGGTATGCGTTCCGATAAACAAGTCCGTTGTTGCATATGCGGATAATGCCGCTTTCGGGAGGAACGGTTGCTTTTTTCCTTTTTATGTGTTATGATTAAAACATATTAAGGGACTGCCGCGCCGGGAGCATTTTAAGATAAATGTTTTCGACATCGTGCAAAAGCGGTGAGTAGGCTGTAAACCAACCGTAAACCGGCCGCGAGCGGATTGCAAATTGACTGCAAAACGATTGTAAATCAGTAAATCGGACGCAGATCTGCCGACGGTTCCGATGTCCTTTGAGGAAACAGCATCCTTACATTATATATGGAATATATGGAGTGTTTTTATGAACAAGATTTTCAAGATGGTTTTATCCGGTGCGCTGACCACCGCTCTTGCACTTGGAGGAACGGGCACGGCTGCTTTTGCCAATGCCGTGCAGCCGGATTATTCCTCTTTTACGGTATCAAAGACCTTTGGAGACAATATGGTCGTGCAGCGAAATGAGCAATTCCGCGTATGGGGAACGGCCGACAGCTCTCTCGACGGACATCTTGTTTTTGTGGAATTTATGGACGAGGAGGCAAAAGGGGTTATTTCAAACGGAGAATGGTGCGTTGAATACCCCAAAGCCTTAAAAGAAAACACGGTGGGCAGCGATATGGTCGTTACCTGCGGAACTAAGGAGATAACCATAAAGAATGTTCTTGTTGGGGACGTTTATATGGCGGTCGGCCAGTCCAACATTGCCTATACATTTAACGAGGCGGTGACAAACTCTCCCGAGGGATACGGCGGAAAGGATACCGTTCCTTCCGAGAGCGACATTATCCGCATATGCAACAACGGACTTGTTTATCAGAACGCATACCCGGCTCAGGGGTCGGAGGAGGAGTGCAGGGATATTATTCAAAACGGAGGATGGCAGAAAACTACTGTCGATACGGTCAGGGATTTTTCGGCCGTGGGATATTTCTTTGCAAAGGACATTCTGGAAAAGACCGAAGGAAAGGTGCCTGTCGGCATAATCGAGATAAACGGCAACGGCCAGGCCATAAATGCCTTTTTACCAAACGAGGTTGCCGATGAGCTTGGGGTCGACGAAAAGGATTCCGACGGGCTTTATAAAACCAGCTACGGCGGAATTAAAATTCCTACCCGCTTTATGTATAACCACTATATGCGTCCCTTCAAAAACACCGCCATTGCCGGAATGATATGGTATCAGGGAGAAAGCGACTTTATTGTCGGCTCTTACGAGACGTATAACGAGCGGTTTGCCGCCCTTGTGGAATATATGCGGGAAAACAGCAATGTAACAAATAAAAATTTCCCGGTCTTTGTCGTCGAACTGCCTTCTATGTTCAACGGCAGCGAGGAGGGATGGGCCTTCCTTCCCACATCGGCCATAAGAAGCCGTATGGGACTTGTTCCAACCGTTGTGTCAAACACATATATGGCGGCCACGTCCGATATATGGAAGGACAGAAGCCACAAGAATAATCTCCACCCATACTGTAAATATTACATTGCAAAAAGGCTTTCCGATATTGCCGGAGCGGTGGTTTACGGCAAGGGAGCCGAAAGCTATGTCTGCGGCCCGCAGATAAAGGGATATACCCTTTCGCAGGACGGCAAAAAGGTAAAAATCTATTTTGACTATGTTGCAAAGGGTCTTAAAGCCGCAGGGGATGAGCAGCTGAAGGGATTTTTGATAAACGATAATACCAAGCCTTCCGATGTCAGAATAGCCGATTATAACTGTATAGAGATATCAGCAAACGAGGTCATAACTCAGGTCAAATATAACGCACCCTCTACCACATACAATGCTCCCATATGGTATGAGACCACCGAAAACACCTTTCCCGAAAAGGTCAACGCCTGCAACTCGGAAGGAGTGCCAATGATAGCTTTTTCCACCGCCGTAACAAGCGACGGACAGATGACCGTTTATGAAATGGGAGACGTGAATATGGACGGCGGAATTACCGCTTCCGACGCCCTCGCTACCCTTCAGAACACGGTGGGTACACTTGATCTTAGTAAGGATCAAAAATCCCTTGCCGATGCAAATCTTGACGGATATGTTACCGTTACCGATGCTCTGCTGGTGCTTCAGTGCTCGGTAGATCTTTTGACCCTGCCCAAGGTGAAACAGTAATCGGAAGAGCAGGGCACTGCACGGCGGTAATTCAGATTTATGGCGCTGATCAAATTATAAATGCATTATAAAGATTTAAAGATAGCAGTCATTTATCATTTGTTATATTTATCATTCATTATAATGTAAGCAGTTTTGTTAGAGGCGGTGCTGTTAATAAGCAGCTCTGCAGCGACAGCGGGCATTATTTTAACAGGCGGTTATGCAAAGCATCAACCCTGCCGATTCATTTAAAACCGACGGCCGACGGGAAACCCCCGTCGGCCGTTTTGCGTTGGTCAAAATATAGAACTTTGTTCCTGTCCGTCCGCCAAGGTGTCTCGACACGGCAAAGACCGGAGGAAGCATAAACCTGCAAGTTTTACCTGAAATGTAAAAGCTGCTTTTTAAATCGCAGTCCCGTTTTGTCAATCAGCCTCCCTCCGATCAGCTGCGCTGATTGCCTCAGCCGACTGCACAGTCTCCGCAACGCCTCTTACGGTAGTCTGTCAAGTATCGCACACAGCATTTTACCTCATAGCACCATTGAAACAAAGTGCTCCGCGACCGTCTCGGCATTCCATTACTTAGCACCGCAGCAGCGCCGCAGCCCGCAGGAAGCATCGTATATGTCTTTTTAACCTTTGGCCGCTTTATCCTTTCAGCAAACACTGCATCGGATGAGCGGCTAACAACCTTTTACGTCTTGCGGCATAAGGAGGGTTGAAGGGATGGTTGAAGGGACGGTTGAAGGGACGGTTGAAGAATGGCTAAAGCATCGAATTTAATGGTCGGTAAGGTGTGGCCGTGCTTTTGCACATCGCCTTTGCGGGCTGTGCCGTTCCAAGAAGAAACTTTAAACGGTTTTGGGCAATTTTTTTGCCCGATTTTATTGAAAAAACGGCTTATATTTCCCACTTTACCGTGAATTTTCGGCCGAAAAAAACCTTAAAAACGGTATTTAACCGCCTTTTTTTAAAAAATACAAAAAAATATGGCCGGTTTATTATTCTAAATAAGAACAATAAAGTTACAATATTGATAACTTTTTAAATTTTAAAGGGAAAATTCCTTTAAATTGTCTGATTTTGAAATATTTTGGAATAACAAAATCTTTATCATTTACGAGAAAACACGGAAAATATCGTGATTATTTAACAAAATCAAAGAAAACACCTGTGTTTTTGATTTGTGATTATAAACCGCAACAAGGGGACATTGTGCACAAAAGAGGTTACAGACGCAATACAAAAAATACCAAAAAACGTATTTGTAACAGTTTTGTAACCGTTTTATAATTCTTTTTTAGCATTATTTTTTGTCTTTATGCCCAAAAAAAAGTTCTAAACCGAATGTTGACTGCCCGGGAGTTCATCCATATAATAGTCAAGGTTCGAAAAAACACCGCGAAAAATTTGCTTTGCGGCTCGAACTAATCGGCGCCATCAGCGACTTATTTTTCGGCGCTCTTTTGAAAGGAATTTTATTTTATGTTTAGTATCAACGACAATGCAAAAGGTTTCCTGCGCTTTGTCAGAACCCCCATTATCGTGCTTGTTATCTTCACGCTGCTTATGTCGAGCACGGTTCTCGCCTTTACGGCGGGAAGAAACGAACGTCCCCTTACGGTATACAACAAGGGCGAAAAAAAGGTTTTCTCCACCGTTTTGACCGAGGCCGAAAAAATGCTTTCGACCTACGGCATCGAGGTTGCCGAAAACGACGGTTATGAGCTTTACGAAAACGAAAACGGCTATTACCTGTCGGTAGGCACCCCCTTCACACTCACCGCCACCAAGGACGGCGAAACAAAAACCGGAGAATTTTATTGCAGTTCCCTTGAAATTGCACTTGAAAGACTCGACTTTCTTCCCACTGTCAGCTATTCGGTGGATCTTCCCCTTAACACCATCCTCACCGAAGATACGGCGGTAAACGTGGCATATAACTATACCGTTTACGAGACTGCTTGTGAGGAAATACCCTTTGAAACGGTTTATACCGATTCCGACGAGCTTTTTGAGGGCGAGGAAAAGGTTGTGACCGAGGGAGCAAACGGCCTTTGCCAAAAGGATTATAAGGTCGGTTACAGCGATCAGAACGAGGTTTCCCGCGAGGAAGTCTCGGCAATCACACTTTCAGAACCTGTAAATGCCGAAATATTAAAGGGCACAAAACAGAAGCAGTCGACGGCATCGGCAGTAACCGAAAGCGCATCCGCCGCAAGCAGCGAGACAGTTGCCGCATCGGCCGCAGTTAAGACATCCGATTCGGGAATTACCTCCTCGGCCGAAGTCAACGGCAGACTGGTTTCCCCCTTGAGCGTGGGAAGCCCCATCGAGGTTGACGAAAACGGACGTCCCCTTAATTATTCCAAGTGCATAACCGCCGTTGCAACGGCATATTCCCCCGAGGACGGAAACATCACGGCTACCGGCGAGCCGGCACAGCTTGGATATATCGCCGTCAATCCCCGTCAGATTCCTTACGGTACCATGATGTATATCCGCGCTTCCGACGGAAGCTACATTTACGGTGTGGCCAAGGCTGCCGATACCGGCGGATTTATAAGCAATTCCACCGTCAAGGTTGACCTTTTCTTCTGGGACGGCTCATCGGCCGTAAGCTTCGGCAGAAGAAATGTTGAAATATACTTCATCTGATTTTCGTCTGTTTTTTGCAGAATGAAGTGTGTGTCTGCATTCCGGCCCGGCTTTGAAAAACGGGCTCGGCAGCGGAAAGGCTGCAAATATTTTTTAAATTCATACCGCAAAGGGCTTCGGAATTTTCCGGGGCTCTTTTGGTTTTGTATTTTGTCTTTGCATTTTATCGGAGACGGTACTTTTTCTTTTTCGGCTTGTTGATTTTTGGGTATATTTATGTTAAAATAGCTGTATATTGGTTTAGTGTGCTGTTTTGGCCGATAACGCCTGTCTTAAAGCGTCGGGCCGATATTTATAAGTTCTTTAATGTCAATTTGGGAAGTGTGACGCTGTGGTAATTGTTTTTGATGTGGGGAATACCTGTACGACCATCGGATTTTTTTGCGGTGAGCAGCTTAAAGGCTCGGTCAGAATGTCTACCGACGTGGTGCGTACCGGCGATCAGTATGCCGCCGACCTTTACAATCTCATAAAATTAGAGGGTTTTGATTTTGAAGCCTTTGACGGAGCCATTGCCGCATCGGTTGTTCCGGCGGTCAATGTGGCTCTTAAACAGGCGGTCAAAAAGGTGCTGGGGCTGTCTCTTTGCATAGTCGGCCCGGGAGTCAAAACCGGCCTTAACATTAAAATAGACAATCCCGCCCAGCTTGGCGCCGATCTTGTGGTGGGAGGGGTCGCCGCCGCGGCAAAATATCCCCTTCCCTGCATAATATTCGATATGGGAACAGCCAACACCATAAGCGTTTTGAACGAAAAGGGAGAGTTCTTAGGCGGAACCATCTCGGCCGGAATGGGAATTTCTCTTGATGCGCTGGCCTCTAAAACCGCTCAGCTTCCCTTTATTGAGCTTGAAAATCCCGGCGCGGTCATCGGAACCAACACAGTCGAATCGATGAAATCGGGCCTTATATACGGCACTGCGGCAATGATGGACGGTATGGCGCAGCGCATTGAAGAGGAGCTTGGCCAAAAGGCCACCCTTGTTGCAACGGGGGGAAGGGCCGCCGCCGTTGCCGCCTACTGCAAAAGGGATTATATCCTCAACAGCAACCTGCTTTTAGAGGGACTCAATATTATCTATAATAAAAACAAATGATCCTTTGGATAAGCGGGCTTTCTGCGGATAAATTAACTCGTGTTTTAAAAAGCATTTTTAGCCTTGTTAACAGATGCGCGCGGACGCGCCGTGCGTCCATAGGCCGACCTTATCAAATCGGTCGTACCTGCCCGATATAAAACATTTTGCAAAGCAATTTTTCAGCAAAGGAAATTGACCGACATATGAAAATTCTCGCAATAGAATCTTCCTGCGACGATACCGCCGCTGCCGTTACCGAGGGAAGGAAGGTGCTGTCTACCGCCGTCGCTTCCCAAATAATGACCCACAGGGTTTTTGGCGGTGTAGTTCCCGAAATCGCCTCCCGTCAGCACACCGAGAGCATTTGCGCCGTTACCGAAAAGGCGTTAAGCTCGGCGGGACTGACCATTGACGGTATCGATGCCTTGGCCGTCACCGCATATCCCGGGCTTATAGGCTCCCTTCTCGTGGGAGTCAATTTTGCAAAGGGACTGTGTCTTTCGTCAAATAAGCCTCTTTGCGGAGTGCATCATCTGCGTTCGCACATTGCGGCAAACTATATTACCCACGCTGATCTTGAACCGCCCTTTCTCTGTCTTGTGGTCTCGGGCGGAAACACCCAGATCGTGGCGGTGGACGATTATACAAAATTCCGTGTACTGGGAAAAACGCGGGATGATGCGGCGGGAGAGTGCTTCGACAAGACCGCCCGCGCCATGGGAATGAGTTATCCCGGAGGCGTGGAGCTTGACATTGTGGCAGAAAAGGGCGATCCGTCGAAATATAAGCTCCCAACACCTTCGGTGGACGGAAGTGTTTTCGATTTTAGCTTCTCGGGACTTAAAACCGCCGTCATAAATACAATACATAACGCCGCCCAGAAAAACCAAAGCTATTCCAAAGAGGATCTGTCGGCCGCCGTCAGGCAAAAGGTGTGCGACATATGTGTGGAAAAGACCATGCTTTGCGCAGAAAAAGAGGGCTTTGATAAAATAGCCGTTGCGGGCGGAGTTTCGGCCAATTCGCTGCTTAGAAGGAAGCTTCTTGAAGGCTGCGAAAAATCGGGCAAAAGGCTGTTTCTTCCCGAGCTTAAATACTGCGGGGATAACGCCGCCATGGTAGGAGTTCAGGGGTATTACGAACTGCTTGCCGGAAACCGGGCGGATATGGGACTTAACGCCGCCGCCACCAAAAATATCGAGGATTGACCTGAGGAATTATCGGCGGAGCTGCCGTGCTTAGTTGTCGAACACAGCCGCCTGAGCTGTCAGGCCGATCGCTTGTCGGTTTTACGTATTGTATCTTGGCCGGGCTGTTTTCTTTAATCGTTTAACTCAGGTGACATTATTTTTATCTTTTTATATCGGGAGTATTTTTATGAAAAAACTTTTTTGCCGTTTTGCGGCGGCCGCTCTTGCCGTTTCCGTAATGTTTTGTCTTTCTTCCTGCAAAAAGGATGAACAGGAGCAAGTTTCAAAGGAGGGCGAAGAAAAGCTAAGCATCGTGACCACGCTTTTCCCTCAATATGATTTTGCGAAAAAAATAGCGGGGGATAAGGCCGATGTTAAGCTGCTGCTGTCGCCCGGCGTGGAGGCTCATTCCTATGACCCCACCATTCAGGATATTTCGGCCATCGGAAGCTGCGATCTGTTTATTTACACCGGAGAGGGAATGGAGCCGTGGGTAAAGCGGGTGCTTTCGGGCGCCTCGGTGGGACAAAAAAACGCCGTTATCGACCTTTCCTCGGCCGTTACCCTTAAGGACGACATCGACGGAGACGAAAAGGACCCTCATATGTGGCTTGATATGAAAAACGCCGTTATTATGGCCGACGAAATAAACTCGGCTCTTTGCGGAAAACAGCCAGAAAACAAGGATTATTACACCAAAAACGCCGACGCATTAAAGGCCGAGCTAAACGACCTTGACGAGCAGTTTAAGCAAACGGTGCAAAATGCGGGAGACAAAAAAATCTTTTTCGGCGGGCGGTTTGCCTATAAATATTTCACCGACGCCTATAACCTTAAATACGAAACGGTTTATAATTCCTGCACCACCGATGTTGAGCCAAGCTCCAAAACCGTTGCAAAAATAACCGAGGACATAAAGGCCTCGGGAGCAAAGTATATATTCCACGAGGAGCTTGCCGATCCCAAGGTGGCGCGGTCGATAGCCGATGCTGCCGGTTGTTCTCTCGCCGAGTTCAGCACGGCTCATAATCTTTCCAAAGAGGATTTTGAAAGCGGCGTTTCCTTTGTGGACATTATGAAAAGAAATCTGGAAAATCTAAAGAAGGGTCTTGCTTAATGAACATCCTTTCGGTAAAAAATCTAACAGTATCATACGGGCGTATTCCGGCCTTGCAGGATGTCTCTCTTGACGTGGAGCAGGGGCAGTACCTCTGCCTTGTTGGAAACAACGGATCGGGAAAATCCACACTGTTAAAGGCCATAATGGGCCTTGTGCCCACCGACAGCGGCAGTGTTTATACTCCTCTTTCGCCCGATGAAATTTCATATCTCCCTCAGCAAAATCCCGTGGAAAAGGGATTTCCCGCCACGGTCGGGGAGGTAGTGCTGACCGGCACACAAAAAAGCGGAGGGCGGTTTTTCACCTTCTATTCAAAAGAGGACAAGGCGCTTGCAAGAGCGGCTATAGAAAAAATGGGCATACAGTCAATTGCAGACAAGCGCATCGGAGGCCTTTCGGGCGGTCAGCAGCAAAGGGTTATGCTTGCCCGATCGATCTGCCGAAAGCCCAAGCTTCTGTTTCTCGACGAGCCTTGTGCGGGACTTGACGCTAATATCTCGGCCGAGATTTACACAATGCTCAAGCAGTTTAACGCCGACGGTATGACGGTGGTTATGGTCTCCCACGATATGGAGGAGATCGGCAAATACGCCGACCGCGTTATCGTTATCAATCAGAAAATAGAATTTGACGGAAATGCCGAAGCATGGCATTTTTATCATCATCACAGGGGGTGCAGGCATGAGTGAGTTTTTGTCGGCACTTTCCCAGCCTTTTATGACCCGTGCCCTCATTGTCGGAACGGTCATATCCATATGCGCGGCGCTGCTGGGAGTGATACTGGTGCTCAAGCGCTATGCCCTTATCGGTCACGGTCTTGCGGATATCGGATTTGCTTCTCTGTCCCTTGCCATAGCCCTTGGATGGTCGCCCATTTATGTTTCCATGCCCATTGTGGCGGCGGCCTCCTTTGCCATTATGCTCATAAGCCAAAAGAGCGGGGGAAACGGTGATACCGCCATCGGCGTGGTCTCGACCGGGGCTTTATCCCTCGGCATAATAATAACCTACCTTTCGGGCGGAATGAGCGTCGATGTGTACAGCTATATGTTCGGAAGCATTCTCGGCACCACCGACACCGACCTTGTGCTCAGCATAATTCTCGGACTGGTGGTCATTGTGGCCTTTATACTGCTTTATAACCGCCTGTTTATGGTGACCTACGACGAGGTTTACGCCAAGGCCTGCGGGATAAACGTTACCCTTTATCAGTTCTTTATATCCTTTCTGACCGCCGTGACGGTGGTTATCGGAATGAGAATGATGGGCACCCTGCTCATTGCAAGTCTTATAATTTTCCCCGCCATCATATCAAAGCGGCTGGTCAAAAGTTTTAAGTCGGTGGTGGTCGTTTCGTCGGTGGTATCGGTGGTGTGCTTCCTCTTCGGACTGTGCTTATCCTTCTTCTTAAATCTTCCTGTGGGCGCTTCCATCGTGGCCGTCAATATGATAGCGTTGCTTGCTGCCGCCGTTGTTTCGAAGGTGAAGAAATTATGAGCAAAAAGACAAGAACCACCGTGCTTACGGCGCTTTTTGCGGCGCTTTTGTGCGTTGCTGCGCCATTTTCTTTGCAGATAGGTCCCGTGCCTGTTTCTCTTGCCACGCTGGCCGTATATTTTATCGCCACCTCGGCAAACTTAAGTGTTTCTTTGCCCGCAACGGCGGTTTACATACTGCTGGGAGCGGTGGGAGTACCGGTCTTTTCGGGATTTGAAGGCGGATTTCAAAAGCTTGTGGGAATGACCGGCGGATACATAATCGGATACATTCCCTGCGTTTTGGTAATCGGACTTTTGCTTAAAGTCTGCCATAAAAAATTTATGCTTCCCGTTTCCTGCATTGCGGGGACGGCGGTGCTTTACGCCTTTGGAACGGCCTGGTTTTTGGCCCTTACCGGAAAGGGCGTTATGTATGCACTCGGTGTGTGCGTTGTGCCCTTCCTTTTGGGAGATGCCGTAAAGATAGCGGCTGCCTGTGGGCTGACGCTCATCATAAAACCGAGACTTGAAAAAATATTTTCTTAAGGGAGGTTAGGAAAAATGCGCGCTCCTTTGGCCGACCGTATACGTCCGAAAACTCTTGACCAAATGGTTGGGCAGGCCCATCTTATCGGCAAGGGCAAGGCCCTTCGCAACATAATCGAATCGGGCGACATTCCCAATCTCATTTTTTATGGTCCTTCGGGCACGGGAAAGACCACTCTTGCCTCCATTATTGCAGCAAAAACCGACCGAAAGCTCTGTCGGCTCAATTGTACAAACGCCTCGACCTCCGACATTAAGGATGTCATTTCCCAAATCGGCACCCTTGCCGCCCCGGGAGGAATTCTTCTTTATCTGGACGAGATCCAGTATTTCACCAAAAAACAGCAGCAATCCCTTCTCGAAACGGTGGAAAACGGGGGCATAACGCTGATTGCCTCTACCACCGAAAACCCATATTTTTATATTTACAACGCCCTGCTCAGCAGATGCAGCGTTTTTGAATTTAAACCTGTCACGCCCGAGGACGTCAAACCCGCAATTGACCGCGCCTTCGACATTTTGGCCGAGGAAAACGGCGTGGCCGTAGAGCTTTCCGACGCTGCAAAAAGCAAGATTGCCGATGCCTGCGGGGGAGATGTCCGAAAGGCAGTTGGTATATGCGAAATGTGTATGCTTGCCTGTCCCGCAGGGCAGGATCCTGCCGTTATATCATCCGAGCTTGTGGAGGAGCTCACCAAAAACTCGGCTCAGCGGTACGACCGAACGGGGGACGAGCACTACGACTGCATTTCCGCACTGCATAAGTCGCTGAGAGGCTCCGATCCCGACGCGGCGGTGCATTATCTTTCGAGGATACTTCTCGCGGGGGATATGCCGTCGGCCTGCCGCAGGCTTATGTGCGCTGCCTGTGAGGACGTGGGGCTTGCATATCCTCAGATAATCCCCATTGTTAAGTCGGCGGTGGATATGGCGCTGCAGCTTGGAATGCCCGAAGCGCGGCTGCCCCTTGCCGACGCCGCTATTCTCATTGCTCTGTCGCCCAAGTCAAATTCAGGATATCTTGCCGTTGCGGCGGCGCAAAAGGATGTGGAAAACGGAAAGGCGGGACCTGTGCCCCGGTGCCTTCAAAACAAGCATTTCGACGGAGAAGACGCCGAGAAAAAGGGGCAGGGGTACCTTTATCCCCACGACTTTAAAAATCATTATGTCGAGCAGCAGTATCTTCCTGACAGTCTTAAAAATACCGTCTATTACAAGCCGGGAGATAATAAAAACGAACAGGCATTTTACGATAACCTCAAAAAACGAAAGGGTCAGAAGTAATAAATCTCCTCGAACGAAGCAAGGCCTTGTTGCAATTGCTTTTTGCGAGGGAAGATTGCCGCTCGCAAACCTTTTTAATTTATTTAATAAAAACAATTCACTTAATAATCAAAAACACCGCTCACAGCCGTTTTTTCGGCCGTAAGCGGTGCTTTGTTTTGTGTTTTTATATTTTGCCGATTATGCGTCCCTTAATTATTTGTTGCAGTTGGGGCATCCGCCGGCGTTTTCATCATAGGGGGTTCCGCATTTCTCACAATATACCATATGAGGCT
Source organism: uncultured Oscillospiraceae bacterium (assembly GCA_905193225.1). Classification (GTDB taxonomy): domain Bacteria; phylum Bacillota; class Clostridia; order Oscillospirales; family Acutalibacteraceae; genus UMGS1484. The sequence goes on along the minus strand of CAJJNV010000021.1, from coordinate 9,727 downwards.
GAGCGGGAGCGGCTGCGGGAGCGGCTACGGGAGCGGCTACGGGAGCGGCAGGCTGCGTGGGAGCGTATTTCTTGAGATCGGAAAGATCGGTGTCGAAGCTGACGTTTGCCGAAGCATCGTCTCCGGTAAGCTTGGAAAGCTTGTTGTTGATCTGGATGATGTTTTTAACAGCCAGAACAGCCAGCATGATCAGCTCGTAAATGATGCGGATGGCGATAGGTCCGAGAATCATTGTGAGCAGGCTCTGGAGAAGGGTCGCGCCATACATATAGGAACCGAAATCGAATATTCCCAGGAAGCCGTAGAGAATGGTAAAGGCGGTAGAGAAGATGTAGAGGGCTTTGAGGATTTTTTCGATGATGAGGCTGCGGAAATCACATACGTTAACAAGGAATTTAACAAAGGGCTTCTGACTTGATCTGCCTTTTTTGGAAAGGATGAAAATAAAGGCGAGAACTGTGGCTGCGATTGCCAGGATGAGGGCAAGAATGGAAATTGCCGAGGAGAAATCTCCCGATGAAGATGAAGAAGAACCGCCGAGAAGGCTTCTCATGATTTCTTCTTCTGCCGATGAACCGTAACTGCGCATATTACATACACTCCTTTTATAGATTACCTTTATTATAATATTCATCTAAAGTCTTGTCAAGAATCATTTTGTTTGATTTGAACCTTTGGAAAATTTTTTGTGCCGATAATTGTTGTACTGTGCTGTCGGTAATTGATATGGAACTATATCAGCCGCCTGCTGCAATTCGGTGCAGCAGACGGTTAATACTGCTATGGACCGTTATGGGTGCATCTGCCGGTCGTAAAGGTCTATTAAAAAAATTGTTTAAGCTATAAATAACGAATATAATAATACCCACGGTGGGGTGAACCTGCTGTAGGAAATAGTTCCGTATCTGTGAGAAAATCTGTTGTGTGTGATTTATACCGGAACACTGCATTATTGGCGTTACCGTTGATCAACAAGATGATATAGGCAAAAAGGAACAATCAAAGCTTTAATGCATTTGACTGTTCCTTTAAAGATTTTATTCCTTCGGAATGGTGACGGTTACGGTGGTGCCTTTGTCAAGCCGGCTTTCAAGAGAAACCTCGCCGCCGAGATTTTTGACGGCGTGCTTGACTATCGAAAGCCCCAGCCCCGTTCCGCCGACCTCTTTGGAATGGCTTTTATCAACGCGGAAAAATCGCTCAAATACCCGTTCCTTTTGGTCTTCGGGAATGCCGATGCCGGTGTCGGCTACCGAGATTTCGGCAAAATCGCCCTTGTCCTTTATGCGTACCTTAACGGTGCCGTTTTCACGGTTGTATTTAATGGCATTGTCGCAAAGGTTGTATATTATTTCGCACACAAGTCTTGAAACGCTGACCACCTTTATGTCGTCGCCTTCAACCGAGAGGGTGATGCCGCGCTTGGTTGCACTGTCCTTTAAAATGTCGGCGGTGGTCTTTGCGGCTTCAAGCAGCTTTATTGGTTCCTTTGCCGTGTCGGCCGTTCCGTCATCAAGGCGCGACAGCCCGATTATGTCGTCCACAAGGGTTATCATTCGTTTTGATTCGGAGTGTATTCTGTGGGAAAAGGCCTTGATGTCCTGAGGCTTTGCAATGCCGTTTTCCATAAGCTCGGCGCAGCCCGAAATGGTCTGAAGGGGGGTCTTAAGCTCGTGGGAAACGTTGGCGGTAAATTCCCGCCGCATCTGCTCGGATTTTTCCTTTTCGGTTATGTCGACTATGAGCAGGGCGATGGCCGTCACCTTTTTATCGCTTAAAACGGGGCTTGCGGTCACTTCAAAATCGGCGCCGTCGAGAGGAATGGTCATCTCGGTGTGATGTCCTTCCTTGGCCCGCCCGATAAGCTCCTGCATTTCAATCGAGCTGTTGAGCAGCAAAATATCCTTGCCCACCGAGTATCGACTGACCGAAAGCAGCCGGGAGGCGGTGTCGTTTATGCTGAGTATTTTTCCCTTTTCGTTTAAAAGCACAAGTCCTTCGTTCATCCGTTTTGTGGCGGCATTAAATTCGTCCTTGCGTTTTTTAAGCTCGGCCTCCTTGAAGGCAAGCTCCTCCTTCTGGCTTTTTAGCCGCTCCACAAGGGGAGAAAGCTCATCGTAAACCGGGTTTTCGGGATTGTCGGGATCAAGCTTGTTGAGCGGTTCGACAATTCTCTTTGATAACCTGAATGCCAAAAACAGCGACAGGATTATTGCCACGAAAAGCAGAATGATTATAGGTTCAAGCATTCCCACAAACAGCGTCCACCAGGTGTACTGGGAACAGGATACTCTGACCACCTCGCCGGTCGAAAGCTTCTTTGCACAGTAAAGCTGACGTTCCATAAGGGTGCTTGAATATCTTGTCGATTGGCCGAAGCCGTTTGCAAGGGCCTCCTTTATCTCGGTGCGCTGCAGATGGTTTTCCATGGTGGCGGTGCTGGCCGAGGAATCAAATATTACCGTGCCGTCGGATTCGATAAGGGTTATGCGGTAGTCCTTTGCCGAAAGCTTGTTTAAATAGTCGGTGCCCGACAGCTCAACTCCTGCGGCGGCAAGCTCGGTCTGCGTTTTGAGCTGATTCATTTGGGTGGACGAAAAATATTCGTAAAGCGCCCCCATAATTATGATCAGACAGGCAAGAAAAACGGTCAGCGCAACCGCAAAGATAGAACGGAAAATCTTTTTTGTCATAGTTTGTCCTCCATTCTGTATCCCACTCCGCGAACGGTCTTTATGCAGTCGCCCCATTTGCCCAGCTTTGTACGCAGGGTGGCGATGTGCACGTCAACCGTGCGGCTTTCTCCGATAAATTGCTCTCCCCATATTTTCAAAAGCAGCTGCTCGCGTGTGAAAACCAGTCCTTTGTTTTCAAGAAACAGTTTTAAAAGGTTAAATTCCTTAAGGGTCAGGTCAATGGTTTTGTCGCCGGCCTTGACAATGTGCTCGGCCGTGCTCAGGCATAAATCGCCGATGGTAAGCTCGTCCTTTACCGCCTCGGGACGGCTGCGGCGGAGCAGCGCCTTGACCCTCGATACCATTTCCATCATACCGAAAGGCTTTGCAAGGTAATCGTCGGCGCCCGAATCAAGGCCGATAACCTTGTCGTATTCGGTGCCCTTGGCGGTGGCAATTATGACCGGCAGACGGGCCGTTGCGGCGTTTGACCGCAGCTTTTTGAGTATCGAAAGACCGTCCTCACCGGGAAGCATTATGTCAAGAAGCACTATCTCGGGCAGATTTTCCGAAAGAGCCGCAAAAAACTCTCTGCCGTCGGCAAAGCCTTTAGCGTCAAATCCCGATGCCTTAAGGGCGTATATCATCAGATCGCGAATCCCGGAATCGTCTTCGACACAATATACCATACAAAATACTTCCTTTCATTTTTTACATCTTCATAATAAATCAAAAAGGTAAAATCAAATAGCTTTACAATGTAAAATCTATGTAAAAGAGTTGCTTTTTCCCCTTCGTTTTGCAAAAAGCAAAAGAAAAAGATAAAAGAATGCGGGCTGACGGAAAGGCCGCCTAATCAAGGGAAAAGCAGTTTTCGGCAAGAATAAAGCAGGGTCTGCGGGGGCTTCGCGGTCAAAACCACAGCATTTTACAACTTTATTTTAACATAAAAACGCCATACGGGAAATATAAAAAATAAAAAATATTAAATTAGTGTCATACCCGTTGAAAATGCGGCGTGAAAATGTTAAAATTAAATAAAGCAGATGCTGAATCGGCGACAGACTGACACCGTATGCCATGGCACAACATCCTTTTAAAATTGCGAATGCGAGTTGGCACAACACCCTTTCTTTAAAAATTGCGAAGAGGTGCAATATGAAAAAACTTTTATGCGTCATTGCGGCGCTTTCGATAATACTTACCCTTTCCTCCTGCAAGGAAAGCGACTCCAAGGTTATAACCTACGAGACCGAGGCGCTGCCCGATTCGGTCGATCCGCTGATTGCGTCAAATGATACCGAGCTTACCATTCTGTATAATATTTTTGAGCCGCTGCTTTTACTCGAAAGCGACGGAAGCTTCAGCTGCGGTGCAGCCGAAAGTTACAGCCTTTCGGATGATAAGCTGACCCTTTCATTCACCCTCAGAAAGGATGCCAAATGGTCGGACGGCGAGGCGGTTAATGGTGCGGATTTTGCCTTTAACCTTAAGCGGGCGGTGGATCCTTCCACATGCTTTGCCGGAAGCACAGCCCTGTCGAGCATTAAAAATGCCAAGGCAATAATGTCGTCGGAACAGTCTCCCGAAGCACTTGGGATATCCTATGACGACGGCAGTTTAACCGTTTATCTCGAGCGGGAGGACAGCGAAATTCTCTATGCCTTTGCGGGACCCGCGGGTATGCCATGCAGGGAGAACAGCTTTTATGAGTCGGGCGGAAAGTATTGCATGACCAAGGATACCACAATATCAAACGGGCCTTTTGCCCTTTCCCGTTGGGTTAAATCTCAGGGAGAGGAAACGGCCAAATTCATAAATAATAAGTATTACAGCGGTCCCAGGGCAACAAATCTCGGCGGGGTGTATATTCCCCTTAAAAAGGCCGACGGCAGGCTCGACCGCCTGAAAAACGGAAATATAGATTGCGGAACGATCGATTCGTCGGAGGTTTCTTCGGTAGGAGAAAAGAATCAGCTTTTGTCCGATTATTGCTCAAGCGTTGTAATGGCCTTCAGCTCGGCCGAGAACACAGCCTTTGCCGATGATACCATAAGAAAGGCTCTTTATCTTTCGACCGACCGGGACAACATTCAAAACGCACTGCCTCAATTTTATGAAAAGGCGGGAGACATTGTGTCCCCCGATTCGGTGTGCTGCGGAAAGCTTTGGCGAAAGGACACCCCCCTGACTTTGCCCGAAAACACCGACGGGCAGTTTTCGGATGTGTTTTCTTCGGCTAAAACAGGGCTTTCGGAGAAAAAGGTGACGTCACTTTCGATCGCTTACGAGACCGACGAACAAAAATCGGTCGTAAATTATACAGCACAAAACTGGCAAAAGCTTTTCGGCATAAGGGTCGATACGGTCAAATCCACCCGTTCTCAAATAATCAAAGGCATAAAGGACGGCAGCTTTGCCGCAGGTTTGATCTCCTTTAATATCGACGGCAGCTCGGCATATTCCACACTTTTAAAGCTGTGCGCCGAGGGCGGCGGTATTGTAACCGACGAGGGGTATACAGAGGCGGTCTATTCATCAAACAAGACCCTTGAAAGCCTGGAAGCAGCCGAAAGCTCACTTGTGGAAAAATGTCTTGTGCTGCCCATGTATTACGGCAAAAAATATTATGTATTTTCGTCCGATGTATCGGGACAAAGCCTTTTCCCATATTCGGGAACGGTGGATTTCACAAAAGCCGATCTTTCATAATAAGTTTTGACGACGGAGGGCGTATGAAACAGGAAAATACAAAAGAAAAGATTCTTGAAACCGCCCTGGAGCTGTTTTCCGAAAAGGGTTACGATTCGGTAAGCGTGGGCGAGATAGCAGAGGCGGTGGGTATAAAGGCTCCGTCCCTTTACAATCACTTCCCGAGCAAACAGGCTGTTTTTGAGGCCATTGTAGAGGCCACTGCCCGTCAATATGAAAGAGATACCGACCGAATCGACATCCACGTTCAGAATTTTTCAAAGGACGTGGGCATCTTTTCGGATATATCGGAAGATGATCTTTTTGAAAAGGTGAAGCAGATCTTTGAATATTCTCTGCACAACAAAACCATTCGGCAGTTCCGTAAGATGATGACAATTGAGCAGTTCCGTTCAAAGGATCTTGCGCGGCTGTATACCGAAAGATATATAAACCGCATTGTGAACTATCATTCGGAAATTTTCCGCAGTCTTATGTCTGCGGGAGAGATAAAGGACGAAAGCCCCGATACCCTGGCAATGATGTATGTGGCACCGGTCATTACCCTCATCGGGATCTGCGACAGACAGCCCGAAAGAGAGGCCGAGTGCCTCAAAATGCTGAAAGCCCATGTGTCGCTGTTTTTTAATATGGTCAACCTTAAAAAGGCTGCTGAAAATTCGGGGAACCGCTCCGATAACTAAGCTTTAAGAAAAAACTGCCGACGACGAAAAAGCGGCCGATAGGAAAATATAAATGTAAAAGAATCGCTTTTGCGGGTCAAACAAAAGAAGGTCGACATATTATGTGGTTTGTGCTTGCCTTGTTGTCGGCGCTTTTTGCGGCGCTTACATCGATACTTGCAAAGATAGGAATAAACGGGGTCAATTCCAACCTCGCCACCGCCATAAGAACCATGGTTGTGGTGGTAATGGCATGGGGAATGGTCTTTTTGACCCATTCTCAAAGCGGAATTTCTTCCATCGGCAAGAAAAGCTGGATATTCCTGATTTTGTCGGGACTTGCTACCGGTGCGTCGTGGCTGTGCTACTATAAGGCACTGCAGGTCGGCAACGCTTCAAAGGTGGTGCCGGTGGACAAGCTCAGCGTTATTATAACGCTGATATTTGCCTTTGTATTTTTGCACGAGGATTTCACCGCCAAATCACTCATAGGCTGCGCCCTTATCGGCGCCGGAACCCTTCTTATGGTTTTATAAGCGGAACCCCTTTTTGTAACCTTGCTGCAACCTTACCGCAACTTTATTGCAATCTTGCTGCAACATTACGGCAGCCTTACATAACCTTGCATATCGAATCAACTAATTAACGGAGGAAAAAAGTTTTATGATCTTACCGCCTTTGGAACAGCGGCTGTCCGACTGTTGCCCCGCCCTTGTCGTTCTTATATTTTTCTACGGAGTCTATTTTTCAAAAATGCTTATGCAAAAGCGGCAAGGCATAAAAACCCATCAGATCGGCCAACGAAAGGAAAAGCAGTTTCACAGAGTCGAAAGTCTAATGGGCATCGCCACCCTCGTCCTTCCCGCCGTTCAGATACTGTCGGTCATACTCGACTGGAGCCTCCTTCCGGCAAGCGCCCGTTTTACGGGATTCTGTATCGGAATGCTGGGAGATGCTATATTCCTTATCGCGGTTGTTAAAATGAAGGACAGCTGGCGGGCAGGCATACCCGATAAGGACAAGACCGAACTTGTGACCGCGGGAATTTATAAATTCAGCCGCAATCCTGCCTTCCTTGGATTCGATTTTATGTATGCGGGTCTGCTGCTTATGTTTTTCAATCCCCTGACCGCTGTTTTTACCGCCTTTGCGGTCATAATGCTACATTTGCAGATTCTGCAGGAGGAAAGGTATCTGGCAGATACCTTCGGCGAAAAATATCTTGAGTATAAAAAGCACGTTTTCCGCTATCTTGGCAGGAAATAGAAACCACATAGGCACATCAGCACATAGCACGTTGGCACATTGGCACGTCCAAACCTGCCCGATAGACCGGTCGACGGATTTTTGGAATTTGGCGCCCGTGAGGACAGCGGGCAATGCAGCTGCCGGTCCGGGCAAACCGAGCGGAGAAGCAAGTTAATTTAAATTTATATGTGCAAAGCGAAAGCCCGCCGCCTGAATTTTTCAGGCGGCGGGCTTTGAACTTGCAGTGATTTCTGTGCTTTGCCGGCAGGTTATACGGCTATGGTGCAATTGCTTGTGGAGCTGCACCTTTTGCAATTATCCTTCAAACATATATCTGTGCTCGCCCGGTTTTAAGGTTTCCTTATAGTCGTCCTTAAGCTTAAGGGTCATCTGGCGATCGGTAGTGATTTTGAGTATTATCTTGCCGTGCTGGCGGCTCCATTTGACCGATATTCCGCCTACCGCGGCGGTCACAAAATCGGTCTCCTTGGCAAAATAGGGGGAGATCTCACGTTCGGGAATTTTTATTCCGCCAAGCTGTCTGTAAAACCAGCCTGATACAAATCCCCAGAAATGGTGGTTGTATGATGCGGTGGGTCTTACCTCACTTAAAAACCATTCGGGCAAGGTGGAAACATCTCCCGCCGCATAATTGGCATAAGAGGGAAAATCGGGATTTAAGATGACCTTTAAGGCAAGGTCGCTGCGGCCGTATTTTGAAAGGGCCTCGTAAAGCACGCGGCCGCCGAGAACGCCGGTATCGAAATGCCAGTCCTTTTGCTCCAAAAGCTCAACAAGCTTGTTAAAAGCGGCCGGCTCTTCATCCTTTTCAAAACAGCCGTAGTAAAGGCCCATGGCCTGAGTGGTCTGACAGTTGCCCTTTACGGTATCGCCGTCTATAAGATGCTCTCTTATGCTGTTTCTCATATCGGTGGCGAAGGTCTGGGCAAATTTGAGATCGCCTTTTTTTATTTTGCGGAAAATGACCACCGCTTTTTTGGCAATTTCCATGGCAAGCATACTGTCGGTCACTTCAAGAGGTGCGTCGAAATCATCCTCTTTTGCGCGGTCGGGCGGGCACCAGTCGCCCAGACCTATGGCAAGAAGTCCCCGCTCGTCCTTGCGGGAATTGAGGTATTCGAGATATTTTGTAATGTAGGGAACGGCATCTTCGGCCGCAGATGTTTCACCCGAGTAGGTCATAATGTAGTAGGGAACGAGGGTCAGAGCCTGATCCCAGGCGGGACCGTTGCCCCAGTCGAATCCCCAGCCGCCCGTTGGAACTATACCGGGAAGGCGGCCGTCCTCCTTTTGGGCAAGGCAAAGGCTGCGCAGCCAGAACCTAAGGCTCTTTTCGGCCTCATAATTCATAAGCAGCTGTTCGGCCGAAAGGCATATGTCTGCCGTCCATCCGTTTTTCTCCCGCTGAGGGCAATCGGTGGGGAAATAATGAAAGTTTGAAATGTCGGAATGCTCGCAAAGTTCCTCTATTCTGTTTATCTCGGGATTGGAGCATTCAAACGTGCCCCGCCGCTTTATGTCGGAATGAATGGTGATAAAGGTCAGAAGCTCTGGAGTGGCCTGCTGCTCGGTTATTCCGCTTACAAGCACATATCTGAAGCCGTGGTAGGTGAAGGTGGGAGTGTAGATTTCTATTCCGCCGCCCTTGCAGATGTATCGGTCGGTCTGACGGTAGTCCTCGGGCTGAAAATGGGCGGCCTTGTCGCAGAACTGCCCGTCTATAAGAAGCTCGCCGTGGCGGAGTGTGACCTCCTGACCGGCCTCACCGTTGATTTTAAGGCGGCATATTCCGGCATCATTTATACCGAAATCGTAAAGGTAGCCCTGCTCGGTCTTTGTTACCGAAACGGGGGAAATGCGGTCGAACTCCCTGATGGGCTCGGCCGTGCAGTATCTTCTCATCCCTTTGGGCGCCTCGGCTTTTATGGGAGCCTTCCAGTCGCTGTCGTTAAAGCCTGGCAGGGTCCATCCCTCAATCTCCCGCCTTGCGTCGTAAATTTCACCGCAGCGGTAATCATCGAAAAGAATAGGTGAATCGGCGGTTTTGAATTTGTCATCGGCCTCAAATCTTACCTCGTCGGAGGAAAAGTGAATGGCAAACTTGGGAGAACTGCGAAACCCGGCCTTGTCGAAGTCCCAGGTCTTTCCGCCGGGATTGTTTATAAGACCGTTGCCGAGAAGTATGCCCACAACGTTTTCTCCCGAACGAATATGGTCGGTCAGGTCATATTTATCATAGTAAACCACATCGTCGGGATTGGAAATGTAGGGGGCAAGCCTTCCCTTGGTTATTTTTTCACCGTTTATGTAAAGCTCGTAAAACCCCAGTCCGCAGATGGTTATTTCGGCGCTCTGACGGCGGGTAAGGGTAAACCTTCTGCGGAAAAAGGGTGCGGGAACGTGTTTTTC
>CAJJNV010000020.1 GCA_905193225.1 uncultured Oscillospiraceae bacterium | reverse complement strand
GACCGTTCCGTTTGCGTCAACATCGCCGTACATTACATCGTCGTCGCCGTCATCGGGACCTTGTGCAGTGCGCTTAATGTAGATAACATCAGAATCGCTTCCGCCCTCAGCCTCATTCTCATTGAGGGTGACAAGTACGCCGGTACTCATAAGCTCGGCACCGGTAGCGGTGATGCTACCGCCCTGATCGGCAAAGGTAATCTCATAGGTATCGTTGGCATTGAGCCCCTTAAGACGGATGGTCTGGGATTCGGGAGAATAGTTTCCGAAGTGTCTGAACACGAGCGCAAATCCGTTCTGCTCCTCGCTGTTCATATAGCCGTACGAATACCACTCGTTTGCGCTGGCGGTGTTCTTGGTCAGCTGATAAATATCGTCGTAGAAGTACTCGCTGAGCTTTCTCCACTCTTTTTCGCTGTTGGCAACAATGGTTTTTTCCTCTGCCGAAAGGCTATCAACATTAAATTGGAGAATCATCGACTGGCGGTATGCCGAACGCATATTATATTTGCTGGTATCGGTGACGTTTCCGCCGGTGCCGGTGTTGGCTCCGCCGAAGGGCAGCCAGGAAGCGAGACCGTATGTGCTCTGATGTTTTGCGGGCATATCGTTGTAGTTATAATCGGTGGCATGAAGAGCAACTGCGCGGCGCATAGATTCAAGTTCAAGGCGATGTCCGCCCGATGCGCAGGAGTCGATCATCTTGATGTTTTCGTTTGCGAGTATTCCGTCCCACAGGGCATAATGTCCCTGAACATATCCGTTTTCGATCATTCCGCTGCGATCGGGATCGGCGCTTTCGGCCTGTCTCCAGCTGTCGCGGATGCTTCCGGTGTTAAGGTCCTCGCGGTAGAAGGAAATTCCGCCTTCGTTAAGTACTCCGTTGATGCGGTTTATCATCCAGTTGAGAGCCTCGGGATTGCTCAGATCAAACATTTTGTATCCGTTGGGGCCGAGAGCACTGTTCTTATCCTTGTTATAGCCGACAAGCCAGTCTCTCTTCATTCCGTAGGTGTCAAAGTCGCTGCTCGACATAGAGAATGCCACACGTTCGGGTTCAAACCACAGAAGGGTCATCATATTGTGTTTTGCGGCGGCCTCGGAAACGGCCTTGAACTTTGTGGGGAAGCGGGTTTCGTTAACCTTCCAGGATCCGACATAGCTCCAGCCCTGCTCTCCGACGGTCGAAAGACCGCCCTTTTCATACCAACCGGCATCCATCCACCAAAGGTCGAGATTTACGCCGATGTTATAGTATTTTTCGATATAATCGATCTGGCTCTGTTCGGTAGCGCCCATCATTTCGTTGAAAACGGCCGATGTAACGCCCGCCACAAAGGGCTTAATATTATTCTCCCCATCCTTCTTAAACATATTGCAGTCAATAAACCACTGTCTCCAAAGGTTGGTGGCGCGGTCGGTATCTCTTCCGTCGTAAAGGATAACGGCGGTCAGGGGGGTTCTTGCGGTCTCGCCCGCCTTCAGGTAGGAATCAAATACCTCCTGTCTGCCCGAGAAGCTGGTCTTTCCGTCTGCATAATTAAAGTCGGTTACCCACTGGCCCGCCCAGCTGGTTACAACAAATGCGCCCTTGTTGCCGTACTCAAGGTTGTAATAAGGGAAGGCTGCCTCGGTGGAACGGGCATTTGTGGGGGCAAAGGACAGATTGGGACTCTCCTCAAGACTGTAGGAACGGGGAGTATAAGGTGCGGGTGTTCCGGTTATCGCCTCGGCGTCCGAGCAGTTGGTCAGAATGATGGGGTTTTCTCCCTCAAAGGTAAGCTCTGCCGGGCTGAGTCCCGATACCTTGGGGGATTTGGACATGGTGGTGTTGGTGAAGTATATTACCCAGTCAAAAGCGGCATAATCGGGATAGTAAACAGTCTTTAAGGTAAACTGAAGGGCGCTGGTGGTGTGCAGCAGCACTATCTCGGTATCCTCGCTCTTGGTAGTGGCGTTTTTGGTGGTCTTGCGGGACATCTCATAGAAATCCTTATCGCCGAAGCCCACATATTCCTTTGTTCCGATGGTTACCTTGGAGGGGAAGTTTTTAAGATTGGTTATATAACCCTCATAGGTCTCCCTGGCTCTTGCCTTTTCGGCGTCGGTAGCCTTGGTTCCCTTGGGCGCGGCGGCCGCTTCTTCGGAAACGGCGGTAAATGCGCCGGCATTTTTACCCGCAAATGTGAGGGTCATATTAAGGGCGGCCTTGGTGCCCTTACCGTTTGCAAATGCATAGGCATTATCTGCCTTGCTTGCAGCAATTTCGGTCACTCCGTCGAAGACAAAGAGATATTCTCCGGCGGTATAAAGGTCGTTAAGCTTAAAGTTATAATTACCCTGCTCGTCGGCCTTTGCGGACACTTCGCACAGTGCGCCGTTCTGCATGGATCTTGCATAGGTACTTGTGAAGTTGAAAATTCTTGCGGTGACCGTTTCGTTTGCCTTGACCGGCTTAATGCTCACGGCCGAGAATCCGTTTTTAACGGCCACTCTTGCACCCACCTGAGCGGTGGCGGTAAGGGTGGAGGCGGTTTCCTCGTCAAAGAGGGTCATTTCGGTGTCGCCGTAGTCGCTTTCCTTAAGAAAGAGGCGGGGATTGATCCAGTCGGCATAGTCGCCGTGGTTGCTTCCGTTGCTGTTGCTGACGCTGAGGGTCAGTTTCTTGGTGCCCGAGGGGATCTCTGCCGAAATTTCTAAGGTCTCGTTCATTGTGACCGGGCGGGATTTGGCTATTTCCTTACCGTCGGCCAGCACGCTGTATTCGGCCGAGCTGAGCACAGCCCCTGCGATGTTGGCGAAATCGTCAACACCAATGACCGAATGGAAGTATCTGACGGTCGAAGAAAGGGCGGTAAGATCGATGGTAGCCTCTGCGGGGGCGGCATTGGGGCCGTCGGCGGGAAGCACCGAGAATCCGTTATAGGTCTTGACCGTCTGGCCGCCTACCGAGAGGGCGGGGCAATACTTGGAAACGCCCTCGCCTACATGGCTTTCGGCGGCGTTTGCAATTTTAAGGTCAAGATCTGCAATGTCATAGTAGTTTTGTTTTTTGATTGTCACCGACTGAGAGGGCTTTCCGCTTGCGGGAACAAGTGTTACCTCATTTTCGCCGAAGGACAGCGCAAAGGATCCGACCTTGGCGGTAAAGCTTCCGTCGGCCGCAACCTCAGCTTTGCCGGCGGTCTTGCCGTCGACCGTAATCCGCAGGGAGGTTTCACCCTCCGCCTTGCCGATTATTTCTATACCTGCGTTTCCGATTGACACATCTTCGCCGGTCTTACCGGGGGTATAGATCTCGATAGGGCTTTGCCCGTCCGCCGGGTCATCCGCAGCGGAAGCGGGCAGTGCGGCGGTCAAAAGCAGCGCCGCTGCGACTATTGCCGCTATCCCGTTCATTATCTTTTTTCTCATTTTTTTCGTCTCCTTAATTAGAGAAATTTCATCTTATTATATCACATAAAAAAATCGGTTACAACAACGTAATTTTAACCAAATTTGAGCCCTGCATATTGTGCAAGTTGACATGCCGTCGGCCGCTGATTTTTCCTGCCTTGACTCTCGGTTGTCGACCCGGGTCGGCAACTTTTGCTCCCGCTTTTTCCTTTTTTTCTTTATCGTTGGATCAACGGGATTGTGCCTGAGCTATGCACGGCGCTATATCCGATTACACCTCTATAAAAATCTTTTGCGACAGTCCGTTTTCGGAGTCGTGACCGATCTGTATCAAAAACTCGCCGCTGTCGGCCTTAAACGACATATCCCTATGATAGTATCTAAGCTGATCCTTTTTGAGACTAAGGGTGACGGTCTTTTGCTCGCCGCTTTTAAGGCTGATTTTTTTAAAGTTTTTAAGCTCCTTTACCGGCCTGACTCTCTCGGCCACAAGATCGCTGACATAAAGCTGCACCACCTCTTTGCCTTCCCTTTTTCCGACATTTTTAACCTTCACCGACACATCCACGCCGTCGTCCTTCGCGCTTATTTCAAGGTCGGAATACTCAAATTCGGTATAGGAAAGACCGTATCCGAAGGGGAAAAGCGGCTCGACGGGACTGTCGGCAAAACGGGCGGAATAAAATGTCTCACTTGCGGGACGGCCGGTTGCGGGGTGGTTATAGTATATAGGGCATTCTCCCGAGGCGTTGGGGAAGGTGGTGGTCAGTCGTCCCGACGGACCTGCCTTTCCGAGCAGCAGATCGGCGCAGGCGTTTCCGGCCTCGCTTCCCGCGTTCCAAAGCTCTAAAAGTGCATCGGAATTTCTCGCCGCCTCGGCAACAGCCATAGGCCGACCGTTTACAAGCACGGTTATAACGGTTTTGCCGGCCGCTTTAAGCTCTCTCAGCAAACGGTTTTGCTGTCCCGAAAGGTCGATGTTTGAAAGGGCGGCGCCCTCTCCGCTGAGCACCTGATATTCTCCCGCCACGGCCACAACCGTTTTGGCGGGATGGGCAATTATTCTCGAAAGCTCGTCCTCGTTTATCTCTCCCCCGGGAGCGCACACCGGCAGGTAGCAAAGCTTTACCCCTGCATTTTCAAGGCCGCTTTTTATGCTGACCGTTCTTAAATTATCCGCCGCCATACTCCAGGTTCCGGCCATTTCGGGACCGTTGTCGGCGAGAGCCCCTACAAGCAGTATCTGTTCGTTATCTGAAAGGGGCAGCGTCTCTCGGTCGTTTTTAAGAAGCACGGCCGATTCGCAGGCGGTTTTTCTTGCGGCGGCACGGTGGGCTTCAAGGTCTATTTCATCCCATGTTATGCGGTCGAAGGGATTATCGAAAAGCCCCAGCAGCATTTTTATGCCAAGTACATTTTCCACCGCCTCGTCAAGCCGCTGTTCGCTGACCCTGCCCTCCTTAACAAGCTCGGGTAAAAAGGCAATATATCCGCGGGAATTCATATCCATATCCACGCCGGCGTTTATTGCGTGTTCGCAGGCCTCTTTAAGGTCGGCGGCCGAGCGGTGGGCAATAAGCTCCAAAATGGCGGTGGCGTCGCTTACCACAAAACCTTCAAATCCGAGGGCCTTTCTCAGTACATCCTTTAAAAGATAGCTGTTTTCGGTGCAGGGCGCTCCGCAAAAATCATTGAATGCCGCCATAACCGTCATTGCGCCGGCATCGATTGCCGCCTTAAAGGGAGGCAGATATGTTTCAAAAAGCTTTTGCACGCTCATATCGACCGTGTTGTAGTCGCGGCCGCTTTCTCCCGCACCGTAGGCGGCAAAATGTTTGACGCAGGCGGCCACCCGATCTCTGCTTGCGGGGTCGTCTCCCTGAAAACCTTTTACCCTTGCGGCGGCGCAGCGGCAGCCGAGATATGTGTCCTCTCCCGCTCCTTCGGCGATTCTGCCCCAACGTGCGTCTCTTGCAATGTCGACCATGGGGGCAAAGGTCCAGTTGAGTCCGTCGGCGGCCGCCTCCCTTGCGGCGATTGCGGCATTTTGCTCCCACAGCCCGTCATCGAAGCTACAGCTTTCGGCCAAAGGAATGGGGCCTACCACCCTATGTCCGTGTATAACGTCGAATCCGAAAATCAGCGGAATTTTAAGACGGCTCTCCTCCACGGCGATGTGCTGGAGGTGGTCGATGTCCTTTCGGTCGTAAAGGCCGAGAAAGGAGCCGATCTTGCCCTCTCTGACCCACTGCTCCTGCTCCTTAAAGCTCTCGGCGGCATTCTTGGCCCGCTCTATGTCCTCTTTTGTTATGCGGCCGGCCTTGAGCAGCTTTTGCTGTTCCTGCTCGTCGATGGTAAACCCGCCGAGAGAAGATGGGGCAAGCTGGTTTAACTGGCCTGCTTTTTCCTCAAGGGTCATTTTGGAGACAAGGTCTTTTATAAAGCTTTTTTGTTTGTCGCTTAGTTTTTTCAAAAAATCACCTCTGAAAAAGCGCGCCGACAAGGTTTTTAGGACTTAAATTGCTGCTTAAGCAACAGCTGCTTAACCGTATAGGATCGCTCCGTTGATTCCCATACCGCGCGGTATTTTAAGTCCAAAGCCGTATTCGGTGCGCTTTTGCTGCGTCACGTCCAAAAAGCGGCGGTTGATTTTTCGTCTCTTTTTGGATTTTACGATTTTGCCGCCCTGTGCAAAGGCTTATCTGTTTTGTCGGCAGAATTTTATCGCTCTTAGCCGACACGCCCTGCCTTTTTGCGGCTGATTTTTATTATGCGTTTTGTTTTTTCCACTGCTCGGCCTGCTCATTGGTCAGGGGAGTGATGGCTTCCTCTTTATATTTGCTTTCGCTTCCGCCCTTGCCGTAAAGGAAGAAGGCGCCCTTTTTTGTTTTAAAAAGGCTTTCCTCGTATCCTGCGGGATCGCCGAATACCGACACAAAGATTTCTCCCTGTTTTTCGGCCGTTTCGGTATTGTAGGTTTTTCGGTTTATAATGGCTTTCATAAAAACTTCCTCCTGAAAAGACATTTGAAAAGGCGGTTAAAGCTGACGGGACAAACTACGTCTTTTCCGAAAAGCTTTCCGCCCGATGCAATAAGCGGTCTCAACCTTGCTCCGCTATTTATTTTACACAGTTTAGGTGAGCTGAGGCAATCGGCGCAAGCCGATGGGAGGGAGGCTGTAACGAAAATACACGCCCGCCTTCAAAAGGTTGTTTTCCCTTCACGGCAGCATTATGCATTATGGGATGCTGCTCCCTCCGGTCCCGGCCCGCCGGGACAGCCTCAGCGATCGGGCCTGCACAACGCCCTTAGCGTCATCGCGGCCGGAAGTCTGCGCATTGTCTTTAACAACACCGCGGCTAATCAGTGTGCCTTAATTTCTGTTTCCTCATCGGCTGCCGATCGGTGCGTTCGGTCGGTTTTGCGTTTTTTATCAGCGTACCTTCGATCCGATTTCCACATCGTCGGCAAAAATGACCTTAACTCCGTCGCCGCTGTCGGCCGCAAGAATCATTCCGCAGCTTTCGACCCCGCAAAGTGTGGCGGGTTTAAGGTTGGCCACAACGATTATGTTGCGTCCCACAAGATCATCGGGAGCATAGTATGCGGCGATACCCGATGCCACCGTGCGCTGATTTCCGCTGCCGTCGTCGAGGGTCAGTTTTAAAAGCTTTTTGGCTTTTTTGATCGGCTCGCAGGCTGTGACCTTTGCCACTTTAAGCTCGATTTTAGCAAAATCCTCGATGGATATTTCCGAAAGAGCGGCCACATTTTCCTTGGTCTTTTTGTCCTCTGCGGTCTTTCCTTCGTTTGCAGCTTTGGCTTCAGCCTTAGTTTTGGCCTCGGCCGCCTCAAGCTCGGCAAGCTCCTTTGCAGCATCTATTCTCGGGAAGATGGGCTCGGTTTTGCCGATCTCGGCGGTGGCGCAAAGGCCTCCCCATTTTTCAAGAGACTGCCATGTACGCTGCCCGTCCGAAAGTCCCAGTACGGCGGCAATTTTATCGGAAGTATCGGGAAGGAAGGGGGCAAGCATTACGGAAATGTGGCGCAGTGCCTCGCAGAGGTTATACATAACTCTGCCCAGTCTCGGTGCATTGCCTTCATCCTTTGCAAGCACCCAAGGAGCGGTCTCGTCTATATACTTGTTGGTTCGCGAAACAAACTTCCAAAGGTCGGTCAGTGCGGTGGAAAACTGCATGGCGTCCATACTTGCTTCCACAAGAGCCTTGGTCTCGCCTGCAAGCTCGGTAAGACTGTCGTCAAAATCTCCTGCGGCCTGTGCCTCGGGCAGCTTTCCGCCGAAATATTTACCCACCATGGAGGAGGTTCTCGAAAGCAGATTTCCGAGATCGTTGGCAAGATCGGAATTTATTCGGCTGATAAGAGCCTCGTTGGTGAAAACACCGTCGGCGCCGAAGGGCACTTCTCTGAGCAGGAAGTAGCGTATGGCGTCCACGCCGTAACGGTCGCAAAGCACCACCGGATCGACCACATTGCCCTTGGATTTGGACATCTTTCCGCCCTCTAAAAGCAGCCAGCCGTGGCCGTAGACCTGTTTTGGCAGGGGAAGATCAAGCGCCATAAGAATGGCAGGCCAGATTATGGTGTGGAAACGGACGATTTCCTTTCCCACAAGATGAACGTCGGCCGGCCAGTATTTTTTGAAATTGCTGTCGTCGTCGGAAAATGCACCCAATGCGGTTATGTAGTTTGAAAGGGCATCCATCCACACATAAACGATGTGCCCCTTGTCGAAGGTCACGGGAATTCCCCAGGTAAAGGAGGTGCGAGAAACACACAAATCCTCAAGACCGGGCTTTATAAAGTTGTTTATCATTTCGTTTTTGCGGCTTATGGGCTGGATGAAATCGGGATGAGCCTCATAGTATTCCACAAGCCTATCGGCATATTTGGAAAGCTTAAAGAAATAAGCCTCTTCCTTTGCAAGGTGCACCTCGCCGCCGCAGTCGGGGCATTTGCCGTCTTTAAGCTGGGTCTCGGTCCAAAAGGCCTCGCAGGGGGTGCAGTAGTGCCCCTCATAGTGACCCTTGTATATGTCGCCCTGTTTATAGAGTTTTTCAAAAATCTTTTGCACCGCCTTTTCATGGTAATCGTCGGTGGTGCGGATGAATTTGTCGTTGGAAATGTTGAGCAGCTTCCAGAGTTCCTTTATTCCTGCCACTATCTCGTCCACATACTCCTTGGGCGTAACCCCCTTTGCGGCGGCCTTTTGCTCGATTTTAAGACCGTGCTCATCGGTACCGGTAAGGAACATCGTATCAAAGCCCTGCATTCGTTTATACCTCGCCATAGCGTCGGCCGCAACGGTGGTATAAGAATGGCCGATGTGCAGCTTGCCCGACGGATAGTAAATCGGCGTGGTAATGTAAAATGTCTTGTCTTTCATATCAATTCCTCTTTCTTAGAGTATTCTCGGTCTATTTTATCACCTTTGGCACCGTATGTCAAACACATAATATGGCGGTTTTTGTCAAAGGGAGCGGATGATTTCTTTTTTGACGGCGTCGGAGGCAAAGGCGGCGGCTGCGGCATTTTTTAAAAGTCCGTCTTGCTCGCCGGCCGAAAGCCCGCAAAGCTGCGCCGCATATTCAAATTCCCGTTTTATATCGGTGTTTTCAATGGCGGGGTCGTCGGTGTTTACGGTAACGGCAACCCCCTTTTGCATAAATTCCTTCAAGGGATATTTTTTCATATCATATGCCCCGGTTAAAAGGTTGCTTGTGGGGCACATTTCAAGGGTGACGCCCTCGTTTTTCAAAAGCTCGACGGCACGGTCGTCATCCGCCGCTCTCACCCCGTGGCCGATGCGCCTTGCCCCCGCCTTTATCGCCAAGACAACATCCTCGGCTCCTCCCGCCTCTCCGGCGTGGATGGTAAAGGGTATCTTTTTTTCGGCCGCTTTTGCAAAAAGCTCGGTATAATCCCTTGTGGGAAAAAGACCCTCCGCTCCCGCAAGATCAAGAGCGGCGACCCCCTGCTCGTTTGTCAGATATTTTTCGCAAAGCCCAACCGTCTCGGCGTTTTGCCGCCCATTTCCCTTTCCCCGCATTAAACAGAGTATGAGATTTGATCGAATGTCGGCCGCTTCAATTCCCTTTAAAGCCGCTTCTACGGCCTGCTGCTGAGTCAGTCCCTTTTCGCAGTGCAGCTGGGGTGCAAAGCGCAGCTCGGCATATAAAACGCCCTGCCTTTTTTGTTCAAAAAGCACCTCTTTAACCGCCGTTTCAATTCCGATCTCGGTTTGAAGAAGGGAAAGAGGCAGTTCAAAGCACCTCAAAAAATCGTTAAGGCTTTTGCAGTCCTTTCCCACCGTCAGGCGGCCTTCAAGCTCGCTTTCGGTAAGAGAAGGGGAAATGCCCTGCACCTGACAAAGGCGTTTTGCAACGGACGGAGTCACGGCTCCGTCGAGATGAAGATGCAGATCGATATAATTTTGCGGGATTTCCCGCTCCCCCGCAGCTCGTTTTTGCGGGAGCCGCTCCTGCTCGGTAAGGGACTTTTGCTTTAACATTGACCTTTCCCCCTTCTGCTTTTTCCGATTGATTATATTTTACCGCAAGACCGTTAATTTTTCAACAAAAAAGCCTCCGTACTTTTAAATACGGAGGCCTTGCACTTTTTCAGGGCTTTATTCTATAAGTCCGCTTTCTTTAAGCAAAAGCTCGATGTCCGTTCCCTTGACCTTCTTGAGCACAAGCTTGAGCAATTCCTTTTCGCCAAAGGACAGGGGTGCCTCGCTTATGGGCTTTTTGTCGATGGCATAATAGCAGGCGCGCAGCAACTCGCGAACGTCGTATTTGCTGCCCCAAACCTCCGGCACTCCGCGGTCGACGTCAAGCAGAGTGTAGACCGACTCCATACCGGTTCTCATGGAATATTCGGTGGTGAAAATGGTGTCTCTCGGGGTCTCTGCAAACTGACCGATAAAGGCAAAGTTAACGGCGCCGTCGGGAACCACCTTAGGTCGGTCGGATTCCTTTCTCGGTTGGAAGAAGGCGTTGATATAGGGCATAAAGCAGGTGGTGGTGTTGCAGGCGTTCTTTGCAAGGTCGTCGATCTTTTCGGCGGGCAGGCCGATGTGGTAGAGCCACTCGCGGCAGACCTCTTCACCGGTGCAGTCCCGCATTGCCTTTTTGACATAGTTGCCCTCTTTGTTTGTGTTCAGCGAATAGAGCCACACAAGCACGGTGTTTTTATCCTGCGCCTTAAACTGCGGCTGACGGTTGATTGTCCAGGAGAGATACCAGTTATCGGTGCTGTCCTTTACGGTGACGATTCCGCCGGTTGTTACCTTGCCCGAGCGGGGGTCGCGCTTGCATACATTCATAATGTGGCGGATTATTTCATCGTCGGAGGTAGCCACAGTGGCGCTCATCCAGTTGGTGGCGTCCACATCCGAGCAGAATTTATCGGGGTTGCCGTATTCGCCGTGCTTTGCCTGTGCCGCAATGGCCTTCCACATATCCCAGGATTCCCCCGCGCCGTTTTTAACGCCGGAAAGATCGGGAGCGTGGGTCTGATCTCCGTAGCAGGAGGTGTCGGTGCAGCAGCCGTTGGTGATAAATACAAGGTCGTTCTCGGTAAGGTCGATGGTCTGCTCCCTGCCGTCCTTAACATAGACTATCTGCTTTGCCGTTCTTTTTTCTCCCTCGGTTTCGATAATGACATTTTTAACGTCCATACCGTATTCGATAGATACGCCGTGGGCCTCAAGATATTTTACAAGAGGGAGGATCATGCTTTCATACTGATTATATTTTGTGAACCGCAGAGCGCTGAAATCGGGCAGTCCGTCGATGTGGTGGACATAGCGGCAGAGATAGCGCTTCATTTCAAGGGCGCTTGACCAGCGCTGGAAGGCAAACATGGTCTGCCAATAAAGCCAAAAGTTTGTGCTCCAGAAGGAATCGGGCAGCACATCGGAAATTTTCTTGTCCTCAAGCTCCTTTTCGGGGGTCAAGAAAAGCTTTGACAGCGCCATTGCCGAGTCCTTGTCAAGCTTGAACTGCTTATCGGTGTGGGCGTCCTCTCCGCGGTTTACGCTGGCGCGGCAGAGAGAATAGTTTGGATCGTGCTTGTTGAGCCAATAGTATTCGTCGAGCACCGATACGCCGGGCGTTTCGATGGACGGTACATCGCGGAAGGTGTCCCACATGACCTCGAAATGGTTGTCCATCTCGCGGCCGCCTCTCATAAAGAAGCCCTTGGTGACATCCTTTCGTCCGTCGCAGCTGCCGCCGGCAAGCTCCAGCTTTTCGAGAAGATGAATGTGCTCGCCCTTCATCTGTCCGTCGCGGACAAGATAGAAAGCGGCGGTCAGCCCGGCAAGACCGGTGCCGATAATGTATGCGGATTTTTTATCGACATCCTTCGGTTTTTCGGGATGAGCAAATGATTCATAAGTTCCTGCAGAGTAATACATATAAAAGCCTCCTGTTTTTTGTCCGCTCGTTTTCTCGGGCGGTTTTTCTTTATGTCTTAATTATACCCCGCCGTTTTTGTTTTACAATAAACAAAAAGCCCTCGATGACAAAAAATCTGTCACCGAGGGTAAATGTGTAATGTTTTTTATCAAAATCACGGATTTGTTTAAGATTTATATTCCTCATATGCCTGCTTGCAGTCTTACACAATTACAGACACACTGCCCATTTATAGGCGTCTTTTTATCAGGTGTTACCCTTCGCGGTATTAAGCGATACAATCAACATTCTTTTAATTTCTTGCGCAAGCAAAAGCAACTCGTCAAATTTATACTCTATTAGGTTTGTCCTCTTCAAAAAAGTAATCACTGTTTTACGGAGCAAAGCTGCATTTTCAGTCATCTGTTCTCATTTATATTTTCTCCGGGAACAGGAGTTGAGATAAGAGAAAAGACCGAGAAGAGAAAAGTGAAGAGAACCAAAAAGGAATGACAATCTTCTTCCGAAAATTGCCATTCCTTTTTGGCGGAGAGACAGGGATTCGAACCCTGGGCTCTTTCGAGTCACTAGTTTTCAAGACTAGCTCCTTAAACCACTCGGACATCTCTCCGTAAATTTTTCGTATTTTATCACATCTCGGCTGAATTGTCAACGTCCGAAACACCGCACAAAACCGGTCTCAACCGCCGACTTACAAAAGTTTGCCCTATCAACCGACGGAAGAGGTTTCTTCCGTCGGTTAAAGGCAACTTCATCGAGCCTTAAATCAATTAAAGCAGCTCGATAACGCACATCTCGGCTGCGTCGCCGCGGCGGGGTCCGATTCTGGTAATGCGTGTGTAACCGCCGTTTCTCGAAGCGTATGTGGGAGCGATGTCCTCATAAAGCTTCTTTATAACATCCTCTTTGGTTATGAATGCCATTGCCTGACGCTTTGAGGTCAAGGTGTTATCCTTAGCCAAAGTGATATATTTTTCTGCCATTGCACGAACCTCTTTGGCTCGGGTGACAGTGGTCTCGATCTTACCGTTTTCGAGCAGGCAGGTGACCATGCATCTGAGCATTGCTTTTCTGCTGTCGGTCTTTTTGCCCAGCTTTCTGCTTCCTGGCATTGATATTCACTCCTTTACTTGGTAGTGTGTTAGACTTCTTCTTTGCTGAGGGTAAATCCCAGCGAATCGAGCTTGTTGATGACCTCTTCGAGAGACTTTCTTCCGAGATTTCTGACCTTCATCATATCGTCCTCAGTCCTCGAGATCAGGTCTTCGACCGTGTTTATTCCCGCCCTCTTAAGGCAGTTGAAACTACGGACCGAAAGGTCAAGCTCTTCAATGGTCATTTCAAGGACCTTTTCCTTACCGGCATCGCCCTTTTCAACCATAATGTCGGCTCCGGCGCCTTCGGCCGAGAGGTTGACAAAGAGGTTGAGGTGCTCGGTAATTATTTTTGCGGCCAGGGACACTGCGTCCTCCGCCGAGATAACGCCGTTTGTCCAAACCTCAAGGGTAAGCTTGTCAAAGTCGGTGACCTGACCTACACGGGTGTTATCTATTTTATAATTTACCTTGGTGACCGGTGTATAGATAGAGTCCATGGGAATGACTCCGATGGTGTTGTTGAGCTGTTTGTTGCGTTCGGCCGGTACATAGCCTCTGCCCTTGTCGATGGTCAGCTCCATTCCGAGCTTTCCGCCCTTCGACAGGGTGGCAATGTGCATATCGGGATTGAGTATTTCAACCTCGCTGTCGGCCTTAATGTCGGCAGCGGTGACCTCGCAGGGTCCTTCGGCGTCGATGTACACGACTTTGGGGCCGTCGGACAGAATCTTTGCGGTCAGTCCCTTAAGGTTAAGAACGATTTCGGTAACGTCCTCTTTAACCCCGGGAATGGTGGAAAACTCGTGAACAACGCCGTCCAGCTTCAGATATGTGGCGGCGACACCGGGCAGGCTGGAAAGGAGTACCCTTCTCAGGCTGTTGCCGAGCGTGGTGCCGTAGCCTCTCTCAAGAGGTTCAACAACGAAGCGGCCGTAAGAGCCGTCTTCTGAAAGTTCCTCGGTCTCAATTCTGGGCTTCTCAATTTCTATCATTCGGAACCCTCCTTAAATTGGCGGATAAACCGCCTAATATTGAAAATTAAACCGTCAAACCCGCAGAGATTATTTACTGTAGAACTCGACGATGAGATGTTCCTCGATAGGAGCATCGATCTGTTCACGGGTGGGAAGGTTTACGACCTTTGCCTCAAGAGTGTCGGCGTTAACGCTGAGCCATTCGGGCTTGGGACGAGCGCCACAGGCCTCAACAACGGCCTTGATCTTCTCGGATCCGCGGCTCTTTTCACCGATTGCAACAACATCTCCTGCCTTTACCAGGTAGGAAGGAATGTTAACCTTTTTGCCGTTTACGGTATAGTGGTTGTGAACAACCAGCTGACGGGCTTCGGCACGGGAAGATGCCCAACCGCAGCGGTAAACCACGTTGTCGAGACGGCTTTCAAGCAGACGGAGCAGGTTTTCACCGGTAACGCCGGTCTTGCGCTCTGCTATTTCAAAATAATGGTGGAACTGGCTTTCCAGAACACCGTAATATCTTCTTGCTTTCTGCTTCATGCGCAGCTGAAGACCGTATTCAGAAACCTTCTTGCGGCTCTGTCCGTGCTGACCGGGGGCATAACCACGACGGTCGAGGGAGCATTTGCCTGAATAGCATCTGTCGCCCTTCAAAAAGAGCTTCTGGCCTTCACGGCGGCATAATCTGCAAACAGCACCTGTATATCTTGCCATATTATTACACCTCCAAAAAATCAGACGCGACGGCGCTTAGGCGGACGGCATCCGTTGTGCGGGATCGGGGTAACGTCCTTGATCATGGTTACATCAAGGCCTGCTGCCTGAAGTGCGCGGATTGCGGCTTCACGGCCCGAACCGGGTCCCTTAACATAAACTTCAACAGTTTTAAGACCATGTTCCATAGCTGCTTTGGCTGCGGTCTCGGCCGCGGTCTGTGCTGCGAAGGGAGTGGATTTCTTGGATCCTCTGAATCCCATCTCTCCGGCGGATGCCCAGGAAATTGCATTGCCCTGAACGTCGGAAATGGTAACGATGGTGTTGTTGAAGGTCGATTGAATATGTGCTGCACCGCGTTCAATGTTCTTGCGGTCGCGGCGGCGGGTGATGTTTGCTTTACCCTTTGTTGCCATATTAAATTCCTCCTGCTTACTTCTTCTTGTTTGCTATGGTCTTGCGGGGACCCTTGCGGGTACGTGCATTGGTCTTGGAGCGCTGTCCTCGAACGGGCAGACCCTTGCGGTGACGAACACCGCGGTAGCAACCAATTTCTATAAGCCGTTTAATATCGAAAGCTACATCGCGACGAAGATCTCCTTCTACGTGAAGGTTGTGATCTATATACTCACGAAGCTTTGCAATGTCATCTTCGGTCAGATCCTTGACTCTTGTGTCGGGATTGACTCCGGTGGCGGCGAGAATATCCTTAGAGGTCTTAAGACCGATACCAAAGATATATGTCAGTCCGATCTCCACCCTTTTTTCACGGGGCAGGTCTACACCTGAAATACGTGCCATTTACTTTCGCACCTCCATATTTGAGTTGTCGGGATTAGCCCTGACGCTGTTTGTGCTTGGGATTTTCACAGATGACCATTACTTTTCCCTTGCGCTTGATAATTTTGCATTTGTCGCAAATCTTTTTGACAGAAGGTCTGACTTTCATTGATTTATACCTCCCAAAAAATCTTTAACCCGTTTTAGGGTTATTTCGATCGCCATGTTATGCGGCCCTTGGTCAGATCGTATGGCGACATCTCGACCGTGACCTTATCTCCCGGAAGAATACGGATGAAGTTCATACGAAGCTTTCCGGAAATGTGGGCTGTGATCAGGTGGCCGTTGGGCAGCTCGACCTTAAAGACTGCGTTGGGCAGTGCCTCGCGGACGGTACCCTCAACCTCGATCATATCTTCTTTTGACAATTGAATATCCCCCTCACATTAGTTGTTGGCGGCGATGAATTTTGCAATCGCCTGCCGCAATGCTCGGTTTGTGGACATTGAGCCGCTGTCTAATACGGTGGAAGTGGCCGCCAAATGCTTTGGGTTTTTGCATTTGGGCCGCTCCAGCGGACGCTCCTTACCGTCGGCGATAAAAACGCCCTTTTCGGTAATATCAACAACCGCGAGAAATTTCCCACGGTCGCGCCCCGCCCTCGAATACACAAGCTGTCCGACTTTTAATTCCATAGCTTCCTCCATTTACCCTCAGGGTCTGGTCAGAATGACCGGTCCTTTGGTGGAGATGGCAACGGAATGCTCAAAATGAGCGGACAATTTGCCGTCGGCGGTTTTAACCGTCCAACCGTCTTTAAGCGTGCGGACATCGAATGTACCCGCATTAATCATCGGTTCAATGGCTATGGTCATACCCGGTAAAAGCCGCGCTCCGTGTCCGGCCTTTCCGAAATTGGGAACCTCCGGATCTTCGTGAAGCTTTTTACCCACTCCGTGCCCCACAAACTGTCTTACAACCGAGAAGCCGTTTGCTTCGGCGTGTGCCTGAACAGCCTCTCCGATGTCGCCGATTCTGCCGCCCGCGACAGCCGCCTCGATGCCCTTATAAAGGCACTGCTCGGTGGTGTCGATCAGCCGCTGTGCTTCGGAAGAAATCTTTCCAACCGCAAAAGTGGCGGCGTTATCGCCGTTGTATCCGTGAAGCTCGGCACCAAGGTCGATAGAGACAATGTCACCTTCCTCAAGGATACGGTGTTTGCTGGGGATTCCGTGGATAACCTCGTCGTTTACCGAGATACAAGCGGTGGCCGGATAGCCTGCATAGTGCAGGAAATTCGGTTTTCCGCCCTGACTGATAATATAATCGTAAGCTATTTTATCTATCTCCCATGTGGAGATGCCCGGTCTGACCGCCTCGCCGGCGATTTTCAGGGCTCTGGCCGAAAGCTGACAAGCTTCGGTCATAAGTTCAAGCTCACGGGTGGTTTTAAAAACGATCATACTAACGCCTCAATGGTTTTTAACATTAGTGCCGTTGTGTCCTTGAGCTCTTCCTGACTCTCAACCGTATGCAGCATTCCGCGTTCCTTATAGAAGGCTTTAAGCGGCTCGGTCTGGTCATGGTAGACCTTAAGGCGTTCGAGAACAGTCTCGGGCTTGTCGTCTGCCCGGATGGTAAGTTCGGCTCCGCAGGCGTCGCATTTTCCTTCGGCTTTGGGTGCCTTATATACCGTGTGGTAGGAGGCTCCGCAGCCGGGGCAGGTGCGCCGTCCCGACATTCTTTCGACGATTTTTTCATCCGAAAGGTCGATCTCTATTGTGGCGGTTATATCCGGAACCAGCTTTTCCAAAGCCTCGGCCTGGGGAATGGTTCTCGGAAATCCGTCGAGAATAAAGCCGTTCTTACAGTCGTCCCGGGCGATACGCTCTTTAACGATGCCGATGATAATATCATCCGACACAAGCTCGCCGCGCTCGATAACATCCTTGGCCTTTTTTCCGGTTTCGGTGCCGTTTTTGATGGCTTCGCGAATCATGGCGCCGGTGGAAACGGCGGGGATGTTGTATTTTTCGCTGATGATCTCAGCCTGAGTGCCCTTGCCTGCTCCGGGAGGACCAAACAAAATGAGTTTCATAAACGGTTCCTTTCCCTGTATGGCGGGGACGCCGCCTGACGCCCCGCCCATAGAAGTTTTAATCAAGGAAGCCCTTATAGTATCTCATCATCATCTGAGACTCAATGGACTTAACGGTGTCAAGTGCAACTCCGACCAGAATGAGTATGGAGGTTCCGCCGAGAGATACATTGATGCCGCCGATGCTGCCGACGATAATGGGCAGTATGGCCATAACTCCGAGGAAGAATGCACCCATAAGAGTGACCTTGGAGATTATCTTGCTGATGAAGTCAGATGTGGGCTTGCCGGGACGAATACCCGGGATAACACCTGAGTTCTTTCTCAGGTTGTTGGCCATCTCAACCGGATTATACTGAATCGCAATGTAGAAGTAGGAGAAGAAAACGATAAGTATAAGGTAAAGCACGGCGTAGAAGGGTCTTTCGTAAGAGAAGATGTCAAGGAACTTGACAAAGGACGATCCGTCCTTACCGGTGAAGGCCGTGATGGTTGTGGGGATGGCGAGGATAGAGCTTGCGAAGATGATGGGGAGAACGCCCGCCATATTTACCTGAATGGGCAGATGTGTGTTCTGACCGCCGTACATTTTACGGCCGACTACACGCTTGGCATACTGAACCGGAATCCTGCGCTCGGCGCCTGTCATAAATACAATGAAGGCGATGATGGCAAGGAAGAGCAGGCAGATGCCGATAACTGCGAAGTAGTTGTGATACTGGACAAGCTGTACCCACAGGCTTGCAAATCCGCGGGGTCCGCGGGAAATGATACCTGCGAAGAGTATGATGGATATACCGTTGCCGATACCTTTTTCGTCGATCTGTTCACCCATCCACATAATGACGGCCGAACCGGCAGTGAAGCAGAGAACAACGATTATTCCGACGAAAATCTGTGCAAACAGGCCGTCGCCCTTACCGTAGGTCAACATGCTCTGGTTGCGGAGATAGATGTAATAAACAATACCTTGAATGAGCGCCAAAATGACGGTGGCATAACGGGTGATTGCCGCAAGCTTTTTGCGTCCCTCTTCGCCCTCTTTGGACAGTCTCTCAAGGGGCGGAATGGCCACGGTGAGAAGCTGGATGATAATTGAGGAGTTGATGTAGGGGGTAACACCCATTGCAAAGATGGCGCCGTATTCAAGAGCGCCGCCGGTCAGTATCGAAAGATAGCTGAAAAGGGTGTTTCCGGTGGAAGAAAAGGTGCTCGAAAGCTCGGAGCTGAGTTTTGCCGCGTCGATGAAGGGCGCGGGGATGAAGGAGCCGATACGGAAAAGGATTATCATCAGAACGGTGTAGAAAATCTTTTTCCTTAAATCTACAACCTTCCAGCCGTTACGAATGGTTTCAAGCAGTTGCATCTTACATCACCTCTGCCTTTCCGCCTGCCGCTTCAATTTTAGTTTTTGCGGATTCGGAAAAGGCAGCTGCCTTAACGGTGAGCTTCTTTTTGAGGTCTCCGTTTCCGAGAACCTTAACGCCGTCGAAGGTCTTGCTGATAAGACCGGCGTCTTTAAGAGCTGCCGCGTCTACCGTTGCGCCATCCTCGAATTTCTCGAGGGCCTCAACGTTGACAGTGGCGTATTTAGTTGCGAATATATTGTTGAAACCTCTTTTGGGGATTCTACGCTGTAAAGGCATCTGGCCGCCTTCAAAGCCGGGACGAATGGAGCCGCCCGAGCGGGCTTTCTGACCCTTGTGTCCCTTACCGGCGGTCTTGCCCTGTCCCGAAGCGGGGCCGCGGCCTATGCGCTTGGAAGGACGGTTTGCACCGGCTGCCGAAGAAAGTTCATACAATTTCATTTTTATTGCACCTCCTTAGTTTACGCTTTGGTTACCTCGACGAGGTGTCTGATCTTAACAATCTTACCCTGTGTCTGGGCATTGTCAGGCTGGACTCTCTGGTCGCCGATTTTGTGCAGTCCCAGAGCAGCAGCGGTAGCCTTCTGTTTGTCGGTTGAACCGATGAGACTTTTAACAAGCTTTACAGAAATGTTTGCCATTTTCGCTGCCTCCTTAACCTAAGATTTCCTGAACGGTCTTTCCGCGAACGGCAGCAACCTGCTCGGCATCGCGAAGAGCTTTCAGACCCTGCATTGTGGCACGCACAACATTGCAGGCATTGTTGGAACGAAGAGCCTTTGCACGGATGTCCTTGATACCGGCAGTCTCAACGACCGCACGGACGGGACCGCCGGCGATAACGCCGGTACCGGGGGCTGCGGGCTTGAGCAGAACTCTGCCGGCGCCGAACTCTCCGATGATTTCGTGAGGTATGGTGGTTCCGCGAAGAGAAATCTTCACGAGATTTTTCTTGGCATCCTCGATGCCCTTGCGGATGGCATCGGGAACCTCGCCCGATTTACCCATACCAAAGCCGACTGTGCCTTTACCGTCACCCACCACAACAATGGCGGAGAACTTGAAAATCCGGCCGCCCTTAACCGTTTTGGAAACACGGTTAATAGCCACGACACGCTCGGTCAGATCAAGAGTTGATGCGTCAATTTTACTAGCCAAAATTTTCTCCTCCTTTTTAGAACTCAAGGCCGCCCTCACGGGCACCGTCTGCTAATTCTTTTACACGGCCCTGATAAACGTTGCCGCCGCGGTCGAAAACCACCTTGGTGATTCCCTTTGCCTTGGCGCGCTCGGCTATCAAAGCGCCGATTTTCTTGGCTGCCTCTTTGTTTCCGCCGTAGCCGAAATCCTTTTCGTAGCTGGAGGCGGATACGAGAGTCACTCCCTTAGTGTCGTCAATTATCTGGGCACCGATGTTTGCAAGGGAGCGATACACGCACAAACGGGGGCAGGAAGCCGTTCCGTTAATTTTACCGCGTACACGAGCATGGCGCTTGATACGGGCTTTTTTGCTGTCAGGTCTGGTTACCATTTAACTTTCACTCCTTTACAAATTATGCGCCTTTACCGGCTTTACCTTCCTTGCGGCGGACATATTCACCGGCATAGCGGATGCCCTTGCCCTTGTAGGGCTCGGGGGGACGTTTGTTTCTAACCTCAGCGGCAAACTGACCGACCTGCTGCTTATCTGCGCCGGAGATCACGATGCTGTTGGGGTTGGGAACATCGATGGTGATGCCGTCCACTTCGGGAACGATAACCTGATGGGAGAAACCGAGGTTCATAACAAGGTTCTTACCCTGCTTTGCGGCACGGTAGCCGACGCCCTGAATCTCAAGAGCCTTTGAGTAGCCGTTGGAAACGCCCTCGATCATATTTGCGATGAGGGTACGGGTCAGACCGTGGAGCGAACGATTCTCTTTTGCATCGTTCGGGCGGGTAACGATTACTTCGCTTCCCTCAACCTTGGCTTCGATAGCGCCGGCAACGGTGTGATGAAGGGTGCCCTTGGCTCCCTTAACGGTCACTTCCTTGCCGTCGATCTTTACTTCGACGCCTGCGGGGATGGCGATGGGTTTTTTACCAATTCTCGACATAATCTTTACCTCCCTTACCAGACGAAAGCCAGTACCTCGCCGCCGACATTTGCGGAGCGGGCTGCTTTGTCTGTCATTACACCCTTGGAGGTGGAAACTATGGCGATACCAAGGCCCTTCATGACCTTGGGAAGATCTTCGCAGTTTGCGTAAATGCGAAGGCCGGGCTTACTTACTCTCTTAAGGCCGGTGATTGCCGAAGCCTTGCCCGCGTTATATTTAAGCGTCAAACGGATAACGCCCTGCTTTCCGTCGTCGATGACCTGAAAGCTCTTGACATATCCTTCGTCAACAAGAATCTGTGCGATAGACTTTTTCATGTTGGACGCGGGTACATCTACCGATTCGTGCTTTGCAGAACTCGCATTGCGAATTCTGGTAAGCATATCGGCTATTGTATCGGATATTTGCATACCGTTTTTCCTCCTTTTCCTAATTGCAAAATAAAGTGATTACCAGCTTGCCTTTTTAACACCGGGAATTTCGCCTTTGTAAGCGAGTTCACGGAAGCAGATACGGCAAATGCCGAATTTGCGAAGATAGGCATGGGGGCGACCGCAGATCTTGCATCTGTTGTATCCGCGGGAAGAATATTTAGGAGTCCTTTTCTGACTTACCTTCATTGATGTTTTTGCCATTGCTGATTCCCTCCTTATTTCGCAAACGGAGCGCCGAGCAGTGTCAGCAGCTCGCGGGCTTCTTCGTCGGTAGTGGCGGTGGTGACAAAGCAGATGTCCATACCGCGTACCTTGTCGATCTTGTCAAACTCGATTTCGGGGAAGATGAGCTGCTCCTTGAGTCCCATGGAGTAGTTTCCTCTGCCGTCGAAGGAGTTGACGTTGATTCCGCGGAAGTCGCGGACTCGGGGAAGGGCCACCGAGAAAAGACGGTCGACAAACTCATACATTTTTTCGCCGCGAAGGGTGACCTTTGCGCCGATGTTCATGCCCTCACGGAGCTTGAAGTTAGCGACCGATTTTTTAGCCTTGCAGACCACGGGACGCTGGCCGGTGATCTGAGAAAGGTCGGAAACGATAGCGTCGATAACCTTTGCATTGTCCCTTGCTTCGCCGGCGCCTACATTGATGACGACCTTCTCAAGCTTGGGAATCTGCATAACGCTCTTGTAACTGAATTTTTTCATCAGTGCAGGAGCGACATCATTTTTGTAGGTTTCTTTAAGTCTTGACATTTATAATGCTCCTCCTGTCCTTAGAAAATTTCGCCGCACTTTTTGCAGATGCGGTCCTTTTTACCGTCTTCGTATTTCTTTGTGCCTACGCGGGTGGGTTTACCGCACTTGGGGCAGACGCAGACGACCTTGCTGGCGTACATGGCTCCTTCGGCCTTAACGATTCCTGCGGGATCGCCGGGCTTTTTGGCCTTAACGTGCTTGGTCATGATGTTGCGTCCCTCGATGATGACCTTACCCTCCTTGGGGCTGACCTCGAGGATTTTACCCTTCTTGCCGCGGTCCTTTCCGCTGAGGATCATAACGGTATCGCCTGTTTTGATATGCATTTTACTCATTTACCGTTACCTCCTTAAAGCACTTCGGGAGCAAGGGAGAGGATCTTAAGATAATCCTTTTCGCGAAGCTCTCTTGCCACCGGCCCGAAAATACGGGTACCTCTGGGGTTTTTGTCTTCTCTTATAATTACTGCGGCGTTATCGTCGAAACGGATGTAAGTTCCGTCGTTACGACGAAGGCCCTTTGCGGTTCTGACGACGACAGCTTTAACTACATCGCCCTTTTTGACCACACCGCCGGGAGCCGCTTTTTTAACAGATGCGACTACTACGTCGCCGATATTGGCGTACCTCCTGCCGGAACCACCGAGTACGCGGATGCACATAAGCTCCTTTGCACCGGTATTGTCGGCAACCTTGAGGTAACTCTGTTGCTGTATCACAGTGTTTTCCTCCTCGTAATAAGTTATTTCGCCTTCTCGATTATTTCAACAACGCGCCATCTCTTGTCCTTGGAAAGGGGGCGGGTCTCCATAATCTGAACGCGGTCGCCGATGTTGCAGGCATTGTTTTCATCATGAGCCTTGAATTTAACCGTGCGCTTGATGATTTTTTTATAAAGCGGATGCTTTACATTGTCGGCAATTGCTACGACAACGGTTTTGTCCATCTTGTCGCTGACTACGGTACCGACAAGATTTTTACGCAAATTTCTCTCGCTCATCGATTATACCTCCGTTTTTGTTGCGGCGGCTTTTATCTCATTGTCGCGCAGAATTGTCATTATGCGGGCGATGTCCTTTTTAACAGCCTTGATCCGCATGGGATTGTCCAGTTGGTTTATAGCAAGCTGGAAACGCAGGCGGAAAAGCTCGTCTTTAAGGTTTGCAAGCTCGTTGTTGAGCTCTTCAACGCTTTTTTCTCTCAGTTCACTTGCCTTCACAGTTGCTCACCACCGTTCTCTTTTTTTACAAATTTGCATTTGATGGGCAGCTTGTGGGAAGCAAGTCTCAGAGCCTCTCTGGCCTGTGCTTCGTCGATGCCGCCGATTTCAAACATTACTCTGCCGGGCTTAACTACCGCCACCCAGTATTCGGGCGAACCTTTACCGGAACCCATTCGGGTTTCGGCCGGCTTTTCGGTAATGGGCTTATCCGGGAAGATTTTTATCCAAACCTGACCTGCACGCTTGGTGTAACGGGTCATGGCGATACGGGCAGCCTCAATCTGGTTTGCGGTTACCCATGCAGGCTCGAGAGCCTGAAGTCCGAAATCACCGTAAGTCACGGTGTTGCCGCGCATGGCCTTGCCGGTGA
The DNA here is from genome assembly GCA_905193225.1 of uncultured Oscillospiraceae bacterium. Taxonomy (GTDB): domain Bacteria; phylum Bacillota; class Clostridia; order Oscillospirales; family Acutalibacteraceae; genus UMGS1484. The sequence continues at coordinate 9,258 of CAJJNV010000020.1, read as the reverse complement.
GGCGACCACGATGGACTCTGCGGTATTTTACACGCTTAGGCATTAACATTAGCGGTTGCCTCCTTCCTTAGCGGGCTTTGCGGGGCGGCGATTGTCGTGAAGAACTTCGCCGGAATAGATCCAGACCTTTACGCCGATGCGGCCGTAGGTGGTCTTTGCCTCTTCGAAGCCGTAGTCGATGTCGGCACGGAGAGTCTGAAGGGGAATGGTTCCCTCGTGATAGGATTCTTTACGGGCGATCTCGGCGCCGCCTACACGGCCGGAGATCTGAATTTTGATGCCCTTTGCGCCGAGCTTCATTGCACGGCCGATGGCCATTTTCATAGCTCTGCGGAAGGAAGCTCTCTTTTCGAGCTGAGCGGCGATGCTTGCGGCAACCAGCTGTGCGTTAAGGTCGGGATTCTTGACCTCTACGATGTTGATGATTACCGGACGGCCGAGCTTCTTCTGGCATACTTCTTTGAGTTTGTCTATCTCTGCGCCGCCGCGGCCGATGACGATACCGGGTTTTGCACAGTGGATAAAGATGCGGACGCGCTTTGCGTCTCTTTCGATTTCGATCTTCGGAACACCTGCAGGCTCAAGGAGCTTCAGAAGGTACTTACGAAGATTGTAGTCCTCAACGAGGGTGTCGCCGAAGTCCTTGTCCTTGGCGAACCAACGGGAGTCCCAGTTTTTGATGACGCCCACACGCAGACCGTGGGGATTAACTTTCTGTCCCATTCTAAATTACCTCCTTGTCTTATTCTTTCTCTGCAAGAGCCAGTGTGATATGGCTGGTTCTCTTGAGTATTCTGTATGCGCGGCCCTTATCTCTTGCCTGGAAGCGCTTGAGGGTGGGGCCGGGGCAGACAAAGCACTCTGCCACATACAGGCTTGCGGTGTTCATTTCTTTAACTTCGGCGTTAGCCATTGCCGATTTCAGCAGCTTTTCAAGGCATTCACTCGCCGCTTTGGGCGTGTGGCGGAGAATCGCCATGGCCTTGTCAGCGGGCTGATTGCGAATGAGGTCCAGTACGATCTTCACTTTTCTGGGTGAAATACGGACGTACTTGACGGTTGCCCTTGCCATATTATCCATAGTTTTGTTCTCCTTTCGCCTTATTTACCGGAATTGGAAGTTTTAGAACCGGCGTGACCTCTGAAGGTGCGGGTGGGAGCAAATTCTCCCAGCTTATGACCGACCATATCCTCGGTTACATATACCGGAACGTGCTTGCGGCCGTCGTGGACCGCAAAGGTGTGTCCTACGAAATCCGGGAAGATGGTTGAAGCACGGCTCCAGGTTTTGAGCACTCTCTTTTCACCGGCTTCGTTCATTGCCTGAACTCTTTTGAGCAAGACGGGCTGAACGAAAGGCCCTTTTTTAATACTTCTGCCCATAATATAAGCTCCTTTCGTCCGTTACTTCGAGTTGCGACGCTTAACAATAAGCTTGTCGGAACTGTTGTGATGCTTGCGGGTCTTGTAGCCGAGGGCGGGCTTACCCCAGGGGGTAAGAGGTCCGGAACGGCCGATAGGCGCCTTGCCTTCACCGCCGCCGTGGGGGTGGTCGCAGGGGTTCATGACCGAGCCGCGAACGGTGGGACGGAAGCCCTTGTAACGGGTTTTACCGGCTTTACCTACATTTACGTTGACATGATCGACGTTGCCGACCTGTCCGACTGTTGCCATGCAGTTTACGGGAACATATCTCATCTCGCCTGAGGGGAGACGGATAAGGGCATATTTGTCGCCCTCTTTACCCATAAGCTGAGCCATGCAGCCGCCTGCGCGGGCAAGCTGAGCGCCCTTGCCGGGATAAAGCTCGACATTGTGGATAAAGGTACCGGTGGGGATGGCCGAAAGGGGAAGAGCGTTGCCGGTTACGATGTCGGCCTCGGTTCCGTTTTCTACCTTGTCGCCCACTTTAAGTCCCTGAGGAGCGATGATGTAGCGCTTTTCGCCGTCCTCATACTGAACGAGGGCGATGTTGGCGGTACGGTTGGGATCGTACTCAAGGGTAAGCACGGTGGCTGCTGCAGCCTTGTCGCGCTTAAAGTCGATTATACGGTATTTTCTGCGATTTCCGCCGCCGCGATGACGAACGGTGATGCGGCCGTAGCTGTTGCGTCCGGAGTTTTTCTTCATGGGCTCCAGCAGGCTGCGCTCGGGGGCTACCTTAGAAAGCTCGGAATAATCAACTACCGACATTCCACGGCGACCCGGTGTGGTCGGCTTGTAATGTTTGATTGCCATTTTTCTTCACTCTCCTTAATTACATCATGCCCTCGAAGAATTCGATATTCTTTGAGTCGGGTGTTAAGGTAACAACAGCCTTTTTCCAGGAAGCGGTGTATCCCTCAAAACGGCCGTAACGGCGGGATTTGCCTCTCATATGGATGGTGTTGACCTTGCTTACTTTAACCTTAAAGAGCTCTTCGACGGCCTTTTTGATGTCGATCTTGGTGGCGTCCTTTGCTACTTTAAAGGAAAATTTCTTTGCGTCTCTTGCGGCCGACATTGACTTTTCGGTGATGACCGGGGCAAGAATGACTTCCTGAGCGGTTTTACTCATTATGCGTATACCTCCTCAAGCATTTTAACGGCGTCCTTAACGATCACAACGCTGTCGGCGTTGACAATGTCGTAGGTCGAAATGGTGTTTGTGCCGGCTACCTTCACGCCCTCGATGTTGCGGGCGGATTTGACGGCCTTGTCGTCGCTGTCGGCCAGTACGAAGAGTACCTTTTTGCCGGCCTTGACATTCTTGAGAGTGTCGGCGACAACCTTGGTCTTGTAGCCTTCAAGGGTGAGCGCGTCGAGCACGATGAAGCTCTCGTTTGCAACCTTATCGGACAGGGCCGAGAGGATTGCGAGGCGCTTGACCTTCTTGTTGACGGACTGACGATAGTCGCGGGGCTTGGGAGCGAAGGCGATACCGCCGTGGGTCCACTGAACGGCTCTGGTCGATCCCTGACGGGCGCGGCCGGTTCCTTTTTGTCTCCAGGGCTTTCTTCCGCCGCCGGCGACTTCGGCACGGGTGAGAGCTGACTGGGTGCCCTGACGCTGATTTGCAAGATATGCAACAACGGCGCGGTGCATTGCCTCGACGTTGGGCTCGATACCGAAAACGGCGTCGTTGAGCTCGAGCTCGCCCACATCCTTGCCTGCCATATCAAATACTTTTACCTTAGGCATTTAAAACTCTCCTTCCCTTATGCTTTCACGCTGTCGGTGATCATAACGATTCCGCCCTTGGGGCCGGGGATGGCACCCTTGATGGCGATGATGTTATTCTCAACGTCAACTTTTACGATTTCGAGATTCTGAACGGTTACACGCTCGCAGCCGAGTCGTCCTGCGCCCTTTGTTCCCTTAAATACACGGGAGGGGCTGGAGCAGGCGCCCTGGGATCCTGCGTGACGGTGAACCGGGCCGGTACCGTGGGATTCCTTAAGTCTCTGGAAGTTCCAGCGCTTGATAACGCCGGCGGTTCCTTTACCCTTGCTGGTGCCGGTTACGTCGATGCTCTCGCCCTCGGCGAAAACGTCGGCCTTGATGAGGTCGCCTACATTAGCTTCCACGCCGTCAAGACGGAATTCGCGGAGATACTTCTTGGGAGCGACATCATTCTTCTTGAAGTGACCTGCCATGGGCTTGTTTACGTGGCTGACCTTGATCTCGCCAAAGCCGTACTGATAAGCCGCATAACCGTCGTTCTCCACTGTCTTGACCTGGGTGATAACGCAGGGGCCGGCCTCAACAGCAGTTACGGGAATGACATTCCCGCGGTCATCAAAAAGCTGAGTCATACCGAGCTTTTTTCCGATGATTGCTTTTTTCATTATTTTTTCCTCCTTGTGGTTATTGGTCGATCTTTCGACCGACATGACCTCTCGTCAGGCGCTGTATGAAATCAATTAAAGCTTAATTTCAATCTCAACGCCGGCAGGGAGTTCAAGACTCATTAAGGATTCGACCGTTTTGTTGGACGGACGGATCACGTCGATCAGACGCTTGTGGGTGCGCATTTCGAACTGCTCGCGGGAGTCCTTATACTTGTGGACTGCACGGAGAATGGTGACCACTTCCTTGTGAGTGGGAAGGGGAATGGGTCCCGAAACGCGGGTACCGGTTCTCTTTGCGGTTTCAACGATCTTCTCTGCGGCCTGATCGACCAGCTGATGATCGTAACCTTTAAGTCTGATTCTGATTTTTTCTTTTGCTGCCATTTTAATGGTACGCCTCCTTAAATTGTTCGTCCGAAAAGGACGTTAGGGTGGCGGGCGACGCTTTGGCTTCGATAAATGTAACACCTTGCCGTGTGTTCCGTGCCCGTTCATCGAAAAACCGGAGCGGGCCAAAAAGCCTATTCCGGGATTACAAAACGCCTTTGCACCTTTTTCTCCCTCTGCTTCGCCGCGCGTATCCGCCGACAACGCTTTGGACGGTCTTTTCAAGTGGAAAAGAGAAAAAACCCTTTTGGTGCCGTTAAAAAATTAACTGTCGCCCGGTTTTAAAATCGGACATACTCCGTGGAAATTCCCTGTCTCGAGTGACGAGCCCGGACAGCCACCTCCCACATCAACGCATATCTGCACAAATGTGCTTGATAATACTAACACAAAACAAGCGCAATTGCAACCCCTTTTTTAAAGTTTTTTCAGTATTTTTGCGGCGGGCGGGAATTTTAAAAAAATTTTTCTACAAATTGTGCCGACAACACCTTTTTGGCACATAATGTGGTTTTTGTCCGAAAAAATCTTTGTAAAATATTTTTGAATTTACGCTGCTGTGCCCTGCATAACATCATATCGTGCAACCATAAGGGTGTAAAGGTATAATGGGCGGTTTCGGCCGGGGCATCGGTCTCCCGGTCGGTGCTTCAGTCGTTTTGTCGATCGGTTTCCCGGCCTGCTTCTTTATCTGCTGCTTGGCCGGTATTTATTTTCGCTGTGGTTTTTCTTACATTATTGTATTGCTATAAAACATCGCACAACGCCATATAGCCAACACCGTATAATCCCCACTGCATATTGTGAGGTTTTTGTCCCCCCTTTGCGGCCGGTTTTCTTACATTTATGTATATAGGCATTATACAGGCGCTTTTACGGCGGTCTTTTTCGGTGCGGTTTTTCAAAACGGGCGGCCGTGGCAACCGCCTCTTTTTTTCTTTCTGAAAGCGCCGTCGAAACAAAGCCTTCCCGATCGGCATAACGCAAAATCGGACAATCGTTTTATTCGGATTTATCTGTTTGATATTTTTAAGCAAACATATGCAAAACTCCATTGACTTTACGGGTTTTTGTATGTATAATAACACTGTGTTTATGTATGTTTTTCGCGGAAATGGTTTTTCGTCCGTTTCATTTTGTTACGGCCGCCGAGAGCTTCGTTTTTCGAAAAGGATACAATTCCCAGCCGCATTGCGCCGCGCCCGGTCGGTTTTTTAACCGGCTTGCCTTTCCCGGGGACGTTTAGGTCTCGCGGCACCGCCCTTTCGGCCGTCGGGCCGATAAAATCAGGTGGTGCTGACCTTGACTGTTCCTTTGAAATGATGTGAAGGCGGGCGATTCAGCCTTAAGCAACAAATGCTTAAAAACTGCGGCATACAACTCGATTGGAGGAAAAAAGATGAAATCCAAAGGTATTTCAAAGATCATCGGCCTGCTTCTTGCAGTGTGTGTGACGGTATCGGCCTTTCCGCTGACCTTCGCCGCCTGCGCCGACACAGCCAAGGTCAAGGCAGATTCTAATCCAAAAAGCTTTAACGTTATGGATCTGCATTATACAGAGCCGGCCGACAACACCATCGCCAACCCCTTCCCCGACAGATCCCCCGGCGCCAGCTCTAATACAAGAGGCTTTGCCGTCAACAACAGCTTCGGCACCAGGATCGACTATATGTCCCTGGGCGCTCAGGCCATGCGTTCGACAAACGGCTTCTCGGTTCATCCCGCAAAGGGCAGTGCCGGAGACAAGGCCGATTTTAAAATCGACCTTACCCAGCTTTCCGACACGGTCACCTTCTTCAATGCGGTGGTCGGTCTCGACGATCTCGGCCCCATGTGGAGACTTGACGGACTGGGCGGATCGGTACAGTGCTTCGTGCTTGCCGACGGCCGCGTAGTTGCCACTTCAGACGTGCTTTATCCCGGCGATATGCAGAACCTTTCCTGCGACATTCCCGAGGGCACCAAGGAGCTTATTCTCCGCACATCCAACGCCGACGGAAACAACTATATGGACAACTGCGATTGGGCCGAGCCCACCCTCTACACCTCCCGCGAGGCCTTCGGACAGGTTGCAAAATCGGGCTATTCTAACAGCAATGACGCAGGCAACCGCACCCTTTCGGCCGGATATGCGGTAGGTATGCGTTTTTCGGCCAAGGAGAAATTTTCGTCCATAACCCTTCGCCCCATTATGGCCGGAAACAAGATCGACTTTAACATTTACAAGTTTACATACTCCTACGAGCGCTCGATTCAGAACGGCACACTCACAAGTGTTTCGGCCAAGCGTTCTTCCGACGGATCCTATGTATTCCCCTTAAACTATGCCTTTGAACCGGGAGAATATCTGGTGGTATTCGACGGAGTGACCAAGATAAAGGGCAACAGCTCCCAGTATGGATACATTTATCTCGACGGCGCGGCGTCCCACGGATTTGTCAATATGGACGTAACCTTTGCGGCCACCGCCGACAGCTACTTTGACATCGTGACCGATGAGCCTGCCGCCACCCCCGAAAGCCACACCACCTCCGCCGAAAAGGCAAGAGCAAAAACCACCTACGAGGGCTATTTCACCGATCTTGCCTCCTTCCCCTCCACCGTTAAAATCGGCGAGGATTCCTATACCGGTTTCCCCGCTCCCGATTTCACCGAAGTCAAAAGAGAAAAGACCACCGACGACAAAAAGCACAGTGAGACCACCAACATCACCATCAATCACAAGAGCGGCCTTCAGTTTGTGCTGACAAGCGTTTTCTATCCCGATTATGCAGCCTTTGACTGGACGGTTTATATGACCAACACCGGCAGTTCAAATTCTCCCATCGTAACCGATTTCTACGGCTGCAAGAGCTTTGAATTTGAGGGAGACAATCCCCTTATCGTAGGCAACTACGGCGAGGATTACGACGTCTGCGCTCCCTATACCACCCGCGTCACCGAGCTTTCGGAGGGAGACAGCATAACCTTCTCTCCCAACCACGGACGCTCCACCGACGGCGGATTCCCCTACTACAACTTTGAATACGGCGACGAGGGCGCTCTCATCGCCGTCGGCTGGTCCTCCAGCTGGGAAACCAACTTCACCTACAAGGACGGTAAAACCGATTTCTATTCCAAGCAGCGTACCTTCAATTCCTATTTAACACCCGGCGAGGTCGCAAGAACTCCTATGACCGCCATGGTGCTTTACGACGGAAGAGACCGCCAGCGCGCACAAAACCTCTGGAGAGACTGGTTTATCGATTGCAATATGTACCGTGACGACGGGCAGACACTCACCGATCCCTTTGTGGCAGGTGTTTCCTCCCGTCAGACTTCCGAAATGCAGAATGCCACCGAGGACGACCAGATCGCCCGTATCAATGCCTATAAGGACAACGGCATCGACATAAGCGTGTGGTGGATGGACGCCGGTTGGTATGATTCAAAAACAAGCGACGACAGCGACAATGCCGGTTGGCTTTATACCGGAAACTGGACTCCCGACGCTTCCCGTTTCCCCACGGGCTTTAAGAACATTTCCGACACGGCCAACGCAAAGGGCGTTAAAACGCTGCTGTGGTTTGAGCCGGAGCGTGTAGGTATGTCCGAACAGAGCCTTGTATGGCTTAATTCCAAGACCGATACCGCAGTTAAGCTTGAATGGCTTTTGGGTTACGGACTTGACAATTTCAGAAGCGTTTTCCAGGTTCCCACAAACTATTCTCAGCTTGATATGGGTAATCCCGATGCCCTTGCTTGGCTTAAAGAGAGGGTTAAAACCGTTTTACAGAACGGCGGAATTTCCATCTACCGCGAGGACTGCAACATCGAGCAGATGGACAGAAACTATTCCACCCTCGCACAGATGTTCCCCGACCGCGCCGGAATCGTTGAAAACAAATGCGTTCAGGGACACTACGACTACTGGGCATATGTCAATGAAATCGAGGGAGTTGAGCTTCTTGACTCCTGTGCATCGGGCGGACACCGTCTCGATCTTGAATCGGTACGTTACGCCGTGGCCCTTCATCCTGTCGACTACTGCTATGCCGATATGATTGCAAAGCAGGTTGCCAACTACAATCTCTGCTCCTGGATTCCCTTCGCCGGAGCCAACACCGCCAGCGACGACACCGTTAACGAATACACCGTTCGTTCGGCATACCGCCAGGCACTCATTCTCCAGTATCCCGTAACAAACCTTAAGTCGGCCGATTTCAGCAAACTCAAAGGTCTTGTGGATGACTGGAAGACAGTCGAGGGATATTACTACGACGACATTTATCAGCTCACTCAGGAGAATTACTCCAAAAATGAGTGGTATGCATACAGCTATGTAAATTCCGAGCAAAAGACCGGCTTTGCCATGGTTTACAACCGCGACGGCGAAAACACCGTCACCTCAAAGCTCATCAAGCTTAAAGGTCTTAATCCCGACGATACCTACAAGGTAACCTTCGCCGACAGCTCGGCAGAATATACCCTCACCGGTAAGGAGCTTATGTATCGCGGCGTCAACGTCAGCCTCAACGGCGTAAACGACACCGACATAATCTACTTCGCTCCCACCGACAAAAAGGCAAGAGACGAAAGCGGTCTTTCCGAGCAGATCAAGAAGGCCCAAGATATCAATCTCAAAATCTACTCCCCGCTCAGCTCCTTTGCGGTTTACGAGGCCCTTTATCAGGCCAAGGCCGTTGAACAGCTTGGTGCCGATGCCACCGACGCTCAGGTCAACACCGCAGTCGCAGCTCTTAAAACCGCCATTTCCGGCCTTAAGATTTCGTCTGCAGCTTCCAAGGAAACTCTCGTTTCGGGACTCGAGATCATCATCGACTCCATCGGCGAGATCAACGCCAAAAACTATGAGCTTAAAAACATTCTCATAACCTACGCCGAGAAGATCAAGGAACAGATGGTCGCAAAATACAGCGACGCCGCGGCATCCAATGACGCCGTTCTTATCGCCGCCAGAGAGGCCTATAACAGGTTTGCATCCGAAGAGCCCCCCGTTGACGATGTGGTTTACGGCGATGTTGACGCAAACGGAACGGTT
>CAJJNV010000019.1 GCA_905193225.1 uncultured Oscillospiraceae bacterium | reverse complement strand
ATAGCTAAAGCTTTTTTCCCACTGGCAGAGCCAGTGGTTGTCCTACGAAAACAAAAACCCGCCCGCCCAAGAGCCGTTTGCTTGCTTTGGGCGGGCGGGTTTTTCGGAGTTGCTTTTAAAATGTAATTGTAAATTTTAAGGCTGTTATAATTGGGGAAAACCCGTTTTTTTATGTTTCGGATCCTTTTGAGGGTTTTCATCCTTTGGCTTTTAAGAAATATGCGGAATAAATCCTGCGGATTTCTCTTTTACTCCCACACTCCTCTCAGACTCCCGTCCGTTCCTTGGCTCTGCTGACAATGCCGTAATAGGCACGAGCGGTAAGCTTATATACCACCACATAAAACAGTGCGAAAACCGCAAAGAAAAGTCCTGCCGTTAACAAAAACTGCTCTGTGTTTGTAAGGCCGAAAAGCTCAAGTATTTTTTTGATCATGGGCAGCGAAAAGGCAAGGTGCAGTCCCGACAGGAGCAGCGGTACAAAAAACACCGTTAAAAGCTGAGAGTTGATGCTGGATTTAATTTCTTTGTCGGTCATTCCCACCTTTGCCATTATTTCAAAACGGCCGCTGTCTTCGTATCCTTCGGATATTTGCTTATAGTATATTATAAGCACTGCCGCCAGGGCAAACACGATACTGAGCAGAATTCCAAGATAAAACAGTCCGCCGAACGTACCGTAAAAATCCCCTTCGTTTTGTGCGCGGGAGGAAACATCGGTATAGGAATAATTCCTGTTGCTGTCTGAAACATACTTTTCAAGATATCCTTTCAACTCGATCTGTGCATTACTGCTCAAATCGGTGTCAAATCCGTATCGGCAGCAATAGCTGAACAGGGCGTCTTCCTCCGACACAGACATATACTCGGTAAAATCGTCGAAATTTTTCACAACCACAATAATACATCCGCTTGAACCCGCCCACTCGGGAAAGAACCTTCGGTTTGTTCTTGATGAATCGGCAACCTTAAAGGCAGGGCCGCCGTTAAAGCTTATTTCGCTTTGTTTATAATCACATTCAATGGTGCGAACGGCGCAGACTCCGTCGGAAACATCAACGCTTTCCCCCGTAATGCGGCCGTAATAATCCTCGGGAACAATTAAAAATTCTCTGGGGGAACCAAGATCGTAAAAGAAACCCTCCGTGCTGCGGCTGCAATATGCCGTGCTGTCCGTTATCAAGCCTGCGGCGTAAAGATAGCGTATTTCCCTTGTGTTAATAAGTGCCGAGCCACGCTTTTGAGTCTCTTCGGCGACTTTATTTTTAAGAGCTTCAAAGTTCTCGTCGGCCTTTTCAATCCCGCCTTGAGAGTTACAGCGCACATTTATCTGGCGGGGATAATTTACCCTTATGGAGTCCTCGGCTCCGAAAAACATACTGGCCGTTGTGGCCACCGTCACAAGCACCATGGTCGAAAGCACGCAGATAGAAGCAAGTCCCGCCCCGTTGCGCTTCATTCTGTAAGCCATGGAAGAAAGGGCTACAAAATGATTTTTCTTATAATAATATTTCTTGTTTTTCTTGAGTACCCGGCAAAGAGCCACCGAACCCGATATCATCAGCAGATATGTGGCGATAATGACCGCCACCACCGCCGCAAAGAACCACACCATTGCGCTGACCGGATCCTCTATGGTAACGGCAATATAATATGCCCAGCCCAAAGCTAAAAATCCGATTATTCCGAGGAAAATGTTGCCCTTGGGCGGCTTTTCACCGGTGCTTTCTCCTTTAAGAAGGGTAACTGTATCGGAAAATCTCATTTGCCTTGCCGAATTTAAAAAGACAAGCACAAATATTGCGGTAAAGGTCACGACGGTTTTCAAAATTGCCGAGGGCTCGAGGGAAAAGGAAAAATCGGTCTGACCCGACGCAATGTTTACAAGTCCAAGCTCGGCAAACTTGGAAAAGGCAATGCCCAACACAAGACCGAAAAAGAGCGAAAAGACCGTTACAAGCAGATTTTCGAAAAAACAGACGGCCACAAGCTGTCTTTTGCCCATCCCGAGCACCCCGTAAAGGCCGTATTCCTTTTTTCGGCGGCGAATGAGGAAGGAGTTTGTGTAAAAAAGAAATATGCAGGAGAATATGGCCATAACACTGCAGCCGAAGCCCAGGGTACTATGAATAGCCTCTCCGCCCTTAAGGGTTAGTATGCGCTCGTTTGCGGTCAAAAAGAAGATGATATAGCTCATCATAACCATTCCGGCGCCGGCACCGATGTAGGGCAAAAAGAGCTTGCGGTTTTTTCTTATGCCGTCAAAGGCAAGTTTAAAATAGATCCCGTTTTTCATGCCCTGTCACCGCCCGTTGAAAGCAGTGTAAGGGTGTCGGATATTTTCTGATAAAATTCGTTTTTAGAATTATTTCCCCGATAGAGCTGATGAAACACCCTTCCGTCCTTTATGAAAAGTACCCTTCCTGCGGTGCTTGCCGCATTGACCGAATGGGTGACCATAAGAATGGTTTGCCCCTGACCGTTAATGTCCGAAAACAGTCGGAGCAGCTCATCGCCAGACTTTGAATCAAGAGCGCCGGTAGGCTCATCGGCCAGTATGATCTTGGGATCGGTAATGACGGCGCGGGCGATGGCTACGCGCTGTTTCTGTCCGCCCGAAAGCTCGTAAGGGTATTTTTTCATAAGATCGGAAATGCCCAGTCTTTCGACAACGGGTCTTAGCTTTCGGCTCATATCACGATATCCTTCTCCCCTAAGCACAAGGGGCAGCAAAATGTTGTCCTCGGCGGTGAATGTATCAAGCAGATTGAATTCCTGAAAAACAAATCCGAGATTGTCCCGCCGAAAGGCCGCCATATACTGTTCCCTAACCTTTGAAAGCTCCATTGTGTCAAGCACCACCCGTCCGCTCGTGGGACGGTCTAAGGCGGCAATGATGTTGAGAAGGGTGGTTTTACCCGATCCCGACTCACCCATTATGGCAACAAACTCTCCCTTTTCGACGGTAAAATCAATGCCCTTGAGAGCTTCCACTTTTGTTGCGCCGAAACGGGTGGAATAGGTTTTTGTCAGTCCGCTTACCTCTAAAAAGCTCATATACTTTACCTCCCTTAAAGGCTCGAAGAATCAGGTCGGCGGCCTTGGCTTTTTCCCGGCTGCGCGTTAACCTGTGCCTCTCGCTTTTCTGCTCTCATTTTAGCAAAAACGGGAAAGATAAAACAATCGAATTGTCTTACATTTCCCGATTAAATTCTTACACTTTTGTAAGTTCTCTGTTTTTCAGTCTCGCCGATTTGCCGCCTCGTCAACCGACTGACAGTCGCGGTTCTTTATCGTCTCTTTAAGGTCAAGCTCAAAAACCGAGCCCTCCCCCACCTTTGAGCTCGCCTTTATTCCTATGTTGAGATTTTTGCATATTCTTTTGCAGAGATAAAGCCCTATTCCGCTGGAGCGGCGGTCGTTTCGACCGGTCATACCTGTGTATCCCCGCTCAAAAATCCTCGGCAGATCCTCTTTTGCAATACCTATTCCGCTGTCCTCAATGCAAAGGGCGCTGCCCTTCGTATATATTTTCACCCCGCCATCGTTAGTGTATTTAATGGCGTTTGAAATAAGCTGTTCAAGCACAAAGCAAAACCACTTCTCATCGGTGACAATGCTCGTTTTAACGGGGCTGTAATCAAGAGACAACCGCTTGTTTATAAATTCTCCGGAAAAGCTCTTTACCGCTTTTTTTATTAAAGAGTCGGCGTCATGTTCCTTTAAAACATAGTCGGTGTTTTCAAAATCAAGGCGCAGATAGGTCATGACCATTTCGGCGTATTGCTCTATTCTGAAAAGGTCGGAATTAAGCCTTCGCGAAAGAGGCGTGTCCTCACCCTCAAGAGCCAACTTCATAGAGGCAATGGGGGTTTTTATCTGGTGAGCCCAAAGGGTATAATACTCTACGGTGTCGCGGAGCTTTCGCTTGTTATCGCAAAGCATTTCGGCCGTCTGCTGCTTTAGGGAGGAAATGATCTTTTGATAATCCTCGTCGTCTATATCGCTCGGTGCAGGGAGACTGTCTATCTCGGACGCCGCCATACCTGCCGCCCTTTCAAGAAAAACGTGCCTTTGCCATTGCTTTGCAAATCCCGCCGCCAAAAGTCCCAAGCCGCAAAGAGTGCAAACAAAGGCAGGATAAAGAACTGCCTTTACAGGTATGTGGTAAAGCAAAAGTGCGGCAATAAATATACCTACAAAGACAAAAAACGCCGCTAAGGACCATATCTTCGATTTCAAATATCTGAAAAACAGTTTCATAAAAACTCCTGCCCTGTTTTTATTCTGCCGTAGCCGTAACGGATATATCATTCTTTTGCGGCTTTTGCAAATCCTCACACATTATCTGCATACTGTGCGTATCATTCCACAATATATCCTTGACCGAACTTTGTGGTTATAAACTTGTCTAAACCTGCGGACGAAAGCTTTTTTCTAAGCCGGTTGACATTAACGGTCAGTGTGTTTTCGTCCACAAACTGATCCGTTTCCCAAAGCTGTTCCATAAGCTTTTCCCGACTGACCGTTTTGCCCCGATTTTCCATAAGGCAAAGAAGTATGCGGTACTCGTTTTTGCTGAGCGGTATCTTTTGACCCTTAAAGCTTAAGCTGCCGTCGTCTTTGTTCAGCACCGCTCCTCCGTGTTCGATAAGGGCGGTGCCTTCGGAAAAGTCGTATGTCCTGCGAAGAAGGGCCTGCACCTTAGCCATAAGCACCCTTGCGTCAAAGGGCTTTGTGACAAAATCGTCGGCTCCCATATTGACCGCCATAACGATGTTCATATTGTCTCCTGCCGAAGAGATAAAAATTATCGGCACCTTTGAAAGCGCCCTTATTTCCCTGCACCAGTGAAAGCCGTCAAAAAAAGGCAGGCCGATGTCGAGCAGTACAATGTGGGGAGAAAATTCGGCAAACTGCGCGGTAACATTTGCAAAGTCCCTGCACACTTCAACCTCAAGTCCCCAGGACATTCCAAGCTTTTTAACAGCCTCGGCAATGCCGTCGTCATCCTCGACCAAAAACAACTTATACATACTTTCCTCCAAAAAAATCCTGCAAGACTATACGGATTCCTGCGTTTCCTGTGTTTTTTCGTCTTTTTTCGGTTTTTCTTTTCCGACACGCTTTTCATCTAACCGTTTCTATACTATCACAAAGCTTAAAAAAAGGCAAGCGGCCTTGGAAAGACAAATCGGCCGTAAGAAATGAACACCCCCGCAGGCCGACAGCGGTTCTTATAAAAGCCGCCAACACATATGCCATGGCAAAAAAATCCGCCGTCCTTTCGGAAATTTCCCGAAAGGACGGCGGACAATGTAATACAAGCTTCTTCTTTGCCGCTTTTCTGCCGTACCTTGTGCTGTCGGCTGTTTATTTGTTAAGTCCGCTGACCGAGGTTTCCTTTTGAATGACATCGTGGGCGCCGCCCTCGACGATGCTGGTGGACGATACGAGGGTAAGCTTGGCCTTTTGCTGAAGCTCGGGAATGGTCAGCGCACCGCAGTTGCACATTGTGGACTTGACCTTTCTCAGCGAAAGGCCCACATTGTCCTTAAGACTTCCTGCGTAAGGCACATAGGAATCGACGCCCTCCTCAAAGGAAAGCTTTTTATCTCCGCCAAGGTCGTATCTCTGCCAGTTTCTCGCGCGGTTGGAGCCTTCTCCCCAATATTCCTTATAATAATTCCCGTTGATGGCTATTCTGTTCGTGGGACTTTCGTCGAAACGGGCAAAATATCTGCCCAGCATAAGGAAGTCGGCGCCCATGGCAAGGGCAAGAGTCATATGGTGATCGTGAACGATTCCGCCGTCCGAGCAGACGGGAATGTATATACCCGTTTCCTTGAAATATTCGTCTCTTGCCTCACAAACATCGATAAGGGCGGTAGCCTGCCCGCGTCCTATTCCCTTGGTCTCTCTGGTTATGCATATGGAGCCGCCGCCGATGCCTACCTTGATGAAATCGGCACCTGCCTTTGCAAGGAACAAAAATCCTTCCTTGTCAACAACATTTCCGGCGCCCACCTTAACGCTGTCGCCGTAGTGCTCTCTTATCCATTCGATGGTTTTAGACTGCCATTCCGAAAAGCCCTCGGAGGAATCTATGCAAAGCACATCCACTCCCGCGTCTACAAGGGCGGGAACACGCTCGGCATAATCGCGGGTATTGATTCCCGCGCCGACAATGTATCTCTTGTGCTCGTCCAAAAGCTCGTTGGGATTGTCCTTATGGGCATCGTAATCCTTGCGGAAAACAAAATATTTAAGGGAACCGTCGGTGTCAACAATGGGCAGGGAATTGAGCTTATTGTCCCATATGATGTCATTAGCCTCTTTAAGCGTGGTGTCGGCGCTTCCCACAACAAGCTTATCAAGAGGGGTCATAAAGGTCGATACCTTTTCGTCGCCCTTCATTCGGCTGACGCGGTAATCGCGGGAGGTAACGATACCAAGGAGCTTTCCGTTTGCCGTTCCGTCGCTTGTTACGGCGATGGTGGAGTGGCCGTTTTTTTCCTTAAGCTCGATTATGTCGTTTAAGGTTGCATCAGGGGTAATATTGCTGTCGCTTACCACAAATCCTGCCTTAAAGTTCTTTGCGCTTTTTACCATGGCTGCTTCGGATTCTATCGACTGAGAACCGAAAATGAACGACACGCCGCCCTCCTTGGCGAGAGCCACAGCCAGCTTTTCTCCCGAAACCGACTGCATTATGGCCGATGTCAGAGGAATGTTCATGGAAATGGCCGGCTGCTCCCCTTTTTTGAATTTGACAAGAGGGGTCTTTAGCGATACATTGTCGGGAATGCACTCGGACGAAGAATATCCGGGTACGAGAAGATACTCGTTGAAGGTGTGTGAAACATCCTTGAAATAATAAGCCATAATTTTTTACCTCCGTTTTATAGGATGCGGCGCCTGCCGTCCTTTGTTTTCAGATCGCAGCGGCCGGTGTACGACGAGCACAAAAATAAGGTCGTATTTCTTTCTGGGCAATTCATTTGACCGCTGTTTGAACGGTCTTTCGGCCGTTCTTATATATCGCAAACCCGACGGATCAGCAAATGTGAGCCGACGGGTTTAATTTATCATCAGAATAATCCTGTTATTTTTCCGCTGTTGTCAATGTCGATGCGCTCGGCCGCCGGTTTTTTGGGAAGTCCCGGCATGGTCATTATATTTCCGGTGAGCACGACAATGAATCCCGCTCCGGCCGAGACTTTAACATTTCTGACCGTTATGCTGAAGCCCTCGGGCGCACCAAGCTTTGAAGCGTCGTCGGAAAAGCTGTACTGGGTCTTGGCGATACAGACCGGGCAGTTTGAGAATCCCAGTTTTTCGAGATTATTGATCTGCTTTTTCGCCCCGTCGGTAAATACAACACCGTCGCCGCCGTATATTTTCTTTGCCACCGCCTCGATTTTTTCGGCAATCGAAAGGTCGTCCTCATATGCAAAAGAAAAATTACCCTTTTGCTGTTCGCAAAGACTTATGACCTCTTTTGCAAGAGCCTCTCCGCCCTTTCCGCCTTCTGCCCAAACGGTGGACAAAACGGTGTTGACCGAAAGAGAACGGCATTTGTCGATTATAAAGTCTATTTCCCTGTCGGTGTCGGTAGGAAAGCGGTTTACGGCCACAACACAGGGCAGCTTATAAACCGTCGTAATATTTTTGATATGGCGCAGGAGGTTGGGAATGCCTTTTTCAAGGGCCGTCAGATTCTCATTTGCCAGTTGGTCTTTTTTAAGACCGCCATGCATTTTCAATGCCCTGACTGTAGCCACAATTACGACCGCATCGGGTTTAAGTCCCGCCATACGGCACTTTATGTCGAAAAATTTTTCGGCACCGAGATCTGCGCCGAAGCCCGCCTCGGTGATGGTATAATCGCTTAAAGCAAGGGATAGCTTTGTGGCAGTAACCGAATTGCAGCCGTGGGCGATATTGGCAAAAGGACCTCCGTGCACGAAAGCAGGTGTGCCTTCAAGGGTCTGGACGAGATTGGGCTTTAATGCATCCTTTAAAAGGGCAGCCATAGCACCTTGAGCATTAAGCCGGCCTGCTGTGACCGGTCTGTCGTCGAAGGTGTATCCCACTATTATTTTTGAAAGCCGTTCTTTAAGCTCGCTTATAGAGCTTGAAAGGCAAAGCACGGCCATAATTTCGCTTGCAACGGTTATGTCAAATCCGTCTTCTCTCGGAACGCCGTTGACCTTTCCGCCAAGTCCGTCGACAATGTTTCTGAGCTGGCGGTCGTTCATATCAACGCAGCGCTTCCAGGTTATCTTTCGGGTGTCGATACCAAGGTCATTTCCCTGATGTATGTGATTATCAAGCATGGCGGCAAGAAGATTGTTTGCGGCGCCTATGGCGTGGAAATCTCCGGTGAAATGAAGATTTATGTCCTCCATGGGAACG
This sequence comes from uncultured Oscillospiraceae bacterium, assembly GCA_905193225.1. Lineage (GTDB taxonomy): Bacteria > Bacillota > Clostridia > Oscillospirales > Acutalibacteraceae > UMGS1484. The sequence goes on along the minus strand of CAJJNV010000019.1, from coordinate 26,533 downwards.
ACCTGAGCGTATCCGCCGCCGGCCGCACCGCCCTTGATCCCGAAAACAGGGCCGAGAGACGGCTCGCGCAGAGCCACCGATACATTTTTACCCAGTCGTTTCATTCCGTCGGCAAGGCCTATGGTGGTGGTGGTTTTTCCCTCTCCCGCAGGTGTGGGACTTATGGCGGTAACGAGCACAAGCTTTCCGTTCGGCTTTTTTATACTATCGAAAACCGAAAGGTCGATTTTGGCCTTATATTTGCCGTATTGTTCGACATACTTTTCCTCAATTCCCGCAGCCTTTGCTATCTCCCCGACAGGACGCATTTCACAACTGTTTGCTATTTCTATGTCGCTTAGCATATCTTAACACACCTCGTCCCGATTTTTTGTTATCGGTATTGTACAATACAAAACTCTTTTTGTAAAGAAAAATTATTTGCGGCAATTATTCGTATATGGGGAATCTTTTGCAAAGGGCGTTTACCTGCTTCAATACCTGCTCCTTATTGCCCTCAAAGTCGGTGATAATGTCGCTTATAAGTTCGGCTATCTTAACCATTTCGGCCTCTTTAAATCCTCTCGAGGTAACGGCGGGAGTGCCTATTCTGACCCCGCTTGTGACAAAAGGACTTAAGGTCTCGTTGGGAATGGTGTTTTTGTTGACGGTTATATGCACCTCATCCAGCATTTTCTCAAGATCCTTGCCGGTTATGCCGTTTTTAGTAAGATCGAGAAGCATAAGGTGATTGTCGGTTCCGCCCGATACTATCCTTACACCGCGCTTTTTAAACTCGTCGCTAAGCACGGCCGCATTTTTGACTATCTGTTTCTGATATTCGGCAAACTCGACGGTAAGGGCCTCCCCGAGGGCCACCGCCTTTGCGGCGATTATGTGCATAAGGGGGCCTCCCTGCACGCCGGGGAAAACCGCCTTATCTATGGCCTTGGCATACTCCTCTTTGCAGAGTATCATACCCCCTCTTGGACCGCGAAGGGTCTTGTGGGTAGTGGTTGTCACCACATCGGCAAAGGGCACGGGAGAGGGATGGAGTCCTGCCGCCACAAGTCCCGCAATATGGGCGATGTCGACCATCATATATGCTCCGACCTTGTCGCAGATTTCCCTGATGCGGGCAAAATCTATAATTCTCGAATAGGCGCTGGCACCTGACACTATCATTTTCGGATGGCACTCTAAAGCTATGCGCTCCATTTCGTCGTAATCGATGGTTTCGGTCACCGGATCGACCCCATAGGGCACCACATTAAAATATTTTCCCGAAATATTTACCGGCGAGCCGTGGGAAAGATGTCCACCCTGAGAAAGATTCATACCCATAATGGTGTCTCCCGGGGAAAGCAGGGCAAAAAATACAGCCAGGTTGGCATTTGCTCCGCTGTGGGGCTGAACATTGGCATGGTCGGCACCGAAAAGCTTTTTGGCACGGTCTCTTGCTATGTTTTCCACAACGTCGACATACTGACAACCGCCGTAATATCTTTTACCGGGATATCCTTCGGCATATTTGTTGGTCAGCACTCCGCCGGCCGCCAAAAGCACAGCCTTAGAAACTATATTTTCCGAAGCGATAAGCTCTATATTCCCCTGCTGGCGTTTAAGCTCGCTGTCGCAGGCAAAAAAGACCTCACTGTCGTAATCCTTCAATTCCTCAAAAAAATTCATTGCAATCACCTTGAAAATTAAGATTTTTTATAAGTTGTTGTTTTATCACAAAAAACAGAGCGCGACTCAAACTGTATTCCCGTTTTGAATTTTTGTAAAAAATTCTTTTTTCGGCCACCGGGTGTTCTCTCAGCCGTCGAATACTTTGTTTTCGCTCACGGTGCGAGGTTATTATACCATAAAAAGCCTCGGCGGTCAACAACTGCCACAGCTATTTTGTTTGACTTAAATAAGCTTTAAGAGTTTGTTATTTGCTGAAATTCCTTTGCGAAAACAACGCTCCCGTTTTTTGATAAAATCAAGAAAAACATTTTACCGAATCGTTCCGTTTACTAATCCGACGAACCGTATTTTGCGTCGCAGTAAATGCAGCGATAGATCTTTTTTTGCTCGTCGGTCAGGCGGAAGACTCTGTCCAGTCCCTGCTCGGTGGAGGTTATGCAGCGGGGATTTTTGCACCTGATAACATTTTTCAGAAGTCTTGGTGCCTTGACCGAAAACTTGTCCACCCGCTTACCGTCCTTTATGATGTTGACGGTTGCATCGGGATCGACATATCCGATAACATCCAGATCGATCTTAATATCGGCATCGATCTTGATAATGTCCTTTTTGGAAAGCTTGGAGCTTTGAGCGTTTTTGATTATGGCGACCGATGCGTCAAGATCGGAAAGTCCCAAAAGCTCGTAAAGCTTCATACCGTTTCCTGCCGAAATGTGGTCGATAACTATTCCGTTTTTTATGCTGTCTATGTTCATCTTTCCACCCCCAAAAGTTTCATTATAAGCGCCATTCTGACAAAACGTCCGTTGTGGGCCTGTTTGAAATAGCAGGCTCTTTTGTCGCCGTCGACTGCGGTAGAAATCTCGTTGACTCTGGGCAGAGGATGAAGTATGCACATATCGCCCTTTGCGTATTTAAGCTTCTGCTCGGTGAGAATGTAGCTGTCCCGCAGCCGCAGATAATCCTCCTCGTTAAAGAACCGTTCCTTTTGCACACGGGTCATATAAAGAATGTCAAGGTCGCCCATAACATCCTCAAGGGAGGTGCACTGGACATATTCTATGCCCTTGTCCTTGATGTATTCCTGCTTGACAAATCCGGGCAGTTTAAGCTCGGGCGGGGAAACAAGCACAAACTTTATGCCCTTGTATCTCGACATTGCCTCAATAAGCGAATGAACCGTTCGGCCGAATTTAAGGTCGCCGCAAAATCCGATTGTGAGATTATCAAATCCGCCCTTTTGCTCGTTTATGGTCATAAGATCGGTGAGGGTTTGGGTGGGGTGATAGTGGCCTCCGTCGCCGGCGTTTATGATGGGCACAAGGGAATGCTTTGCCGCAACAATGGGAGCGCCCTCTTTCGGATGGCGCATGGCAATGATGTCGGCATAACCGCTGACCACCGATATGGTATCGGCAACGCTTTCTCCCTTTGTGGCCGAGCTTGAAGATGCGTCGGCAAAGCCCAAGGTATTTCCGCCTAAAGACAGCATGGCCGATTCAAAGCTGAGCCTTGTCCTGGTGGAGGGTTCAAAAAAGAGGGTGGCCAAAATTTTATGTTTACAGACCTCGTTATATTTCGAAGGATCTTTCTTTATGTCGGCCGCCTGTTTTATAAGGGCATCTATTTCCTCGGTGGACAGATCAAGAATGTTAATTATATTTCTCATTTTTCTGCCCAGCTTTCATCCGAAGGATTGTCTCTGAATTTTATAAGCCGTTTGACATCGTCGGCGGCGATATATCCTTCCTCGGCCGCGACCTGAGCAATAGCGTCAAAATTCGACAGGCTGTAATTAACAACATTTTCGGCCGCAAGGCGTTCAAGGCCTTTTTTCATTCCGTATGTGAATATGCTTACAACGCCCAGCACATCTGCTCCTGCCTCTTTCAGCACCTTGACCACCTCGATAACACTTCCGCCGGTGGAAATAAGGTCCTCAACAACAACCACCTTCTGACCCTTTTCAAGACGGCCCTCAATTTGATTTTTGCGGCCGTGATCCTTGTTTCCCGAACGCACATACCCCATAGGAAGTCCCATAAGGTGAGCGGTTATGGCGGCATGGGCGATTCCTGCGGTGGAGGTGCCCATGAGTACCTCTGCATCGGGAAAATGCCGTTCTATAAGACCTTTAAGCCCCTGCTCAACGTGGTTTCTGACCTCGGGCGCCGTAAGGGTCAGGCGGTTGTCACAATAGACGGGACTTTTAATTCCGCTCGCCCAGGTAAACGGCTCGTCCGGACGGAAAAAAACCGCCTTAATGGAAAGAAGATCCTTTGCGATCAGCTTTTGCGTATCATTCATCTTATGTATCCTCCTAATCGACAAAATCGTTTATACATTTCTCGTATGCCGCGACCGGGTCGTCTGCGGCGGTTATGGGACGGCCGACAACGATATAATCGGATCCGATTTCTTTAGCCTGCGCAGGGGTCATAACCCGCTTTTGGTCGCCCATATCCCCGTCTGCAAAACGCACGCCGGGGGTGACGGTCAAAAAGCCTTTGCCGCAGGCGTCGTGCACCTTTTGCGCCTCCAGCGGCGAGCAAACCACTCCGTCAAGCCCTGCATCTGCGGCGGTCTTTGCATAGTGCATAACCACCCTGTCGATAGGCTCTTTTATGAGCAGATCTCTCTCCATCGTCTGCTGGTCGGTGGAGGTAAGTTGGGTAACGGCGATAAGTATGGGACGGCTTCCGTCGTCCCGGGTGAGTCCTTCAAGAGCCGCTTCCATCATGGGAGCGGCACCGGCAGCGTGCAGGTTGCACATATCAACATCAAGTTTAGAAAGCACCCGCATGGCCTTTTTGACCGTGTTCGGTATGTCGTGAAGCTTTAAATCGAGAAATATCTTATGGCCTCCGGCCTTTATCTGTCTGACGATTTCCGGTCCCTCGGCGTAAAAAAGCTCCATTCCGATTTTGACAAACGGCTTTTTACCTTCAAATTTGTCGAGAAATTCAAAGGTCTCTTTTGCCGACGAAAAATCGCAGGCAACAATTACATCCTTACCCAATGTTGACACCTCCGGTTATGTCGCTGAGTCTCGTTATATTATATTTTTCCATTACCCCGGGCAGGTCGTTTATAATATCCCTGCAGGCGTAAGGATTGACAAGGTTTTGCGCGCCGACGCCCACCGCAGTAGCCCCCGCAAGCATCATTTCTATGACATCCTCGGCACTTGACACTCCGCCGATACCTATAACGGGGATTTTGACTGCCTTTGCAGTCTGCCACACCATACGAAGAGCCAGCGGGAAAACGGCAGGTCCCGACATTCCGCCGGTAACATTCTTTATGATGGGCTTTCTTGTTTTAAGGTCTATTCTCATGCCCATAGGGGTGTTTATAAGGCTCACTCCGTCGGCACCGCCCGCCTCGCAGGCTTTGGCAATTTCGGCAATATCGGTGACGTTGGGCGAAAGCTTCATAATTATCGGCTTTTTGACCTCTTTTTTGACCGCCGCCGTAACCTGCTCGGCAGAAGCTGCGCAGGTTCCGAAGGACATTCCGCCCCCGTGGATATTGGGGCAGCTTATATTTATCTCAAGAAAATCCACCTGATCGCATTTGTCCAGTCTGCTTGCCACATAAACATATTCCTCAAGGGAAAAGCCGCTGATGTTGGCCATAACCCCTTTGTGAAACACCTTTTTAAGCTTGGGCAGTTCCTCGGATATCACCTTGTCCACACCGGGATTCTGAAGTCCCACGGCGTTGAGCACGCAGGAAGGGCACTCGGCCGTGCGGGGTGTGGGGTTGCCGAATCGGGGTTCCTTTGTGGTTCCCTTAAAAGAAAATGTCCCGAGGCAGTTTATATCGTAAAGCTCGGCAAACTCATATCCATATCCAAAGGAGCCGCTTGCCGGTATTATAGGATTATCGAGGGTTTTCCCGCAAAGATTCACCTTTAAATCTACCATATTATCTCCTCCCTGAAAAGCACCGGGCCTTCCCTGCAAATTCGTTTGTTTCCGGTCAGCGTCTTGCAGCTGCACCCCATACAGGCGCCGAAGCCGCAGCCCATTCTCTGTTCAAAGCTCATCTGTCCCGATATGCCTTTATCTATTGTGCTTTCAAGCGCCTTAAACATCGGTTCCGGCCCGCAGGTAAAGAAATAATCAAAGTCGATGTCCTTTACGGCATCGGTAACAAAGCCCTTTATTCCGTAGCTTCCGTCGGCCGTGCATATAAGCACCCTGTCGGCGATTTCCATAAATTCTTCCTCGAAAAATATTTCTTTTTCAGAATTAAATCCCAGTATTACCGAAACCCGCTTGCCCTGATTTTTAAGTTCCTTTGAAAGTTTGTAAAGAGGAGGAACACCCACCCCGCCGCCGATAAGCACCGGCTTTTCGGTCTTTACGGTCAGATCATATCCATTGCCGAGCCCTGTGAGAATGTCAAGCTGTTCTCCCTTCTCCATTGCGCTCATTTTTTCGGTGCCCTTGCCGACAACCTTATAGATGATGAGCAGCTCCTCGGCCGTATAGTCGCAAACCGAAATGGGGCGGCGCAGGAAAAATCCGTCCAGCTTGATGTTAACAAACTGACCCGCCTTTTTTATGGCCGATGTATCTCCCGAAAGCCGCATTTTATAAATGCTTTGGGCGATTTTTTCGTTTTGGGTTATGCTAAAAAGTCCCTGTTTCATAATGTCCCCTTTTCATAAACGGTTTTGCCGTCGCAAACCGTCAGCAAATTTTCTCCGAAAACCTTGGCCCCGTCAAAGGGCGTGGATTTTCCCATGGAAACAAAGCTTTCGGAATCAACGGTGTATTCCGAGTTTATATCGAAAATCGCAAAATCCAGTCCGAAAGGAATATCAAATCTCTTTCGCGGATTTATGCACATAAGCTCGACGGTCCTTTGGACCGTAATTATATTATTTCTCACAAGGTGGGTAAATATCAGCGGAAAAGCAATTTCAATTCCCGATATGCCCATAAGACTTTTTTCAAGGCCGCGGGATTTTTCTTCTTTTGTGTGGGGTGCGTGATCGGTGGCAATCATGTCGATGGTACCGTCGACAATGCCGTCGATAAGCGCCTTTTTGTCCTGCTCGCTTCTTAAGGGAGGATTCATTTTAAACCGGCCATCCTCTTTAAGATCGTCTTCGCAAAGGCAGAGATAGTGCGGCGCCGTCTCACAGGTAACATTCACGCCCCGCTTTTTCGCCCGTCTTATAAGCTCGACGCTCTCCTTTGCCGAAATATGGCAGACATGGTATTTACATCCTGTTTTTTCGCAAAGTTCAAGATCTCTTTTTATCATGGCATATTCGCTTTCGGAGGATATGCCTCTGTGGCCGTGTTCTTTTGCATAGCTTCCGTCGTGGATATATCCCGAAAAGAGCAGGCCTTCGTCCTCGCAGTGAGCCGACAGCACCCTGCCGAGGCTCTTTGCTTTAAGCATGGCCTTTTCCATCATCTCGGCCGACTGAACGCCCTTTCCGTCGTCGGAAAATCCGCAGACAAAGGGAGACAGCTCCTCCATATCCGAAAGCTCCCCGCCCTTTTCCCCTTTTGTGATTGTGCCGAAGGGATAAACGTTAATAACGGCATCTTTTTCTATAATGCCCAGCTGCACATCAAGATGCTCCTTGCTGTCGGGAGCGGGATCTAAGTTCGGCATTGTGCAAACGGCGGTATATCCTCCCTTTGCCGCCGCCAAAGAGCCGCTTTTTATCGTCTCTTTATAAGAAAAACCCGGCTCTCTGAAATGCACGTGAGCATCACAGAGTCCGGGAATTATCAAACAATTGGAAAAGCGACGGTAAAGCCCCTTTTCAGCGGCATATTCTGCAAAAAATATTTTAAATTCGTCATAATTTTTAAAAGAGAATTTTTTCATATTACAAAACCCCGTAATCTTTCCGGTATCACGTACCGATTTAAAAACCACTGTCGGTATTATAGCAAATTCCGTCTGCTTTGTCAATGGGTCGGGCGGGGCGGTTTTTGCATTTTTCTTCCGCACTACGGTGTACATGATGCCGTCAATCTTATAAAGGTGGTGTCACAAAGGCTACGATTTCATTCCTACCGCTGAGGCCGTCTCAGCGCAGCCAAGACCGGAGGGAGCGGCATCCCGCGCAATCTTGCCGCTTATTACAAGATCTCCTTAAATCTCACACTTGTCTTTTTACGGCAGCCTCCCTCCGTTGGGCAAAAGCAACCGATGTTCAACCACCGATTGCTTTTGCTGAATGCCTCAGCGGCTCGCAGACTCATGCAAACATTTTATCATTCAATTATCTTTTGCTCTTTTTGGCCTTTCTATCAAAAAACTCCTGCAAAAATTCAAAAAAGTCAACCACCGCACGGTTGTCCAGTTTGTTATCCTTGCATTTAAAAATAATTTCTCTTTGGCAAACAGGCTCCTCTATTTCAAGAAGCACGGCACTGCCCTTTTGAAGATTTCCCCATGAAAATTCCGGCCAAAAGCATATTCCCATATTGGAACACACCATATTTTTAACTGCAGCGGGATTGTCGCTTTCAAAAATGATTCTCGGTTCAAATCCCGCCTGTCGGCAAAACTTGTCGCATATCCACCTTAGCTGCTTAGAACCCATAAGGCTGATAAATCCGTCCTTTTCCACTTCCGAAAGCTTTATTTTTTCCCTCTCAGCAAAACGGTGCTCGGCCGGCACGGCCAAAAATATCTTTTCAATAAGCTCAAAACGGGTTTTGGAATTATAAAGCTCCTCTGATTTGACCCTTTCGGTGGTTACCGAAATGTCGTAAAGCTTGGATTCATCGTTTTGCATAAGCTGAAAATTGATTTTCGGATGCTTGCGGCGGTATTCGATTATGGCATCGGTTATGAGGGTTGAAGCGGCAAGCACCTTTAAATGTATGGTGGCGTTTTCCCTGTCGGTCATGGACTTAATCTCCTCGGGCAGATCATCTATTTCGGATATTATACCGCCAAGCTTTTCTTTAAGATATTTCCCATATTCGGTAAGCACGATATTTCTGCCCTTCGAAGAAAAAAGCGGCACTCCAAGCTCCTGTTCAAGGTTGTGTATTGCCTTGGAAAGAGCCGGCTGAGCGATGTGCAGACGCTCGGCACTTCTGGTGACGTGCTGTGTGGAAGCAACATCTAAAAAATATCTCATTTGATTTATTTCCATTTGTTTTTTCCCCTTTTTCACGCATTTTTTGATTACTTATTTGTAAAATCAAAACAAAAATTTATACTATTGTTTTTCAGCTTTGTATCTACTGCACTCATATAACTTAAAGTTATTGATTTGATATAAATTATATATTAGACATTATGATTTGTCAATGCTATACTGCATACAGAAACAAAAAGTAAAACAAATTATGAGGTGCGGAAAATGTCTGAATTATTAGAAGCTGCAATGTTAATATGCTTTGGTTGCTCTTGGCCCCTTTCGGTATACAAGAACTACAAAGCCAAAACCGCTAAGAATATGAGCCTGTGGTTCATCCTGCTTATCATCACCGGTTATGTCGCCGGAATCACTGCTAAGATTATCACCGGGCATGTGAATTATGTCCTTGCCGTATACATTCTCAATCTCGTAGTTGTATCGGCCAACCTTGTGGTTTACTTCATTAACAAAACCTACGACCACAAAGAAGAGCACGGATCTGTTGTCTGCGCCGTTAAATGCCATTCCGCGAACTGATATATATTTTTTTCTTCTCACAAACCGAAAATCGTCTGAGCCAAAAAGCTCAGGCGATTTTCGGTTTTTTATTTTAGACGGTCTAACATAACGCACTATTGTTTTTCCGTCCTGTCGCTGCTCACGGGCAAATACAACCGACCTAAGTGTCTGCACAAAATCCGGCCGAAGCCCTATGGTTTCGGCCGGATTTTGCTCTGTGCTTTTACATAGTGCCCGATAAGACACCTGATATAAATAAAACGGCTTTTACCGGGCCTGCTCTTATTTACTTTTTGTTTTTATCAAAATCATAGGGCTTGTAATCGTAATAAATGTGCTCCACCTTGGCATTTTTGCCGTCGGCTGTAATAAGTGTGCCGCCCACGTGATTGATACGATAGCTGTTGTGGAGCCCCGTTTTAAGTCCAAAGGTATACCGCATATTCCCGTCAAGCAGGCTGAAGCTGTTTTCGTGCTCGTGGCCGAAGAACATACCCTTTGTGCCGACCCTTCTTGCCATATCGTCAAAAGAATGATCGGTATCTATGGGCACGGTATCTTCAAAATTATCCATGGCGCCGAAATCGCCTTCCCCCTGTTTTTCAAGACGGCTGCTTTCCTTTCCGTAGCGCTCGACATAAAGCTCCATAGCTTTGCTCGGCGCAATGTGGAAAAATGCAAGGGAGAGAAGGTTGTCGTCCCCGTAAAACTCCTTGGCATTTTTAACCGTCTGCTCATACCACTCTGTTTGATCGGGGAAAATGCCTTCCCGCTGCTCGATTATGTCGATGTCGGGATTGTCGGCCATCATTCCCTCGCCTAAAGTGCCGGGATTGTTGAAAACGTGGCATCCGTTGGTATCAAGCATCATAAGCAGCGCCTCGACCCTGTCTTTTCCCTTGACCGCCACGCTGAAATTGCAGTTTCCTGTGACATTTCCTCTTGCAAAAACACAGTACTCAGCCTGTTCAAACTGTGCACACTGCCATCTGACTCCCTTGGCGCTTTCGTTGTCGTGGTTGCCGAAAACGGGAATCCAGGGAATTTTGTATTTTTCCATTTCGGCAATAAATCTTAAAAAAAGAGCTCCGCTGTCGTCGGTTTCGCCATACACGATGTCGCCGGTAACGGTTATTATGTCGGGCTTTACCCGTTCGACCACCTCGTTCATCAGGTCGTATACACGATAGTCGTCGTCAAAGATACCGTCGCCGAAATAGCAGCCTTTTATCTGGTCGTAGCGTATTTTTGTGCGGGTGGTGTCGATGTCGGTGATTTGGGGGTCGGTGAATTGCAATATTCTTACCGGCCGGTCCTCACAAAGCTCAATTTCAAAATCGGTTGCCTTTCCCTTTGTTATCTTCAAACCCATTTTAAATCCCTCCGATGGATATACCTGTTATTTGTGATACTCGGTATATTTTTCATAGGCTTTTTCGTTCTTTTTATAGTCTCCTGCGGCTATGACAGCGAAAAATGCCGACGGTAAAACAATGCACGCAACGGCAAACAATGCCTTATATTTTTCAAACGATACGAAAATCCTCGGGGCAAATGATTTCGTTAAAAACAAAGCGAAAAATATAATGCATCCGAGAATCACTCCCTTTAACACCTCGACGAAAATGTATCTTCCTTTTCCGGCCTTGCGTTTTTGCTCCCATCTGACCAGGTCGGGGAAGTCCATGCCGTCCACGGTATAAGGTGAATTATTTTTAACCGAAACGCCGTTTACAAAGCAATTATAATCATACTCGCCGTCATTTTTCATAATGGTTATTATGACCTCGGCACCGTCCACCGGGAATTTAAACTTTGATCCGCGGAAAACCATCGAGCCTGCGGCATTTACCGTCTCTCCGTCGACTAAGAATTCCGCGTCGCCTATTTCCTCGTTGTGATTTATATCGATTTTGTGTATCTTGCCGTTTACCTCGATATTGATATAAAGCTCGTTCTTTTCCATTTTTACATCTCCTTTTTTATGCGTGCCGTAAAGCATATTGTTTGTCGGCCGCTCTTTTAAAAGCGTTTTCTAAGCCGCCCTTTTTGCCCTTAATACATTGGCCGCAATGTAGGCCGCAAGAAGCACCGAAACGGATATGCAAAGCACGGCGTACATGGCGCCGGTCTTTACCTCGTTCGAGAAAAAGTATATATTGCAATCAACCGAATTTCTTATGCTCTCCACAATTTCTGCGGGAAATCCTATCTTCTTCATTTCTCTGAAAACCCCCGCCATAGCGTGGTTTCTCAAAAGGCTGGTGCCGTATGTGCCGGGAAGAAAGGACATAAATTTTTGAAGCGGATCGGAAAAATTCGAAATGGGCATGTATGCTCCGCACAAAAATCCGTATCCCGCGCTTACAATCGTTCCCACGGCCGAAGCCTGTCCCTGGGTTTTAAGGAAAAAGTGAACAAAGGATGAAAGAGCCACACCGAAAAGGGACAGCAGCACCACATCAAGTATCAAGGCTGCCGTATCCCCCGCGCTCATATACCAGCCAACCTTGGCAAGATACAAAAAGCAAAGACCGGTTGCTGCAAAGTTGACAATAAGGGTGGAAAGTGTGCAGGCAGTAAAATAAGAGGCCGCAATAACGGGGCGTTTCACGGGTGTAACGGTTAAATCGCTTATGGTGCCGTTTGCCCTGTCCTGAACCATAAGTATGTTGGAGCAAAAGGCCACGGTAACGCAGGACACCGCCAAAAGAGAGGATATAAGCTGACCGCCTACTGTTGCGTCCACAAGAGATTCTCCGCTTAAAAGACCGGGTGGAAGAGCCGAAAGGAAGCTTTTCTTATAGATATTTCCGAGGAAGGTCACAAAAAGCACAAGCAAAACAGCAGGGGTTATGAGAGAAACAAAGAAAAGCCCCTTGTCCTTAAAATACAGCCGCATATTGCGGAGTGTCAGTGCGCCAAGCTGCTTCATTTGTCCGTCCCTCCCGTCAGTTTCTTGCCGGTTACCGCAAGAAAAACATCGTCCATTTTCCCCTTTGTTATTTCATAATCCTTAAAAATGTCGGGGTGAGAAATAATAAGCTCGGTTGCGGCGGCAGTGTTTTCCACCTCTACCCTAAAGGCGTCGCGTATTTCGGTAAACGGGCGGCCGAGTTTTTCAACATCCTGTTTTTTTGCGCCGTATATGGTTATAAAATCACCGGTGTATGTATTTTTAAGCGAAAGCGGCGTGCCCTTTGCCGAGATCTTTCCGCTATCCAAAATGACAATATAATCGGCATCGGCAGCCTCCTCCATATAGTGAGTGGTTAAAAACACCGTAGTCTTTTTTGTGTTTCTCAGGCTCGTAACCGCATCCCACAAAAGCTTTCTGGTTTGCGGGTCAAGGCCGGTGGTCGGCTCGTCTAATATAAGTATTTCAGGCTCGTGAAGCAGCGCCCGTGCAATATCGGCTCTTCTTCTCTGTCCGCCCGAAAGCTTTGCAACCGCCCGATCAAGAATGTCCGAAAGCTTAAAAAGCTTGCAAAGTTCAGAAAGCCGCATTTCAAAATTATTTCCGGTTATTCCGTAAAGTGCGGCGCGGCTTTGAAGGTTTTGCCTTACCGTAAGAGGCTTATCAAGCAGGGAATTTTGAAAAACCACGCCAAGCTTTCTTGCTATCTTGTCAAGGCCCTTTTCCACACTTTCTCCGCCGACTGTAACCTCGCCGCTGTCTTTTTTAAGCTGGCCGCAGATTATAGAAATGGTGGTGGATTTTCCGGCACCGTTAACCCCCAAAAAGGCAAAAAGCTCTCCCTTTTTCACCGAAAAGGACAGATCGTTTACCGCCTTCAGCTCACCGAAGGATTTATTAAGGTGTTCGATTTTTATAACTTCTTCATTCTCCATTTTATCAACGCCTTTCAAAAAGGTTGTTGTTTTTACTCATCTTTGTCGTTACCATAGGATTCCCGGGAGTCTTCGATCCCGCACAGCCTTTTTTCAATCTTTTTTTGGTTTTCAAGAACCAGGTCAAGCTTTTTATGAAGATCATCGATTATAAGCTCATTTTTGAGATTTATTTTATAGTCGTTTTCGGCCCGCCTTCTATCCTTGGCCTCCTGGCGGTTTTGGCTCATCATTATAAGAGGTGCCTGCACCGCAGCAATGCACGAAAGCACAAGATTGAGCAGAATGAAAGGATAGGCGTCAAAAGCCTTTTGAGCCAGCACAACATTGAGAACCATCCATATGACCATGACGGCGATAAAGCTGAAAATAAACGCCCAGCTCCCTGCAAATTTTGCCACCGCATCGGCGGCGCGCTGTCCGAAAGAGGTTTTTTCTCCGTCACTGTCCTTTTCGGTCATTTCGGTCATTATAAGCTTATGGATAAGCTCCTCGTCGGTAAATTCCCTGTCGGTTATGTCAAGAAGTTCTTTTATAATTTTGTTTCTCTCTTTTGATTTTTTCATATTTTTGCCTTCCCGCCCGTCATCAAAAATTTAATGTCAATCGGTCTATCGCACCGCAAAGAATCTTTTCAGTGTCGTTTCCGTCGATGTCAAGACCTTGAGCGCTTATAAAACAAGCGTCATCTATTTCAAAAAAGGCTTTGCAAAGTCCCTTCACATAATCGAATCCAAAGTTCATCTCTCCGATGTATCCTCCCGATGTGGTGACATAAACAAGCCTCTTGGCCTTGCAAAGGGAATGGGGCAGGCCGTCCTCACCATAATGAAAGGTCAACCCGCAGACGCACACCGCCTCGAAATATGCCTTTAAAACCGCCGGAAAGCTCAGATCCCAATATGGTGCGGCCACAATAATGGTATCGGCCGACGAAAACTCCTTGGCAAGTTCAAAAAACGAGCCGTCAAAACCCGTATCACTGCCGGTTTCTCTCGTTTCAAGGCCGCTTTTGTCAAGCGGAGCAACAGGAAAGCGGGAAAGATCCCGTTCAACAACATTTATTTTAAAAGCTTCTCCGGCAAGCGATTTTTCCCCGGTCGTTTCCTTCCCTACCGTTCTTTCAAAGATATATTGTTTCAAAGCAGCGTCGGCAAGTCTCTTGGTTCTCGAATTTTCTCTTAAACAGGCATTTATAAGAAGAATTGTTTCCATTTTTATTTACCTTTCGATAAAATTAGTGCAGTGTTTTCATTTTCAAACAGGTGCGAAGCCTCACCCCGCGCTATTCCCACAGACCTTTACAATGCAGTTTGCAAAGATATTCCGTAAAAGCCCGATAGCCACTTCACACCGACATCCGGCAGGTCAAATTTCACTGCCAATTTCAGCTTTTTTAAGAAAAAGAGATTAGCTCACCGTTTGCTTGACCGAAAAGCTTCCGTCGGGCTCGATTTCCGCCGCTGAACTGTAAAAGGCCTTTGCTGCGAGTATAAGGCTTAAAGCGTCCTTTGATGAGCAGGTCTCAACCGGCGAATGCATAGCAAACTGAGCCGCTCCGATGTCGGCCGTGCAAAGTGACACCTGACGGGTCGAAAGATTGCCGAGGGTGCAGCCCCCGGCCACATCCGAATGATTGGTAAACACCTGAAAGGGTACGCCGTTTTGCTCAAGTATCGTCTTAAACACCGCCGCCGAAAGTCCGTCGGTGGTATATTTCTGATTGGCCGAATATTTTAAAAGCACACCGCCGCCCATAACCGGCCTGTTGGTGGGGTCAGCCTTTTCGGTGTAGTTTGGGTGAAGGGCATGACCGTTGTCTGCCGAAAGGGCAAAGCTCTTTGAAAGGTCGCGGTAAAGCTGATTCTCATCAAACCCTAAAGCGGAATTTATACGTTTGAGGGTGAGAATCAAAAAATCCGAAAGTGCGCCCTGGCGGGAAGAACTTCCCACTTCCTCATTATCGAAAAGGGTGTAAAGGGATATTCTGCTGTCGTTTTCACTTTGCAAAAATCCCCGAAGTCCCGTATATACGCAAAGCAGATCGTCTATCCTCGGAGCCGAAAAGAATTCATCCTTTTGCCCCCATACTTTAGCCTTTTCGGTGGGATAAATGAACAGATCATATGAAAGAATATCTTCCTTTTTTGCAAAAAGCGCATCGGCCAAAATTCCGTTTAAGCAAAAATCCTTGTCGAGGGAAGCAAGAGGGCAAAGCTCCTTTTGAACCTTCACCTTTTCATAGGCCTCTCCCGCAGACATCATATGAGGCGCAAGGCTCGGAATGCAAAGCATATCCCTGCGGAAGTTGACCAGGCGGGCCTTTACTCCGTCTTCACTCTTTACAAAAACCCTTCCCGAAATTGAAAGGGGCCGATCAAACCAGCGGTATACAACCCCGCCGCCGTAAAACTCCACGTTAAGGGTGGTGTATGCCCCTTCGCACGCCCGCTCGGGATTTTCCTTTATCTTAAACGTGGGGGAATCGCTATGGCAGCAAAAGATGTTATATCCCTCGGCCCGAGCCTTGGGAATTTTAAAAGCAATAAGAGACGAGCCGTTTCGGGAAAGAAAATAGTTTTTGCCCCGTTCTATTTTAAAATCGTCCTTTTCAAAAATCTCGGCAAAGCCGTTTTTCCTGAGACTGTGCTTAACGTTTTCGACGGTATGAAACGGATCCGGGCTGCCGTCAATAAACTCGCAAAGCCCTTTCATTTCGGTGTTAAACTCGATTTTTTCCAAATCGACCGTCCCCTTTCTTTTGCCGATTCAAGTCCAAGCAAACACAATGAAATACATTTTATTCATTTTATTATATTTTCATCCTTTAGTCAAGTGCTACACGACAGAATAAACCGACAACATCCGGCCACGCATATCTTAAATCCGTCAAATCCCGCAGCGCTGTCCATTTCGTCCCCTTACACTTGTTTTCCGATCCATTAAACCATACTTTCACTGTCGGTAAGCTTAATACCGCGCGAAGAAAAAGCGCTTGAATTTTCAGAGTGTTTAACATCAGCGTTTAACGGTCAACCGTAGTGTATATCAAAGACCGAGTAAAAATCAAAACAGCCGACAAACGCCGCACATTGCAGAGCAAATGCAAAAAACGCCAAGGCGTTGGACGGCAGCGCTCAACAGTTAATCTAATTGCAGCCTTCTTAATACAACACAGTCGCAGCAGAATACAGACCATAAAAGCCGCAATCTGCAAGGTTTATCGGGTGAAGAAATGAGCAGCTTAAATTTTTTTTGAAAAAATCGGATTTTAATAGTGATTTTTTTAAAAAAGTGTGATATAATCATTTAGCCGAAAAATTCCGGCAAATATAATTGATTATTTCCGCCCGTAGCGAAGCTGGATATCGCAGCAGATTCCGATTCTGAAGGCCGGGGGTTCGAATCCCTCCGGGCGGGCCAAAAAGAAACGGCAATTTTCGAAAGAAGGTTGCCGTTTCTTTTTTTGTTCTCTTCACTTTTCTCTTCTCGTTCTTCTCTTTTATCTCAAATTGCCGTTCCCAGAGAATAGATAAAGGAGAAGAGATAAAAGAAAATGTAGCTTTGCTCCACAAAGCATTGATTATGTTATTGTGTAAGACTTCATATGCTTGCAATTTTAAAAGAATAATTGTGTCATTTTGTCACGCAATTACAAAAAGAAACAACAGTCTTCCTCTGAAGGCTGTTGTTTTTTTCTCTTCGCTTTTATCTTCCCATTTTTCTCTCTTATCTCAAACTTCCGTTCCCGGAGAAATGTTTCCGTTCATATCGAAAGTGCACTGACAAAAGCAGCTCATCCATAACAATGATGTTCAGACCATCCGTTTTCGTTCGTTTTCATTTCGCGTTTTCCTTCTCAGATAAATCACAGTTTTACGACGGTTCAAGGAAGCTTAACCATAGCGCACATATCCGAGCACGCCTGAAACGGCCTATCAATGGTGCTTTTCGGCTTGTCGTCGTCCAGTAGCGATAAGCCTTATGAACTCCTCCGCACCGAAAATCCCTCATTACTACACTCATTTCAGGTCGAAGAATTTTGTCGGTAAGAAAAATGCTCAGATACAAGGCAAAAGCGCAGTTCATCCTATCGGATTAACGAGCATTTTAACGCAGTATATGGGGATTTTTCTCCGCCAAAATCGCGTTCGTATGTGTGTGCTATGGTTAGCCATAACGCGCATATCCGAGCGCGCTTGAAACAACCTATTAACGGTGTTTTTCGGTCAAGAAACTTCAGTCGAGTATCCTTCCGTCGGTGGAAACGGTCACAACCTGCCAGGGAATAAATTTCCCGCTTTTCTGCAATGCGGTTTTGGCCGCCTGCTCAAGCCCGCCACAGCAAGGCACCTCCATTCGCACAACGGTCACGCTTTTGATGTCGTTAGTGCGGATTATCTCGGTCAGCTTTTCGGAATAATCCACCCCATCGAGTTTGGGACAGCCCACAAGGGTAATATGACCTTTGATAAACCGCTCGTGAAAAGCGGCATAGGCATAAGCGGTGCAGTCGGCGGCAATGAGCAGCTTTGCACCGTCAAAATACGGCGCATTGGTCGGAACAAGCTTGATCTGCACAGGCCACTGGGACAGTCGGCTGGTCTGCTCTCCAAAAGGCACTTCCGCACGGTTCGTTTATTCATGCTCTATCCTTCTCGAACGTGTCCCGGGGCATCCGCAGGGCAATGTCATTCCTTCTTTTTGCATTTTTTCCTGCATTTTTCTCATATCTTCCTTCATATTATCTCCCATCCTTTTCTGCAGTTTTTTCTGTTTGTTTTCCATAACGGCAGCTTCGTCATATGCTGCCGCCTCCCGTTCCACAAATGTGATGGCCCCGGTAGGACAGGTGGGCAGACAGTCGCCGAGACCATCGCAGTAATCATCCCGCATAAGCTTTGCCTTACCGTTCACCATGGCGATGGCACCCTCGTGGCAGGCGGCAGCACACGCTCCGCAGCCGTTGCATTTATTCTCATCAATTTCAATAATTCTTCTTTTCATATCTTTTGCCTCCTTGATTTTTCGTGCTTATTATAATATGATAAATTCAATAAATCGATTGAATTTTCAACAAAAGAGGGTTTTTATGAAAAAATATTTTTCGATCATACGTTCTTCTCAGCTTTTTTCGGGCATTTCCGAAAACGAGCTTGAGGCCATGCAGTCCTGTCTTGACACAAGGGAAAAAAGCTTTCCGAAAGACGCATTTGTTATGCGGGTCGGCGATCGGGCCGAATCCATAGGCCTCGTGCTGTCGGGAAGCATTCTTGTCATACAGGAGGACATCTGGGGCAACCGCAACATTGTTTCAAAGGCTGGTGCAGGGCAAATCTTTGCCGCTGCTTTTGCCTGTGCGCCCGGTTCTGTGCTTAATGTAAGCGTGGTTGCCGAAACACCGGTCACAGTGATGTTCATAAATGTAAAGCGGGTGCTTAATATGTGTCCGTCGGCCTGCGAGCACCACGGCCGTATCATACGAAACCTTTTGGGCGAACTTGCCGAGAAAAACCTGCGTTTCGGCGAAAAGCTGTCCCATATGGGGCAGCGCACCACCAGAGCAAAGCTTATGTCTTATCTTTCAGCCGTTTCCCAGCGGCTGGGAAAATATGAATTTGATATTCCCTTTTCACGGCAGCAGCTGGCCGATTATCTTGCGGTCGAGCGCAGCGGCCTGTCCCTTGAGCTTGGAAAGATGCACAGCGAAGGTCTTCTCGATTTTCATAAAAACCACTTTGTTTTAAAACTGTAACAACCAAATCCATAACGATCAAACACAACCCGCCATCCATAAATACACCATACCATTGAAGCATTGTTCTTTGTACAGCTCATACCGTGTATCCACCTCGTTTCCACCGTCCTTTGTTTCGGATTTCATCGTGTATTATAAACAAAAGCGCTGTTCAAGACCTGTTATGCCTTAACGCTCTCGCCGTCGCACGTAATGCAGCAACTTACCCATCGTCTTAACCATAGCGCACATATCCGAACACGCCTGAAACGGCCTATCAATGGTGCTTTTCGGCTTGTCGTCGCACATAGGCGCCAGCCTTATATGTTCCTCCGCACCGAAAATCCCTCATTACTACACTCATTTCAGGTCGAAGAATTTTGTCGGTAAGAAAAATGCTCAGATACAAGGCAAAAGCGCAGTTCATCCTATCGGATTAACGAGCATTTTAACGCAGTATATGGGGATTTTTCTCCGCCAAAATCGCGTTCGTATGTGTGCGCTATGGTTACACATTCCGTGATGCGCTTACATTCAAAAAAGTAAAAAGTCAAAACAGAAAACGGACTGCCATATAAGCAATCCGTTTTTTGTGTGAACTTTCGTGTGCACTTTTTTGCTATGTGTGAATAATGTTTTAGATTTTTTCCCCTGTTATTTATCCGGAAACAATAAATCAAGAGAAGAGAGAAAAGCGAAGATAGAAAAGAGAAAAGAACAAAAGAAGCGGCGATTTTCTTTCGAAAATCGCCGCTTCTTTTTGGTGGACGCAAGGGGACTCGAACCCATGACCTCTCGCGTGTGAGGCGAACGCTCTAACCAGCTGAGCTATGCGTCCAAATAAAAAACCGACCAAAAGAAACCTAAGTCTCTATGTTAGGGTCGGTTTTTTTGGTGACCCGGACGAGAATCGAACTCGTGTTACCGCCGTGAAAGGGCGGTGTCTTAGCCGCTTGACCACCGGGCCGAAAAAATGGTAGCGGCAGTCGGATTTGAACCAACGACACTTCGGGTATGAACCGAATGCTCTAGCCAACTGAGCTATGCCGCCATACAGTCAAGCAAGTGGTATTATACTATGTGACCCGCTGTTTGTCAACATATTTTTTGATTTTTTCGTATTTTTTTTCGCCGATCAATTTCAAAGCCTCAAAGCGCACATGAATAGGCATAATAATCAAGAGAAAAACCGGATCGGCAAACACACAACAATTCCAAAATTATATTTTTCCTTTCCGGAAAGAATCGGATGTGTACGATATCGTTAAACCGGTGACACCGAAATAGTTTTTCCGTCCTTTTCCTGTGCTAAGAACGTCAAAATCGGCCAAAGGCGACAAGGTTAGAATGTGTAAAGATTGGAAGATTATCAGCAAGTACAATGCCCCGCTGCTGCGGGACGCCGAGGCAATCAGTGCAAGCTGATCAAAGGGGAAAAACAAATTTAATGATATGGAATATATTTTTTAAAGTAATCCTTGCTTTTCCGACACTGCTGCCGGTTGCCACTCCTCCGGTCTCGGTCTTGCCGAGACGGCCTCAGCGGTAGGTAAAAACTCGGTTCAAAAGACATTGCTTTAAAAGGCGTTGATAGATACCGCGTGTCAAAAGCGGCAACTGTAATTTTAAAAAACAAAATTTACAAGCAGCATATAACAAGCCGTTCCGCCGGCTATGGACAAAAACATATTTTTCTTCCAGATATGAAGAGCGGCCGTCAATCCCACCGACAAAAGCTCGGGAATCCCATAACTTTTGACCGTGAAATTAATTCCTTTAAGGCAATAAACCACCAACATTCCGAATATCGCTCCGGGAAGGGCATTTCCGAGATATCTGATGTATTTAGGAGTCGATTTTTTTCCGCTGAAAATTGCAAAGGGCAAAAAGCGGGTAAGCATTGTTCCGACGGCGCAAAGACCGATGGTTATTATCTGCTGTGCAATGGTCATACCGCCGACCTGCCTCCTTCTTTAACGCATTTTTCAACGGGCTTTCTGAAGGCGGTGAGAAAGACAAGAATACAAATCATTGCGGGAATCATAAATCCCTCCTGCCCGAAAATGAGCAGACAGGCCGCCGCCGAGAAAAGACCGATATAGGCACTGAAATGGTGCTTTTCCTTAAACCACTGATCAAGAAATATAACCACAAACATTGCGGTCATAACAAAATCAATGCCTTTTGTTTCAAAACTTATAAGTCCGCCGAAAACACCTCCCAAAGTGGCTCCGACAAACCAGTATAACTCGTTTAAAAGTGTGACGAAAAAATAAAACCAGCCTTTGTCCACCCCGTCGGGAATATCGGCCGTGCAGTTGATGCTGAAGGTTTCGTCGCACATTCCGAATATGAGATACAGCTTTTTAAGCCCCGTACCTTTGTATTTGTCGAGCATCGCCAATCCGTAAAAAAGATGGCGCGACTGTATCATTAGGGTCATTATAAAGGTTTCAAGAGGCGCAAATGAAGAAAGCAGCATGGATACGGTAACAAACTCAAGGCTTCCGCCGAATATGGTTATGCTCATTATCATGGGATAAACAAAGCCGAACCCCTTTGTTCTCATAAAGATTCCGTATGCACCGCCGAGAAACAAAAACCCCGCCAAAATGGGGATAGTATGCGGAAAGGCAGCGGCAAGCGCACGCCGTTTTACATTCTTTTTATCCACAAAATCACTTCCAATTAGTATGCTACCGTAGTTTTGCACCTTTTTAAAACTGTCCCGCCACACCACCAAATATCAAAACGGCACCGTTATCGATCAACGGCAAAGACAATTTCGACAACGGCAAAAATATAATATTGTTAATTCGCCGATTTTCCAAACCCGCTCTAATGTCATCTATAGTGTAAACATCCGACACAAGCTCAACGCCCGTATATCTTCGGCAGACAAATGAAAATGCCAAAATAAATATTCCAAAATTTAAAAAAGAATTAACGTTTTAATGCACGCTCGATTAGGCGGCCGTTAGACGCCATAAATAAATATACCGTTTTTATAGGTTTTCGTCAATCCAAGGATGATTTGCATAAAAAAATTATTTGCGCAATTTTGCAAAATATATTTCCATTTTGGCAATATGCCTCGTTAACGTTCTCGAAGCCAACTTGACTATTGACAATCCCCTCAAAACTGGTATAATACATAAGTCGAAGACATAATTTCAAAAGCAAGTCTTCAAAAAGTCTTACCTAATAAACAACGGGGTGTAGCGCAGTTGGTAGCGCGCCGCATTTGGGAGCATAGACGGTGTTCGCACCGCACGAAAGCGAAAACCGCCGAAAACCCTTCAACCATGCGGATTTCGGGCGGTTTGGAAAACAAAAAATAGCGGTCAAAAATGTGTTTGACCACAGATTTGACCACTTACATGACCACAATTTAATAACTATCGGGGTGTAGCGCAGTTGATAGCGCGCCGCATTTGGGATGCGGAGGCCGCGAGTTTGAGCCTCGCCACTCCGACCAAAAATCCTCTGAAACCGAGCGTTTCAGAGGATTTTTCATACCGTTCCAGCCTTTTTCTCTGTCTATTGCGATACAAATTTTGTTAGGTTTGGAGTATAATAATCAGATAAAATTAGCAAAAGATAACCCCCAGAAATAATCCTTGACAAATGATATTATTGTAGTATAATATAACGATTTAACTCAGGTTAGATGGTCGGTTAGGGAGATAATCTTAAGGAGAAACCATAATGCATGACTTTAGGTATGTAACCAAAAAACAAGCTCAGCCTATAAAAGATGAGCTATATCAAATTCTTTACATGGTACAGGATTTGGTGCGTGACAATTTCACTTTTAGCTTCACACCGATTGGCAGTTCAAGCCGTAACATGATAACCTACGATGCAAAATCTAACATCGGTTTTGACTTCGATATCAACATCGAGGTCAATGACGATAATGAGGATTTTGAACCTAAAGAAATACGGACAATAATACGTACTGCTATCGACCGTGTTGCACCTCGCTATGGATATAAATCTTGCGAGGACTCCACTCGCGTTCTTACTATTAAAAAGATTGACACTTTTCATTCTCGCATTATTCACAGCTGCGACTTTGCAATAGTATATAATTGCGACGACGGAAGGCAGCAGTATATTCGGTTTAACAAAGACAACGATTGTTACTCTTGGGAATATCAGGGGAAGGGCTTTGTAGGATTAGAAAAGAAAATGGATTGGTTAAAAAGGGAGAACCTTTGGGGCGAGTTGCAGGATTATTACATATACAAGAAAAACTGCAATGATAACCCTGATAAACACTCCCGTTCGATTTTTGCCGAATCAATAAATGAAATGTGCCAGAAAAACGGATATCGCAGGTAAGACTTTTCTTTGTCTACTGCGGTGCAAATTTTGACTTGAATCAGGGGTTGTTCAGAGTTATAATAACCGCATAAAAAGCAATCGCCTCTCGAGTGATAACGAGAGGCGTGTAGTGTGTATTATTCTGCGGAAATTGCTGTTGACCACATAACAGACCACCTACCGTTTCGGAGCACTCGGAAACAGTGGACTGGGGAGTGGCGAAGAGCGCGGTTTTCCGAGCGGAAAGGGGCGGAAAAAGCTATTTTTAGCGGAAATTGCCTTCATAGGTCCGTTTGGGAGCAGGATGCCGCAGGTTCGAATCCTGTCACTCCGACCATATCGAGTATTCATAAAGGATTTGAGTTATGAACACTCGATTTTTTTGTAATTTCGAGCTTCTTCGTTATGTACTGAGCAGGTTGTGAAGCCTGCTCTTTTGTTTTATGCGGATTTGGTAATATACTCGACTGCTACACCTTTTCGTGTGTCTGCCTTGTAATTACTTCCGCATTCGGGGATCTCAATATGCCCAGCGGATCTGCAATGATAAAGTTCTACACAATTATCTGGTAATGGTGCCATGTATGTTATACTATCTTTGTTTATAATCGTATCTATAATTGGAACAGAATTTGTAATAACTTTTTTATTTGCTATTTTAATTAAGCCTCTCTTATTATTTCTCTGTGGTTTCATCATTAGAATCAACAAAATCTATAACATCTTCTATATGACAATTTAGCGAAGCACATATTTTTTTACTCATGATATAGAATTAAAAAACAGGAAGATATCTTGTTAAAAGATTTCTTCCTGCAATAATTAAGCACAAATCAATTTGACGTTTCATAAATAGAATCAGTTGAAAACACAAGCATAAACTCTCGTTCAGAATCTTTCATCCTTGCAACAAAGCTGGTATAGTCTGGTGCGTTTACAGGGATTTTAAGTCCATGTTTGGTGATGCTAATATCATCTCGTGGTCTAACGTTTTCTTCGTATGTAGAGCCTCGATTCATCCGCAATTTCAGATCGTCGGAGACTCCTGCTTCAGGATAGAGATAATAACCGGTTTTTGCATCAAAACGAAACATATAGGCAAGCACCTGTAGATAATCCCGATTTCCAATGTTGTCGATTGGTTTATACTTGGCATCCGCAATCATCCGCATTTCATTATTACGACTAATGAAATCAGGGTAAATAAGGCCTACATTCCCCTCAAAGAGCCGTTGCGCACCTTTTCCGCCCTTGTTCATCGGATGATGGAACACGTCCCCTATCAGCGAGTTAATGTACTCTTCCCACAACCAAGCACCGTCAAACAGAATGCCGTATATCTGCTTTGATCCTGTACCGATTTGATGTTTCTGGTGGCGAAGAATCAAGAGACAGAGTCGCTGTAAGGCAAGGTACTCTCTGAAATAAGCGTGGCGAACAGTGTTTTTCTTGTTCTGTTCAATGATTTTTTGCCTGTCATAGGGTTCATATCCTGAAGTAGCGTCTATTACCATCTTGACCTCATCTTTCACCTTGATGAGGAGTTTGTTCCCGTAAGGTTTTCTCTTGATAAATTCAATGGTTTGCCGTACAAGTTCCATCAGATTGTTGTCGTAAGAAAACTCACGCTGGCTATAGGCTACATCTCCAACAAATGGCGTATTCTTCTCAATATGCCTTGCAACATCGATTGTTCCTTTTACATTCTCGTCATTGTATCTACGCCGAATGTATTTTTTGAACAATCCTTTTCGCATAGCCGTCTTGAGGTAATGCGGAAACAGGAACAGCAGGAAATTAAATAACTGATTATTATGGTTGGCATCAGCCTCCATGTCCACGATGTTCGGAAAATCCAGAACTCTGTCCAAGAGATACTGAAAAAAGAAGTCCTCGCCATCCCCACTAAAGCGAGATTCGATAATCAGGCGTTCATCACCGCAACCGAGAAAGCCCATTACATTGCTGGTGCGATACGTGTCATTGACGCTCTGGAGAATCATCTGATCTTGGGTAATATCCTCTGCATCCTTTACGATTTCCGGGAACACGAATATACCTTCACGCTCAAGCTGTTCCAAAGTTTTATCTGCTATTTTGCCTGTAAGGTTTTTGATATGAGAAAAAGACTCTTTTTTCTGTTGGGAATTATCCTTGATTTTGAGCAGCTTCATTTGTATCACCTCTGGATGGGTTCTGATAGCCGTATGCCTTTGCAAACCGTTTCATAATTCCATCCTCATCATACATTCCCTGAATGTATTCATGGAGGAGCGGTTGCAGATAATCAGTCCAAAGTTGGTCAAAATCCAGTGTTTTCAGCTTCAGGAAGTAAGAAGCACCGATTTGATAATTCTCATTCAAATCTTCAACGGCTGCAATTTCCTTGTTAAGAGCAGCCATTCTTCTGATTGCTTCGGCTTCCAACTCCTCATTTTCTAACAAAGCAAGCATCTCAAGACGCTCATCGGCCCGGAGTTCTACAAAGCGGAAACGGCGGCGCATAGCAAAATCAAAACTGTCTACAGAACGGTCAATATCGTTCATAGTACCGATGATATAGACATTCTCGGGAATATAGAACTTCTCATCCGGATTGGGATGCAGATTGGAATACTGCGTGGAAATCTCACCAGATCTGCCACGATAACCAGGATCGATTGCAAAGAACAGTTCACCAAAGATTTTTGAAATCTCACCACGGTTGATTTCATCGATGATAAATATGTATTTTTTCAGCTCTGCCAACTTTGCCTTTACCTTTGAAGCCGTGCTTTTCTTTGCTTTGATGGCTTTAAAGATAGCAAAGTCATAGGAATATGCCTGAGTTGCGAAAGTCTTCCCAAAAAATGTTGTGATGTCTTTAATTTTGTCGAACTTCAGCCCAGACTCCAACATCTGCCTAACTTCATCCAAGTTTAAGGAGAGCTTGTTAACAGTCGCATTTGCGGGAATGGAAATATTGATATGGCTGTCATCCACGCTTATGATGGTAAACTCATTTCCGTTAATTGTCTGGAATGTATCTACACCCAGTTCAATTCCGGAGAAAAATTCTGTCATGGATTCCTGAACAGAGAGTTCCTTTTCTACCATTTCTCTGGATTTTTGCGAATCCTCATAGTTCTTTTTTGCCCGGGTAACAAACTTTTTGAAAATACCGTCCTGCAGTTCAAAACCCATGGTTCCGTCGGCATTGACCTTTGGTCTCAAACCTTCCACAAAATCAGAGTAATCGTAACTCGGATGGAACTGAACGAACTCAACCTGTTTTTTCTGCTCGTCAGTAAGAA
>CAJJNV010000018.1 GCA_905193225.1 uncultured Oscillospiraceae bacterium | reverse complement strand
GTTTTTCTTTTTTCTTTCTCTTAATATCCAAGATCATCCACCTCCAGATACTTCTCCGGATCATCCAGATATTTCCCAATAATTTTTAGGGATGTGCCGTCCTGATGCATTTCTTCCAGCGTCCGGTTCATCCGCTCACAGATTCCTCTGTCATCATCTTTTGCGAAAGCAACACCTATCCCTGTGGTCATCAACGGCTCTTCCAGAATACGGAAGCTTGTATCATAATCCTTCATATACTGGACAATAGATTCCTCATGTGCGGCAACTGCATCTACATATCCTTTCCCCAGAAATGTATAGATCAGCTCCCGGTGTCCAAGACTGATCAGATTTCCCGGTTTTGGGATTCTTTCATCTGTCCGGTTCAGAAAGATGCCTTCCGGCTTGGTTGTGGACTGGACAGCCAGGTTTTTTCCCTCCAGGTCACTCAGTTTATAGATATCACTGTTCTCATTTACAGCGACCACCTGACGGCTTGCTATGTATGGCCCCGCCCAGCGGTAATCGTCAAGGCGCCCTTCCATGGAAAAACACCCCATGATACAGTCAATCTCTCCACTCTCTACCAGTTCTTTTTTCTTCTCCCAGTTGATCCGGACAACCTCCACCTGATATTCCATTCTTTTGAAAGCTTCTGTAGCCAGTTCAACATCTATACCCGTCGGTACACCATCCTCATTCAGATAATTATATGGTGGATAGCTATCGCTGCCTAGGGTAATAACAGGCTTTTCCGGTTCTTCTTTAGTGTTGTCTGTGTTTTTACACCCTGTCAGGATGACTGCTAAAATTCCCGCAAGCAGAATGCCTGCAATCACTCTTTTTCCTTTCATTTTCCGCCTATCCCTAACTTTCCTTTTCGTTTTTTTTCATATCTGATTCCCTGCCTTTTGTTACTTTTCAACGACCTGCGGTTCGGTCTCCCCGCCGTATTATATACCTCTGATCGTCTTTTCCTGTACCTTTATTTCAACCGGGTTTGAAACATAAACTCCTGCAAATTTACCGTCTTATCCGTTACGGTTTCCGGGTATGCCTGTATCTTCGGAACAGCAGCCTTCAGCGTTTTCTGTTCATCTTCGTAGGACATAAACAAGGTCATGAAACGCCCGTCAGACAGCTTTCCGCCGGCGTTAGCGGTGTCGATATGTATGATAGAATCATTATAACACATTGGAGTGCATCTTGCTACTTGAATCGAATGTTTTTTTGGAGATGCGATTCAAATGCTTTCTGTTTTATCAACCGCCGATTTCCGACCCATAGCACATACTTTTCACAGCCCTTGGCATCTGTCATTTGGCGGAGTTTGTTAATGCTGTTGTTAAAATAGAGCGCCGCTTCTTCCGCCGTGAGATTGGCTTTCTGCCGGATGGGGATATCATATGTCACGATCAGCCCCCGGTGGGCAGGTTTAACGGCGGCCGATTTTTTACAGGCTTCTATGAGTGTCTGCACGGATGATAGAATATGTTTCAAACGCACGATCGGCATAACAAAAAAGAGCAGGACAATTCCTGCTCATACATACAAAGAGGCGCAAAAAGACAAAAGAAAGCAAGTGTCCCCATCCAACTCTCAGGTTGGTTAAGAACACTCGATATGGTTGCGGGGGAAGGACTTGAACCTACGACCTTCGGGTTATGAGCCCGACGAGCTACCAACTGCTCCACCCCGCGATATTTTGTTTTTATGCCGTTTTCCTTAGCGGCGAAGGCTATTATACCACAGTCGCTTTGAAATTGCAACCCCTTAAGCAAAACTTTTTTAAATAAATATTTCAAGGCCAATCTCAGCTTCATATTATACAGCCGACAGGCTCCGCTTTACACAAACAAAGTAACAATCGCAACCGCCGGGTATCCATTCACCGGCAATTAACCGTACCGCAGCATATAAAGTCGCCTTAAAATCCTGTTGCCTGCCGCTGCTCAAAGATTATGCTCAGCGCACACATATGATCAACAGCACACAATTAACCGTCGCCGATAAAATTTATACGAGTTCCCCGCCCTGCCGTAGAACGGCCGATTCATAACCTGTCTACGGACAGGTGGGTGCCCTCCCCGATGCTTTGTGCTTCCAACGTCCGGCTAATGCCGGGAGGCCTGCATACCCACACCGGGAGCCGAGCTCCCTATTTAAAACTTGTAGGGTTATAATGGCCGCAATGTTCGCGGACAGGGCAGGAAAAACCCGCTTAATTTATATTTTATTTTTGCCGACATTCTTCGGCCGCTGCCGACCCGATCACAGTGCGCTGCGCCCGATTATGAAAATCCGACATCTGCCATCTCTGCCGCCGGTAATCAGGGCAAGCTTAAGCAGGCTGAATTCAATGGGCGGCTGCTTAAAAAGCGGTCCGCTCGTTCGTGGCACAATCGCTCGGTCAATAAAAAATCATCAGGTTTCGACTATTCCTCTATATCGAAAATATCTTCAAGACGTCCCGAAAAGAAATCTGCCACGCGGCTGAACTCTTCCTCGTCAGCAATTTCTTCAAAATACTGATCGTCGCCGTCGTCGACCTGCTTCATTATGACCAAGGGGTCGCTGTCGTCCAGCGCCTCATTGGGATCATCGTAAACCGGGAGCATAGCAACATAGTGGCCGTCCTCAAAATCGGCTTCATCAAGCACCTCGAAGGTAAACTCGTTGCCGTCGTCGTCGCTGAGGGTATATATGTCGGGAGTTTCTTCAAACAGTTCTTTATCTTCCATAAAAAATTCTCCTAAAGATAATAATCATTACCTTTTTATTTTACCCAATCCCGAGCGAATAGTCAATCATTATTTTGAATTTATGCTCAAAACCTTTGAATAAGGCTTGTTTATATTAAATATATAAAAAATTCTTTAAAATATTAAAAAAACTATTGACAAAACACAATTCATGTGCTATTGTATAGATGACGAAAGGATATATGATAAGCCCACGAAAGAAGATGGGCCAAAAAACTTACAACGAAAGGACTGATACCGATGCAGAACGAGGAACAGATATGCGTCGGTGCGGGCAGTTTTTAAAAAGGTCGAAAAGCAGCAACAAAGGTTTGCAATGAGCGATGTTAAGCAATATGAAAAAACGCCCGACCGATCGATCGAACAATTTTCATATATATGTAAGCCTATAAACAATTGAAGATTTTTTCAAATTGTGTTTAATCCTTGATGTTTAATGAATTCATCAAATTTAATTATTCAAAATTTTTAAAATTACGGTAAGGACCAATGTGGTATTAAACTAATTATGACCCTCCTAAGGGTAAAAAATATTGACATTATCTTTTAATCCTTCCGATCTCAAAAACGGGAAGGGCCGGGCGAAAGCTCGGCTCTTTTCGTTTTTATTTTTTTGTGATGCTTTTCTTTGTTCCTTTTTCGATTTAAAGACTTTTAACCAAGTCGGCAGCACGCTCAAAGCCTGCTGCACAAAGCGGTCATAAGGACGCCGAATTTCTGTTCAACCATTTTCGAGGTCTCCATTACCTCCTCGTGAGAAAGAGGCTTATCGGTTATTCCGGCGGCCATATTTGTTATGCAGGAAATTCCCATCACCTTTATGCCGCAGTGGTTTGCCACTATCGCTTCGGGCACGGTGGACATTCCGCAGGCATCGCAGCCAAAACCCCTTATGGCGCGTATTTCTGCGGGAGTTTCATATGTGGGGCCGGGGGTATAGCAATAAACGCCTTCTTTGAGATTTATAGAAAACTCCTTTGCCGCCTCCCTCGCCTTTTCCGAAAGCTCCCTTGAATATGCCTCGCTCATTGACGGAAAGCGGGGGCCGAAACGCTCGTCATTTTTTCCGAAAAGAGGATTGTCGCAAAAAAGCGAAAAATGGTCGGTTATGAGCATTAAATCCCCAGGACAGAAGGAGGTGTTAACCGCTCCGGCGGCGTTGGTCAGCACAAGATTTTTTACCCCAAGCAGCGACAGCACCCTGACATAGAGTGTAACATCGGCCATATCATAGCCCTCGTATCGATGGAATCGCCCTTGCATAGCCAAAACAGCCTTATTCCCTGCCCTTCCGAGAATTAGCTTGCCCTCATGACCAACCACGGTTGATACGGGGAACTCGGGAATATCGGCAAAAGCGACGGTGTTTATTCTCTTGATCGAACTGCCGAAAGCACCCAGTCCGCTTCCCAGTACCACCGCCGTATCAGGGATAAAATCAAGGGTGCTTTTTAAATAGTCGGCTGCTTTTTTTGCTCTTTCATAAACAGACATTTTTCTTTTCCTTTCGTTTTTCCGGGCAACTCGTTTTGCAAGGCAAAAGGGATTTATTTGCGGTAAATCTTTATTTGCCGGAAGAATGATGTTGTTTTCTGCTTGCTTGTTCTTGTTTGGGTTTTTTCGTTCGGCATAAATCTGTTTTGTTTGTACTGAATCGGATAAGGACAAATGGGTTTAAAGAAGAATAAATTTCTTTTTTGCTTTTTTACTGCGGGTGTATGCAATACAGCTGTTTTTCAAGGCATTGCCTCAACACACGCGGGTAAATCGACAGCTTAGAAACGGTTTATCTTTATCGGACACAGCACCCGAGATTTGATTACAAAGCCGCCCGCAAAAAAGCATTCGCGGGCGGACCGTTATTATGTTATTTTAAAAAGGAGGTTTTAGAAAGCTTGCCATTTGCTCTGCCCATTTGTCAGAACCGGCTTTTGCTTTCACAAATCTTTGGCCATTTAAGCGGTCATTGCTTAAACCGGATGATTGGGAATATCAACGGTGGGGAGCTTGTCACGAAGCTTAACCGCAAACTGCAGAATGGCAAGTGCATCGGAAGTGTCGATGGTTCCGTCGACATTTACATCGGCAGCTGCCATGGCTTTCTCATCGAGAGTACGGGAACCGACAAAGGCCTGGAGAGCCCAGAGTGCGTCGGTAGTGTCGATTTCTCCGCTGCCGTCAACATCTCCGTAATTTACGGGGGTGGGCGGAATCGGGATGGGCAGGTTTATCATTCTGTCGTAGTTTTTAATGTGAATCTTGGCTTTTTCATCGCCATAGGTGCCGATAAAGCCGTCAAAAGCATCTTTAGCCACTATAACAAGCTCTGCATTCTCGGGATCGTTAAAATCCTCAATGCTGTCAATGGTCTCGTCAACCGCCTGAGCAGTCTTAACCATATCGTTGTATTCGTTAACAAGGTTGGAATATGTTGCTTCGGCATCTACAATTGTTCCATAATACTTTGCTATGTCTGCAATTTCAGCAAGGTCTCCGATTTCGGCAACGGCGTCATCATAAGCCTTACGGGCTTCTTTAATAAGATCACCGCTGTCCACGGGAATATCGGGATCGTACTTAACTTCGCCTATGGCATTAACCGCATCTCTGAGGCGGTCAAAATAACTCATATTTACAGTGCGTTTAAGATCAACGCTCTTCAAGGTAAAGCTGGCGTTACTGTTGACGCAGAGAGCCGCACGGTAATCGCCCTCTTCATCGACTGTAAAGGGAACCGAGATAATTCCGTCTTCGGGAAGATTTTTATCGGTAAAGGTCTTTTCATCAAAGGGCTGACCGTCTTTAGTGATCTTAACAGTGAAAACTGTGCTGTTTTCTTTGATGTAAGTGTAATCAAGAGCATATTCGAAGGCATAGCGGCCTTTAGACAGGGTCTTTCCGGCGTTGCCCACAAGAACGGTATCAGCACAATCCTTTGCCCTTTCAGCCGAGAAATAAAGGCCGGGATTCAGGGAGAGGTTATCGCATTCGACATAATTTTCGGGATCGGCAAGATGATCGGCAACATTATAGGGGTTGGAGATCGATGCATCCATATCAAGCACCGGAGTAAAGGGATCAACGTCCAGATCATATACATACATTCTGTAGTGCTTGAATTTGGTGAAGCCGTTGGTGTAGAAACGGAATTCCGATTGGCCCGAAGGGATGATGGTTTCTCCGCCGCTTGTATCGGTGGCGGGAATTTCTATGGTCATTTCAATAGTCTTATAGGGATAGCCATAGTTCTCATCGTAGGAAACCGGGGCTTTTTCATAAGCCTCTTTTGTAAGGGGGGTGGAGGTGTAGGTTTTGTCTATCGGAGCATATACCCAACAGTCGGCGTTGAACCAATTGTCAACACTGTCGGTCCAGTCTACGTTAGAAGGGTCGGGAGAGATGTAATCATCCACCCATACCTGAGCCTCGCAAAGATATGTATGTCCCGCAACAACGGACAGATAATTGCCGACACTGGGGGAAAGGTATGCCCATATGCCGTATCCGTGGTTTCCTATGGATACCGCACGGCTGGAAGCACTGTATTTTCCGTCAAGCTCGGTGGTAAGTCCCGCTGCAGCCATATCTTTGAACTCGTTTGCTCCGTAGTGCTCAGTTGTGACAACAACATCTTCTGTAATTTCAGCAACCGACGGGACAACCGCAAAAAGATTTAAAACCATCAGGAAGGACAGGCAAAACGCCAAAGATTTTAAAGCTTTCTTCATAAATATCTCCTTTTTTCTTTAAAGATTCAGGTCGGCGAAATCCCTCCCGCCGACCTGTTTTTATCTGTTTAATTTCCGGATTTACCGAAAATCACTTTGCCGATGACGCTTCGGCGGCCGATCAGTTCTTAACGGGAAGCTCGGTGCGGAGCTGAACGGCAAACTGGAGAATAGCAAGTGCGTCGGAGGTGTCAACCTTTTCGTCAAGGTTAACGTCGGCAGCCTTAAACTGGGTGTCGTCGAGCTGTCTCGATCCAACATAAGCCTGGAGTG
Source organism: uncultured Oscillospiraceae bacterium (assembly GCA_905193225.1). Lineage (GTDB taxonomy): Bacteria > Bacillota > Clostridia > Oscillospirales > Acutalibacteraceae > UMGS1484. The sequence goes on along the minus strand of CAJJNV010000018.1, from coordinate 33,657 downwards.
CCCACAGTGCATCGGTGGCTTCAACTGTTCCGTTTGCATCAACGTCGCCGTATTTAACCTGGAGAAGCAGATCGTATGCCTCGCGTGCCAATTTAAGGTCGTTTTCCTTGGTGATGTGGGCATCTGCCTTTTCCCGAGAATAGTTTTTGACAAACTCGGCAAGTGCCTGTTCGGCGGCAACAATGTATTCTCCGCTTTCGAGGGTTACGGGAAGAGGAATGGAAGCAATGCTGTCGTCAACAATCTTGGCCGTTTCGAGCATTTCCGCGTACTCGGCAACCTTGCCTGCATAAAGGCTTTCGGCGCTTGTAAGCATTGTGAAGTTGTCGATATAGCCGCTCATATCCATACCATTATATTTCTGGCAGAGATCGTCATATGCTTTGCGGGCATCGGTTATAAGCACGCCGTTGTCAAGTTCCTTGTCGGGATCGTATTGGATCTCGCCGATAGCGTTTATCTTTTCGGCAACCTTTGCAATGTCGTCGGGATCGATTTCAACGCCCATAGCGATGGATTTAAGGCTGAAGCCCATTTTGTTGTTGATGTAAAGCTCTGCGGAATATTTTCCGTCGGCTGCGACATCAAAGGGTACCTCGATAATATTTGTCTTGGCTGCAAGATTAAGATCGGCAGCGGTGATGTCTTTGGAAGCAACCTCATTTGCGCCGTTCATAATCTTAACGGTGGCAAGGGTGCCTTCGCCTGCAACAACGATATCGGAAAGCTCATATTTAATGACATAGCTGCCGGCCTTAAGATCGGCTGCTGCGTTGCCAAAGAGCAGGGTATTGTCGCAGTTCTTGGCCTTGGGAAGGCTTACAAGAGCGCCCTTGGTAACCGAAAGAACATCCATTTCTCTTGGATTTGCGGTGTTGGGATTGGTCTCATTCGAGAATCCGGCCATCTGATCCTCACCGGGTTTAAGTGTCACAATGGGAGTGAAGGGATCAACGGTATAGTCGTAAATTCTGCACTCGTAGAAATTAACATCGCCCACGGCGTAGCTGTCGCGCTCGCCCTGGTTTCTGACATTGAGACGGTTATAATACCAACGGGACTCGCTGTTGCCGTCCTCTTCAGCTACAAGAGTGGCGGACAGGGTCTTGTATGCATATCCGAATTCCTCGTTGTAGCGGATGGTTTTTTCGGCTGCGAAATCATTATATGTAATACCATTGGTGAAATATGTGTTGACGGTAGCATCGTCAACGGTATCCTGATTGTAAAGGTCGCCGTAGAAAAGAACCTCGCCCTTTTCGTCCTCGGCAATGTCGTTTACCCAGAAATCAAATTCATAGACATACTCGCGATTCTTATGAGCCATAAAGGTGTTGCCGTAGCTGGCATATCCGACCACACCGGCAGCAGATGTGCCGTAGGTTGCGGGACGGCTGTAAACGGTATAAACGCCGTTTGCTCCGGTTGTAAGATTGTCGCCGGGCTCTGCGGTGTCGGAAGAAACGGCCGCGTTAAACTCATCGGTTCCCCAGGTCTTGAAGTTAACATACTCCTTGGGTTCTTCGCCGGCAACCTCAACGGTTACTCTGACGTTGTCCATCCACTCGGTATGGTCTCCGCCATAACCTGTGCAGCTCCAATGCATAAAGTTGGTGACATTCTTATAATTAAATTCTTCACCGACAACAGAAGGTGTGAGGGTTACAGTCTTAAAGGTCTTGCTGTCGGGAGTAAGGGTGTATTCATCCTTGTTTGTGTTGAAAACCGAAACGTCGAACTGCATGACCTTCTTCATGGATTCGGGATCATTTGTTAAGAAAGCTTCGCCGTTAAAGGGCTCCTTAAATCCCTGAAGAACACCGTCGCTCATGAGAAGGAAGCATTTGTCGGTAGGCTCGGTGAGGATGCCGTCATTGTTAGCGGCAATGTCGAAGGAGATCGACTTAATACCGGTAACATCCTTGGGCTCAAAGGTGGCGCCCCAGGCAACACCGCCGGTGTGGGGGTATTTGATGCTTCCGGTGCCTTCGGATTTGATTTCGTTGTCGACAGAAAACTCTTCATTGCCATACACCCACCAACCGTCGGCACTATCAGCGTTTGTGAGCTGAATTTCCTTGGTGGTAACAGCGGGAGCATAGTAAACTTCCTCGGTGGTGAGGGTCAGACGAATAGTATCTCTGCCCTCCAGGGTCTCGTTGGCCTTCATGTCGGGAGCAACTGCTCTGCCGAGGGCGTCGATGACCTTTCCGTCAACAGGTGCTCCGTCGGCGGTTTCACGAAGAATACCTTTAAGCTCTCCTCTGCCCGCTGCGGCATACTTCTCGGCAGGAGTGTTGCCGCCGGCGGTAATGTCAAAGTTTGTTTCGTAATAAAGATTTCCGTTGGCGTCATAGCCCCAGTGGGAATTACCCCAGTTGCCTGCGGGGTATTCGGCGGGATTGTTGCTTGCCGCATCTCCGATGCCCCACTCGGCCTCAAAGCCGTAGGAGCCGAGGTCAACGGGGGTTCCGCCGTTGAGAGCTGTCAGATCGGCCTCTGTCAGATTGAAAATGTGGCGCGTAGACAGCTGTGCCGCATCTTCGGCGGGCTTCATTGCCACGATGGCGATCATTGTATACTCGGTGTCGGCCGAAACCGCGGCACCGACAGAGAATACGCTGATAATCATCATCAGTGATAAAACGATCGCCAGTGATTTTTTGAGTGTTTTTTTCATTGTTTTTCCTCCATTCTTGTGTCGTACCGTGTGGAAAGATATTTTCCCGCAAACCCCTTTTTCGCCAAACTTTTCCTCACCTTCCGAAACACACCGACCTGTCGGCGATTTCATACTTCCATTCGGCAAAAAAATGTTTATTATTGGGTATTTCCGATACAACGGTCTCTCACATTTCACATTCTACATTAGAAAAGCAAAAAAATCAAGCATTTTATACAAAAAAATAAAGCAACGATTTTTATTTTACGAGAACTTTACAAAGAAGATGATAAAATAATGGCTTATTTCCTTGCCGGACGCGCCTTTCTGTTCTTTTTTTGTTCATAAAAAAATCCGCCGATGTGCTTCGGCGGATCGATCAATATCAACATTGTGCTGCGGTCGGACGGTACCGACCGCCGCTTTTGTGAGACTGTCCTTCTACTGTTCTTCCCTTTCGGTAACGGCTATGCCAAGCTCGCAAAGCTGAGCATCGTCAACCGTTGCCGGGCACTCGGTCATAAGTTCGCTGGCGTTCTGCACCTTGGGGAAGGCGGTTACATCGCGCAGTGTCTCGCAGCCCAGCATCTGCATGCAAAGGCGGTCGAGGCCTATGCCGATTCCGCCGTGGGGAGGTGCGCCGTATTTGAAAGCCCCTGTTAAGAATCCGAATTTCTGCTCGGCTTCTTCCTTGGAAAGACCCAGCATATCGAAAATGCGGCTTTGGAGGTCGGGATTGGTTATACGGATTGAGCCGCTGGCAAGCTCGACGCCGTTGAGCACAAGATCATAGGCCTTGGCTCTGACCTTGGCCTTATCGGTTTCGAGGTAATCGAGGCACTCGTCCATAGGGGAGGTAAAGGGGTGGTGCATTGCCACAAACTGACCCGCCTCATCGTCCCAATCAAAGAACGGAAACTCGGTTATCCAAAGAAGATCGTAGCCGCCCGGAATGACATCAAGCTTTTTGGCAACGGCAAGACGAAGAGAACCGAGCACCGAAAGCGCAAGAGATGCGCGGGAATCGGAAACGATGAATATAACATCGCCGGTCTTTGCGTCTGCCCGCTCGATTATGGCCTTCATTTCATCCTCGGTCATAAACTTGGCAAAGGAGGAGGCAATGCCCTCGTCGGTCAGCCTTATCCATGCAAGACCCTTGGCACCCATACCTTTTGCTTCCTCGGTAAGGCGGTCGATGACCTTGCGGGTGTAAACGCCGGAGGCGTTTTCGGCCTTGAAGCCTCTGACCGTTCCGCCGTCCTTGACGGTATTTGCGAAAACGCCGAAGCCGCTGTTTTCCACAATGTCTGAAATATCAAAGAGCTCCATTCCGAAACGGGTGTCGGGCTTGTCGCTGCCGAAGCGGTTCATAGCCTCGGCATAGGTCAGGCGCTTGAGAGGCAGCTCAATGTCGATGTCGAGAGCCTCTTTAAACAGGCGTTTCATAAAGCCCTCGCCCATGGCAATGACATCCTCAACGTCCACAAAGGACATTTCAAGGTCAATCTGGGTAAATTCCGGCTGACGGTCGGCCCGCAGGTCCTCGTCGCGGAAGCAGCGGGCAATCTGCATATAGCGGTCGAATCCCGCCACCATGGTCAGCTGTTTATAGATCTGAGGCGATTGGGGAAGGGCGTAAAATTTGCCTTTATGAATACGGCTGGGGACGAGAAAATCGCGGGCTCCTTCGGGGGTGGATTTAATGAGCATGGGGGTTTCGATCTCGATAAAGCCGTTTTCGTCGAAATAATCCCGGGCAATTTTGGTTATGCGGTGACGCATAAGAATGTTTCTTTGAAGGTCGGGGCGACGCAGGTCGAGATAGCGGTATTTAAGTCGAAGTTCCTCTTTAACATTAGAGTTTTCCACGATTTCAAAGGGAGGGGTCTGAGAAAGTCCCAGCACCTTAAGCTCGGTTACGGCTATTTCCACCTCACCGGTGGGAATATCCTTGTTTACCGACGAACGGCGGCGGACGGTGCCTGTTGCGGCAAGCACAAACTCCGCTCTAACCTGAAAGGCCTTGTCGAAGATGTCCTTTTCGGTGCTGTCGTCAAAGGCAAGCTGGCAGATACCTGTACGGTCGCGAAGGTCGATAAAAATGAGCTGACCGAGATCTCTCTGGCGCTGTACCCATCCGCATACCGTCACGGTCTGTCCTTCGTTTGCGGGACGAAGCTCGCCGCAGTAAATGGTGCGGTGCATATTCCCCAAAAATTCGGTGTTAAGCATTTTAAACTCTCCTTACATATTTTCAACGCTCTGCTCCATGGCGGCAAAGGAGTCGTCAAGGGAGTGGCTGTAAAATTCTTTTACAATATCGGCAATGTTAATGTCACGCTGCTCGGAGGTATCCATATTCTTAAGCTTGGCCCTGCCTTCCGCAAGCTCGTTGTCTCCAAGCACGATAACATAGCGGGCGTTAAGCTTTCCGGCGTATTTCATCTGAGCCTTAAGTCCACGGCCGTTAAGATCGGTTATGGCGGCAAAGCCCTCTCTTCTGAGCGCTGCGCAAAGCTCCTCGGCCTTTATGCCCGCCGTTTCTCCCATGGGGGCAACGTAAATATCGGGGCGTTTTACCGGCGGGAATGCACAACCCTGCTTTTCCATAAGGATGAGCAGCCGCTCAAGTCCCATTCCGAAGCCCAGAGAAGGAAGCTCGGGACCTCCCATTTCGGACACAAGACCGTCATACCGTCCGCCTGCGCAAACCGTCCCTTGAGCGCCGATTTCGGTCGAAACAAATTCAAATACCGTGCGGGTGTAATAATCAAGGCCTCTTACAATGGTGGGGTTTATAACATAGTCTATATTCATAGCCGAAAGACGGGCCTTGACCTGCTCAAAATGCTCTCTGCAGTCGTCGCAGAGGTAATCGAGCATAATGGGGGCATCTTTGGCTATCTCGTGGCAAACGGGGGATTTGCAGTCGAGAATTCTCATGGGATTGCGGGAAAGACGGTCTTTGCAGGTGTCGCAAAGCTCATTCTTTTTGCCCTCAAAATATCCTTTAAGAGCCTCGAGATATTTTTTACGGCATTCGGGGCAGCCGATGGAATTGAGCTGAAGCTCGATGTTTTTAAGGCCGAAGCGCTCAAAGGCAGTATGCGCCACCGAGATGACCTCGGCATCGGCAGAAGGCAGCGGCGCACCGAAGCACTCTATTCCAAACTGGTGGAACTCGCGGAGTCTGCCCGCCTGGGGCTTTTCATAACGATAGCAGGAAAGGACATAGCTGGCCTTAACCGGCAGCGCGTCGTTGTGCAGTCCGTGCTCAAGCAGGCATCTGACCGCCCCGGACGTACCCTCGGGCCGCAAGGTTATGGAACGCCCACCCTTGTCATCGAAGGTGTACATTTCCTTTTGCACCACATCGGTGGTATCCCCTACCGAACGCAAAAAAAGCTCGGTATGCTCAAAAACAGGCACACGCATTTCGGAAAATCCGAAAAGTCCCGCCGTTTCAAGCAGGGTTTTTTCGACATATTGCCATTTATAGCTGTCCTTCGGAAGCACATCCTGGGTGCCTCGTATAGCGGTTTGCAGCTTTGCCATATCTATTTCTCCTCCGTGAGTTTTAAAAGTGTGTTTTTAAGGCCTTGCACGGCCTTTTCAAGCTCGTCCTTTCGGCCGTTGTTTATAATTTTAAAGTCGGCAGACTTATAAAAATCGTCTGTTTTTTGCGCCGACAGTCTAAGCTCGGCCGCCTGCTCGGTCAGCCCGTCGCGCGCCATAATGCGGTGCTTTCTTACCTCCCGGTCGGCCGTAACAAAAACGACCTTACCGCACATTTTGTCGGCTCCGCTTTCGTAAAGAGTGGGGGCGTCCAGCATAATTATGCTTTCGCCCTGCCTTTCAAAGGCGTCTATCTTATCTAAGATCCGCTTTGTTATGACGGGATAGGTTATTGCGCCGAGCATGGACAGTGCGGCAGGGCTTGCAAAGGCCTTTTTGGCGAGGGCGGGACGGCATATTTCTCCCTGCTCGTCTAAAATGTCATCGCCGAAACGCTCGCAAAGCTGAGCCTTTACCTCTTTCTCGCGCAGCACCTCGTGAGCCACCTTGTCTGCATCGATACCCGCGAACCCCAGCATTTTTACAACGGTGGATTTGCCCGAGCCGGTCTGTCCGGTTATTCCCACAACCATTTTTTACAGCCACCTTTCATCAAAACCTGCCGCACGCACAAGACGGTTGAAAACGGCAAGACCCACTCCCTCAACCTTGGGGCAATGGGCATACACCGTATCGTAGCCTTTCTCGTCGGAAAGCCTTAGGGCGGCAAAAAGCCTGTGGGCGTGAGCGGTGCTGTCCTCGGTCCTTCCGAGGGTTATAACGGGAATCATAAGCTTGTCCGCATCCTCGTCAAAACACATTGCGGCATCATTTTGCCCTGCATTTTGCTTTACAAATTCGGCAAACTTCTCCCCATCCGAATGAACAAGAATGACCTTGCATGAGGGGGAATAATGCTTATATTTCATTCCGGGAGAGGAGGCCTTTTTGACCTGAATGTTATGTTCAACCGAAGGGTCGATCTCGATTTTTCCGATGACCCCTTCGATCTGTTCCACTGTCACTCCGCCCGGGCGAAGAAGCCTCGGCGGGTCGCTCACCATGGAAATAACGGTGGATTCCACACCCACAAGACACTCTCCCCCATCGATAATGAGAGGGATCTTGCCATTCATATCGTGAAAGACGTGGGCGGCGGCGGTGGGACTCGGCTTTCCGGATGTGTTGGCCGAAGGAGCGGCAATGGGCAGCCCCGCAAGCTCTATAAGCTCGTTTGCCACGGGATGAGAGGGAAAGCGCACAGCCACCGTATCAAGCCCGCCGGTCGTTTCTTTGGGAACGGCTCCGTTTGATTTAAAAATCATTGTAAGAGGTCCGGGCCAAAATTTTTCGGCAAGCATTTTTGCCTTTTCGGGCACAAAATCGGTCAGTTTTTCAAGCTCGCAAAACCGCCCGATGTGCACTATAAGAGGATTGTCGGCCGGGCGGCCCTTTGCAGCAAATATTTTAAGCACCGCTTCTTTTTCTAAAGCGTTTGCTCCGAGACCGTAGACCGTTTCGGTGGGGATTCCCACAACCTCGCCCTCTTTTATAAGCTGCGCGGCGGCCTCAAGTCCCTCTTTTGGGGAGAGAATTTTTGTTTCCATTAAATCATTTCTTTTATGTTTTTTATTTGCAGCAGCGATCTTTCTGCAAGGGCGGTATACCGCTCCTTTTTATCTCTTATGTGGGTTTCAAGGGGCGGAAGAAGCCCGAAGGAAGCCCCCATAGGCTGAAAGTCAGAAAGATTTTGATCGCTTATATATCTTGAAAGGGCGCCGATCATCGTATCGGCGGGAAGTGTTACGGTGTTTTCTCCCGAAAGGCGTTTAAAAAGATTTATCCCGGCCATAATTCCCGAGGCGGCCGATTCCATATATCCTTCCACCCCGGTAAGCTGTCCTGCGAAAAAGAGATCGGTCCGTTTTCTTGCCGAAAAGTCGGAGCAAAGCACCTTCGGAGAATTTATAAAGGTGTTGCGATGCATAACGCCGTATCGCACAAACTCGGCATTTTTAAGGGCGGGAATCATGGAAAAGACCCGTTTTTGCTCGCCGAATTTAAGGTTGGTCTGAAATCCCACGAGGTTGTAAAGGGTGCCCTCGCTGTTTTCCTTTCTCAACTGAACGGCGGCCCAGGGTCGGTGACCCGTTCGCGGATCGCGAAGCCCCACCGGCTTTAAGGGACCGTAACGAATGGTGTCGGCTCCCCGCTTTGCCATAATTTCGATGGGCATACAGCCCTCGTAAACGGTGGGCTTGTCAAACTCGTGAAGTGTCGCACCTTCGGCGGCTATAAGAGCCTCGTAAAAGGCCTCATACTGTTCTTTATTCATGGGACAGTTGATATAATCGTCCTCGCCCCGATCGTATCTCGAAGCGGCGAAAGCGCTTTGCATATCAACGCTTTCCCCCGTGACAATGGGTGCGGCGGCATCGTAAAAGCTTAAATGCTCCATTCCGAAAAAATCGGATATGGCGGCCGAAAGACCGTCGGAGGTCAGCGGGCCTGTTGCAATGATGCAGGGTCCTTTGGGAATTTCGCAAAGTTCCTCTGAAACCACCTCAATGTTGGGATTCGAGCGAATTTTTTCGGTTATAATGCGGGAAAACTCCTCCCGATTGACCGCCAGCGCTCCACCTGCGGGAACGGCGCATTTATATGCCGTCTCGACGCACACGGATGACAGCTCGGCCATTTCGGCTTTAAGAAGTCCTCCGGCAGAGGAAATGCGCTCGGCCTTCAGGGAATTTGAGCAAACAAGCTCGGCAAAACCGTCGATTTTGTGGGCGGGGGATTTTTTTTGCGGTTTCATTTCAAAAAGAGTAACCCTGACCCCGCGGTTTGCAAGTTGCAAGGCCGCTTCGCATCCCGCAAGTCCCGCTCCCACAACGGTTGCGGTCAGGTTATTCATCGGCCTTTTCCGCCTTTTTTCTGCCTCTCGGCTTTTTCTCGGCCACCCGCTCGTATCCGCAGCCTTCGTTGTTGCAGACGATGAATCCGCCGCGGCGTTTAAAGAGAGTCTTTCCGCACTTGGGACAAAGCTCGTCGGTGGGCACGTCCCAGGTCATAAACTTGCAGTCTTTATAGTCCTCGCAGCCGTAATATTTATAGCCGCGCTTAGATTTTCTTTCGACAATAGGCTTGCCGCACTTGGGACAAAAACCCTTTGTGACCGTAACGATGGATTTTGTGGTTTTGCACTCGGGATAGCCGGAGCAGGCAAGAAATTTTCCGAACCTGCTGTTTTTTATGACCATTTTTCTTCCGCAATTGGGGCAGATTTCATCGGTTTCCACATCCGGCACCTTGGCGTGTTTGCCCTCCATTTTCTGTTCGGCCGTTTCAAGGTTTTTCTCAAAGGGCCCGTAGAAATTTTCGAGGGTGGTAACATAGTCAAGCTTTCCTTCGGCCACAAGGTCGAGATCCTCTTCCATCTTGGCGGTGAATTTGGAATCAACAATGTCCTTGAAAAGCTCCTTCATAAGGCCGGTGGTGACCTCTCCCAAAGGGGTAGGCTTTAATGAGCGTTTTTCCCTTTCGACATATTCTCTCTTTATGACCGTGGCGATGGTGGGAGCATAGGTACTTGGTCGGCCGATGCCGGTTTTCTCCATAACGTCAATAAGGGTGGCGTCGTTATATCTTGCGGGGGGCTGGGTGAAATGCTGATTCCCCGCAAGATCGCGAAGCACCAGTATATCTCCCTCGGCAAGAGGCGGAAGCACCGATTCGCCCTCCTCGTCCTCATCCTTTGCAGAAGAATAAACGGCGGTATATCCGTCGAATTTCACGGTGTATCCGCTGGCGCGGAAGATATAATCGGCTGCAGAAATATCTATCGACTGGGTCGACTGGATACATGCGGCCATAAGGCTGGCCATAAACCGCTCCCATATGAGCTTATAAAGCTTATACTGCTCGGAGGTAAGGGAGGGCTTTGCCATTGCGGGGGTAAGGGAAATGACGGTGGGACGTATGGCCTCGTGTCCGTCCTGAGCCGAAGCTTTTGTCTTATAATACCGTGGCTTTGCGGGAAGATAGTTCTTTCCGAAATGCTCCTCGATAAACTGATTTCCGGCCGTTCTGGCTTCCTCGGAAATTCTCACCGAGTCGGTTCTCATATAGGTTATAAGACCTGTGGTGCCCATTCCCTGTATGTCGATTCCTTCATAGAGCTGTTGAGCGATACGCATGGTGCGCTCACCGGTCATTCCGAATTTTCTGGCGGTATCCTGCTGCAGTGCCGATGTAATAAAGGGAGGGGGCGGCTGGCAGGTCCTTGTTCCCTTTTTGACCTTCAAGACCTTATACTGAGCCTTTTCAAGGGCTTCCTTTATCTCGTTTGCCTGCTGCTCATTTGAAACGGCCACCTTTTTGCCGTCAAGAGTAGTGTGCAGCTTTGCGGGGAATTTCTTAGAGGTGGGTTTCTGGCTTAATTTTGCGTCGATTGTCCAGTATTCCTCGGGAACAAATTTTCTTATTTCCTCTTCCCTGTCGACGATAAGCCTCACGACCACACTCTGCACCCTTCCGGCCGAAAGGCCTCTTCTGACCTTTTTCCAGAGGAAGGGACTGAGCTTATAACCGACAATTCGGTCGAGAATTCTTCTGGCCTGCTGAGCGTCCACAAGATTCATATCTATGGAACGGGGAGCGGCCATTCCCTTTTGCACTCCCGATTTTGTTATTTCGTTAAAGGTGACCCGTATAGGCTCGTTTTCGTTAAGTGCCAAAAGCTCGGCAAGATGCCAGGCGATGGCTTCACCCTCGCGGTCGGGGTCGGTCGCGAGATATACCCGATCGCTTTTTGCGGCGGCAGTTTGGAGGGATTTTATGAGTTCCTCCTTACCGGCCACAGGCTCGTATTTCGGTTTAAATTTCCCGTCAAGGGAAACCGACATTTTCTTTTTTGGCAGGTCGCGTATATGACCTACCGACGCCATTATTTCATAATTGCCGCCAAGATATTTTTTTATGCTTTTTGCCTTGGTCGGCGACTCCACAATGACCAGATCAGACATTTATTAAAAACTTCCTTTCGTGAAAGGTATGTATACTTAATTTGATATTATGCGCCGATCGTCCGCTTTAATGCCTCACTGCGATCCGCACTTTGACTGCGATATTTATGCGCCGTATGTATTTTCTATGCGCCCTAAAGCTTTTCAAACCTATTGCCCGAGAGCGCCGACACAAGTCCCGACAGCTCAAGCTCGGTTAATGCGCAAAGCAGCCTTCCGCTGTTAAGATGGCTTTGCACCGACAGTTCGTCGAAAAGCGAAATGCTTTTTCGGAAGCTATTATACACTAACCTTGCATCCTCTGACAAGTCCCTTTGAATTTCGTCGTCGGTAAATTTTTTGTTAATAGGTGGCAGACCGTCGTTTGCGGTCTTTCTTCCTTTTGCCGTCCGCTCATTTTGCCCGCCGTCGGCTTTTTGCTTTCGGTCGTTTTCTTTTTCGGAAAACATTTTCCCAAAGGCCGGTTTTCCATCGGCGTCAAGGCCGTCTTTTGAAGCCTTATGGCTCCCCCGGCCGGATGCTCCGCCGTCGGCCATAGATAATGTATCGGGCAGTTTATCTTTAAATCCGCAAAGTTCTCCCGCACCAAGGTCTATTTTTCCGACAAAAAGCCGGCAATATTCCTCGGCAATATCTTTAAAGGAGAAAATGGGCTTTGCCCCGCTTTTTATAAGCTCGTTTGAGCCTTTAAAACACTGTTCTCCCGCGTGGCCGGGAATTGCAAAAACATCTCTGCCCTGTTCGGCGGCATATGATGCGGTTATAAGCGAGCCGCTTTTTTCGCTCGCCTGCACCACCGCCGTTCCCATCGACAGTCCCGAGATTATCCTGTTTCTCATGGGAAAGGAAAAGCGCTGAACCGGCATACCGGGCGGAAACTCGGTCACAAGAGCGCCGCTTTGGCTGATGCGCCGTCTTAAAGGTTCCTGCCGCATAAGATAGTTTGAGAAAAATCCCGTTCCCAGCACCGCAACCGTCTTTCCGCCCACGTCAAGCGCTCCCTCGTGAGCCGCCGAATCGACTCCGAGCGCCCCGCCGCTGACCACAATAAATCCTGCCGAGCAAAGTGCCCGCGAAAGATTAAATGCCGAAATTGCGCCGTATTCGGTAGGTTTTCGGCTTCCCACAATGGTCATAACCGGCTGATCGTCTATGGCCGGCATATCTCCCAAAACATAAAGGACGGCCGGGGGATCGGAAATTTCCATAAGTCTTTTGGGATATCTTTCCCCGCCGTAGGGTATGACTGTCACGCCGGAATTTTCGCAGGAAGAAAATATTCTTTTGGCCCTTTGCAGGGTCTCCTCCGATATTCTTTCAAGCTGAGCTTTGGAAAAGAGTCCGCTTCCTTTAAGCTCGTCTTTTGAAGCGGCAAAAATATTTTGCGGGGTTTTAAACTTCAAAACGGCAGGACAAAGCGCCTTTGAAGCGAATCCCAGGGCATTTTGCAAGGCGATAAAATAAATGCTTTCGGAATACATTTTATTCACCCTTTGGTCATTTCATAAATTATTATGGCAGCGGCCGCAGCGGCGTTCAAGGATTCCGCCCTGCCCGCCATGGGTATGGTAAAGCAGCTTTTTGAAAGATTTCTCGCTGCATCTGTCGCACCGTTTGCCTCGTTTCCGATTATAACGGCGCAGCCCGCTGAAAAGTCGATTCCGCCAATGTTATTATCGGGATTTGACACAACCGAGCAATAAAGCGGTACTCCTGCCTTTTCAAGGCGTTCGGCCGCCTTTGCAATGTCGGCAAAGACCTCCACCGGGAATCTAAGCAGCGCCCCCATAGAGGCTCTTAACACCTTGGGGCTGAAGGGATCGCAGCCTCCGCAAACAAGTATACCGTCGGTTCCCAGCGCCTCGGCCGTTCTTGCGGCGGCACCCACATTCGACGGATCGGAAACATTTTCGAGCACAAGGTACTTCCCCTCCCTTTTTATCGGAAGAGAGATTTCCGGCCGCTTGCAGATACATATGACCCCCTGGCAGCTTTCGGTGTCGGAAATTTTGAGCAGCACTTCTTCGGTCACTTCAAAGCTTTCCTCTGCTGACTTTGTCAGTTTCAAAAGGCTTTCGGGAAATTTTTCTTTAAATTTCGGCGAAAAAAACACCGTCTTTATAACCGCTGAATTTCCGGCCGCATCTTCGCAAAGCCGCTGTCCCTCAAGCAGCAAAAGTCCCTCTTTTTTTCGGAAGGACGCCGATGTCAGCAGCTTTTTTGCGTATTTGATTTTTGCATTATCTTTTGATGAAATAATCATAATTTATAAAAGGCAAACGCCCGAAACCGTAATGGGTCGGGCGTTAAAACTGTTGATTAAAGAGCGGCGCGGGCCTTCTCGGTCAGAGCGGTGAAGGCTGCGGGATCGGCAATTGCAATCTCGGAGAGCATTTTGCGGTTAAGGGTGATGCCCGCCTTTTTAAGGCCGTTCATAAAGGTGGAATAGTTCATTCCGTTTGCGCGGGTGGCGGCGGAAATGCGGGTGATCCACAGGCGGCGGAAATCGCGCTTTCTCTGTTTACGGCCGATATAGGCATAGTTGCCGGATTTCATAACTGCCTGCTTGGCAGTCTTAAAAAGTCTGTGCTTGGAGCCGAAATAGCCCTTAGCAAGCTTTAATGTTTTCTTTCTTCTTTTGCGCGTCATAAGTGCGCCTTTTACTCGTGCCATTTATATATACCTCCGATATTATTTGTAGGGAACAAGCTTTTTGATCTGAGCGGTGTTGGTCTTGTCCGCAACCGAAACCTTGCGAAGATTTCTCTTGCGCTTGGTGCTCTTTTTGTTTAAGATGTGGGATTTGAAGGCATGGCCGCGCATAGGCTTGCCGTTCTTAGAGAGCTTAAACCGTTTTTTGGCTCCGCTGTGTGTTTTGATTTTAGGCATAACAAAGGTCCTCCTTAATAATTCAAGCTTTTTTGGGTGCAAGGAACATAAGCATATTGCGTCCTTCCATCTTTGCGGGTTTTTCGACCGTCGCCGTTTCCTCCATTGCCTCGGCAAAGCGTTTCATATTGTCGAGACCGATTTCGGGATGGCCCATTTCACGGCCGCGGAAGCGGATGGAAACCTTGACCTTATTTCCGCCGGCGATAAACTTCTTGGCGTGGTTAAGCTTGGTTTCAAAATCGTGTGTGTCGATGTTGAGCGAAAGACGTATTTCCTTCGTTTCGACGATGTGCTGATTCTTTCTTGCTTCCTTCTCACGTTTCGACTGCTCAAAACGATATTTTCCGTAGTCCATAATTTTGCACACCGGGGGATTTGCACCGGGTGCGATTTTCACGAGATCAAGATTTCTTTGCTCGGCGATTTTGAGCGCCTCCCTGGGCGACATAATGCCAAGCTGTTCTCCTTCTCCGGAAATTACTCGGACCTCACGGTCGCGGATTTCTTCGTTGATGGAAAGCTCGGGCTTGCTGATAAGACTGCACCTCCAAAAGTTTTTTAACAAACAAAAAAGGATAGGTAAACCCATCCTCAATACCAAAGCCCCTCTTTATCATAAGAGAAGCAAATGTATTGACCGGCCGGCACGTTTAAGTCGGAACGGTGAGACGGGCAAAAGCTCTTCTGCTTTGTTGTATCAAAAATAATACTACCTCTTTGGCCGTTTGTCAAGAGGTTTTTATGTTTTTTTGCATTTTCTCTCTGGGCACCGCTTAAAATAATTTCAAAAAAAGGTCATTTTGTTCTTTTTTTATTAAAAATTATGTGCTAACATTATTTTGTTTTGGGAGGCAAGATTATGACAAACAGAATTTGTTATATAGTCGGCTCTGGAATATTCGACGGAAGGAACTTTGCTCCCCGCCCCATCGATTATATCATAGCCGCCGATGCAGGATACAGATATCTTCAGAGAATGAACATCATTCCCGATATTGTTATGGGAGATTTCGATTCTCTGGGCAGTCCTCCGAATCATCCTAACATTGTCAAACACCCTGTGGAAAAGGACGATACCGACCTTATGCTGGCCGTAAAATACGCCATTGCCCACGGGTTTAAAACCATATGCATTTTCGGATGTATGGGCGGAAGAGTCGATATGTCCATCGCCACCATGCAAACACTGTGTTACATTATAAATAACGGATGCACCGGATATGTTTTCGGCGAAAACAGCGTTATGACCGGCATACGCAATACCCGCACCTTCTTGGGTCCGGGCAGGAAGGGCATTGTCTCGGTTTTTGCCTACGGCGGAGACGCCAAGGGCGTTACCATTTCCGGCCTTAAATATAATATGGACAACGGCACCATATTCTGCGACATGCCAAAAGGAGTCAGCAACGAATTTGTCGGCACTCCCGCATCCATCGAGGTAACCAGCGGCACGCTCATAATCGTTACCACCAACGACGGTTTCAGAAAGGAAACCCTCGGCCGGTAAACGGCAGATCATCAACAAACAAATTAACAAAACATCCGATTTGTCGATAATCGGAATAAACGCCGCCTTTTTTGGGAAAAACAAAAAGGGCGGTGATTTTTTTTGAAAATTACAAAAGAAGAATATCAGAAGTATGTTAAAAAAACCGAGACCGGTTCAAATGTTTTAAAGGACTGTCTTTGTGCCTTTGCGGTGGGCGGAATTATATGCACCTTCGGTCAGTTTTTGGGGGATTTTTATCAGATGCTCGGTCTGTCCCTTGAAACGGCCAAAACCACCTCCACCGTTACCCTTGTGTTTTTAGCGGCCTTTCTGACCGCCATCGGCATTTTTGATGACATAGCGCGGCGCGCCGGCGCCGGCACCCTTGTGCCCATAACTGGATTTTCAAACGCCATGGTCTCCCCCGCCATGGAATTTAAAAGCGAGGGGTTTGTTACAGGGGTTGGTGCAAAGCTTTTCTCCATAGCGGGGCCGGTTATCGCTTTCGGCACCTTTGCCGGGGTGATTTACGGATTTATATATTGGCTGTTCACCTTATGACAAATTCCGGCTCTTTGGCCGTTATGGTCATTCTGATCGAGCCCTTATGTTCAACCGTTTCAAAGGCAATAATCTGTGCACAAGTTCAATTGCATCAGGAAAAAGCCAAAACCGGATATAACATCCGGTAAAGCGCAGCACAGCCTATAAAGTTCAGCTGAAATTCAAACAACAAAACTCAGCAAACCCCATAAAAAAGGAAATCCGGGCCTGAATCGCTGAATAGCGATTCAGGCCCGGGTGAATTTTATCTCGGCCGATTTTTCGGCAGCGCTTAAATCTTGAGGATTTTCAGCGCTCGTGCGGATTTAAAGACCATTTATGGTTTTTATCTTTTCAGGCCTTTTACCTTCTCAAGTTTCTTTTTATTTTAAAAATTGCTTTTAAGAATTATTTTCCGCCGCCTTCAAAGCCCTGTCCCGACTGTCTTACAAGACTGAAGAAATTATAGGGATCGACATATACATACTCTTTTCCGGATTTGTTGGTGGCATAAGAGGTATATGCTTCCACAACCTCTTTGATGGTGGAGGGAGCCTGTACCACCGTGCGGTAAGCCGAGAAGTTATATACACCCATCGACCCTCTGTCGTAGTTGTACATTCCCTCAAACGCCGTTGTATCCTGGGGATCGGCATTGAAGGGGATCTCATTGTAGAGATAGACATAAGGTACGCCGTCCTGAAGTGCGAGAGCCTGCTTGCGGCTGCTGCTGGCATTTGTGAAGGAGCCGATGGGGGACAGCTTGTTATACTGGGTCATAATTTCGGGATTGATTCCCTTAACTTCGAGAGAGCCGCTCTGGGAGTTGATTATAAATCCGGTAATATCGATGTCAAACAGCTGATAATATTTCTTGCTGTATTCTATCCACACATCCCAGCCTTCGCTAGCGTCACGAAGCTCGCCGGTTTCTCGGTTCTCGATGAAATATCCGGGCATTGTGTATCCTGCGCCTTCGCCGGCAACGATATAGTCCTTATCGCTCTTGGTTGCGTAAATGTATTCCCAAACAACCGGGATGCGGTTGGAAAGGTTGGGATTGAATGCCCACATAAGAGGCAGCGTTCCCCTTGCCGAATCTCTCCAGAAGTTGGCCAGATAGTTCTTCATCCATGCCGAGGAATCATAGTCGCCCACATACATTGTGAAATAGCGCTTGTTTGAATCAAAGGTGAGCATATCCTCTTCCTTGGTATCGGTGTTTTTGAACTCGGTGGCGGTGACGCGGTATTTGTACATAAAGGAGCCGTTGCTCATAGAGCAGGGATGAGCTGCGTCGGCCTCCATGGCCATATTGTAGCTGGTGATATATTCGCAGAACAGCCATTCGAGCTGAGGTCCGCCAAGTTTTCCGTTGTGGCCGGTATCACCGGGAGTGTCAACGGTGTATTTTATCCACCAGGGCGGGAAGCCCATCATCTGTCCCATAGCGCCCTTTGCGCGCTCATATCTCTTCTGAAGAATCATTATGAAGGTGGCGTGGTCGGTTCCTGCGGGCTGAGAAGGATCGTCGCAGACCACGTCGTTGGGATTGGGATTAAGGTCAAAGCAGAATGCCTGACGGGCGATAAGGTAGTCAAAATTCTCGATGCAGTTGAACTGGGCATAGTTTCTCTGTGACCAGTAGTTGTCGGGAATTGTAACGCCGCCGTCGAGGATGTATCCTACATAATAGGCCGAGCATCTATCCATATACTTTTCAAGTGCCCAGCGATAGGCGTCGTTTTTGGCGCTTCCCGAGCTGTCCTGCTCGGTGTCGGGAATCTTTGTGCCAAGCTCACCGGTGAATTTGTTGAAAAGGGATATTTTTTCTTCAACGCCCATTTCGGCAAGCTTTGTCTCGATGCTGCTTCCCTTGAGTACCGGCAGATATCCGTCGACACCGCATATTGTAGCGGCAACATTGGAGGTGGCGGGTACTCCTCCGTCCCATGTGACCATTCCGCAATATTTAAGCTGGTTTGCGAAGGTCTCATAGAACGCATCCATAGAAGAAACAATTTTTTTCTTGGAATTGAGCTGTGTGAAAATTCCCTTTGATGTCATTTCACTCATCCAGAAGTTATCGCTTCCGTCCAGAGCAAAATTGACCAGTACCGTGTGGTCGTCGTCCATACCGAAAGCACGGTTTATAAGACCCTGCAAAGAGGCTATAAGGCGGTTTTCGTGGGCGTCGCCCTTAAATCCTATAACGTAGATTGTTTTGGGGGTAAGGCCGGTCTCGTCAATCATAAAGCTTGTGTCGGCCGAAGCGTCTTTAACATAAGCGTTGTTTTCCACAATGGTCTCGGGTATTTCAATGTGGTTTGAAACCTCTTTGCGGACAAATTCCGTACGCAGCTTTACCGAAAACTGCAGAACCGCCAGAGCATCCGACACTTCAACATTTCCGCTGCCGTCTTCGGTGGTTACCTTGGCAAGATCCTTTTGTTCGTCGGTAAATTGCCTCATTCCTACGGCGTACTGAAGAATATACAGCGCATCGGTTGCGGTAATTTCCTTGTCTCCGTCAACGTCACCAAAAATTTTCCCGTCTGCCAGTCCCGAAAGGGATCCGAAAATCGAAAAAGCCAAAAGTAGCGACAAGAGGGCGGCAATAAGTCTTTTCATTTATTATCCTCCTTTTTTGCAAATCCCAAAACAACCAACCGGCGGTCGTTTTACGAAGTGCAAACTGATTACCGTTTCAGTATAACACATCTTTTTTAAAAATGATATAGGTTTTTTCACAATTTATCAAATTTTTTTGTGTTTTTTTCGCTTAATTTGAAACACACCTTTTAAAATTCCACCGTACAAACAACCAAAACACATTTTTCTGACGGCTTCAGAAGATTTACATTAAAGCAAGCCGTGCGTTTTTTCGCGGGCCTTGTGAAAAGCAGATCTGCACAAATGCAGTGCTTCAAAAAAAGCCATATAAAAGCAGCCGCAAAAAGGTATGTGCAGGCCCGCAAAGAATAACTGAAAAAAGGCATTTGTAAAGACGCAGCTGCCATTAAGAAAATGGTCAAAGGGCATCTGTCAAAAGAGGGCAATGTGACGGCAGGTGTATTTTGCAGCAAAAACCGCCGCCGTAAATTGCAGAACTGCAGTTTACGGCGGCGGAAATCCCGATTTTTTATTATGTTTTAATCTTCACTTTGAAGCAATGTTTTTACCGAGGGCTTTTTTGCAATACCTTTAAGCAACCGACAGTGTGCCGCTATGCAAAGGTCTATCCGCTGTCTGCTCCCGGTTTATTCAATTACCCTCGATGGCGTCCGCAGGCGCCTTTTCGGCCATAACTGCCGGCTGATCCTGCAGCTTGCTGCAGCGGATAAAATAGAAGGTGTATCCCACCGTCAGCCAGAACAGCGCGTCGGTAACCATATGGGAAAAGAACATCTGACTGAGCGCCGCCGAAGAAACCGCCTCGGCTACTATCAGCGCCGAGAAAAGCAGCACGGTATTATACTCTTCTTTGTTCGAAAGATTATATTTAAAGAGATAGGAAACTATGATCCATGCAGTATATACTATCCACGCCGCCGCAAGCACCGTTCCGATTATTCCGGTGAAAAGAAGTACCGAAATATAAGCGTTATGTATAATGTATCCCTTTTGGACGATATAAAGGTTCCCGAGGTTTTCAAGAGTATATGCAAGATATCCTCTCGGAGTTACACCCACCAAAGGACTGGTTTTCCACACCTTGAGGGAATCCATCCAGATTTTGAATCGGTTGTTGGAAGCATCCTTGCCCTCGGAAATGTCGGTGCGGTGGAGGTTTACCGGAGCGTTTTGCCCGGTATTAACGCCGAACAGCTTGCAGATGCTGCCGTAGAGGCTGGGAAGATAGGCAAGAAGATCGGTCAGAAGTTTGCTTATGAGAACTGCTGCGGCGGCAAACACCGTTGCCATAACCACCGACACAATAATCCTGACGGCCGTTTTTCGGTCTCTTACGTGCCTGTTCTTTAAGGTCAGGAAAAAGACGATAAAGAACACGGCAACCGCCATGCTGATAAGTGCAGCGCGTGAGCCGGAAAGCACCAGATAGATGTATTCAAAAACGATGGTGACTATGTACAGAGCCTTTAATGCTTTGCCGACCTTTTCCCCGGTCATATTGAAAACGGCGAAAACAATGGCAAACAGAGACCCGATTGCGGCATAGTTGGGATCGCCGAACACGCCGAAAAGACGTTCCTCCACAAACCCTACACGGTGTATTTCGGTGTCGTTATATGGCGTATATATCCACGCGCCGTATCCCACGACAAACTGGCAGAATGACCACAACGCGCCCACAAACCATATCATAATAAAGACGTTGGTAACAAGTCTTAAAACATACATAAGCCGTTCCTTGGGGCGGGTGGTGTCGACGTACTGTATGATAAAGAACATTATGCACATCCAGCATATTTCCTTGATGTTTGAGACCGGTTCATATCGAAAATTCACGGCCGTCGAAAGCAGCGCCGCACCTGCAAAAAGCGACAGTACGAAGTTTGGCATACTTAAAAAAGCCGCTCTTTGGACAAAAACCGAAAGAAAGAGCAAAGCCGCACCCAGTCCCGCAATGGCAAGATAAAGGAAGGTTGTAATTCTTCCCAGCGCATTTAAAATCGGTATAAAGAAAAGCACGGCAAAAAAGGAAATATAAAGCACCGTATATATGTCGCGCAAGAGATAAAAGGTATCTTTAATTTTTTGCTTGTTAATCAATTGACCTTTTCCCTTCTTTCTAATAAAAACTGCAAAACCCCATCGGGTGGGATTCTTCCGTCCCGCCGCCGGGAAACGAGTCTTGCATAAGCAACAGATGATCGCACACCTGTTGATTAAACTTTCCTCAAAACAAAGGCTTATTTGCCGGGATAAGAAATAACGGTATCCACGGGGCATCCGAGATTCTTTCTTGCCTCAAATCCGGCAAGTTCGATAAGAAAGAGGGCCTTAACAACCTCTCCGCCCATTTTCTCAACCAATTTTTCCATGGCTTCGGCAGTGCCGCCGGTGGCAATAAGATCGTCGATAATGACCACCTTCTGCCCTTTCTTAATGGAATCCTTGTTCATTTCAAGCTCGGCAGTGCCGTATTCAAGAGCATACTCCTGTCTTACGACCTCTCTGGGAAGCTTACCCTTTTTCCTGACCAGCACAAAAGGCTTGTGGAATATGTAGGCAAGAGGAGCACCCAAAACAAAGCCTCTCGATTCGGCGCCGATGATGACATCGAAATCCACACCGTCAAGTCTGCTTTTAAGTTCATCTATGGCAAGGGCAAATCCGTCGGCATCCTCAAGCACCGAGGTGATGTCCCTGAACATTATTCCTTCCTTGGGGAAGTCGGGTATTGTCAAAACATAATCTTTTAAGCTTTTCATACAATCACACTCCGAATATTTATGATACCAGTTTTTATGCCAAAAGTAAAGCTTTTTTTACAAGGAGTAAAATTTCGGCAGCTTATTTTTCTTTTTTTGAATAAAAAATGTTGAATTTGTAGAAAACCGCCCCATTTTTCCGTTAAAAATCAACAAAAATGGGGATAATAGGTTGATTTTAATTCTGTTTTATGCTATGATTTAACTCGTAAGCCAAACGCAACGTTTGGTAAGAGAGGGTTTTCCCCTCTTGATCAAGCGAAAGGAGTGAATGAGAGATGAACAAAAAGGAACTTATTGATGCAATCGCAGAGAAAGCAAATGTTTCCAAGAAAGAGGCAGGAGAGGTTCTTGACGCAACTTTGGATGTTATCAAAGACGCAGTTGCCAAGGACGATAAAGTTCAGCTGATCGGCTTCGGTACTTTCGAGGCTCGCAAGCGCGAGGCAAGAGAGGGCAAAAACCCCCGTACCGGCGAAAAGATCAAGATTGCTGCTGCAAAGGTTCCCGCCTTCAAGGCCGGTGCCGCTTTCAAAGACGCTGTAAACAAATAATTACCTATAACAGCAGAAATTCAGGGGGATTGGATTTTATCCTTTCCCTCTGTTTTTTTGTTGCATTTTAATGAATGATATGATAAAATTGTATAGAATAGAGTCAACCGGGGTGTTTTTGGCCTTTTTTGACTGTTCTTTGGAAGGAAGCGTTTTTATGGAAATAACAAAAGACATTAAATATATAGGTGTAAACGACCGGAACATCGACCTTTTTGAAGGACAGTATGTTGTCGAAAACGGTATGGCGTATAACTCGTATGTAATCACCGACGACAAAATTGCCGTTATGGATACGGTGGACAGACATTTCGGCGAGCAGTGGCTTGAAAATCTCAAAGCCGTTCTCTCGGGAAGAAAGCCCGATTACCTTGTCGTTCAGCATATGGAGCCGGATCATTCGGCCAACATTGTAAACTTTTTGAACATCTACCCCGATGCAAAGATTGTTGCGTCGGCCAAGGCTTTCGCAATGATGGGGCAGTTTTTCGGGCGGGATTTTTCCGATTGCGCCATGGTTGTCAAGGAAGGCGACACCCTCAGCCTCGGAAGCCACATCCTTAATTTCATCGCAGCCCCCATGGTGCACTGGCCGGAGGTCATAGTTACCTACGACAGCACCGACAAGGTTCTTTTCTCGGCCGACGGATTCGGAAAATTCGGCGCACTTGACGCAGATGAGGACTGGACCTGCGAAGCCCGCCGCTACTATTTCGGAATTGTTGGAAAATACGGTGCTCAGGTTCAGGCTCTTCTTAAAAAAGCGTCGGCACTGGACATTAAAACCATTGCACCTCTCCATGGTCCCGTTCTTTTTGAAAATCTCGGATATTATCTTGATCTTTATAACACCTGGTCGTCCTATCAGCCCGAAAGCGAAGGGGTTATGATAGCCTACACATCGGTTTACGGCAACACCAAAAAGGCGGCTGAGCTTTTAAAGTCCGAGCTTGAGGCACTGGGCTGCAAAAAGGTTACCATCAGCGATCTCGCGAGGGAGGATATGGCCGAGGCGGTGGAAGATGCCTTCAGATACGACGCTCTCGTGCTTGCCACCACCACCTACAACGCCGACATTTTTCCCTTTATGAAGGAATTTATAAACCACCTTACCGAACGTAATTTCCAAAAGCGCAGGGTGGGACTTATCGAAAACGGCAGCTGGGCACCCACCGCCGCAAAAACGATGAAAAAAATGCTGGAAGGCTGCAAGGAGCTTGAATTTGCCGAGACGGCAGTGCAGATAAAATCCTCCCTTTCGGAGCAGTCGAGAGAGCAAATTTCCGCCCTTGCCGGGGAGCTTTTGAAGAAATAAAGGTTTCCCTTTAAGGCGGTAATTATCGGCGGCAAAAGCGCCGCAAAACAAAAGGGGTATAAGATAATATTTATCTTAAATCATAATAATTATCTTAATTTTACGGCCGAAAAAGGAGCGTTAAAATGGCTTTGCAGGAGTCGGGAGAAATGTATCTCGAAACCATACTGGTACTATCAAAGAAAATACCTCAGGTCCGCTCGGTGGATGTGGGAGATTATATGGGATATTCAAAGCCCAGTGTTTCCCGCGCGATCGGTCTTTTAAAGAACGGCGGATATGTCCTTATGGACAAAAACGGCTTTCTGACCCTCACCGAGGAAGGAAAGCACGTGGCAATGAAGATATACGAGCGCCACACCGTACTTACCAAAATGCTGACCGGACTCGGAGTTAGCGAGGAGCAGGCGGCAGAGGATGCCTGCAAAATGGAACACGTTATTTCGGACGAATCCTTTGCAGCCATAAAAGAACACATTAAAAACAAATAAAAAAAATATAATTAAGCCGAAGACAGACAAACGCTGCGCGGCCTCATTGATACTTTTTTTGCGCAGATGAGACTTTTACCGGCTTAACCGAAAGGGGAACAATTTTTATGGGTCTTATTAAAGCAGCAGCAGGAGCTTTGGGAGGAACACTGGCCGACCAATGGAAAGAATTTTTCTATTGCGACGCTCTCGACAAATCGGTGCTGGCCGTTAAGGGTCAGAAACGCACCTCCTCCCGCTCTTCAAACACAAAGGGCAACGACAACATCATTTCCAACGGCTCGGGCATTGCGGTGGCCGACGGTCAGTGTATGATGATCGTTGAACAGGGCAGAGTTGTGGAATTCTGCGCCGAGCCGGGCGAGTTTACATATGACTCCTCCTCCGAGCCCAGCATCTTCACCGGGGGCTTCGGCAAGGGCTTGCTCGAGACCTTTAAAACGGTGGGTAAGCGGTTTACATACGGCGGGGACACCGGCAAGGATCAGCGCGTTTATTATTTTAACACAAAGGAAATTATCGACAATAAATTCGGCACCGCCAACCCCATTCCCTTCCGCGTTGTCGACCGCAATATCGGACTTGACATTGACGTGTCGGTAAGATGCAACGGCGTTTATTCCTATAAAATTTCCGACCCCATGCTTTTTTACACCAATGTTTGCGGAAACATCGAAAACGAATACACCCGCGACGAAATCGACAGCCAGCTTAAGGCGGAATTTATGAACGCTCTTCAGCCGGCCATGGCCAGAATTTCCGATCTTGAGGTTCGTCCCAGCTCCATTCCCGCCCACACCACCGAGCTTTCGGATTTCATGAACCAGGAGCTGACCAAAAAGTGGAGCGAATTACGCGGACTTGAGGTTGTTTCCATCGCCCTTAACCCCATCACCCTCCCCGAGGAGGACGCGGCGACCATCAAGCAGGCTCAGAGAGACGCCATCAACCGCAACCCCACCATGGCGGCTGCCACCCTTGTGGGCGCACAGGCCGAAGCTATGCGTACCGCCGCAGCAAACGAGGGCGGCGCCATGAACGCCTTCATCGGCATGGGAATGGCGGCAAACGCCGGCGGCACAAATGCCCAAAACCTTTTTGCAATGGGTCAGAATCAGCAAAATCAGCCTGCTCCCGCTCAAAACGGCGGGGCAAATACGGCAGCCGCAAACGGTTGGAAATGCTCCTGCGGTGCGACCGCAACCGGTAATTTTTGTCCCGAATGCGGCGCCAAAAAGCCCGAGGACGGCTGGAAATGCTCCTGCGGACAGATAAACAAGGGAAAGTTCTGCCAAAACTGCGGAGCCAAAAAGCCCGAGGGAGAGCCTCTTTACAGATGCGATAAATGCGGTTGGGAGCCGGAAGACCCGAAAAACCCGCCGAAATTCTGCCCCGAGTGCGGCGATCCCTTTGACGACAGAGACATTAAATAAGCGGGTTTTCGATTGAGCCGTAACCGGCCGAACTCCGCGCTGTTTATCGGTTTGTCGGTTTATCAAAAACCGCAGAGATATTTATGATAATTCGGCAGAGACGCTTTTTGGAGTTTTCTGCCGAAAAAAATATCGGTAGGAGGAAAAAGTTATGGCAACCACCCTCGAATACAAATGCCCCTGTTGCGGCGGCCGCATTGAATTTGACCCCAATTTTCAAAAAATGAGATGTCCCTACTGCGACACGGAATTTGATGTAGAGACCCTTAAATCCCTCGACGAGGAGCTGAACAAAACGGCCGCCCCCGACACTTACGACTGGAGCGAATCGGCCGGCGGAGAGTGGCAGGAGGGCGAAACCGACGGAATGAGGATATATGTCTGCAATTCCTGCGGAGGAGAGATAGTGTGCGATGAAAATACCGCCGCTACAAAGTGCCCGTACTGTGACAATCCCGTGGTTATGAAGGGACAGTTTTCGGGCGATTTAAAACCCGATTTTGTAATTCCCTTCAAGCTTGACAAGGCGGCGGCAAAGGCCGGACTTATGAACCATTTAGCCGGCAAGCGGCTGCTCCCCAGGATTTTTAAAGATAAAAACCACATTGATGAAATAAAGGGCGTTTATGTCCCATTCTGGCTTTTCGACGGGCAGGCCGACGCCGACATCAGCTATCATGCAACCAGGGTGCGCCGCTGGAGTGACAGCAAAAACGACTACACCGAGACCAGCCACTATTCGGTATACCGCGGGGGGGATCTTTCCTTTGCCAAGGTTCCGGTGGACGGTTCCTCACAGATGCCCGACGATCTCATGGAATCCATAGAGCCCTTTAATTTTTCCGAAGCGGTGGACTTTCAGACGGCATATCTTGCGGGATATTTGGCTGACAAATACGATGTGGACGCCGCTCAAAGCGTTGACCGCGCCAACCAGCGCATTAAAAACACCACCGAGCATGAGTTTGCAAAAACGGTTGTCGGATACGACTCGGTCGTCCCCGAAAACAGCAGCGTCAGAATCTCGGGCGGCAAGGCAAAATACGCACTCTATCCCGTTTGGATATTAAACACCACATACAACGGTCAGAAATACATATTCGCCATGAACGGACAGACCGGCAAATTTGTCGGAAACCTCCCCCTTGACAAGGGCGCCTTTGCGAAATGGTGGGCTTTGGTCGGCGCGATTTCCGCGGCGGCGGCATTTGCCATAGGCTATCTCATCTGGCTGATATAAGGAGGGACGGAAAATGAAAAAGATATTATCGATTTTAACCGCCCTTGTCCTCTGCCTGAGTATATGCCTTTGCATCCCGGCAAGCGGCGATGCCGAAAGACTTTTCGACAATGCAACACTGCTTTCCTCCGAGGAGGCAGATGAGCTTCTCGCAAAGCTCGACGAGGTAAGCAAGAACCACGGTGTAGACATTGTGGTGGTGACCGTCAATTCCACGGGGGATAAATCCGCGAAGGAATATGCCGGAGACTTTTACGATTACAACGGGTACAACCAAAACGGCGGAATAATTATGGTGGTTTCAATGGGAGACCGCAAATGGCACATTCTTCCCATCGCCCAAAGCATATATGTTTATACAAACGCCGGGCTTGAGGTTATGGCCGATAAGGTTACGCCCCTTCTTTCGGACGGGGAATATTTTGACTGCTTTATGACCTTTGCCGACCTTTGCGATAATTACTACACTAAATATGAAACAGACGGTAAGGGCTATGACAACGGAGATCTTCCCAAAGACGATTTTAATGTGACCTCCAATCTGCTGATCGCTCTGGCGATAGGCTTTGTTATCGGCCTTGTCACCGTTTTGGTCATGAAGAGCAAGCTAAAGTCGGTCAAAATGCAGAATTTTGCCGGAGATTATGTTGTCCAAGACAGCTTGCACATAACCGGGCAGAGTGACACCTTCCTTTATACGAATGTTGTTTCCACTCCGAAGCCGGACGACAACGATTCGGACAGCAGCAGCTCCTCCTCGGGGGCAGGCAGCGACGGAATAGGCGGAAGCTTTTAAAGCTTTTGTCAAAGACAGAGGAGTCTTTTGCAAAAAATCTTTTCTTACAGCCTGCTTTTAAATAATTCGGAAAAGCCCTTTGATTTTAAGGGCTTTTTTCGAGCCTTTGCCGCCGCAGGCAGCGGTTATATATTCCGTCGGCTGTCGGTATATACCGCCGGCTTTCCCTTAGGACAGGCTAAAAGCGGGACTGAAAACGGTAATCCCGCCCTTGTGAAAGACGGCAGAAAAAAGCCGCTTGCCGAGCCCTTCGGACAGAAATGCGGCGGGTCGGAAGGGTTGATTTTAACTGTCTTGCGGGGTCGGCAGAATATTATATCTGAAACCTTTGGCAAAAATGGTTACATTTTTGTCGGAGTAATGGACATTTAAAAAAAATTGTGATAAAATTAAGAAAATGTACCCTCGGGAGGTGTGTTAATTTGCAATCGGTCAGGCGCTTTTTAAACGGAAGACTGTTTCTTGTGGTATTTGCCGCGTTTGTTTTTTTGATTGATATTTTAACCTCCTTTCCGGCTTTGAAGGACTCTTCGGATGTCATGTTAAGCCACGCTCCCGAAGTGTTGCTCAAACAGCAGCTTCAGGTTTCCTGCGTGCTGTTTTTGTGCGTTTTAAACGGGCTTGTTTTGCTTTTTTGCGACGAGATAATCCCCTTTCTTGCCTCGGGTCTTATGACCGTGCTTTTTGCGTCAAAAAGCTACGACTGCTACCACCTTTTTATGGGGCGCCCCATGATCTTTGTGACCGTGCCGGTCTTTGTTTTCGTTGTTTCGGCACTGATAGTTAATTTTTCGAGATTCTACATTAAAAACAAGGACGCCCGACGGCTTACGGTCGGCCAAAGCTTCTGGGGAATTGCCGCCGTGACCGTGGCCGTTACCCTTGGAGGCCTCGGTAAAATTTCCTTTGCCGATTATTTTTCGGCAATATATTATGTGATCTTTTTGGGGGTCGGAATGATCGCCCTTTACTTCGTTTTCAGATCCCGCTTTACCCACAGGGAGGAATACGATCTGGCCGAAAAATTTGCCGAGGTGCTTATAATTGTCGGCCTTTGCGCCGCCCTGCTTGCGGCAAAATCCATCTTCTTCAGTCTCGAGGATATTTTGCTTAAAAAGAATGTTCCCGAATGGAAATTCCGAAACAACTATTCCACATTCCTGATGATATGTATGCCCGCTCCCCTCATGTTTGCAAAGCGGCACAGATACCCCATTTTTCTTTCTTTTATAATGTTCGGAATAATGTCGCTGCTGGGTTCGAGAAGCGGACTGTTCCTCGGCGCGGTAGAGTTCGGCTGCTGTCTGCTCTTTTTGATAGCGACCGATCGGCAAAACCGCAACCTATACATCATCGTTACATTGGCCTGCGCCGCCGCTCTCATCTTCCTTGGCGGAAAGGTTATGACCTATTTTTCCAGCCGATATCTGGGCTTTAGTCCCATTGAGCAGGGAGAGCAGCGTATGCGCCTCGCCGAAGCCTCTATACGCGACTTTTTTGATGCGCCGATATTCGGACAGGGGCTTGGATTTAAAGGCAATTTTAACATATACACGCCGAAAAAGGGCGCAATGGCATGGTACCACATGATGATTCCGCAAATCATCGGAAGCATGGGCTTTGTGGGCATAATCGCATACGGTTTTCAGATAATCAATCGGGTCTATATCGCTATTTTAAAATCAAATTACAATTCATTCGTGCTGTTTTTGTGCTATGGGGGGCTGCTGCTTATGTCCCAAACCAATCCCGGCGAATTTTGCCCCTTTCCCTATGAAATGCTGGCGGTTATGATTTTTGTCATAATCGAAACAAGAAATGAGCAGCCCATTCCCTCCGACCTGCTGAACAAAAAGAAGGAACAGGGCACAGAAAAAGAACTGCCCGACTGCAAAGACGGAGCATCTTCGGCAACCACAGTGCAGAAGATCGGCACAGCCGGTTCTGTCGACGAAGCCGGCGCAGAAAAGGCAGTCAACAAAGCTGTAACAGATACCGACGGTGCAGCAAATATAACCAATGTGATCGTTACTGCCGACACTGCAGGTGCAGTTGACACAAACGCTGTGAGTGATGCAGTCGCTGTAAATGACGCGATTGTTGCGAATGACGCAGCCGACACCGGCGACGACACTGATCTTGACAACAATGATACCGACGACAATAATGATATCGGCATTAGCGGTGCAGTCCATACCGTTACAACAAACACCGAAAAAAGTGCGGCGGGGAAACGGGCTTTATGAAAAAATTTATAGCCTTCAGCTTTGACGATGGTACTACTCAGGACATCAGGCTGACCGCATTGCTTAAAAAATACAGCTTTTCGGCCACCTTTAATTTAAACACAGGCCTTTTAGGCGAGACCACCGACCTTTCATCCCTGGGCATAAAGGCGCAGCACATCCGCCTTACAAAAGCCGAGATAGAAAGCGGCATATACGACGGATTTGAAACGGCGGTGCACACTCTCTGCCACCCGCTGCTCACCGCCCTTTCGGACGACGAGGTCATTTCCCAGATAAACGGCGATGCACAAAACATTTTTTCGCTGACCGGCGTGCATCCCAAAGGTATGGCCTATCCCGGCGGCGGAGATGACAGCTTTGACGACCGCATTATATCCCTTATAAAAAGCAAAACCTCCATAAAATATGCCCGGATCGGCCAAACCACCGGAAATTTTGATTTTCCGAAAGATCCCCTTCGCTGGAAAGGCACCTGCACCGTTACCGACGGCCGGCTGCTAACCCTCGGTCGGAAATTTTTGCAGAAAAAACAGGGACTGTTTTTGATTTGGGGGCATTCCTTCGAGCTTGATATGGACGACGGATGGAACAGGTTTGAGGAGTTTTTAAAACTGATGGATTCCGACAAGGACGCCTGCCGTGCCTCCTGCGGTCAGGTTTATGATTATCTGACCGATCGCGCGTCGGAGCAATTCCCGCAATTTAACGGATAACACGCCTTAGTCAAACAGAATAGCACTTAGTAATTAAACGTCAAATAAATCCTGTTAACCACAGCGCGGCATTGCATCGACTAAACTACCGAACAAAACGGACAAAGCGGCTTTTTAAACCGGATCGTCCGTTTTTCTTTTTGGAATATTTTTTAGAGATTAGGCTTTTGGAACAATAAAAAATTCGGCCTCCATTTAAGCCTGTCCGCCACCGTATAAAGCTTTCCTTAATTCTTTGCCGCCAGCGTCAGGAGTCCTTTCATACATTAGGCGCAGGACTTTCCGACAGACGGGTTTTATTTAATTATCACTTTCGTTTTCGCCTTGCTTATAAACGAGTATGTCCTCCACACGGCAGTTTAAAAATCTGCAAAGATCGTCGATGGTGCGGGTGCTTATGGGTTTGTCGTGTTTGAGGCGGTCGATGAGGCTGCGACTGATGCCGAAGGTGTTTATGAGCTTGTATGTGGATATATTTTTCTGCTTGATGGTTCTGTAAAACGGTTCGTAAGTTATCATTTTATCATCTCCATATAAAATGATAAAAAATACTCTAATCCTTGACAATTGTCTATATATAGAGTATAATCACCTCATACAAATATTATTCGAATGCCGACAAAAAGCCCATGCAGGCCGGGCTGACAGCAGCTGAAAACGCCGTTATCGATTTTTGTCTGTTTTTAAACGGCACGCCGGGGGCACTAATAAAGCGATCGCACCAAAGAGGAAAGGCGAGGAAAGATGAACCGAGATACAAAAAACTGCGACTATTGCGGCCGCAAAATCGACAAATCAGCCCTGTTGTGTCCCTTTTGCTTTCATCAGGTTGAGGAGATTGATTACTCCCCTGCAATGCCCTTTGGAAAAGCACCGTTACAAAATGCTCCGGAAGAAAACGACTGCGATAAAAACGATCTGAAAGAGGAGTAACAAAAATGCGGCATAAAGTCCTGAAAAATAACGTTTAGAAAAACTGCGCCGCACACGGCAAAAACTTCGCAAAAAAAATGCGTCCGAGCAAAGCTGTCGGGCGCATTGTTTTTTATTTTATTATAGGGTTGCCTTTGTTGCACAAAGATATTCAAAAGACGTTAAAGCTCTTTAAAACTGCCCTTTCGGCAGCGTACGCTTTTAAATCTCTCGTGTCTGATCCCTAAAATTTTGTCCGCTTCCTCGGCTGCCGAAAAATATTTTCCGCCGGTGTGGTGAACGAATATGTAATCAACCGATTTGATTTTTCCGGCCGCCGCTTTGCAAAAACTGCGTATGGGAGCGCAAAGAGAAAAGACCCATAAGGGGGTGCATATAACCACCTTTTTGTATTTTTCAAGGTTAATTTCAATCGGCTCGATGGGCATATCCCACCTATGCATTCCGTAGCGGCCGCACCACCAAAAGCCTGCGGTTCCGTCGGTTTTCTCGGTGGATCTGACCTCATATATATCGGCGCAAAGCCTGTCGGCCGCTTCAAAGGCAAGCTTTTTTGCATATCCCATTCGGGAAAAATAAACCACAAGGGTGCCTTCCCCCGTTCCTATGTTTGGATAGTCGCCTTTATTTACCGTAAAGGTCTCCTGCTTCAAAAAAACATATGCCGCATATCCCGTTGCCGCCTGCAAAAAACCGAAAATGAAATATGTCGTCGACATAAAATTGAGCGGAAACATATAAAACTGGATGCATATCCAAAGCATAAGGGTAACGCCGAAAATCCCGCCGAGAATTACACCGAGTTTTTTCTTTTTCAGCAGCAAAACTGCCGCTGTAAGGTTGCTCAGGCCGTTGACGATGAGCAGAGCAATTCCTGAAAAGAATAGATCGTTAAAGAGCACATCGGCAAAGGGCAGCACCTTAAAAAAAGGCAGCATAGCGTCCATTCCCACACTCTTTCCGGTGGGATCGACAAGCATTCCGGTCGCCCCTGCCACCGCACCTATTCCTATAAACAGTGTCCAGAAGATCAGCATTTTCCGCGCTGTATTGTATCTTGATTTTTGCTTCATCTTTTCACCCCAAAAACTGTTCTAACAAATTTCAAAATAATCGGTCACATCGGTAATCGTAATTTTCGATTTCAATATGTATTGGGGACATTATACCACACTTGTTTTTCTCTTACAATCCGCCCCTTTTATAAAAAATCTCCCGAAAAACATTCGAGAGACTTTTTTTGCTCGTTTTTCAGCGGGTTGTCGTTTGCGACCTCGCCGCCCATAATTCATAAATCAATCAGGAATTATTACGACGGCATTATTTTACCGTCACAATCGGAAGTAGCACTGAAGTTGTCGCCGTCGCCGCTTCCAAAATCTAAAATACCGTCATATTCTTCCCTTACGACATCGTATTGCGGATCACTTAAAAGCTCCTTAACCCCCGCAAGGCAGCCTTCATAGAAGCCGTGTCCTGCCGCCAGCTCAAGTTCATATCCCACTTCGGCCAATTTTAAAAACTGGTATGACACACCGAGATCGGTAGCCATATTTCCCTGCACCGACATTTCCCGTCCGAAAGCAAAGCACAGACTTGGGTATTCCTTAAGACGGTCGCATTCGATAACATTGCCTGGGTCGCACTGTCCGTCAATAAGCAAATCGGCCGCCATACGGTAATAATAAAGGTAATAAAAAACTCCCGCCCACAAAAGTGAACGGGATTTTGGCGCCTCAAGTAGGACTCGAACCTACGACACCGCGGTTAACAGCCGCGTGCTCTACCGACTGAGCTATTAAGGCATATAACCGACCACCTTACGATGATCGGTTAGATAATGTTGGCATCGATCTATCTTCCCGGGCGGCTTCCCGCCGAGTATTGTCGACACCGATGAGCTTAACTACCGTGTTCGGGATGGGAACGGGTGGACCCTCATCGTCATTGACACCAACTTTTTCAGGTTACACCCTGAAAACTGAACAATGAGCGAAAGTAATGAACTGAGAAGAAGTACAAGTGAGAATTTCTTTGGTCAAGCCCTCGACCTATTAGTACTGCCCAGCTGAACGTGTCACCACGCTTACACTCGCAGCCTATCAACCCGGTGGTCTCCCGGGGGTCTTACCAGATTACTCTGTGGGATATCTTATCTTGAGGTTGGTTTCATGCTTAGATGCTTTCAGCTTTTATCCAATCCGCACTTAGCTGCCCAGCTATGCCACTGGCGTGACAACTGGTGCACCAGAGGTGCGTCCATCCCGGTCCTCTCGTACTAGGGACAGCGCCTCTCAAATATCCTGCGCCCGCAACAGATAGGGACCGAACTGTCTCGCGACGTTCTGAACCCAGCTCGCGTACCACTT
>CAJJNV010000017.1 GCA_905193225.1 uncultured Oscillospiraceae bacterium | reverse complement strand
TTACCGCCGTCTCGCTTTGATCTCCCTCACCTATGTTTATCTCGGTCTTAAGCCGGCCGAGGTCGTCATAGGTGTATTTATGTTTGATGTTTCCGGCGCTGTCGGTGATCTTGGTTATGTTGCCGGAGGTATCGTATTCGTACCACATGAGGATGTTGTTGAAGGAGTGGGAGGTAACGCGGCTGTCGGTTCTGTTGCCAGAGGTACGGTAGTAAAATTTTTCGTGAATACCCGACATGACCCCCGAGGGTGAGGTAACAATGAACGCTCTGCGCTTGAGGCGGTTAAGACCGTCGTAGAAATAGTTGAGCTCATAGCCGTCGTAGGTGGCTGTGTCAATCAGGTTGGTATCATTGTTGTAATTATAGCTTACCCCTCTGCTTCCGTCAACAGTTTTGTACCGAATGTCCTTGATGCGGTTGTATGTGTCGTAGGCCACATCGGCGCCGTAGCCGTCGTTTCGGTTAAAGGAGGATATACGGCCGATGGAATCGTAGACATAGTTGGTGGAGAAGGTGGCGCCGGAGGAGTTGTCGGTCATTTGACTGATATTGCCGTAGCCATCGTATATCCACGAAGCCTTGTCTTTCGAAGAATCCGACGCGGTGGTTTTTACAACCTCGATATTCCGACCGAATTTGTCGTATTTGTAATCGATACTGTCGCCGTTGCCGTAGACGCTTTCTGAAATACTGCGGTTGTCGCCCATGTATGTGTTGGTCATGAGGGCGGTGGAGCCGACCTTGGTTTTCGTGCGGTTGCCGAAAGCGTCGTATTCGAAGTTATATGTTGCCCCTGGGGATATGATTTTGGTAAGATTTTTACCGGTATAGTAGTAATGCACTTTGGCGCTGAGGTTTGTGTCGTTTTTGCCTCTTTCCCAAACGGCATAGTTAAGCTCGTCATCGGGGCTGATGTACATGGTGGTGGAGGTTCTGCCGGTAAGACTGAAAAGCTTGTCGGAATCTCCGTATGAATATTCGGCGGCAACGCCGTCCATGTCCGAAACGGTTTTGATGTGAACGCCCTTTTGGTCGTAGGTCGCGGTGGCCTCACTGTAAGGCAGGGAGGTGCCGTTTTTGGCCATAAGGGTGAATTTCTGCGCCTTTCCGGAGTTTGAGGAGTAGATAATAAGGCTGCGGTAGGATGAAGAGCCGGAGTAGGGGTCGGGCGCGTCGAGGCGCATGGATTGAGCATGCTTCGGCGTGAAGCGATATGTTCCGTCGGAGTTTTTGTCCACCTTCCAAAGCTGGGAATCGGCGCCGGTGTAGCTTTGGAGAACGATCTCGGTGCCCGAGGAGGTTCCGCCGTTTTTACAGCCCAGTACCTTGTTGGGGTGGCTGTAGGGACGGATGGTGTACCATGCGGTCGTACCTTCCTGAACAAACTTGAAGGTCTGGTTGTTGGCAAAATGGGGCGGATAGTATTTGACCGCCGTGCCGTCGGCGCTTTGGTTGTTGGAAAGGTCAAGGACATAGTTCTTTTGGGTGGTAACTATGTGGAAGTATACATCCTTTTTAAAGGCCGAGGCAATGCTCCTTGCCGATGTGACATTCCGGGTGGAATCGTCGTAGGAATATGCGTAGGTAACGCCGTCGCTTTCGGAGGCCTTGAGCTCGTTTTTGTCGTCTGACGAATAGACATTGACAAATCTGCTGCCGGTGGGATTTAGGGCGCTGACCACCTTGTTGTTTCTAAAGTCGTATTCCGACCGCTGTTTTGCCAGATCCTTTACCGAAACGATGTTTCCGTCATCGTCGTAGGTATAGGACGGGGTGGCGTCCTTTATGAGCTGGATGTTGTCGAAAAGGGCTTCACCGCTGTTTTTAAAATAATTGCAGGCCACCCTTATGCTCTTGGGCGAAAGGGAGCTGTTTGTTTTGTGCGCCACGGTAAAGCATTTGGTGAGGAACTGCCAGTCGCGGTTATATCGGTCAAATTTAAGACCGTCGATTTTTTGGGTGGTACCGTTTGTGTAGGTAACGGTTATTTCCACATCAAACCGAGAGTTGTTTGTTACCGATTGACCGTCGGATGTTTGGCTTTTTTCGGGCAGACTGCTGCCCTTTGCCCAACCGCTGAGAATGTATGTGTCGGTGGGGGAGCCCATAACGGGAATGTCCTGATAGAAGTATTTGTCGGTCGTTAAATCTCCCGAAAGGCGATAGGAGGTTTTAAACAAATTGTCGCTTGAATTTGCCTTGTAACCGTCCTGACTTGTGACGGTTGAGGAGGCTGTCCAGCCCACCGAGCCTTTTTCCATGTTGGAGTTTTCAAGAAGATTGGGAGCGCTCGGGCTTTCGCCTCTCGTGAGCTGGGCGCAGTCGACATAGATCGGCCCTCTTACATCCTCTTCGAGTACGAAGCCAACCTTGACACTTTCCTGTTTTGTAAGCTTAAAAGCAGTGAAAAGCCGCTGCCACTGGGCAGAAGGGGAGGTAATTTTGCAGGAACCGGAGCCCGACAGGGTCAGCCCGCCGTTCGACTTGGCCACGCCGAAGGCTCCGCCCGAAAGGCTTTCCGCCTTTACATAGGCCGAGAAGGTGTATGTTCCGGCAGGAAGATTAACGGTTTGATAAAGAATCTTTTCGGGGCCGTTGGAGGAACGGTAAAATTTGCCCGATTTGTTGCCGGCATAGGCCTTGGAGGAATCGCTGTTATATGAAAAATCAGTTGAGCTGCTCCAGGAGCCGTTATCTTTTTCAAAGCTCGGATCGGACAAAAGATTGGCCGCGTCGTTTGCCGCATAGCTTGTCAACAGCTTGTTGTTTCGCGAAAGACTGCCCTCGGTCAAAACGGGGGAATATTCGTTGCATTCCACACCGTAAAATTCGGGAGTCATGCTGCTGTCGGTAAGATAGGCGTTGGTAACATAGTCGGATATTTTCTGACCGTAGCTGTTAAAAAGGCAGTGCTGATAAAAACGGTCGGAGGCCTGTGAATCTATTCTTGCCGAAGGGCCGGGGTGGGTGAAAAGGGTCTTGTCGGTGAAATATTCCGCCCACATGACATACTTCGCCCCTGTGTTATGGGGAGCTTCGTAAACGGCCTCAAGCTTTCCGTTTGAATATTGCATGCCGAAGCAAAGATCGCCGTCATAAACCTCCTTTAAGGCATTGTCAGAGGTATAGGCGAAGGTGCTTTCAAGGCCGTTATAAAGGCTGATTTTGGTTAATTTCCCCGAAGAATAGGTGTAATTTATTTTTCTGCTTGAGGTTGCCGAAATTTCGGTCAAAAGCCCGTCGCTTCCGTAGGTAAGGGTGGCCGCTCTTCCGGCAAAATCGGTGACCGATACGGGCTTGTGATTGCTCAGTCCGATGGTGGTCTTTTTGCCGTCGGTATACTGTATTTCGTAAAGGCTTCCCCACGAGTCAAAGACCTTTTTTGTGCCGTCCTTCATGGTTATGGTGTATGTCGTGGCAGAGCCCGAGGGCATTAAAAGGGTCATTCCTCGGCCCACCTCGTCCTTTAGACCGGTGGTCGAGCCGTTTTCCAAAAAGTATATTTCGGTGCCGTCCTCGTCGCGGTATTTTATCTTGTATTTTGAGGCGAGGCCGCTGCTTTGCGGAATGAGCGCCACGCTTTCGCAAATGTTAAGCGACCAGCCCTTTCCATAGCCCTCCTGAGCGTCTTTCCAGGCAGTGTTGTTAACATGCCTTATCTCAACCGTGGGGAAATTGCTTTGATAGGCAATGTCCTCTACGATGTGGGTGACCTTGCCGGTATATTCATTGATATATGCGGTTCCCGCGTGACCCATGTCGTAGGTCTTATAGGAATTAAAATCGTTGAGTCCCATGGTGTTAAGATACACGACAATAAGCTGCGGGCGATAGTCTCCGTATTCCGAGCCTGCGTCTTTGGTAACATATCTTCTGGCGTCGCCGTTTTTATATTCGTTTGCAACAAACATGATACCGTTATTTTGCTTGCCGTCGTACCATTCCTTGACCGCTCGGGTTATGTTAAAGCTGTCCCAACCCGCAGAAAGGCAGTCGGTGTTTTGACTGTCCATGGGAGCCGGGTCGTATGCGGTGTTCCAGCTTATGGTGCTGTTTGTCCAGCTCTGGGTAATTTTGTGGACATTGATGCGGAATTTTCCTCCAGCGATGCCGGTGGCGTCTTTTCCCGATGGGGTGGCGTTGAGATATTGGCAAATACCCATGTATGCTTCGCAGACCTTGTCCCCTTCTTTAAGGGTGGGCAGGGTATATTTTATATATGCTTTTGACTTGGCGTTTAAGCCTTCGGTGATCTCTCCCACATACATGTGCTGGGTAGTGGTGTTTTTTCCGAGGGTGCCGTTTGAGCACCGAAAAACATATCCGCTGGAAAATCCGTTTTGATAGGTAACGGTAGTCTGGATGACGGGATCGATGACCACGGGGAATTGACGGTCCTGCCTGTCTATCCACTGCTTATCCGGAGTTACCGTAAGGATATATTCATCTTTGTTTTTGCCCTGATTTATCGCGAGGGTAACGCCCTGAGACTGCTCGCCCGCCGCGTCGTACATAAAGGGAGCGGGTATAATAAAAACGACCTCGCCGCCTTTATTTTTAAACTCAACGGTGTTGTCTTTAAGCTCGGGTGTAAGCTTTTCGGACGAAAGGGAAAACTCAAACGAATATGAGGAAAGCCGCTTCTTTAAGACAATGTTTTCCTTAATAAAATCGGAAATTACCGAATATTCAAAATCCACCCCGTCAAAAACATCGGGATATGTGACCGACGAGGAAAGCTTATCCGGCACCGTGGGGTCTTTTTGTCCGTTTTCCGACTTCTTTTCGGCCGCTTCAACCCTGATTGATTTATTTTTCGCGCGGTTTATCCCCCACGAGAGCTGATAACCGTCTTTTTTTATTTTAACAAGCTTTTTGGAACTCGATTTTTTTGCAAATTTAATTTTAAAGGAGTTTTCGGTGTTTGCATACCCCTGCTCGTTGTCGGTCGAAGCCTCCTCGGCCGGGGAACCGTCTTTTGCGGTAATTTCATCCGAGGCAGAACCGCTTTCGGCAGAGTTTTTTTCGGCGGAGGCGGTTACTTCGGCCGCACCTTCTTGCTCTATTGACGATTCTCCCTGCGCAGCCTCCCTCTCGACGGCGGTTCGGCGATCATGAGAGGACCGTTCATCGGCCTTACCGTCCGGGCAGCTGCTGTCGGAAAGGGAAGTCTCTTCAACAAGGCTGTTGTCGATGTCCGTCCATTTTCCGTCCTGC
The DNA here is from genome assembly GCA_905193225.1 of uncultured Oscillospiraceae bacterium. Taxonomy (GTDB): domain Bacteria; phylum Bacillota; class Clostridia; order Oscillospirales; family Acutalibacteraceae; genus UMGS1484. The sequence goes on along the minus strand of CAJJNV010000017.1, from coordinate 37,915 downwards.
TCAAAGTGGACGGGAACCTGATACTCGGCCGCCATCATTTTCCCGTTGCTAAGCTCAAAGTGCTTGACGCACTGCTCCCTCAGCTCGGGTACCTCTCTTAAAACGGTAAAGTGACCGTCATCCTGAGCGGAGCCGTCGGCACCGTCCGACACTTCGCCGTCGGTTTGTTCCGCTGTATTTGAAAAGCCGGCCGTTTCGTCCTGCGAAACAGTCGACACTTCGTTTTCGGCCGAGGCGTAAAGGGGTGCGTAAAACACCTGGACGGTCACAAGAACAGACAGTATAAGCGACAGCATTTTCAGTGATGTTTTTTTCATAATTCTCCTCCGTTTGTTGCCTTTGGTCAAAAAGAAAAAAGGGTGTATAAAAGGACTTGCCTTGGTGGTAAAATGCCGCTTTTGTTAAAGGTCTTCAACTGCTTTTAGGATTTGCTGTCTTTGTCTTAATTTGCCGGATTTGTTCTTGCTTTGTACGCGCTCGGCAGGATTTTTTCGCCGAAATTTTTCAAAAAACTCTGAATTATCATCTCCTTATACAAATTCCCTAAATCTCACAGTAGAATTATACACAAAAAATTTCATAATGTCAATTAAAATTTTGTTTAAATTCAAAAGGCAATTTCAGCGCCTTTTGGCCTTAACCCTGCGCTTCGGTGGAGCAATACCGCCTGCGTTCTCCGACGGGATTGAAACCGTTCCGAGGCGGTATGCGGTCTGTTATCGGAACAGATGGATGATACGCCGCTCGGATTATGTCATAACACATGTAAGCAGCCCTGTCGGCTCGGGAGCCGCAAAGTTCAAAGGCCTTGCGGAAAAACAGGGAAAGACGGTAAACCGTGCGGCAGACTATAACGAATATCGCTATTGGCGCAGAGAACTCCGCTGCCTTTACCTCTGCCTTATTCCATTTGTGACCGAGCGCAATGTTATGAAGATATACCGCATTTTCTTTCATAAGCCAAAGCACGCGGAGAAGCGAAACCGCAATGACAGTATTATGAGCGCCCCTGCCGTGTCGGTCATCGGTATTGCCGTGTGCGCCGTCTGTCTTTGCGGCGCAAGCTGGGCGTGGTTTACCGCAAGCACCTCAACAGGCACAACGGCAATTCAAAGCTCGTCCTACAAGCCGTCCTATCAAATCGGTAGTGACACAGCCGAGCTTACCGAAGTAAAGACTGTGGCCGTACCCGAAAGCGGCAATTGTAAAATCACGCTGTCAGCCGGCGGAACATCGGGCGCAACAGGCTATTGCAGCGTAAAAATCGGTGATGAAACCTACTACACCGAGCAGATTTTTGCAAACGGCACATTCACCTTTACCGTAAACGCAGCCGCAGGCACAACCATCACACTCACTCCCAAATGGGGAACAAACTCACACGACGCCACGCTTCATAACTACGATTTTATTACCGCCACCGGCTCACAGCAAAGCAACATCCAAGCACCGGATAACAGCGTGACCGCCAAGCCGTCAGCCGAGCCTACTGCTCTGACCACACCTACAACTCCTACAACGCCGAGCAGCACTCCGGCAGAAAGTGCAACCACCGCACCCGAACCCTCGGCAACCGCACCGACAGAACCCGAACCCTAAACCAATTGGTGAAGGGCTCGGATTTCTCTTTTCATAGAACATCCTAATTTTAATTCTATGCCTACGCGAAAACCACTCGGCAGCACGAGCAGCCGCCTCTGAAATTAGCTTTTATTTGTGATTCGGTTATTATGTTCGGAAAGAGGATCAGGTAATTTTATATTGAGGATGGTTTGCAAACTATATTTTGCTGCCTCTAACGGGGGGTCTGTTTGAAGCAAATATTAGGTGAGTTTTATAAATTTTACACTTTTTTTTGCAAATAACCTGTTGAAATTTCTAAAGCATTGTGATAGAATGTACCCAATATAAAAGAGGTAATATTATGGATTACATAAGGCTCGGAACTGAGCTTGAAGACAGGGAAGAAACGGGAGATTTTTGCTGGGATGAAGACGCCGGAGCAATGGCTGTCGATGAGGTGCTTTCTTATTGTGACGATTACCTCAGCCCGGGACTCAGCAAAAGGAATATGGAAAGAACAGAACGTTTTTACAAGGCTTTCAGTATGCTCAAACAGATAAACCTTGGCCAATTTGACATCATTCGAAGATCATTTCCTTCGTCTCCGCCGGGAAATGCGGGCCTTGTAATAGAGGCTAGCCGCATTGTGTTCAGAGGTTCGGATATAAAGGTATTTAATGCAGTGAGAAAGCTCGCTGACAGTGTAGCTATCGGAGTATCCGAAACCAATAAAACCAGAATACAGTTTTGGTTTAACTGACGGTTAAGGCATATGCATTTTGTGTCGACTCATCGTTAGTTAAAAAGTCTGACAATTTTCGAATCGTCTCACAATGCATCATTTGGAGAACGGCCTATACATCACTAAAACGAGGAGGTAAAGCATGGGCTATTCCAACAGCTTTGATACGGCGATGGAAATAATTGATACGTTTTCAAAAGAACATAGCGAGAGACTTGAACTTGTCAGTGAGCGCCTGGATATATTCGCTGAATACTGCGAAGCCATCGACTTAATCGCCGATTACAACAGTGCCAAATGCGTAGCCTTTAAAATTGATGACGATAACGATGATAACACGGTTATATGTAAAATGATGCTGCCCGAATTAGTTGCTGTTACCTCCAGGTCGCTTTTTTGCGATCTCGTTGCGAGAAGTATTGATTTTTCGGTTGAGAATGTGGAAAAGGCAGTGGTGCTGACCTTTGTATTTCCATCACTTTGGAAGGAAAAGTCCAAGGGACAATCCGCAGAAAAATAATTGTTGAAATCTTTCGGCGCAACCTTTTCCTACACTTGTCGTTATTAAAGGCTGAAACCTCGCGCAAATAAAGAACAATATACGAAACTAATGTAAATCCTATGAACAAATTCATAAAAAACCGACAATAGAAAAAAGAACCCTCTTGATGTAAAAAAATACATCAAGAGGGAATTTTTATGCCAAGAAGTTGTCAGAATATAAGCAATTATACATTAAGTGATGGTGTGTTCTTATAAAATACGGCTTGCCGCAGTATACTGAAATGACGTTCGTGTTACGGTCAGGGCAGCTTTTTTTCCTGTCTCGCGGGGCAGAGGACAGAGGCAAAAAACATTCCGTCCTTTGTTTCAAATCTGCAAACGCCGCCGTAGCTTTCGACAATGCTTTTAACCGATTTTGTGCCAAGCCCCATTCCCTTGTGCTTGGTCGAAACAAAATCTCCGTCGCGATTAAATTTAAGCTCTCCGGTGAAGGTGTTATCCACCGTTATGCAAAGGGATCCGCCACGGGTGTTGGCGTGTATGACCACCTGCTTATTCTCTGATTTTTCTGATTTGCAGGCTTCTATGGCATTTTCGATCATATTGCCCAGCATTACCGAAATGTCGGTTTCGGAAACCCCTGCGTTTTGGGGAATTTCCGCCTTCACGGAATAGCTTATACCGTATTTTTTTGCCTTTTCGGAAAAATACAACAGCACCGCATTGGCAGCGAAATTTTCGCAGAATTTAAGGGATGTGTCGTCGGGAACGGTGTCGGAGTATTCGCCAATATAATCGGCGAGGGCGTCGTAATCTTTATTTTGCAGATAATTTTGCAAAATGGCAATATGGTGGCGGACATCGTGTTTTGCCCGTCTTGCTTCGGCTATTTTGTTTTTAAGGATTTCGTATTGCACCGATTGCATGGTCAACTGGTGGTTGCGTTCTTTAAGCTCGATTATCTTGTTTTGGTCGAGAATGAGGCGGGTGACGACATAGTAGATAAGTATTTCGCCGATGTTTATAAAAAGGAGAAAAACGGCGTTTTTCGGCCGCAGGGCGATCTCAAGACTGGAGCTTGAGACATTGCCGTAAAAGGCATAATACCACATAAAATAAAATGTAGCGGGAATAAGCCATAAATACCGCCATTCAAAGCCGGAAGGCTCCTTTTCGACCGCCGGAGTGTAGATATATTTTATGTAGAAAAAAAGCGGCACCGAAATTACCAGCTCAACGGCAAAAAGCATGAGCGAGAATGACCAGCGGTAGCTTTGGGAGGCAAGGACAGGGAAGAGCTGGCCCTCTATGCTTTTTGCCGAAATTACCGCCAAATTTGCAAGGTTTGAGATCATCAGCAGGGTGAAGATCGTCTTTCCGAAGTGCTTTTTAACCGCCAAAAAGTAAAAGACGGCATATAAAATGGTGCTGACGGCGCTTACGAGACCGGCGTTTTTACCGGCATAAAAGGCCGCCCAAAAGCCGAGAAAAAGCTGGACAAGGGTCAAAAAGCCTATCAAAACGCCGGTGACGGGTTTGGAAAAACGAAGGCTTGCTCTGAAAGGATAAATTGCCAGCGCCAAAAAGGGCAGGAAGTTTAAAAGGGAATATACCGAAACTTCGATTATTCTTGAAACGGGAGGCATTAAAGCTCACCACCCTTTCTGAGCGTTTCAAATCGGAAGGATGAATATGCGTCCAGCACATCCTTCGCTCTGCGGCGGCTTATGGGAATAAGGCTGCCGTCGCTTAGGGTGAATGTATCGGCCGAATGAGCCTTTATCTCGTAGAAGTTGACAACGACCCCCTTATGGGGACTTAAAAAGTATTTATAGGCGCAAAGGGACCGCTCGATTTCCGAAAAGGGGAGGCGGACGTTCAGAGTCTTGCCGTTTTTACAGTGCAGCGAAGCGCAGTGGGAAGCAAAATCGGCATATATTATGTCCCGCAAAACAACCGTTGTGCCGTCGGGCAGAGTCACCCTTCTTTTTTTCTCCATTTCCTCGATATTGAGGCGGTCAAGCATACTTTTGATTTTTTCACGGGTAAAGGGCTTTTTGAGATAATAGCAGGCGTCCACTTCATAGCTTTCGCTGGCAAAATCGTTGCTGGCGGTGCAAAAGACAATGCGGGTGTTTTTGTCGGTCAGTCTTATTGCTCTTGCAAGGTCTACGCCGGTCATTTTATCCATAAAAATGTCAAGGGTGATAAGGTCGAAACTCTGATCTTTAAAGGTGGGAAGAAACTGCTCGGCGCTTGAAAAACCGACTATTTCGGCCGAATTTCCCAAAAGCTCGGTCAGATATGAACTAAGGGTTTTAAAGGTCTGTTTATCGTCATCCACAATTGCTATTTTCAATTTAAAAGCCCCCTTTTAAGGCAGGATATTCTTCGAAGGCATTATAACATCCGCGCGTCGAAAAAACAAGCGGACAGTCGGATAATCGGGTGCAAAATCGGTGAGCTTTTTCCGTAAAACCGCTTGTGCCGAAAATGACCGTTTGTGCAAAAATTGCTGTTTTGCGGATCACACTGTTCTTTGTAAGCGGCGGAATTTTCTCGATAGTTAAGTCGAAGAAAAAACGTGCGGAAAAAACTCCTCGACTGTACGGAAGCGTGCGGTCGGGGAGTTGACTTTTACGGTATTAAAAGGCCGGATTTTTGCCTTGATACACCTCCGAGACAACACTTGACATTTTAAAGCCGAAATTGTAGAATAAGCATATAAAATGCAATTAAACCGGCGGCAGATAAATAGCCTGTACAATTGGATAATTGTCTTCTGCTTTTGCCGTGTTTCAAATTTTTCGTGTGATACGATTGCGTTGTAAAACGGCGAGAAAATTTGTTTGAAATTCCACGCAAAAAATATACGGAATCCTGCGTGGAAAAGGGCAAAAAGCGGCGGGAGAAGTGTACAGTGATTATATATGTGATGCGGTTTATGAGCGGAAATGAGGAAGTATATGTTTTGTAAAAAATGCGGACAGCCTATGGATGACGGCGCTAAATTCTGTGAGAATTGCGGAACGCCGGTAGAAATACCGCAGGCTCAGGAAACTCCTGCAGCGGACAGTGTACCGGTTGCAACGCCTGTTGACAATCTGTCAAATGAACCTAAAAATGAGATGCATGATGTGCCCGCAGACGATGGAGTAAATGCCGCCGATCTGCAATCGGACATTGCTTCAAGCGGAAAGTCGAGTATGTCGGATAACGGGCAGGGTCAGCCGGCTTTCGGTCAGAACGGACAGTTTGACGGTCAGAATGTTCAACCTGCCGGACAGAATGGACAGTCTTATCCGGTCGGTCAATACGATCAATATAATCAGCCGGTAAATCAGCCTTATGGCGCAGCTTACGGTCAGTTTTCTCAGGATGGCGGACAAATGCCTGCAAAGAAAAAAACCAAAAAAGGCATTATCATTGCCGCTGTGGCTGCATTTGTGGCCCTTGCGGTGGCGCTGGGCGTTTTTGTCATTCCGTCATTGTTTGTTGGTTCTCCCAAGGACCAGCTCAAAAGAATGGGTATGGATTCCATAAAGACAATGACCACCGCCCTCGAAAAATCAGGCGAACAGCTTGACACCGGTGTGACATCCAACGCAAAGGTTACTCCCGGCGAAGGCCTTTTGGCAATACTTGAAGCGTCGGGATACAGCCTTTCCTCGGATGTTTTAATAAATGTAAATCAAAGCGTTTCCAAGGAAGGCACATCGGCCGTCATAGCTCTCAATAAGGGCGATGACGAGCTTATGACCATAAACACGGTGTTCGACAATCAAACCGGAAACGGATATTTGTCAGCTCCCGCTCTCAACAGCAAGGTGCTTCAGATTTCTCCCAATCAGGCTTCTCCTTTGGCGGGCACATTCGCAAACACTGCCGATTTAAAGAACCTTGTTCCCGAAAGCGACGCTTTCAACATCTTCCTTTCGGACAGCTATGAGATATTTGTGGACGGCTTAGGCGAGGTTACCCGCGACACCGACAATCTTGTTGTGGGCGGCATTACAAAAAAATGCACCGTTCTTTCGGTCGATGTTACCGAAAGGGAGCTTACCGACATTGCCATTGAAATTGCCGAAAATTCAAAGGACGACGAGGAATTTTCGAAATTTATGGATGCGATTGTTTCTTTGACCAATCAGGCAGGAAACAACGCAAAAAGCTATGATGATCTTATCGACGAAGCTGTTGAAAATCTGAAAAACAGCAATCCTTCCGATGATGTTCTTTTCAAATTTTCGGTATGGACCGAAAACGGTAAGGATGCCGCAGGCGTGAAAATCGATGTGGACGAAGGATGTATCTATTACACCGCTCTTTCAAGCGGCAGCGAGTGGGCTTTTGATCTTGGCGTTAATATGGGTGAAAGCTTCATTGTTTCGGGCAGCGGAACAAAAAGCGGAAACCTGTATAACGGCAGCGCAGCCATTTCCTATAACGGCAACGAGCTTTTTGGCCTTGATATTGTAAATGCTGATGGCAAAAGCGGCGACGGAACCTACACAGTTTACATTAAGGATGGATTGGCCAACCTTGTGAGCGGGGTCGATTCGGCAACACTTACGATCATAAAAACCGCAAAGATTGAGTTCACCAAGACCACCGTCTCGGAAGGCAACGAGAATTTGTCGGTAGTCGTTTACGGTGCGGGAACCGAGCTTATGACCGTCGAAGTCACTGCAGCAAAGGGAGCAAACACACCCATATCTATACCCGAAGGCGAAATTGTGACCGATTCGGAAGAATGGAATCAGTCTATGAATGTCTATTTCCTGCTCGGGCTTATGTCGGAAATCGGTCTTTATTAAGCTGATTTTCTGCAAATGAAATTTTTGCAAAAAAGCAAAAGCCTCAGATTAACCGAGGCGGGACGGTATAATTATAAAATCAGGGCGGCACGGTCTTTTGACCGTGCCGCCCTTTAAGCTGTTTAATGTATGGGTGACAGCAGGAGCAAAAGCAATACAACAGATTGTTTCAGACCGACCTGACTGAGTGTTGCAGCCTGCAATACATCCGATTGGCAGCTTTGGTTACCGAAGTAATTGTTGACCGAAATGATTTTGGAAAAATATTTTTTAATGCAGGTGTTAAATATAGCAGACTTTAAATGCTGCGGGCTTTGAAATATTACAAGTAAAAATATCAGCTGTACCGGGGGAGCCAACCCTCGTGAGCTGCTATAAGGTCATCACAGAGGGAAACGATATCATCGGCCGACAGCTCGGCGGCGGTGTGGGGATCGGCCATTGCCGCCTGATATATGCGCTCTTTTTTCCGTGTTACAGCAGCCTCGACAGTCAAAAGCTGAGGGTATATGTTTGAGCTGTTTAAGGCGGCAAGCTGGGTGGGAAGCGCGCCTACGTGGCAGGGGGTTATTCCGCTTCCGTCCACAAGGCAGGGTACCTCTACGCAGGCGTCGAGGGGCAAATTATCTATAAGGTGTTCGTTTAAAACATTTCCGCCGATTTTATAGGGCGTTCCGGTAACGATCGACTCCATAATATAGGAAGCATATTCCTCTGAGCGGGTATGGGTAACCTTTCCGTCGGCGAGAATGTCATCCCGTTCCTTTTCCCAGCCCTCGATCTGTGAAACGCATCTTCTCGGGTATTCATCTAATGGGATGTTGAATTTTTCGACCAGCTCGGGGTATGCTTTTTTTATGTAAAAGGGGTTGTATTCGGCGTTGTGTTCGCTGGATTCGGTGCAGTAGTATCCTAACTTTTCGATGTAATCAAATCTTACCATATCCCCGTGGCGCTGCGTTTCGTTCATATGCTTTGCGCGTTTTTTGATTTCGGGATAAAGGTCGTTTCCGTTTCTGTCGCGGATGTCAAGAAGCCATGCCATATGATTTATTCCGGCTATAAGCTCCCTTCTGCCGTCGACAAATTCCGACATATCAAGCTTGTTTAATAAATCGCGGCTGCAGCACTGTACCGAGTGGCAAAGTCCCACCGTTTTTATGCCGCCGAATCTCTGCATATATCCCGATAAAACAGCCATAGGATTGGTGTAATTAAGAAAAAGGCAATCGGGGCATACCTCCTGCATATCCCTTGCAAACTCCTCCACAACAGGTATTGTGCGAAGTCCCCTGAAAATGCCGCCTATGCCAAGGGTATCGGCTATGGTTTGGCGCAGGCCGTATTTTTTCGGCACCTCGAAATCGGTGACCGTGCAAGGCTCATATCCGCCCACCTGAATGGCGTTTATGACAAAATCCGCCCCCTTAAGGGCCGCCTTTCGCCGCTCCTTTCCAAGGTAGATTTCGATGTTTCCGCGATCCTCATTTATGGTTTTATTTATGGCATCAAGAATTATTCTCGATTCCTCAAGCCGCTTTTTGTCTATGTCGTAAAGAGCAAAGGTGCTTTTCCTGAGAGAAGGGGTGCACATACAGTCTCCGATAACGTTTCGGGCAAAAACCGTGCTTCCGGCGCCCATAAAGGTTATTTTCATTTTTTTAGAACCTCCTGTTGAAATTTCTCCTCAGATGTGTTAAATTGAAAATATCACATTACGCTCCTAAAATATATGGGAAATATCACAAGAAAGATGTGTTTTATCACAATGCACGAAAGGGTAAAAGTTTTTTCGCAAAATGATGAATGTGCTTTGGGAATCGCCTTTGCGGGAGAAAGCCGTTGTGACGAGAAATTTTTTATCAGCCGCAAGAACAGCGACATAACCTCCCTCGAATATATTGTCGACGGCAAAGGCACCCTGATAATAGACGGTCAGACCCTCTATCCCAAAAAGGGGGATGTGTTTCTTTTGACAAAGGGGAGCCGGCACAAATATTTTGCCGATAAGGATGAACCGTGGCATAAATATTTCGTCAGCTTTTACGGAACGGCGGTCGAGGCCTTGCTTTCAAATTTTTTGCCGGAAAACAAATATCTTTTTGAAAATCGTTCTTTAAAAAACGAATTTGCAAGGATATTTGAGGCTTCCCGGGGATCTGACAGTGCTAAAACTCAACAATCACGTATGTGCTGCGAACTTTTGAAGATAATATATTTTCTTTCGGACGGCGAGGAAGAAAGGTCGTGCTCCCTTGCTGACAGGATAAAAAGGGAGCTGGACGATAACCTTTGCGATGATCTGTGTCTCGACGCTGTCTGCGCCAAGCTCAACTATTCCAAAAACCATATAATCAGTGTTTTTTCAAGGAAATTCGGCAAAACTCCCGCCGCATATATAAGGGGACAGCGGACCGAAATTGCAAAGGACTATCTTGCCAACACAAGTATGTCGGTTGGAGAGATCGCCGAGGCCGTGGGAATTGCCGACCGACAGTATTTTTCGGCATTTTTCAAAAAAACGGCGGGAATATCTCCACGCGCATTTAGGGAAAATTCCAAGAAATAAACGAGCAGAAAAAGCAAGCCGCAGTGCGTTTTCGCGTATTTTTGCGTACTTTTTTGAGGGTTTGCAGGGGCAATGCAGGGGCGTTTATTGTTCATTTGCCGCTCTTGCAGAAAATGCCTTTTTGTGATAAAATATAAAAGCCATAAAGATTATTGATCGATAAGATAAAGTAAACAAACGATAAAAGCAAAGAATGATAAAAGCAAAGAACGGTAAACTCAAAGAGCGAGAAACAAAAACGGGGTGATGAGGATGGTAAACGAAAGCATCGACTCGGGAAAAGAATTTGACTGGGGACGGGCGAGCGAGGATTATGCCCGTTATCGCGACATTTATCCCCACGAGTTTTATGAAAAACTGCTTTCAAAAGGCCTTTGCAGGAAAAATCAGCGCATACTCGACATCGGCACGGGTACCGGAGTGCTTCCCCGTAATCTTTCAAAATTCGGCGGAGAATTTACCGGCGTCGATATTTCGGAAAATCAAATTAAATATGCAAAACTTCTCACCGAAAAGGCCGGTCTCGACATTGACTATTACGTTTGCTCGGCCGAGCAGCTTCCCTTTGAAGATAAAAGCTTTGACGTAGTGACCGCCTGCCAGTGTTTTTATTATTTCGATGAAAAACGTCTTTTTCCGGAAATTCACCGTATTCTTGAAAAGGACGGTCATTTTCTCATTCTCTTTATGGAATGGCTTTATTATGAAAGCGACATTGTAAGGAAATCGGTGGAAATTATCAATAAATACAATCCTTTGTGGTCAGGCTCGGAACACAAGGACACCGTTTATCCCATTCCGCCGTCGGCAAACGGACTTTTTAAGGTGCTTTCCAACGAGACCTTTCCCGTGAATATTACCTTTACAAGGGAAAAGTGGAACGGGAGAATGAAATGCTGCAGGGGAGTGGGGGCAGAGATGCCGCCCGAGACGGTGAAACGCTGGGAAAGGGAGCATTTGCAATATCTTTCCTCTCTGCCCGAAAGCTTTTCCATCCCTCACCATATCGTTGTTGCCGACCTTTTAAAGATCTGAACGGCTGAAAAGCTTTTAATCGATATGATTTTAAAAGCCATAACCGCAATGAAACGCTTTTTAAAAAGGTATGAAATAGGGAAAAGGCCCTATAAAAAACGATAAATCAACATTAAAACAGCTGTAAATCGACTGTCAAAGTGAAGTTTTTCTGCTTTGGCGGTCGTTTTTTAACAAAATATTAAATTACCTTATACAATTAGTATATATTGTGTATGAAGATTGTTAAACTGTTGACAATAAACAACTTATAGGATATAATACAGAGTGGCTGTGGAAAATTATAATGATCGGCCGAAAGGATATTGTTTTTTATGAATACTGATGTTGTTATCGTCGGTGCGGGCCCTGCGGGAATCTTTACCGCTATTGAAATGCTCAGAAAAGGCTCGAAGAAAAAAATCGTTATCGTGGAGAAGGGTCAGTCTATCGAAAAACGTAGCTGCCCTAAATCCAAAACAAAAAAATGTATGAACTGCAAGCCCTACTGCCACATTACCACCGGTTTTTCGGGCGCAGGTGCTTTTTCCGACGGAAAACTTTCCTTGAGCTATGAGGTAGGCGGGGATCTGCCCACCCTTATCGGAGAAAATCTTGCTCAGGAAACCATCGATTATACCGATAAAATATATCTCGAGTTCGGTGCCGATGAACATATCGAAGGCATCGACAACAACGAGGAAGTTAAAGAGATCCGCAAACGCGCCATTCAGGCGGGACTTAAGCTTGTTGATTGTCCTATTCGACACCTCGGAACCGAGAAGGCTCAGGATCTTTATCTCGCTATTGAACACTGGCTTCTGGACAACGGAGTGGAAATACTTTTCGGCTACGAATGTTCAAACATTATTCTTGACGGCGATGTCTGTAAGGGTGTTTACATTAGCAAAAAGGACGATGCCAGAGAAATATACGCTAAGCAGACGGTTATCGCCACCGGACGAAGAGGGGCCGAATGGCTCGAAAAAATCTGTGCCGAGCACAATATCGCTCATCAGCCCGGCACGGTTGACATCGGCGTAAGAGTAGAGGTCAGAAACGAGGTCATCGAAAAGGTCAATGATGTGCTTTATGAATCCAAGCTCATCGGCTATCCAAAGCCCTTTAAAAACAAGGTGCGTACCTTCTGTCAGAATCCCGGCGGCTTTGTCAGTCAGGAAAATTACGACAATGATCTTGCGGTCGTTAACGGACATTCCTATAAGGATAAAAAATCCGGCAATACCAATGTGGCCATACTTTGCTCTCACAATTTTAATTATCCCTTTAATCAGCCCATCGAATACGCTCAGAAGGTCGGCGAGCTGACCAATATGCTGGGTGCGGGGCACATTCTCGTCCAGCGCTTCGGCGATATTCTCGACGGAAAGCGCACGTGGGAAAAGGAGCTTTCCCATTCAAACCTCCGTCCTTCTCTTCCCGATGCCGTGGCCGGAGACATAACCGCCGCAATGCCCTATCGAGCAATGGTTAACATAATCAACTTTATTCAGGCTATGGATCACGTTGTGCCCGGCTTTGCTTCCACCGAGACGCTGCTTTATTCTCCCGAGCTTAAATTTTATTCAAATCGTATTAAAATGGACGAAAACTTTAATACTAATGTCAAGGGACTTCATTGCCTCGGCGATTCCAGCGGATGGACAAGAGGTCTTATGATGGCATCGGTTATGGGCGTTTTAATGGGACGCCGGCTTGTCGAAAGGACGGACGATTAAAATGAAAGACCCTAAAATTTCCGAAAAAGCCTTTGTGGCAAAAAATGCCACTGTTATAGGCGACGTCACAGTTGAGGAGGACGCTAACATCTGGTTTGGCGCGGCCATCCGCGGCGATATGGACAGCATATACATCGGCAAGGGAAGCAATGTTCAGGATAACGCCGTTGTCCATGTGGATAAAGGCTTCCCGGTAAAGATCGGCGAAAATGTAACGATCGGACACGGTGCAATCGTGCATGGATGCACCGTCGGCAACAACGTGCTGGTCGGAATGGGCGCAATTATTTTAAACGGTGCTAAAATCGGCGACAACTGCATAATCGGCGCCGGCGCAATGGTCACTCAAAACAAAGAGATCCCCGCAAATTCTCTGCTTATGGGCTGCCCTGCAAAGGTGGTCAGAGAAGTGGATGAGCAGGGGGCCGAAAGTACCCGCCAAAACGCCCTTCGCTACATCGAAGAGGGAAAAGAATATAAAAAACTCGGCTACTAATGCCGCTAAGGAGATAATATTATGAGCGAATGTACCCACGATTGTTCAAGCTGCCACGCCGACTGTGACAGCCGTGCAAATGTAATAGAAAAGGAAAAGCCCCACGAGCTTTCCCACATCAAAAAGGTCATCGGTGTGGTCAGCGGTAAGGGCGGTGTGGGAAAATCCCTTGTCACATCGCTGATGGCCGTTACAATGCAGCGCCGCGGCTATAAAACCGCCATACTCGACGCCGACATTACCGGGCCCTCTATTCCTAAGATGTTTGGAATAAACGAGCACGCCACCGGAGACGACAACGGCCTTTATCCCGTTAAAACAAAGACGGGAATCGACATTATGTCGGTAAACCTTCTGCTTGAAAACCCCTCCGATCCCGTTGTGTGGAGAGGACCTGTTATCGGCGGAGTGGTCAAGCAGTTCTGGAGCGAGGTCATTTGGAACGACGTCGACTTTATGTTTGTTGATATGCCTCCCGGAACCGGCGATGTGCCCCTTACGGTGTTCCAGTCTCTGCCGGTGGATGGGATAATCGTTGTGACATCTCCCCAGGAGCTTGTTTCCATGATCGTTGAAAAGGCGGTCAAAATGGCCAAGCTTATGGATGTGCCGGTACTTGGACTTGTTCAGAATATGGCTTATTTTGAGTGTCCCGATTGCGGCTCCAAGCACTATATTTTCGGTCAGAATAAGGCCGAGGATACCGCAAGGGAGTTTGCCATCGATACCGTTTGCGAAATTCCCATGAGCTCCAAGCTTGCTGCAGCCTGCGACAAGGGTGCGGTGGAGCTTTTCGAGGGCGACTGGCTGGATAAAGCGGCAGATAAGGCGGAGAAGCTGCTATGACCCGTCCCGAAAAAGCAAAACAGCTCTTTATGTCGGGCTATAACTGCTCTCAAGCCGTGGTCGGTGCATTTATCGATGATTTTGCTGTTGATTTTGATACTGCCATGAAGCTTTCATCCTCCTTCGGTGGGGGAATGGGAAGAATGAGAGAGGTCTGCGGAGCGGTTAGCGGTGCCTTTATGATAGCGGGGCTTAAATGCGGATACTGTGATCCCTGCGATAAGGCGGCCAAGAGCGCGCACTATGCTCTCATTCAAAAAATCGCCGCCGATTTTAAGCAGCAAAACGGAAGTATCATCTGCCGTGAACTGCTTGAAGGGGTGGGATGCAGCGGCAAATGTCAGGGAAGCGTTCCCGAGGATCGCACCGCCGCATATTATAAAAAACGCCCCTGCGCCGAGCTTGTATATATCGCCGCAAAGATCGTCGAGGACGAGCTTTACGGTTAAACGCAGGGCGTTTGGTGTGATTATATCGCCGAAAAGGGTTGGCTGTAACCGAAAAAGGCCGCTTTTCGCGCTTATCCGCGTCGGGCGTTATCCCTTTCGGCGCAGCAAAACCGATAATCAGAATAAAAAAACAACGGACATTGTGCTTAAAGCATTTTGTCCGTTGTTTTGTCTTTAAAGGGTGTAATAATCAGATGGTGGAAATTGTGGGAATCATTTCATCGAGCACGTCGAGAAGAATTTTGACCGTGTCGAGAGAGGTGAAAATGGTGACGCCGTTTTGCACCGCGCAGCGGCGGATGGCCACGCCGTCCTCATAATGAACTCCCGAAAGAATGGCGCGGGTGTTGATTATATAGCTGACATAGCCGGCGCGGATGGAATCGAGAATTTCCTCGCTGCCCTCGCTGAGCTTGCCTCTTACCCTTGTGCGTATTCCGTGTTTCTTAAGGAAGTTTGCCGTGCCGATTGTGGCCTCGATGTTGAAGCCCAGTTGATAAAATCTTTGAACAAGGGGCAGAGCCTCTTCCTTATCCTCATCGGCAAGGGTGACAAGTACGGTGCCGTATTCCTTGATCTTAACGCCCGAGGCCTGAAGCGCCTTGTACAGCGCGCGGTTGAGTCGGTCGTCGTAGCCGATTGCCTCTCCAGTTGACTTCATTTCGGGGGAAAGATAGGCGTCCATTCCGATCAGCTTTTCAAAGGAAAATGCCGGAGCCTTAACATACCAACGCTCCTTGTCCTTGGGCCTCATCTCGGTGATTCCCTGGGCGGCAAAGTCACTGCCCAGCATGGCTTTTGTGGCAATCTGAACAAGGCCGAAGCCGGTGGATTTCGAAAGGAAGGGAACCGAGCGGGAGGCGCGGGGGTTGACCTCTATTACAAAGACATTGTCGTCCTTGTCGACGATGAACTGTATGTTGAAAAGCCCCACGATGCCTATGCCGAGCCCGAGGCGGGTGGTGTAATCGGCGATGGTGTCCCGAACCTTCTGTGAAATGCTGAAGGGGGGATAGACGCTTGTGCTGTCGCCCGAGTGAACGCCTGTGCGCTCCACAAGCTCCATAATTCCGGGAATGAAAACTTTTTTTCCATCGCAGATCGCGTCGACCTCGACCTCCTTGCCCACAAGGTATTTGTCCACCAGCACAGGCTTGTCAACGTCCACCTCAACGGCGTTTTTAAGGTAGTGTCGAAGCATTTTTTCGTTTGCCACGATCTCCATTGCCCGTCCGCCCAGCACAAAAGAGGGTCTGACAAGGACGGGATAGCCGATTTTTTCGGCCGCAGCCACGCCGCTTTCAATGTCGGTAACGGCCTCGCCCTTGGGGTTGGGGATTCCGAGAGATTTAATGACCTCGTCAAATGCGTCGCGGTTTTCGGCACGTTCAATGGCATCGCAGTCGGTGCCGATTATCTTAACTCCGCGCTTTGTCAGCGGGTCGGCAAGGTTGACTGCGGTCTGACCGCCCAGGGTTGCGATGACCCCTACCGGCTTTTCAAGATGGACGATGTTCATAACATCCTCCACCGTCAGCGGTTCGAAATAAAGCTTGTCAGCGGTGGTATAGTCGGTGGAAACGGTCTCGGGATTGTTGTTTATGACAATGGCTTCATAGCCCGCCTCGCGAATGGCGCGCACGGCGTGAACGGTGGAATAGTCGAATTCTACGCCCTGACCGATACGGATGGGACCTGATCCGAGCACGATGATCTTCTTTTTATCGGAAACGATCGATTCGTTTTCCTCCTCATAGGTGGAGTAGAAATAGGGGACATAGCTGTCGAACTCGCTGGCGCAGGTGTCGATCATTTTATAAACAGGGAAAAGCCCCTCTTTAATGCGGCGCTCGTAAATGTCGTCCTCGGTGGTGTTCCAAAGCTCGGCAATGTAGGAGTCGGAAAATCCCATTTTTTTGGCCGCATTCATAAGCTCGGGAGAGTCGGGATTTGCCTCCATTTCCTTTTCAAAATCAACGATTTTTTTGATCTTATCGAGGAAGAACATATCGATCTGGGTGATGTTGCATATTCTCGAATGGTCGACCCCCATCCACATAAGCTGAGAAATGGCATAGATGCGGTCGTCGGTGCCCTCTTTGATGTAATCGAGCAGCTGATCGGTGGTCATATGGTTGCTGTCGAACTTTTCCATATGGATGTGGTTTTTGCTGTTTTCGAGGGAGCGAATGGCCTTTAAAAGGCTTTCCTCAAGGGTTCTTCCCACGCTCATAACTTCGCCGGTGGCCTTCATTTGGGTGGAAAGGTGGTTGGAGGCAGTGGTGAATTTGTCGAAGGGGAAGCGGGGCATTTTTGTTACCACATAGTCGAGGGTCGGCTCAAAGCAGGCAGGGGTGTTGGCCAGCTGAATCTCGTCGAGATTCATACCTACGGCGATTTTTGCCGAGACCCTTGCAATGGGGTATCCGCTTGCCTTGGAGGCGAGAGCAGAGGAACGGGAAACGCGGGGATTGACCTCTATGACGTAATATTTAAATGACTGGGGATCGAGTGCAAACTGAACGTTGCAGCCTCCCTTAACGTCGAGAGCGCGGATGATTTTAAGTGCGCTGTCGCGGAGCATATGATATTCCTTGTTGGTGAGGGTCTGGCTGGGAGCGACGACTATGGAGTCGCCGGTGTGAATTCCCACCGGGTCGAGGTTTTCCATATTACAAACAGTAATGGCGGTATCGTTTGCATCCCTCATTACCTCGTATTCGATTTCCTTATAGCCTTTGATGCTTTTTTCCACAAGTACCTGATGAACGGGAGAAAGGGCAAGGGCGTTTTTCATCATTGTGCGAAGCTCGGCTTCATCTCCCGCAAAGCCGCCGCCCGTTCCGCCCAGGGTAAATGCGGGGCGGAGAATGACGGGATAGCCGATGGTGTTTGCGGCCTCAATCGCTTCTTCAATGCTGTATGTGATCTGAGAGGGAACGACCGGCTCGCCGATCCGCTGACAAAGCTCCTTGAAAAGCTCTCTGTCCTCGGCGCATTCGATGCTTTCGGCGTTTGTGCCGAGCAGTTCGATTTCACACTCCTCAAGCACGCCCTTTTTGGCAAGCTGCATTGCAAGGTTAAGTCCGGTTTGGCCGCCGATTCCGGGAACGATTGCGTCGGGGCGCTCGTAGCGGCATATCCTTGCCACATATTCGAGGGTCAGCGGTTCCATATAAACCTTGTCGGCGATGGAGGTGTCGGTCATAATGGTGGCAGGGTTGGAGTTTGCGAGAATGACCTCGTAGCCTTCTTCTTTAAGGGCGAGGCAGGCCTGAGTTCCGGCATAGTCAAACTCGGCTGCCTGTCCGATGACAATGGGGCCGGAGCCTATGACAAGTACCTTTTTAATATCCGTTCTCTTAGGCATTTTCCTTCGCCCCTTTCATAGTTTCAATGAATTTTTCAAAAAGATATGTGCTGTCCTGGGGTCCCGGTGCGCTTTCGGGGTGATACTGGACGCTGAAAACCTTGTCCTTTTTACATTCCACGCCTTCGACCGTTTTGTCGAGCAGGTTTATGTGGGTTAGCGTAAGGTCGGTGGCGTCTAAGGATTTGTCGTCGACGGCGTAACTGTGGTTTTGAGAGGTGATTTCGATTTTTTCGGTCTCAAGATTTTTAACCGGATGGTTTCCGCCGCGGTGGCCGAATTTCAGCTTATATGTCTTGGCACCGTAGGCAAGAGAAATCATTTGATGTCCGAGGCATATGCCGAAGATGGGGTGCTTGCCTCTCATTTTCTTTATCATTTCAATGACCGGGGTTACATCCTCAGGGTCGCCGGGACCGTTTGAAAGAAAAATTCCGTCGGGATTCATAAATTCAATTTCCTCGGCCGTGGTGTCGAACGGAACGATGGTGACATTACAGCCAAATTTATTAAGGCTTCTGATGATGTTGAGCTTTATTCCGCAATCCACCGCCACAACATTGAATTTAGGATTTGACGTGCGGGAATACCAGCGTTTCTTGCAGCTGACCTTTTGCACCGCGTCGTGGGGAACGGGAGTGCGTTTGATTATTTCAAGTCCTTGTTCGAGGGTGGTCGAAAGTCCTGTTATAAGCCCTCTTCTCGAGCCGATGTCGCGTATGCTTCTTGTGAGCTTTCTGGTGTCGATTCCGGAAATGCCGGGAATGTCGTTTTCCTCAAGCAGCTCGGAAAGGGTCTTTGTGTATCTGAAATTGGAAGGCATATCGTTATAATCCCTGACAATAAGCCCGCCGATGGTCATATTTTTGCTTTCAAAGTCGTCATCGGTAATTCCGTAGTTGCCGATGAGAGGGTAGGTCATAACCACCGCCTGATATGTATAGGACGGATCGGAAACAATTTCCTGATATCCCACCATCGACGTGTTAAAGACGATTTCGCAAACCCTGTCGCTGTTGCTGCCGAAGCTGTAACCGAGGTATTCGCTGCCGTCCTCCAAAATGAGTTTTCTGTCAAATTCCTTCAAAAAAGTCACACCCCTAAAAAAGCCGTTTTAAACTACTGTTTTTCAATATATATAATAACACATATCCGTCCCAAAAGACAGTGTATTTTTAAAATATTATCGTAAAAAAAGAGCACGGAAATTTGAGCTTTTCCGTACTCTTTTAACATTATTTCTTTGTTCTCTCAAGTGCCGCCTCGATAAATCCGTGGAAAAGGGGATGGGGACGGTTGGGACGGGACTTAAACTCGGGATGGAACTGGACTCCCACAAAGAAGGGACGGTCGGTCAGTTCCACCGTTTCCACAAGACGGCCGTCGGGAGAAAGTCCCGAAAGGGTCAGTCCTGCCCTTTCAAGCACTTCGCGGTAATCGTTGTTGAATTCATAACGATGGCGATGACGTTCGTCGATGTGGCTCGATTTATAGCAGCGCTCCATTGTGGTACCGCTCTTTATTTCGCAGGGATAGCTGCCAAGACGCAGAGTGCCGCCCTTATCGATGTCGTTGGACTGACCGGGCATAAAGTCGATGACCTTGTTTTTGCAAAGCTCGTCGAATTCGCCCGAGTTAGCGTCGGCAATACCGCAAACATTTCTGGCATACTCCATAACGGCAATCTGCATACCGAGGCATATTCCGAAATAGGGAAGCCCGGTTTCTCTCGCAAATTTAGCTGAAAGAATCATACCCTCGATTCCTCTGTTACCGAATCCGCCGGGAACGATTATACCGTCTAACTTTGAAAGTTCTTTTTTATAGTTGTGCTCGTTAAGACCCTCGGAATCAATCCAGTGAATGCGGATGTGTGTATCGAGAGAATAGCCTGCGTGACGCATGGCCTCGGCAACCGAAAGATAGGCGTCGTGAAGCTGGACATATTTGCCCACAAGACCGATGTGTACCTCTTTTCGGCGGTTTTTGATGCGGTCGACAAGGTGGGTCCATTCGGACATATCAGGCTGCGGAGCATCGATGTTGAGCTCGCGGCAGACCACCGATGAAAAGTTGGCCTTTTCAAGCATAAGAGGCGCTTCATAAAGAATGGGGAGGGTAAGATTTTCGATAACGCAATCGGGTTTAACATTACAAAAGAGAGAAATTTTCTTGAAGATAGAGTCCTCAAGAGGCTCGTCGCATCTAAGCACGATGATGTTGGGATTGATTCCCATACCCTGAAGCTCCTTGACCGAGTGCTGAGTGGGCTTTGACTTGTGCTCGTCCGATCCGCTTAAGAATGGAACGAGGGTGACGTGTATAAAAAGGCTGTTTTCTCTGCCTACTTCAAGGGAAATCTGTCGAACGGCCTCAAGAAAGGGCTGAGATTCGATGTCGCCTATGGTGCCGCCGATCTCGGTGATAACAACATCTGCATCGGTCTGTTTTCCTACGCGGTAAACGAATTCTTTTATCTCGTTGGTGATGTGGGGAATTACCTGAACGGTGGAACCGAGATATTCACCTCTGCGCTCCTTGTTGAGCACGTTCCAGTACACCTTTCCGGTTGTGAGATTGGAAAAACGGTTAAGATCCTCGTCGATAAAACGCTCGTAATGTCCGAGGTCAAGGTCGGTTTCTGCTCCGTCCTCGGTGACATAAACTTCACCGTGCTGATAGGGGCTCATGGTGCCGGGATCAACGTTTATGTAGGGGTCAAGCTTCTGAGCTGCCACTTTAAGTCCTCTCGCCTTTAAAAGTCGGCCGAGAGAAGCGGCGGTTATACCTTTGCCCAGTCCCGAGACAACTCCGCCGGTTACAAAAATGTACTTTGTCATAGGTTTTCTCTCCTTTATCGGTGTAATGCTTTGATTGCTGTATTTAATTGCCGTGTTTTAACGGATGTATTCAATTGCCGTAATCTTTTTATGTTACCTTAATGTTTTAACAGTTTGCTGCGGGCTTTTTGAAAAAAATTACTGCTTATATGTTCTGATTATACTTTCGGCCATAGCCCTTCTTGTTATACATCGGTCCATAGCCTGTTTTTCAATGTATCTGTGGGCGTCGTTTTCACTCATTTTAAGCTCGGAAATAAGCAGCCATTTTGCCCTGTTGACAATACGGATTTCCTCCATTTTGTCCTCTAAGGTGGCCGCCTTTTTTTCCATAAATTTAAGGCGCTCTCTCGTTCCGCAAAGAAGCACGAGGGTCTGTAAAATCATCTGCGCCGATGTTGGCTTTGAAAGTGTCAAAACGCCGTATGGCATAACCTTGGCATTGATGTCGGGGTAATGCTCGGCCTTGACAAAAAGAAGCACGCCGGTGGAGGAACTTTGGCAAATGTCTATGGCAAGGCGTATGCCGAAATCATCGGGCAGGGGAGTGTTGATTATGACTATATCATAGCTCCGATCGAGCAGCTCTCTTTTGGCCGAGCCCATATCGGACACCGTCTTGATCGGATAATATATATTTTCGGGAAGCAGATCGGAAATGCTGCGATTGAATTTATCTGCCGCAGAAACAAGGAGCAGGCTGTAAACTTGCTCTTTGAGTTCCATTGTGCTTCCCCCTCTCTTTGTTTGAAAATATAAAGCGCAATCGGGTTAAATTCCGCCCGCATTGACGGTTTCGAGCGACCGCGGCGGTGCTGTGCAGAAAAGCAGCAATATTGCTATACCGCGATAGCGCAGTGCCGCGGCGCCATAATGACACAATGCCGCAATGCTAAAATGTACAATGTGCAATGCCTCCGATGCCGCAATTCCTCAATACCGTAGTCAGCCGCAATAAGACTCTATAAGCTCTTTAGACAGATGAGCCTTGACAAAATCGCTTGAAGCGGCAACCTTTTTAGCTTCATCAAGGCTTTTCGGAAGAAGTAAAAGGTCTTTTACTTCTTCTTCCTTTGCGCTGTAAAGGTTAAAATCCGCAGCCTCGATAAGCTCGGTTTTTTGCTCAATTCCCTCAAGCCCCGCGTAAATTATCAGTGTAAAGGCAAGATAAGGATTGCACATAGGATCGGGAGAGCGAAGCTCGGCGCGGCGGTATTCCTTTTCGGCAGCGGGAATTCTGATAAGCTGGGAACGGTTTTCGGTGCACCAGGAAACGTATTTCGGCGCCTTGTTTTTGCCCAGTCTCTCAAAAGACTGCTCACAGGGATTTAAAAATACCGTTATGTCCCGTATGTGGTTCATAACTCCCGCAATAACGAAGGGAAGCACATCCTTCCCCGAGCTTTCCCTTGCTGAAATGTTGATGTGCATACCGTTCCCCGCTTTGTCGGCAATGGGCTTTGGCGAAAAATCGGCAAAAAGACCGTTTCTCGCGGCAATGGTGTTAACAACGGCACGGAAGGTGACGGCGTGGTCGGCGGCGGTTATGGGGGATGAATATCTGAAATCAATTTCGTTTTGACCGGGGCCTTCCTCATGGTGGGAGCTTTCAGGCTTTATGCCCATCTGTTCAAGGGTAAGGCATATTTCTCTTCTCACGTTTTCGCCCTTGTCGTCGGGGGCTATGTCCATATATCCCGCCTTGTCGTATGGCTCCTTTGTGGGCTCGCCCTGTTCGTCTCTCTTAAAAAGATAAAATTCCATTTCCGAGCCGAAGAAAAATTCTATTCCCTTGGCCCTGGCGTCTTTAACGGCATTTTCAAGGATCTTTCGTCCGTCGGCTTCAAAGTCGCGTCCGTCGGGAAGGGAAATGTCGCAAAACATCCTTACAACACGGCCGTGCTCGGGTCTCCAGGGGAGCACGGCAATGGTTGACGGATCTGGATGAAGAAGCAGGTCGGAATGAACCTCTCCGCCGAAGCCTGCCACCGATGACGCATCTATGGCAATGCCGTATTCAAAGGCCCTTTTCAGCTCGTCCGGCATTATGGAAATGTTTTTCTGCTTGCCGAAAACATCGCAAAAAGCCAGCCTTATAAATTTAACGTCTTCTTCGCTTACATACTGCATAACTTCGTTTGGAGTATAGCTCATATTGTTGTGCCTGCCTTTCTCAGTTCGCCACATACATTTGTTTATAAGGATTTTTGCTGTCGGGGGAAATTACGGTGAATTTGTCGGATAAAATTTTGCCGCTGTCAAATCCGAAGGTGGCGCAGAAATCCTCGATTATAGGTCTTATTTCCTCTATATCGTCGTTTGTCGCCTCTTTGACCGATACCTGCGGGGGAAACTCAATGCCTTCGGCAGAGGAACGCAAAAACATTTTTCCACCGTGCATCCCTGTGCAGGGGAAGTTTCCGACAATGGGTTTTCCGTCGATGTTAAGACCGAGAACAATGATTATTCCGCCGGCCTGATATTCACCGAGAAAGCTTCCCGCTCTACCGCCGATGACCATTATAGGTTTTTTGTCTTTATAGGCCTTCATATGTATTCCGGCGCGGTATCCGGCGTTGCCTTTGATGTAAATTCTGCCGCCTCTCATGGCGTATCCCGCAGCGTCGCCGATCTGACCGTGTACAACAATCTTTCCCTCGTTCATGGTGTCTCCCACGGCGTCCTGAGCGTTGCCCGAAACGGTTATTTCGGCACCGTTAAGGTAGGCTCCGAGAGCGTTGCCGGGCACGCCTTCGATGGTCAGCTTTTTTTCGGAAACTCCGGCGGCGATAAATCTTTGACCGATACAGTTTTTTAAAAGGCAATCGCCGTTTTCCTTGCGGATCTGCCGATTAAGCTCTGCAAATCCCAGGTCTTTTGCATCTATCATCATATTATATCACACCTCCGAGAGTTTTTCCACAGTATTCTTTGCCGAAAGCAAATAAATTCGGATTTTTTTTCATGCTTTCAAAATCCACCTCGCAAAGAGGAATACGGTTTCTTATCATATTGGTGTAAATGCCGGCTCGCTCGTTTCCGCCGATGATTATAAATCCGGTCAAAAATCCGTCCTTTGTGAAAAGGCGTTTAATGCTGTTTTCGGTGGAAATTTCAAACATTTCACCACCCTGCGATTCATCGAAATAACTGCCGGCCGTCATGGCGTGCAGTCCGAAAAATCCGATGGAATTCATGGGAATGGCGTTGTCGAATTTTTCATCTTTTCCCGCCATATTAAGTCCTGCCGCCTTGCCCTGCATATAGGCATTGGGAAGCAGCGCCATGATTTTTGTTTGCCCCGAGGAGACATCAGAGGTTTCGGTGCAGTCGCCGGCGGCGTAAACGTCGGGAAGGGAGGTGGCCGAGCGGCTGTCCACCGTTATACCTCTGCCGATATTTCCGCCCGCCTCTTTGACAAGGGCGGTGTTGGGACGAACGCCCACCGCAAGCACAAGCAGATCAAATTCCACTTGTTTTCCGCTTTTCATAAAAGCGGTGTTTTTGTCGAATTTAACCGCCGTGTCGCCAAGTAAAAAGCTGACTCGGTGCTGCTCTAATTTTTCCTGCATAAATGCGGCGCATTTGTCGTCGAGAATGCTTGAAAGCACCCGTGGTGCAAGGTCGCAAACGGTAACGGATTTTGCCTTTTGGCAAATTCCCTCGGCGCATTTAAGACCGATAAGTCCCGCACCGACGATGAGCACGCGGCTTTCCTCTGTAACCTGCTTTTCGATATATAGTGCGTCGTCGAGGGTCATAAAGCCGCTTTTGTTTTCCACCGTGTCGAGTCCTTCAAAGGGAGGCACAAAGGGGGAGGAGCCTGTGCAGACGCAAAGCTTGTCGTAAGAAATGATCTGCCCGTTTGATAGGGTTACGGTCTTTTTGCCGCTGTCGATTTTTTCGGCGCGCCGACCGTAAAGCACGGTACAGCCGTTCTTTTCATAAAAATCGTCGGGACGGTATTTGATGCGCTCAAGATCGGTCTTTCCTTCAAGATAGTATGAAATGAGCGGACGGCAATAAACGTGATGATTTTCAAGAGAAATGACCGTTATATCGCCGTCCCTGTCGGCCGAGCGTATACCCTCGACAGTTCCGATGGCAGCGGTGCCGTTGCCGATGATAACATATTTACTCATACCCTTCACCTCTCTTCAAAAACGATTGCTTTGTTGGGACAGCCGGTAACGCAGGCGGGCTTTCCTTCGCTGTTTTTGGTGCAAAGCTCGCATTTCTGAACGGCATGATCGCCGTCTGCCGTTACCGCTCCGTATGGACAAACAAGCACGC
The DNA here is from genome assembly GCA_905193225.1 of uncultured Oscillospiraceae bacterium. GTDB lineage: Bacteria > Bacillota > Clostridia > Oscillospirales > Acutalibacteraceae > UMGS1484. Next base: position 12,673 of record CAJJNV010000017.1, on the reverse strand, counting down.
AGGTAAAGCACCCTACGCATTTGTCCTTGTCAATACATACGACTCCGTCTTCAAGATGAACAGCTCCCGAAATGCAGCTCTTAACGCATATGGGATCGGTACAGTGACGGCAGGATACGGCGTAGGTTACCTTGTCGTCGCCCTCGACTCTGATTCTCGGGAAAATTTCCTTGCCCTTTAAGGCCTTTACCATGCTGTCGGCGCCGGAATTTGCGAAGGCACAGTTGTACTCGCAAAGATGACATCCGAGACACCATTTTTCATTTACATATACCCGTTTCATTCGCCTGCGTGTGAGATACCGAGAATCTCAAGCTCCTTTTCCGTAAGATTCACGCCCCGCAGCATAAGTCGGTTCCCGCGAAGCGCCTCAATGGAGTTAATGCCCATGCCGCCCATAAGCTCCTTTATTTCGTGCTTCCAGGCGGTTAAAAGATTAACAAGTCTTTCATATCCGATGTCGGGATTGAGCCGTTTTACAAGCTCGGGGCGCTGGGTCGCAATACCCCAGTTGCACCGACCGGTCTGGCAGGTGCGGCAGAGGTGGCATCCGAGCGCCAGCAGCGCCGCCGTTGCGATATAGCAGGCGTCGGCACCCAAAGCAATTGCCTTGACCACATCCGATGCCGAGCGGATGCTTCCGCCCACGATAAGGGACACATTGTTTCTTATGCCCTCGTCGCGAAGCCGTTGATCGACCGCTGCAAGGGCAAGCTCTATGGGAATTCCCACATTGTCCCTTATCCTTGTGGGGGCGGCACCGGTGCCTCCGCGGAATCCGTCGATGGCGATTATGTCGGCGCCGCTTCGGGCGATACCCGAAGCAATGGCCGCAATGTTATGTACCGCCGCGACCTTAACGATTATGGGCTTTTTATACTCGGTGGCCTCTTTGAGCGAAAAGACAAGCTGACGGAGGTCCTCGATTGAATAAATGTCGTGATGGGGAGCGGGAGATATGGCGTCTGAGCCCTCGGGAATCATACGGGTCTTTGAAACGTCGCCCACTATTTTGGCTCCGGGAAGATGTCCGCCGATGCCCGGCTTTGCGCCCTGACCCATTTTTATTTCCACCGCCGCGCCGGCCTTTAAGTATTCCTCGTGAACGCCGAATCGTCCCGACGCTACCTGAACCACCGTGTTGTCGCCGTAGCAGTAAAAGTCCTCGTGGAGACCGCCCTCGCCGGTGTTATATAAAATTTCCAGTTCTCTTGCGGCTCTTGCAAGACTTTCGTGGGCGTTGTAGCTTATGGAGCCGTAGCTCATGGCCGAAAACATAACGGGAATTGAAAGCTCAAGCTGAGGAGGCAGGTTACATTTGAGACTGCCGTCGCTGTTGCGCTCAACCGGAATGTTCTTTTTGCCGAGAAAAACCTTGGTTTCCATAGGCTCGCGGAGGGGGTCGATGGAGGGGTTGGTAACCTGGGAGGCGTTTATGAGAATTTTGTCCCAGTATACCGGCAGCGGCTTTGGATTTCCCATGGATGAAAGAAGCACGCCGCCGCTTGAGGCCTGCTTGTATATTTCCTTAATGGTGTCGGCCTGCCAGTTGGCGTTCTCTCTTAAGGTACATTCGTTTTTAACGATTTTTAGAGCGTGGGTGGGACAAAGCGAAACGCATCTCTGGCAATCGACGCACTTTGCCTCGTCGCTTATCATTATGTTGCCCTGTGCGTCGAAGGTATGAACCTCGTTTGCACACTGTCGCTCACATACGCGGCAGGTTATACAGCGGTCATGGTTTCTGACCACTTCAAATTCCGGAATAAGATAATTTACAGCCATCAGAATGCTCCCTCCTTTACCTTAACGATGACCGGTTCTCCGCCGGCCGGAGCGTATATGTTTTGAACATCGGGCTCCATAACCCGTATGGCCGCTTCTTCACTTGCGATGAACACCTTGTCGTCCTTTTCGGCCACCACCATGGAGCGGAGCTTTAATCGGTCGTTAAGAGCCATAAGACCGCCCTCAAATCCTAAAATTATTGAAAAAGGACCTGTGACAAGCAGGCTGGGGAAACGGGTACGCAGATATTTGTGTACTTCCTTTTGCTGCTCATCCATTTTATCTATGGTGCTCCAGAAGGGGGCCGCAATGACCGACGCGGCCTCTTCAAGAGAAAGTCCCTGTCTGCGGAGCAGATAATCGGCAATGTAGGTTATGACCTCGGTGTCGGTTTGCAGGGTACATTTATAACCGAACATCTCGATATATCGGCGATTGGCGTCGTAGGAGGAAATCTCGCCGTTGTGAACTATGGAATAATCAAGCAGCGCAAAGGGATGGGCACCGCCCCACCAGCCGGGGGTGTTTGTGGGATAGCGGCCGTGAGCCGTCCAGGAATAGCCTGCGTATTCCTCAAGCCGATAGAACCGTCCCACATCCTCGGGAAATCCCACCGCCTTGAAAACCCCCATATTCTTTCCGCTGGAAAAAACATAAGCGCCGTCGATCTTTGTATTTATCTTGGTGACCATTCTCGCCACATATTCTTTTTCGTCAAGCTGAAGGCGGGAAAGCACCGAGGAAAGGGGAGCCACGAAATACCGCCATATAATAGGTACATCGGTGATTTCGGGAATCTTTCTTATGGGAATGTTTTCGGCCTTTACGATTTCAAAGCCGTTTTTAAGAAAATTTTCGCATTTAACACGGTCGGCATTGTCGTTGTAGAAAATATGAAAGGCATAAAAGTCTTTATACTCGGGATAAATGCCGTAACCGGCAAACCCTCCGCCCAGTCCGTTTGAGCGGTCGTGCATGGGGACCATACTTTCCACAATACTTTCTCCGGTCATTTTGTTTCCGTCCCGCGAAATCACGGCCGAAATGGCGCAGCCGGAGGGAATTCTTACCTGACCTTCTAACATAATGCTTCATTCCTTTCCTGAAAAAAGAAAAAAGCGCCCATTCAGACAGAAATCCTGTCAGAATGAACGCCTTTGCTCATTTACTCGGATTATACCACACAATATTGCCTTTGTCAAACGCAAATTTAAAATCGTAAATATTTTCTGTAATGTTGTGTTAAAAACTGCTGCTTTTTGTGCTTTATTAACACTTTGTCCGTCAAATCGTTTTCTTGCAGAAATTATACAAATACTCGAAATCGAAATATGCCTGTGATATATTATAAGAAAAGGAAAGACTCCTTTGATTGTTTTACCTCTGCTTTGCGGGAAAAATAATATTTCCTAATATCTAATATAATGTAAGATGAGATGAGAAAAATATGATTGTTACAATTATTATTGTCAGCCTCTTTGTTTTTAAAGCTCCCGATTACGCTTGGATGTCCGTTCCCATCTGTTTAGCATATCTTTTTATAAAATCAAAAATCAAAGAAAGCCTGCCCGAGGTCCGTGATGACGAGTACGAAGACGAATATGAAATGTGGCAGGACGACGAGGATCTTTAAGGGATTTTAAGGACAAAAATAAAAAAATGAATTTTTTTTAAAAAAGTACTTGACAAATCATTTTTACAAGAGTATAATGCAACGCATAAGGCAAGGACGTCTTAGAGAGAAATCTCTTTGACGTCTTTTTCTTTTTTTAAATCGCATATCGAAAAAACGAGGCAATGGGGTCTTGATTGTAAAGCTTGCGCTTGGCAGCTTTTAAAAATCCCGGCCTCGTTTTTTTAGTTTAGTAAAGGAGCGAACGAAAATGAAAACAGTATCAGATTATTTCGGCTGTCTTGTATTCGACGATCGGGTAATGAAAGCCACCCTTTCGGATAAGGTTTATAAGTCGCTGAAAAAAACCATCGACGAAGGGGTCAGCCTTGATAATAATGTTGCCAATGCTGTTGCCACCGCAATGAAGGATTGGGCCGTCGCCAACGGAGCCACCCATTTCACCCATTGGTTCCAGCCGCTCACCGGTATCACCGCAGAAAAGCACGACAGCTTCATAACCCCCGCACCTGACGGACGCGTGATTATGGAGTTCTCGGGCAAAGAGCTTATTAAGGGCGAGCCGGATGCATCATCCTTCCCCTCGGGCGGACTTCGCGCCACCTTTGAGGCAAGAGGTTACACCGCATGGGATCCTACCTCATATGCCTTTATAAAAGGAAAAACCCTTTGCATCCCCACCGCCTTTTGTTCCTACGGCGGCGAGGCACTTGATAAAAAGACCCCCTTGCTCCGCTCGATGGAAGCGCTGAGCAAGCAGGCGGTAAGAATTTTAAGACTGTTCGGTAACGACAAGGTCAAATGTGTGCGCACCTCGGTGGGTCCCGAGCAGGAATACTTCCTTGTGGACAGAGAGCTGTTTAATCAGCGCAAGGACCTCATCTTCACTGGCCGAACCCTTTTCGGAGCAATGCCTCCAAAGGGTCAGGAAATGGACGACCACTATTTCGGCGTTATAAAGCCGAGGGTCGCAGAATATATGGCCGACCTTAACGAAGAGCTGTGGAAGCTGGGAATTCTCGCAAAAACCGAGCACAACGAGGTTGCTCCCGCCCAGCACGAGCTTGCTCCAATCTATTCCACTACCAATATTGCCACCGACCACAACCAGCTTACTATGGAGATTATGCAGAAGGTCGCCGCAAAACACGGTCTTGTGTGTCTGCTCCATGAAAAGCCCTTTGCCGGAGTAAACGGCAGCGGCAAGCACAACAACTGGTCGATTGCCACCGATACCGGCGTAAACCTTCTCACTCCCGGCGAGACTCCTTATGAAAACGCCCAGTTCCTGCTTTTCCTGTGTGCCGTTATAAAGGCAGTTGACGATTATCAGGATCTGCTCCGTCTTTCGGCTGCAACCGCCGGAAATGATCACCGCCTTGGTGCAAACGAAGCGCCTCCCGCAGTTGTTTCGATGTTCCTCGGCGACGAGCTTACCGCAGTGCTTAAGGCCATCGAAGAGGACGCTCCTTATGAGGGTTCCGAAAAGACCCAGATGAAGCTGGGTGTTCATGTTCTTCCGAAATTCACGAGAGACACCACCGACCGCAACAGAACCTCGCCCTTTGCCTTTACCGGCAACAAGTTTGAGTTCAGAATGCTTGGTTCGTCCAACTCCATTGCCTGTACAAACATAATGTTAAACTCCGCAGTTGCCGAATCTCTTAAAGTTTATGCCGATCGCCTCGAAGGGGTCGAAGATTTTGAAACCGCCCTTCACGATATGATCAAAAAGACCATTAAGGATCACAAGAGAATCATTTTTAACGGCAACGGTTACGATGATAAGTGGATTGAAGAAGCCACCAAGGAAAGAGGACTTCTCAATCTCCGCACCACCCCCGATTGTATGCCAATGCTTCTTGCAAAGAAAAACGTGGATATGCTTACATCCCACAAGGTTTTCTCTCAGGCCGAACTTAAATCCCGTTATGAAATCCAGATGGACAACTATTGCAAGACGGTCAATATCGAAGGCCTTACAATGGTCGATATGGCCAAGAAAGAGATCATTCCCGCAGTTTGCGAATATGTGACCGATCTTTCGGAAGGTCTTGCGGCAAAGAAGGCGGCCGTACCCTCCCTTAAATGTGCATATGAAAGCAAGCAGATAACAAGGCTTTCGGCGCTGACCGATCAGATGGACGAAGCCGCCGATGACCTTCAGGACGCTCTTATAAAGCTCAAGGCCATTACCGATGTAACCGAGGCGGCAAACAACATCCGCGACGTTATCCTGCCCAAAATGGCGGTACTCAGAGTGGCCTGTGACGAGGCCGAAACCCTCACCGGAGAGGACTACTGGCCCTTCCCGACATACGATAAACTGCTTTTCGGCGTAAGATAAGCAGAAAAGATAAAATTAAGGAGATGTATGTCTTATGACTATAGAATTTTGGTTTTTGATCGGAGCTGCACTGGTTTTCTGGATGCAGGCCGGTTTCGCAATGGTGGAAACCGGATTTACGAGAGCAAAAAACGCCGGCAACATTATAATGAAAAACCTTATGGATTTTTGCATCGGCACGGTGGTTTTTTCACTTCTCGGTTATACCCTTATGATGGGTGAGGATACCCTTTTCGGACTGATCGGTATACCCAATATGGATCTTTTCGCAAACTTCAAGGCCTTTATCGAAAGCCCGGCCGACGGATTTACCGACGCTTCCTACTTTGTTTTCAACCTTGTGTTCTGCGCCACCACCGCAACAATCGTTTCGGGTGCTATGGCCGAACGCACAAAGTTCTCCTCCTACTGCATCTATTCGGCAGTTATCTCCCTTTTCATCTACCCGATAGAGGCTCACTGGATCTGGGGCGGCGGCTGGCTTTCTCAGCTTGGCTTCCACGATTACGCAGGCTCCTGCGCCATTCATATGGTCGGCGGTATCGCCGCATTGGTCGGCGCTGCAATGCTTGGACCCCGTATCGGAAAGTATGTTAAAGATGCAAAGGGCAAAGTGGTTAAGGTCAACGCCATTCCCGGCCACTCCATAACCCTCGGAGCCCTCGGTGTGTTCATCCTGTGGCTCGGCTGGTACGGATTCAACGGTGCGGCGGCTCAGACTCCCTCCGAGCTTGCTTCCATCTTCCTCACCACCACCATCGCCCCCTCTGTTGCAACCGTTACGACCATGCTCTTTACATGGATAAGAAACGGCAAGCCTGATGTTTCCATGTGTCTCAATGCCTCTCTCGCAGGTCTTGTGGCCGTAACCGCCGGATGCGATGCTTTTGATGCAATCGGCGCTACCGTGATCGGAATTGTTTCCGGATTTTTGGTTGTTTTTGTTGTCGAGCTGCTCGACCTCAAGCTTCACATCGACGATCCCGTCGGTGCCGTGGGTGTGCATATGGCAAACGGTATCTGGGGAACCGTCGCCGTAGGACTTCTCGCAAATCCCGATGCTCCCGCAGGCCTCTCGGGTCTCTTCTACACCGGCTCTTTCGAGCAGCTGGGACTTCAGCTTCTCGGATTTGTCTCGGTTGCCGCATATGCGACAGTTATGATGATCGCAACCTTCGGTATTATGAAAAAGTGCGGCGGTATCCGCGCATCTGCCGAGGACGAGCTTGCCGGACTTGACATTTCCGAGCACGGTCTTCCCAGCGCATATCCCGATTTCGTTCCCGCTGTGGATCAGTATTCCTCCTATGCTCCCGCCGAGGGCATTGTGGCAACCGCCGCAGATGTTCCCGTTGCAGAGGCAATACCGGTCAAAAAGGTTCCGTCCTTTGACGAGGGTGAAGGTCCCAAGTTTACAAAGATCGAAATCATATGCAAAGAGAACCGCTTCGATGCCCTTAAGGCAGCCATGAAGGAACTTGGAATTACCGGTATGACGGTATCCCATGTTCTCGGATACGGCGTGCAGGGAGGAAAGCCCGAGTATTACCGCGGTGTTCCTGTGGAAACCAACCTTCTCCCCAAGGTACAGGTTGATATCGTGGTAAGCAAGGTTCCTGTCAGAAGCGTTATCGAAACCGCTAAAAAGGTGCTTTACACCGGACATATCGGCGACGGCAAAATATTTGTTTACGATGTCGAGAATGTTGTTAAGGTACGCACCGGCGAAGAGGGTTATGACGCCCTTCAGGATGTGGAATAATTTCCGCAGATTTGCAAAAATGTGTTGACCGTTATAAGGTCGCACAGATTTATAAATAAAAACCGATCCGCTTTTAGCTGTCTGCGACCGTCGGCGGCAGGCGGGTCGGTTGAAAAAAGATTGTCGGTTATTTGAAGTAAATTGAATTTTAAAGGCGCTTGAGTCGGGAAAAGTAGCAAAGGAAATTACCCAAAGCGAGAGCGGAACGGTGAAAGCCGCTCGGCAAAGCCTTTGTGAAAAACACCCGATGAGCCTCAAACCCAAAGCTAAAAAAAGAATCCCCTCCGACCGGAAGGGGTAAATTCTTTTTAAAAGCAAGTAGGGGAGACGTAAGCCGCCCGTTATGCGGCAAGGCTTTATGCGTATGCTTATAAAAGCAGGTCAGGAAGCCGTAATGAAGAACAAAAAAAGGTGGCACCGCGGGAGATATGCGATGTTTTGAGGGTCAACAGCACGCTGCCCAAGAGAGCGGCGCAAGGCTCAAAAACATCTTCTCGCCCTTTTAATCGCTATTTTGAACTTTAGGACAAAACTTTTTTCCGGAGGAATAATTATGTGTTCAATTATGGGTTATTGCGACGGCGGTGCCGTTTTAGAAAAATTTAAAAAAGGCTTTGATGAGACAATTTCGAGAGGACCCGACGACAGCCGTATCATTGATACCGGCAAGGGTCTTTTGGGATTTCACCGTCTGGCCATCATGGGACTTACCGAGGAGGGAATGCAGCCCTTCGAGCTTGACGGCTCTTATGTTGTTTGCAACGGTGAGATTTACGGATTTGACAGACTCCGTGATATGCTCAAAAGCAAGGGATACACCTTTAAAAGTGATTCCGACTGCGAAATTTTACTGCCCCTTTATAAAGAATTCGGCACCGAAATGTTTAAAATGCTGGATGCCGAGTTTGCCCTTATAATTTACGACGGCAAGGCGAAGAAATACATTGCCGCAAGGGATCCTATCGGCATACGTCCACTTTATTACGGCTGTGACGAAAAGGGCGTCATGGCTTTTGCCAGCGAAGCCAAGAACCTGGTGGGCATATGCGATAAAATTATGCCTTTCCCTCCCGGGCACTACTATAAAGACGGGGAATTTATAAGCTACTGCGACATCGCAAAGGTTGATGAAGTCTGTTTTGACGATCTCGAAACGGTTTGCAAAAAAATTCACGATAAGCTGGTTTGCGGCGTTGACAAGCGCCTTATCGCCGATGCCAAGGTTGGATTTTTGCTTTCGGGCGGACTTGATTCCTCTCTTGTCTGCGCCATTGCCGCAAGAAAATCAAAGACTCCAATCAAAACCTTTGCAATAGGTATGAGCGAGGATGCCATCGACCTTAAATATGCAAAGCAGGTGGCCGATTATATCGGCAGCGATCATACCGAGGTCATCATCACAAAGGAGGATGTGCTGGAAGCTCTTGAGCATGTTGTCCATTTGCTCGGAACATACGACATAACCACCGTTCGCGCCAGCATGGGAATGTATCTGCTTTGTAAATGGATCCACGAGCATACCGATATTCGCGTACTGCTCACCGGAGAAATTTCCGACGAGCTTTTCGGATATAAGTACACCGATTTTGCCCCGTCGGCCGAGGAGTTTCAGAAGGAATCGGAAAAGCGTGTGCGTGAGCTTCATATGTACGATGTGCTCCGTGCCGACCGCTGCATTTCTGTAAACTCCCTTGAGGCAAGGGTGCCCTTCGGAGATCTCGATTTTGTCAAATATGTTATGTCGGTCGATCCCGAAAAGAAGATGAACAAATACGGCAAGGGAAAATATCTTCTCCGTCATGCCTTTGAGGGAGATTATCTTCCCCACGACATCCTTTTCCGCGAAAAGGCGGCATTTTCCGACGCCGTGGGACATTCTATGGTCGACTACCTCAAGGAATACGCCGAAAGCTATTATACCGAAGGCGAGTTTGAGGAAAAAAGCAAGGTTTATACCCATGCCCGCCCCTTTACAAAAGAATCGCTGCTTTATCGCGAGCTTTTTGAAAAGTATTATCCCGGCCAGAGCGATATGGTTGTGGACTTTTGGATGCCCAACAAGTCGTGGGAGGGCTGCGATGTTGACGATCCGTCGGCCCGCGTGCTTTCAAACTACGGTGACAGCGGAAAATAAATTCAGGTGTCAACGGACACTCGCACATAGCGTATCTGCACATCTGCAAAGCTAAGCGGATTTAAATTCAAATGGCGAGATCTGCAACCCGAGCAGAAAATGCTTGATGCAGCATCTGATTTTAAGTTTTAATAAATATCTCTAAACAAACGTCTTTAAACAAAAGCCTTTGAGCGTAAACTTAATTAAGAAGGTCCCTGAGCGCAAAAACTCAAGGGCCTTCTTAATTTTTCGTGTTCTCTGCCGCTATCAGCGGCTTGCTGCTGCGTCCCGGGTTTAGTACATATGATGTGTTATAACGTGTTCAAAACCAATCATAGTACAGTATGAAGGAGGAATTTTTATGAAGATGTTTATGAACGGATGCAAAGCGTATTCCGCAGAAAATTTAAGTGAATCCGCAAAGCTCGCCGAAATTCAAAGGGAAAACAACCGCGCCGGGATGTGCAAAGGGATTATATTTGCAAACAAAAAAGAAAAAATAAAAATCGGCAAGCATCTTTCGACACTTGCCGGTTCTGTTAATTCGTCGGCCAAGCCGACAGGTACCTCTTACAATTTACCTGTTATTTGTTACTTCCCCAAACTCCCGCAACCGGTTTTATTTTAAGTAAGAGTGAAGAGTTAAGAAGCAATAAGTAAAAATCCCGTCCGCTAAAGCGGACGGGATTTTTGGCAGGGGTGGAGGGACTCGAACCCCCGGCACGCGGTTTTGGAGACCGCTGCTCTACCAGCTGAGCTACACCCCTAAATTCGATTGCTATAAAAGTATAGCATAAAATTGCAAAATGTCAATAGTTATTTTTTTATGTTGCTTCTTTTTTATATAACTTTTTTGCTTTTCTGTTTTGACGGGGGAAAGGCAATCGATAATTTGCATTTTTTTGTTCTCCCGACGTCTTTCCATAATTAGATTTTGCGGCAGGTAAAAAAATTCAAAAAAGCCTTGACCTAAAGTCAACTTTATGTTGTATAATACGGTTGTGTTGTATCTGACGGTGTAATCGCACTAAACATTATATCACGCCTGACGGATGCAGATAAAAAACACAGAACAAAAACAAGAAAACAAGTGCGAACACGAACATTAAACGAAAACAAAAATAAAAAGGAAAGGAACCGAGAATATGAAGGGATTTGAAAAGGTAAAAAAGAAATTCGGCTTTGGATGTATGCGGCTTCCCATGAAGGGCGAGGATGTTGACCTTGAGCAGTTTACAAAAATGGTTGACCTTTATATGTCGAAGGGATTTAACTATTTTGACACGGCCATGGTCTATCTCGAAGGAAAGAGCGAAACGGCCATACGAGAATGTGTATGTAAGCGCTTCGCCCGTGAGGATTTTGTGCTGGTCGACAAGCTTACCTCGACCCTTTTCAACACCGAGAAGGAAATAAGACCGCTTTTTGAAAAACAGCTTGAGGCCTGCGGAGTCGATTATTTCGACATTTATCTTATGCACTCCCAAAGCAAGGATATTTTTGAAAAATATAAACGCTGCCGCGCCTATGAACAGGCCTTTGAGCTTAAAGCCGAGGGCAAGGTAAGACATGTCGGTCTTTCCTTCCATGACAAGGCGGAGGTGCTCGACGAAATTTTGAATCAGTACCCCGACATCGAGGTGGTTCAGATACAGTTCAACTATGTGGACTACGACGATCCCGCCGTTCAGGCGAGAAAGTGCTATGAGGTATGTCGGAAGCACAACAAGCCCGTTGTGGTCATGGAGCCGGTAAGAGGGGGCAATCTTGTCAACCTTCCCGACGAGGCCAAAGAGGTGCTTGACGATCTTAATGGCGGCAGTTATGCAAGCTATGCCATCCGTTTTGCCGCTGGATTTGACGGTATACTCTCGGTGCTTTCGGGCATGAGCAACATGGAGCAAATGGAGGATAACCTTTCCTATATGACCGATTTTAAGCCTCTTAACGACGCCGAGCAGGCAGCCGTAAAAAAGGTTTGCGAAATTTTCCGTTTCATGCAGCTTATCCCCTGCACCGCCTGCCGCTATTGCACCGACGGATGTCCCAAAAAAATATCCATTCCCGATCTTTTCTCCTGCCTCAACGCTAAACGGTTGTATAAGGACTGGAACGCCGACTGTTATTATAACGATGCCTACACCAAATTCAACGGAAAGGCCTCCGACTGTATCGGCTGCGGAAAATGCGAAAAATCATGTCCACAGCATCTTGAAATAAGAAAGCTCTTAAAGGCCGTTGCCGGGGAATTTGAAAAAAACGATTAAATATATAAAGCCTTCCAAGGGCAAAAAGTGAAGAAAATTTCTGATTATTTCAAAGGAGATAAAAACAATGCTTGAAAATGTACTTGAAAAAAGAATGACCTCTTTAAAAGCAAAAATATCGGTTAAATCGGCGGTGTCGGCTGCTCTTATCGTTCTTGCGGTAGTGCTTCCTCAGATTGCCCATCTCGCCGTCGGTGCAAGCGCCGGAATGACCCTCCTTCCCATGTATCTGCCGGTTTTAATGGGCGGACTGCTGCTCGGAACAAAATGGGGACTTATTGTGGGAATACTTTCTCCCGTGGCAAGCTTTTGCATTACATCCCTTGCCGGAGCTGCAATGCCCGCTGCTTCAAGACTGCCCTTTATGATGGCCGAACTTGCGGTTTTCGCCGCCGTTTCGGGACTTTTCGGCAGCAAAATTTCCGAAAAGCCTCTGCTTGCTTTTGTCGGTGTTATTTTGGCGCAGGTTTGCGGAAGAGCATTTTTCCTGCTTTGCGTTTATGCTTTCCGGGGACTTTCTCCTCTCACTGTTGCGGCAGTATGGGGTCAGATAAAAACCGGATTTACGGGACTTGCAATTCAGGCTGTGGCCGTACCCGTTATCGCCATTGTTATTTCCAAGCTTCTTAATAAGGAACAGAGCAAATAAGCAGTAAAGCGGATAACGAAAAAGTGTTAAACCACTTTGTAAAAAAAGCGCAAAACCTTAACCATAGCGCACACATACGAACGCGATTTTGGCGGAGAAAAATCCCCATAT
>CAJJNV010000016.1 GCA_905193225.1 uncultured Oscillospiraceae bacterium | reverse complement strand
TATAACAGTTATTAAATTTCTTAAAACAGGTGAAATCTCAATCGGAATTTGACGAGTTCATCAAGTTTTTTAAGTTGTCGCTGATGAAACCGTACAAGGTTACAAGCCAAATCAAGCGCTTTTATAACTTTGTCTTGCGTTTCAATATCAGGAACAGTGTTTATCTCAATGTTATTTATATAGTTTTTATTTGTGTGTTTAAGTCCTGCACCTTTAAATCCTTTTTGCAAAACAGCAATATTGTGCAAAAAGAAATAGTATAAAAACTTGCAGCGGATAGATTCATTAGGAAGAAGAACAATACAATCAGTTGACGTGGAAAATTTACCGTTATAGTAATGTAGCGTAGCGTTACCGCCTGTTCCCATAATTATTGCCTCGCAATTATGTTGATAATCACTGTACCGCTTACTTTCATCATCGCTCGATGTAAAAAATATATATTTTCCATCTTTTATTGCCTCCCCTGCCTTAATTGCTGACTTAGGGGCGTATGCACATAAATCTACTATTTTCATATCATCATTCCTGCCAATTAAGAATAAAAAACATTTCTACTTATATTTATTTAACTGCTTATTTATTTCAATATTTTGATACTTCAATCCTTTTTTCACCAGCATAAGTGTTCCCTGCAGATCGTCTATATTACTATATTGTCTTGCTCTAAGTATTCCAGTCAACAGTTCCAAAATAAATGTTGTACACTCAAGAGCAAAGTTAATCAAAATTTTGATATCTTCATATTCAACGGGATTTTCTTCCCAAACAATTTTATCTGACAAAAGATATGTTTTATCATTATGAGCATAGAATTTATTTCTTTGAATACGGATATTGTCTATTTTTTTCTTGTACGAACTAATACATTTACAATAGAAATCTATCTTCTCCGAAAATGTCATATCTGCTTTTATTGTGATATGCTCAACATCTGAAATACCAAGAATTTTTGCAATTTCTCGTTGTTCCGCCACTTTTTCTTTAAAAAGGCATTCCTCTGATGGTTGCAAACAATGCTGATATGGTATTTTTTCAATCCATTCCTCATCACCGATCTTTTCGTTTTTTTCTTCTCTGTATTCAGGAAAATACAACTTGTTTTCATCGCAGCATTTCAACAATCCTTGTATAGACACAACGTCGGTTGACGCCTCGAATAATTTGGCCAATTCCATAAAACAAGCTTTTTGCAAAGCACTGTATGTCATATTGAAAAAAGCGGGTGAAAGTTGCATCTCTTCCTCATAATCTTTTCTCAACTTTGAATATTGTATAATAATCGCATAATATGAATTTGCATCAAGAGCTCTTTCATAAAGTTCGTCTGCAATTTTAATTATATCATCTTTTTCCATTCACAACATCCCCTCCAATTCATTCATCGTTTCGGTTATTTGCTTTTCAAGATCGCGGAGGTCGGCCATGATTTCGCTTGTGGGCGGGTACTCAACGGGGACATACTCGGTCTTTTTATATTTATTTATCGAAAGATCATATCCGTTTTCGGCAATTTCCGCTTTTGGCACGAAAAAGGATTTTTCGGTGCGTTCTCTGTCTTTTTCGCCCTCGGGATTTTTAAAGCGGGCGATTATGTCGGGAATGTCGTTTTCGGCAACCGGCGAACGCTTATCGTCAAGAGAAAATCCGTCGGCCTGCATATCGTAAAACCACACATTATCGGTTCCGCCGTGGCCGGTTTTTGTGAATATCAGAATCGCGGTCGAAACCCCTGCATAGGGCTTGAACACGCCCGACGGCATTGAAACCACCGCCTCAAGACGGTTGCCCTCGATGATTTCCTTTCGTATGGCCTTATGCGCCGTCGACGAGCCGAAAAGCACACCGTCGGGAACGATACAGGCGCATCTTCCGCCGACCCGCAGCATTCTCAAAAACAGCGCCAAAAACAACAGTTCGGTCTTTTTGGTTTTGCAAACCTTCAGCAAATCGGCCGAAACGGTGTCGTAATCAAGGCTGCCCTTAAACGGCGGATTGGCAAGAATAAGGCTGAATTTGTCCTTGTCGGGATTTTGGTCGGAAAGGCTGTCCCGATATTCGATGATCGGATTGTCGATTCCATGCGTCATCATATTCATAGCGCCGATACGCAGCATGGTTCTGCCCATATCAAATCCATGGAACATATGATTCATATAGCGGTCTTTTTTGACCCGATCGAAAAACATTTCCTTGTGATTTTGGCGTATGTATTTTCCCGCCTCAACCAAAAAACCGGCCGTTCCGCAGGCAGGATCGCATATGACATCATCGGGACTCGGCTCCACCATTTCAACCATCATTTTAATGATGTGGCGAGGGGTGCGGAATGCTCCGGCGCGTCCGTTAACCTGAAGCCTGGAAGAAATGTATTCGTAAACATCTCCTCTGACATCCGACGACTGATTTTCATTCATTAAATCGTATATGACATCAAGGGCGGTTACGATTTTATCAAGCAGCAGCGGGGTCGGAATCTTAAAAATCGCGTCGCCCATATATTTTGAATAGGCGCTGTCCTTATTCCCGTGCAGATTTTTTATAAAAGGAAAAACGCATTCCTGCACAACCGTATACATTTGAGCAGCGGGAAAATCGCGAAACACCGACCATTTCAGCTGATTTCCGTCAACAATTCGGCCGCCGATTTCGGTTTCCTTTGCAAAAACGCTCTCGTAAGGAAGGCCAAGCATAGCCGCTTCTCTGGCCCGCAGATTATCGCTGTCGTCAAGATCGCGAATAAACATAAGATATGTGATCTGCTCGATGACATCAAGGGGATTCACAAGTCCTCCCGCCGCGAATATGTCCCAAAGAGAGTCGATTTTATTTTTCAGTTCACCGGTTATCATAATGTTCCTCCAGTTATGTTATGGCTTTGTTGTGTTTTATATGTTTGCGGCTTAAAAATCGGGATTTTGTGCGCACCGTGATCGGGCATACATTTGCTTTTCGGCGTCCTTTCCATTGCGCAAAAGCAAAGCATTTCTGCTCTATATATTTCTTTTTAGAATTTTCACCGGGGCGTTTGAAAAACAATTTTGCCCACGGTCACATTCTTATCGGATCGTACAGCAAACCCATTTTATATCCTGTATATTTTACCACATATTTCTCTATAATTCAACACAATATCACCTATTTGTATTCCTATGTGACATTTATCGTATTTAATTTGGCCTACGGTTTTAACCGGTAAAATGCACACTGCCGTGATAAAACACCTGTCGATCCGACGGTTAAGATTTTGTTTTCTCCTGCCTTATATGTGTTTCTCCAAGCGTGGCCTTTATTGCACAAAAAACACCCCTTTACCGGCGGCATTAAGGAGTGTTTTTGCTTTTTTAGAATATATATTTGGTTTTTGCTGCTTTGGATATATAACGCGATTCAGCAAGGCCTTTTCAGCTTTTCTTTTTGACCGTCACGGTTATGGCGCCGAGCTTCGATGAGGTTATATATGCGCCGTTTAATGTGCCGGCCGGCATAAATGTAACCGTTCCGCTTCCCGCTATTGCCATATCAAGGCTTTGCACCGAAAAGCTTCCGCCGGTTACGCCGGTTATCGTTTGGGGTACAAACTTAAACTCGGCGGTCATGGCAACGTTTGAATTGTTTTTGACCGAAATGGTGTTTTTTCCGCTGCTTGATGCCGTCCAGGCACCGCTCGAGCTGTTCCATTTATGGCCGTCTTTATCCCATGTCGGAGAATTTGGAGTGTATTTGAAATCAAGGCTTCCCCATGCGACCGCCACCGAATAGGTTTCGGCCGTCCAGTTTGCATAGAGGGCCAGATTTCCGGCCACCGAATAGTTCGAAATTGCAGGAACACCGTTTTTGTCGTAATACATAGTTCCGCCGTTTGCCGAGGTATACCATCCGTTAAAAATATATCCTGACCTTGTGGGCGGCGTGGTCGAAATGGCGGGCAAGGCCGAGCCGTAGGTCACGCTCAATGAGGCCGTCTGACCGCCGCTTCCCCCGTTTGCGTTGAACGAGATTGTGTAGGTATTGACTGCAAACTGGGCATACAGGGTCGTATTTGATGTTTTATCATAATTCCGTGCACTTGCGCCTGTAAACGTGTAATACCGGGTTCCGCCGGTATGTGCATCGTACCATCCCGTGAAGGAGTATCCGGTCTTTACCGGAGCGGTGGTGGAAATTGCAGGCATAGCAGCGCCGTATGTGGCCGTTACATTTGCCGATTGTCCGCCGCTTCCGCCGTTTGCCGATGCATTAAATGATACGGTGTATGTATTTGCTGACCAGTGGGCCTCAAGGGTGGTATTGGTTAGGGTGTTCCAGCGGTAATAATCGGTGTCGTAATTTGTATATCCGTCAACTGCTTGGGTGATATTTCCGTCGGCATCAACTATCTTGGTGTTTGTTCCGGGTATATAATATCCCGTGCAGGTATAGCCGGGCCGTGTGCACGCCGTAAAAGCAGTGCGATTGGCGTCGCGGCCGTTGATCATATTATATTTAATCGAGCCGCCCACGCCGCCGTTCCCGTTTAAGGTTATGGAAAAATCAACACCGAAGGCATATCCGTCATCGAGATTGACTCCGAGGTTTTTGCCTTGGCCTTTATAGTCGTCGGTCGTGGATGCAGTGAGGTTTGCGCCTCCCTTTGTTGCGACATATACCCAGTCACTTTTTTTTGTGGGATCTGAGACATTGCCTCCGGCTCCTCCGTTTGCAGCACGTGGTGCACCGGAGTGTTCTTTTTCCATATTACCGCCGATACCGCCTGCTCCGCCGGTATAGCTCGGACTGCCGGGATCGCTTCCGATAGCTTCGGACTGCGCCTTTTCAAGGTTGCCGTTATATGTTCCCTCGCTGGGTATTGCGTATGTGTGTGCATACCATTCTTCGTGTTCGTGATGAGCGTCGTAGTAGCTCATTATTTTATAGCATTGACCGGGGGTTTCGGTGTTTTGAGAATACAGTCCAGCCCAACCGGTTTTGTCTCCTGCGCCGCTTCCGCCGCCGCCCGAAAAGCAGTGTACAAGCCAGCCGTTTGTATCATACCAACGATAGTATCCGGAGGCACCGCCTCCGCCGCCTCCTCCGCCGCTGCCAGAGCTTCCTACCCCAGCTGAGGCAAATCCGCTGCCGCCTCCGGCTCCTCCTGCTCCGCCGTCAGCCACAAAAGGCCCCGGGATTGAATCGCCGCCCCCTCGGCAGTTGATCGAATAAGAAGAATAACCGCCATAGGCGTATCTTCCGCCGCTCGCCTGCCATTCCCGGGGAATAGAACTTTGTACATTTCCGGCTGTTGCGGTAACCTTTACCGAACCCATTATCCATATCGATCCGCAGCCTTCGGTATCCGGACCGAGTGTTCCGTCTGCTCCCCTTGAACCGGCAAGACCGTCATAACCCGATGCTCCGGGCGACGGGGCTTTTCCTCTGTTGCCGTTCCATGCCAACGTTTGGGACGCGCCGCCGGCACCTCCTGTGCCGCCCGTACCGCCTGTTCCGCCTATGCCCGATCCGGGGGCACCGCCGCCGTTTCCGCCGGTTCCGCCTGCTCCGGTGATTATCCAGTCGCAATCTCCTTCATAGGATGTGTCTCCGCCGGCCGATCCTGCCGTTGAAGTTCCGGCATTTCCGCCTGTGGCAATAAGGTTTCCGTCGCCTAAAAGTACAAGGCTTGAACCCGCCTTATGGTGGATCCCGGCGCCTCCGCCTGTTGTGCCGCTTCCGTCTCGGCCTTTACAGGTGAGGGTACAGCCTTTTTTGATTTCGATTATAATGGTATCGCCGTCGTGTACCGTAAGGCCGCAGCCCCAGTTGGCAAATCCTCCGGTAGCCGATCCGTCGAAGGTGAGATCTTTGTCAACATAATAGTAACCGTGGCGGAAGCCGTCGCCCACTCCGTAGGTATCGCATCCGCACAGCATTTTGGTATTATCAAAACCTTCAAGAGATGTGATCTTTCCGCCGGCGGCAAGAGCAGATATGCTGCCCATATCGGCGATCTTTGTAAAAATCCCCACCGAAGGACAGCCCATCATTATGACAAGCAAAGACAGGGTCAAGGAAATTATTCTTTTAAGTCGATTGTTTTTCTTACAAAGCAAAGAGATTCCTCCCGCAAAGAGCCAAAAGACCCGTATGTTTTTTATTTATTCTCACAAGGGTGCAGTTATACCTATAATCCTTTTGGTAATTATATCTTAATAACACGTTTTTGTCAACAATATTTTTAAAAACTTTGTATAATGTTGTTTATAATTATGCATAATGCTGATTTTTGTTGTAAGAAAAAGGACAAATGGGCATTAAATCCAACCGCCATTGTCCATACATCGAATTATCTCAATCCTCAATCAAAAATCAAAAATCGGAAGAAAAAGCGCGTCAAGCACTCGTTTCTCCCGATTTATCTGTTTTATTATTCGATTAAGCTTAAAGCAACCGGCACCGCATATTTTTTTCAAAAGCGTTTTATAAACGGCTGTTTTATGCTTGCTCTACACCGTTTTGACATTTGTGCAAGGCAGGCATCCACTGCCTTTCCACACCTTTAAAGCCCTTAAAATCCTTCGATCACGTTAACCGCTCTTTGGAGTGTAAGCAGCGCGTCTTTTACCGTCACTCCGCCGACAAAATCGACATTTGCCGTATAAAACTGCTTTTCCGAAAATACCCTGCTACCTATGCTGTTCTGAAGAGTCATAAGGGCATCATTGACCGACACCTGACCATCGCTGTCAACATCACCAAGGGTCACGACCTCGCAGTCGTAGTCAACCGTGACATAATCCTTATAGCAATAGCCGTTTACCACAAAGCCGTTCATATCAAGCCGCACGGGATACCAATCTCCGGACATACCGTCGGTAAGCACAAGGCGCGTTCCGCCGTTGACTTCTCCGATTATTGTGTCGTTGGTGGAAGGACCGGTTCTCACACGAACATTGGTTTTTCCATCGGTAATGTGGGCAAGGGTTACCCTGCTTATCCTCTTGGTGTTATCATTGGGTACCGAAGGATCAACAGCATCCTTGTATTGCTCATACATCCTAAGGGCCTCGTTTTTCTCGTTAACATTAAGCCTTAACCACACTCCGGCCTGCACCTCGCTGCTGCATCCGCCGAAATACCTCATGGTTTTCCCGTCAAGGCCGTAATCCCTCACTATCCAGGAGGAATCGTTATACATCTTTTCTCCTTCGTAGTCGCCGGTTATGCCGGATTCGTTATAGATGGCCTCGATAAGCTCAGGCTCCGAATGTCCTGAAAATCCGCCGATCTTTTCAAAGGCACGTCTAAAAACGTTCATCGCTCCGCCCACTCCGTGCTGAAGGGCGCGGGACCATACGACATTTTTAAGTGCGATGGTATAGCTGTTAACTTCAAATCCCAGCGATCTTAAAGAGGATGCTGCCGGGTTATAGTATTTTGTACGGACATATGCCCGCTGAAGCTTTAAAAAGTAGTCGCCCTTTTCGGCGGCAATGGCCTTCCATTCGCTGTTGAAGGTGTTGCCGTAGCCGTGATCCACATCGTAGGCGTTGCTCAGTCTCCAGCCGAGAACGGTATCATACTGTGTTTCAATAAGCCATCTGAAAAAGGCTTTAGGGATGTCCTGAACGCTCGAAAACTGATAGGCACCGTAGGAAACGCCCCCTGCGTCTCCCTGTCCGCTGGAAATGACCGCAGGATCGCCGTTTGACTCGTATTTTGCCGAAAGTGCGCCAAGCATATCAAATTCCAGATCTTCCTCGGAATAGGCAAGGGCAGCAAGCCCTTCGGCAAAAATCGATGCAAAAATCACTGCAGCCGAAAAGATGAGGCACAAAAGTTTTTTAAGTTTTTTTGCGGTCTTATTCATTTTGTTCTCCTTAAAAGGTTTTTGCACTTTAAAGGAATCTGCACGCAAAGATTTTTCGTGTGCGGCAGGTCCCTGACATTAAAGTCGTTTGTATAACAAAGGCTTTCACCTTAATGTTTTAAAAACTTAAATAGCGAAAAGGCTCATCTGGCGGCTTTTCGGAATGTCGCCAAGGGCGCCCAGCTCCCCGAGAGTTTCCAAAACGGTTTTGGAAATGGACGTTTTTTCCCTTATGTCGTCCCAGGAGATAAACTCGGTCTCCTTTGCGGCATTTTCAAGTGAAATTGCGGCTGTTTCTCCAAGTCCCTGAACGGCGTTGAAGGGAATTCTTATCTTTCCGTCCTCCACAAGGTATTTCTTAGCGGACGATTTATAGATGTCCACCGGAAGCACCTCGATACCGCGGCAGAGCATTTCATTCAGTATTTGCCAGGTAACATAGCTGCTCTTTTCGACGGCCGAAGCGGTCCTTTCCTTTTCCTTGCGCTCTATCTCCCGCATTTTTGCCTTGACAGAGGGCAGCCCTCCCGACAAAATAGCGGCATCGATATCCCCGCCCCGCACGGTGAAATAGGAGGCGTAATATTCAAGGGGATGATGCACCTTGTACCAACCGAGTCTTAACGCGGCGATCATATATGCGGCGGCATGGGCTTTCGGGAACATATACTTGATCTTAAAGCAGGAGTCGATATACCACTGAGGCACATCATGTTCCTTCATTGCATTGATATGTTCCTCGGTCAGCTTTTGGTGAGCCTTACCCTTTCGCACTATCTCCATTATCTGGAATGCCATAGACGGGTCAAGTCCCTTGTGCATAAGATACACCATTATGCTGTCTCGCGTTCCGATAACCTCTGAAATGGTGCATATATTCTGAGCAATAAGATCCTGAGCATTTCCGAGCCACACATCGGTACCGTGGGAAAGGCCGGAAAGCTGCAAAAGGTCGGTGAATGTCTTGGGCTTGGAATCGACTATCATCTGCACGACAAAAGGTGTGCCAAGCTCGGGCATTGAAAGGGTGCCGGTGGGCACGCCTATCTGCTCGGGAGTAACTCCCAGTGCCTCGCAGGATGAAAAGAGGCTCATAACCTGCGGATCGGACATAGGCACGTCGGAAATGGAAATGCCGGTATTGTCCTCAAGATATTTATAAATGGTAGGAACATCGTGTCCCAGCTCGTCGAGCTTTAAAAGCAGGTCGTGCATGGAACGGAAATCGAAGTGGGTGGTTTTTGTATCGGATTTAACATCGTCGGCCGGACGCTGTACCGGGCAAAAATCATATATTTCATATTCCCTCGGCACAACCACCATTCCGCCGGGATGCTGACCGGTGGTACGTTTTACGCCGACACATCCGTCCACAAGGCGGGAAATTTCGGCATTCGAGAGGTTGAGTCCCCTCTCTTCCTCGTATTTTTTGACGTATCCGTAGGCCGTCTTGTCGGCCACACCGGAGATTGTTCCTGCCTTGAAAACATTCTCGCTTCCGAAAAGCTGCTCGGTGTATTTGTGCACCTTGGACTGCACCTCTCCGGCAAAGTTAAGGTCTATATCAGGCACCTTGTCTCCCTTAAAACCGAGAAAGGTCTCAAAGGGAATGTCGTGTCCGTCGCGTTTCATATCGGTGCCGCAATCGGGGCAATTTTTGGGCGGCAGGTCAAAGCCCGAGCCGTAGGAACCGTCGGTTATAAATTCGCTGTGCTTGCATTTCGGGCAAACATAGTGTGGGGCAAGGGGGTTAACCTCGGAAATTCCGGCCATTGTGGCGGCAAAGGACGATCCCACCGATCCTCTCGATCCTACCAGATAGCCGTTATCCTCGGAAAACTTAACCAGCTTTTGCGCCGAGATATACATAACCGAAAATCCGTTTCCGATTATCGAATCAAGTTCCCTTTTAAGCCTGTTTTCAACGATTTCGGGCAGGTTTTCACCGTAAATTTCGTGTGCCCGCTTCCAGGTAATATCCTGAAGCAGCTGCTCCGACCCTTCAATCGAAGGTGGAAAACTTCCCGACGGAAGCGGCTCGACCACATCGATCATATCGGCTACTTTGTTGGGATTTGTAATGACCACCTCTTCAGCCTTTTCGCTTCCGAGATATTCAAACTCCGAAAGCATTTCGGCCGTTGTGCGGTAGTAAAGAGGCGGCTGATTGTCGGCGTCGTCGAATTTTTGACCTGCCATCAAAACGGCGCGGAAAATGGCATCCTCCTTGTCCATAAAATGCACGTCGCAGGTGGCGCATACCGGCATACCCATCTTCTCGCCTATCTCAACGACCTTTCGGTTAAGATTCTGAAGATCCTCGTCGGTGTTAAGGTCTTTGTACTTGGCAAGCAGTCTTTCCCTTCGGTCGGCGTTCTTTATGTTCATCAGGGTATCTTTTCTAAGCATAAATCGGTTGTTGCCCACCGGCTGAATTTCAAGGTAATCATAGAATTTGGCTATTTCCATAATTTCCTCGTCGCTTTTCTTGTCAACAACAGCGTCGAAAAGCTCACCTTGCTCGCAGGCAGTTCCGTAAATAAGGCCCTCACGGTATTGCTTTAGATTGCTCATGGTCATAAGAGGACGGACGTGGTAATTGTCGATGTGGGAAATGGAAATAAGCTTATAAAGATTTTTAAGTCCCGTTTGATTTTTTACCAGAATTATAAAGTGATAGCGGCGTATGTTCTTTTTGTTGGCGATTATGTCGGGATGCTGATCGTCGTGTATCATATAGGCCTCTACGCCGTATATGATCTTTATATCTCCGCCGCTTTTAACGATATCCGCACGGGTTTGAGCCGCCTCGGGGAAGGAATGAACAACCCCGTGGTCGGTTATGGCCATTGCGGGATGACCGAGAGCATATGCCTTTTTGATAAGCTTTGAAACAGGGGTCATTCCGTCCATCTGGGACATATTTGTATGAAGGTGAAGCTCTACCCTTTTTTTGTCGCAGCCGTCATCGAGAGGCACCTCCTGAACAAGGGATATTGCCCTGGGGGTTATAAGATTTTCCCTTGCATATGTATCGTAATTTACCGTGCCGTTGACAAGAATGCAGACTCCTTCTTTAAGCTTTTCTTCATAGACCTTGTGCTCGGCCGAATCCTTCTGCACCCTGGCCTTTAAGGTATAAGAACCGGTTTTGTCGGTTATGGAAATGCTGTAAAAAACCGATCGGCCGTCCCTCGTTTCGTGGGAATCGGTTAAAAACACCTTTCCCCATACGGTGCAGTTGCCCTGATCGGGAGCCACGTCGCAAAGCTTTATGGGATTTGAATTTATGGCACCGCCGATAACGGGTTTTGCCGATTCGAGATAAACCGGAAGTCCGTCGGCAGGTGTGCCCGTAAACTTCTTTTCTTCTTTTTTCTTTTGGGGTTCGAGTGTTGCGGCAACCTTTTTTATTTTTTCGGTTTTTTCCCCTTCCGAAAGCTCGGTTTTTCCGTCGAAAGCCACCTTCATCTCCCTGCCGAAAATATCAAGCACCATTTCCTCAATCTTTCGGTCGGCGCTGCAGGCCTTTATAAGATCCATTCCGCCGTGGCGGAGGGTTACGGTAATATCGTCGTCCACCGAAAAAACCGCGTCGTCAAACACCCCGCCCAGCATGGGATTTTCCGCCCGCACAAAGAGGGCGATATCCCGCACGCTTTGCTCGTCCGGCTCGTCGTTTACCGTCATTTTAAGCTCGACAGTGCAGTTAAGCCCGCCCGAAATGACCGCCTGCACCTTCTGCCGCTCGGCAAAGGTGACATATCCTTCGGTTTTGAGAAAAACGTCGATTTTCCGCCGTTCGACATCCCATTCAACCCGCAGTACCCGGCACTGTGCCAAATCATCCGAAAGGTCGTCGGGACTTATGTATTTTTGAAAGCAATTTTCAAAGTTTTGCATTTTCCAGTCTCTTTCTTAAAATTTAATCTCTTTCTTAATTTTTTGTCTTAAGCGGCCGGTGTTCGGCCATCAACCGCTTGTATTTTTTTTGCCTCGAGTTTTTCTGTGCTAAAATCCGTCTTTTTTAAGTCTTTTCTAAAGTACTTCTTTATTAAAATATACCTGTATTAAAGTTTATCGACTTCACTTAAAAGCTCGGGAAGGAGCCTGTCCTCGGGCACCTTTTTGATTATCTTCCCTTTTCGGAAAATGACCCCGCAGCCGTCTCCTCCGGCCACGCCGATATCAGCCTCTCTGGCCTCGCCCGGGCCGTTTACAACACAGCCCATAACCGCCACCTTGATGGTCTTGTCACACTCGCAAAGCTTTTGCTCAACCGCATTTGCAAGGGCCACAAGGTCAATCTTCGTCCTGCCGCAGGTGGGACAGGAAACAAAGGTGACCCCGCCTTTTTTAAGTCCGAGACTTTTCAAAAGTTCCTTTGCGCAAACAACCTCTCTTACGGGATCGCCGGTTATGGAAATACGCACGGTATCCCCTATTCCCGTAAGCAGCAATCCTCCCAGTGCGGCCGATGATTTTATGGCGCTTGAAAGCTCGGTTCCCGCCTCGGTTACGCCGAGGTGAAGGGGATATTCGCACATTTTTGCCACCTCGATATTTGCGGCGTATGTATTTCTCACATCTGAGGATTTTATGGAAATGACAATATCATTAAAATCAAATTTTTCAAGAAGTTTTGCATTTTTTATTGCGCTGGCGGCAAGGGCCTCGGGAGTGGGACCGCCGTATTTCTCCAGCAGTTCCTTTTCCACCGAACCGGAATTGACACCTATCCTGATGGGTACTCCACCACCGCGGCATTTATCTGCCACCGCCTTGATGCGGCTGTCGTCTCCGATGTTTCCGGGATTTATGCGAATTTTGTCTGCTCCCGCGTCCACCGCCGCAAGTGCAAGGCGATAGTCAAAATGGATATCTGCCACAACGGGAATGCTGACAGCTTTTTTAAGCGCCTCTATAAGGGCAATTGCTTCCATGTTCGGAACAGCCGTACGGATTATCTCGCAGCCCGCCTTTTCAAGTGCAGCGGCCTGAGCCACGTTTCCCTTTATATCCTCGGCAGGGATGTTGAGCATCGACTGTATCTTTACCGACGAATTTCCGCCCAAAAAGGCGTTCCCCACCTTTATTTTTCTTGTTTTTCTTCGGTTGAAATCCATTAAGCGCCTCCGCGAATGAGTTTTAAAATGTCGTGGCCGGTGATGAAGATTACAAAAGCCATAAGCAGGGCAAAGCCTGCAGCGTGTATCCAGCCCTCATATTTGGCCGGAACGGGTTTTCTTCGTATACCTTCGATAATAAGGAACACAAGCCTTCCCCCGTCAAGGGCGGGAAGCGGCAAAAGGTTCATTATTCCGAGATTTATGGTAATGACGGCAAGCAGATAAAAGATTGAATCAAGAGCCATCAGAGGCTTTGACGATGCAGCCACCTGACTGACCGTCTCTCCAACTGCCGAAACCACCCCCACCGGGCCGCTTATTTCGTTTAGTCCGAATTTTCCGCCCACAAGATCGGCAAGGCTCATCCACACTATTCTCGCAACCGACGCCGTTTCTTTAAACGTATCGGCCACGAAGGTCAGTGGCTTTGTTATGGACATTTTGTCCGAAGTGACGGCAAAATCAAGGGCGATATAGTTTTTATCCTCCAAAGTCTGCGTACCAAATGTTACCGAAAGGTCGGTTTTTTGACCTTCCCGCTCGACCGTCATATTAAGGGTGTCGTCGGAGCTTGTCATAAGACAATAGGAAAGATCGGAAGCGCAATAGACCCTGCGCCCATCCACCGAGAGAATTTTGTCGCCGGTTCTCAGTCCGCTTTGGTAGCTTGAAGCGTTTTCGTAAAAGCCTCTGACAGTCGTGGTATAAAACCGTCCCTGGATTCCCAGCATTATGCCCACAAAAAGAAGCCCAAGCACAATGTTGTTAAAGGCTCCCGCGGCCACAATTATTATGCGTTTCCAGACGCTTTTGTTTCCGAAAGCGGCTTTATCCTCGCTGTCCTCGTCCTCACCCTCCATAGAGCAATACCCGCCGAAGGGCACAATTCTCACCGAGTAAAGGGTATCTCCCTTTTTCTTTTTGAAGATAGCCGGTCCGAAACCCACCGAAAACTCGTTTACCCTTACTTTAAAAAGCTTTGCAAAGAAAAAATGGCCGAATTCGTGCACTACAACGACCAGTCCGAAAAGAAGTATCGCCACAACAATGGGCCAAACGGTATTCCAGACCGACAAAAGGGTCGATCCCACCGAGCACATAACATTTTCCAAAATTCTCACCGCCTCAAATTCCGATACTCAAATTCGCCGATCAACACACATACGTTACGCACAAGAAACATCTGTTATACATACATTTATCACCTTGACAACAGACACATCGGTCAATCAGCCGATCAACCGGCAACCCAATCGATCGATAAGTCAATAGCCGATTGATCAACAAATCAATAAGCAACACCCCGCATTCTCGTCCCCGATATACCTATCGGGATCGGGAATACTTTGTCAGGATCAAGCTGCTGTGCCTATTATAACCGAAACTATGTACTGATACCGGTACATATATTTTATTTTAATATTATCACGCAAAAATTAAAATTATAAGTAAATCATATGAAATTTTTATCCGGGAAAACACATTAAAACAATATACCTTTCCCGAAAAATCGAAGGCACAATTAAAAGAACCGATTACATCAATACATAATGTAGTTCTAAACAAGCTCTCTGACGATTTTTCTCGCCCGTCTGTCGGCCTCGAAAATTTCCGATACGGTGGTATATGTTTTCGCGAAATTTTCCGAAAGCATTTTTTTAACAAGCTCGCCGATATCGAGAAAGGAAATTTTATCGTTTAAAAAGAGCTTTACCGCTTCCTCATTGGCACCGTTTACCGCCGCAGGATAAAGTCCGCCCATATTAACGGCCTTTTCGCAGGTGTCAAGGCAGCTGAAGGTTTCCCTGTCGGGAGCATAAAAGGTCATTTGCGACACCTCCACAAGATTAAGAGGACGTGAAACAAAATTAACCCTTTTGGGAAAGGTCAGGGCATACTGAATGGGTATCTTCATATCGGGCACGCCAAGCTGCGCCAGCACCGCACCGTCCCGCCATTCGACCAGCGAATGAATTATGCTTTGGGGATGAACGACAACCTCCACCTTGCTTTGGGGAAGATCGAAAAGGTGCACCGCCTCAATAACCTCAAGGCCCTTATTCATAAGTGTGGCCGAATCTATGGTTATCTTGGCTCCCATACTCCAGTTTGGATGCTTTAAAGCCTTTTCCTTGGTCACCTTTTTAAGCTGACTTATTTTTTTCCCGAAAAAAGGCCCTCCCGACGCAGTTATTATTATCTTGTTAAGATCCCTCCGGTCGGAAGCCTGAAGGCACTGGAAAATCGCCGAATGTTCACTGTCTACCGGGTATATTTTAATCCCTTTTTCGGCTGCCTTTCTTTTGACAAGATCGCCGCCGGTCACGAGGGTTTCCTTGTTGGCAAGAGCGATGTCCGAGCCTGCCTCAATAGCCGTAAGGGTGGGAATGAGTCCTGCCACGCCCACAATGGAATTAAGCACCACATCGGCCGACAGTGCGGAAATTTCTCTTATTCCCTCAAGTCCCGACAGTATCTTAACATCGGTATCGGCGGTTTTAAGAGCAAGCTCATTTGCCGCCTGCTCGTTTGCCATTGCGGCGTATTTCGGTTTATATTTTCTTATCTGCTCCTCGGCCTTTTTAACGTTTTTTCCGGCCGCAAGAGCAATCACACGGTAATCAAGGTCATCCACAACTTCAAGAGCCTGAGTGCCTATTGATCCGGTAGAGCCTAAAATGGTTAGAGTTTTCAAAAGAATTCTCCTTAAAAGGTCAGGCTTTACACAAGTCGGACGTGCTCGGTCAAACGGGGTCTAAAAAAGCCGATAAGCAGGGCCGGCCGCCGTACATTCCGACAGAACAAAACCGATTTATATAAAGCCGGATTTATTTATTATCTGATTATTATGGGAAAATATGCCCCTGTCATTTCTACAAGAAGATATATAAGCGGAGCGGTTAAAAACACGCTGTCGAAACGGTCGAGCACACCGCCGTGGCCCGGCATTATCTTTCCGTAATCCTTAATGCCGCACTCCCTTTTGAGCACCGATGCTGTGAGATCTCCCAGTGTTCCGGCAAAGGCCGCCAAAAAGGCGCACAATGCCACAACGGCAAAATTAACTCTGCCGCCGTTCGAAAAGACAGCCTGATATATGTATGCAAGCAGCATCGACAGCCCGGTTCCGCAAACCACTCCCCCAATAAAGCCCTCTACCGTTTTCTTGGGGCTTATCTCGGGACAAAGCTTATGCTTTCCCAAAAAGACGCCGGTAAAATATGCGCCTGTATCGGCAAGCCAGGCGGCAGCACAGGCAAAAACCACAAGGAATATTCCGTCCCGCTCATTTAGGCCGAAGCTTCGGTCAAGTCCCATATCAAAAAGCCTGCAAAGGGTCGAGAAGGATGCCGATACAATTACCGAAAGCCCGCCGCTTAAAAACACCTGTTCCATTTTCAGGTCTTTATGATGAAAGATGATATATGCAAAATTAAAAACAATATATGCAAAGCAAACGGCAAATACAATTTCCTTCGCAGCGCCGAAAAACGGCATTACCGCTCCCATGGCCATAGCGGCAGCAAGCAGCGGCTTTTTATCGGTCATTTTAACGGCCGAAAAAATTTCCCACGCTGCAATACAGTTTAAAACGGCCACAAATATGGAAAAGGTGTATCTGAAATAGAAGCTTGCGGCGATCACCCCGGCAAAAAGAGCTATTCCCACAAAGGCACTTATTATCCTTGTTTTCAAATAAAACTCCCCTTCAAAAAACGGCGCTTATGTGACAAGCGCCGCTAAAAAAAGTAATGCTTAAAAAAGAATCCGCGGCAGCCGGCCAAAGCACGTTCAAAACCCGCCACAAAATGTACTGCATATTTTGCGCGGCCGGCGGGACTTTAAGCAGCTACAATTTTAAGCAATTGCATTTTTCACACAACCCGCGAGTTTAAGCAGCTGCAATTTATGCACAGCCTGCGGTTTTAAGCAGTCTGCCCATTTTGCGGGAACTTCGTTTTGCGCGGCATGCATTTGCGTGGTCCCAATCTTGCGGGGCCTGCGCATACTGACAGCATTGCCCGTCATACACTGCCGAATCTGCGATTCCTTCCGGCAAAGCTTTCTATGGCCTCGTTAAGGTGTTTAGGCTTGAAATCGGGCCAAAGCACATTTGAAAACCAATACTCGGAATATGTTATCTGCCAGATAAGGAAGTTGGATATTCTGTATTCCCCGCCCGGCCGGATGAGCAGATCCACAGGAGGATCTCCCGCCGTATAAAGGTTTTGCTCCACCGTGTCGACGGTTATGTCCTCGGGAGCAAGCTTTCCGTCTTTGACATCGGCCGCAATTTTCTTGACCGCATGAACGATTTCATCCCGTCCGCCGTAGTTTATGGCTAGGTTGACGGTCAGTCCCGTGCAGTCCTTTGAGTTTTCCTCGGCATTTTTCATAAGCTGCTGAAGCTCATCTGAAAGCACCGTGCGGTCGCCGATGAATTTAAGCCTTATGTTTTTATCCTTAAAATTGATCGAATCGGAAAGGTATTCGGCAAAAAGCTTCATAAGGGCGTCGACCTCTTCCTTGGGACGGCGCCAGTTTTCGGTGGAAAAGGCATAGAATGTCATATATTCTATGCCTATCTCGTTTGCATAAAGACAGATGCTTTTAAAGGTCTTTGCACCCACCGAATGTCCCGCCGTTCGCGGCAGATGGCGTTTTTTTGCCCATCTGCCGTTGCCGTCCATAATAACGGCTATGTGGCGGGGTAAAACATCAAAATTCTTTTTCCGCATTATATCTCCGAGATTTCCTTGCTCTTTTTGGCGGCAGCCTCGTCGGCCAGCTTGCAGTATTTATCGGTCAGCTTCTGAACATCCTCTTCGGCCGATTTAAGATCGTCCTCGGTTATTTCGGAATTTTTCTTTAAGGCTTTGTATTTTTCGATGGCGTCGCGGCGGATGGAACGGATGGCAACCTTGCATTCCTCGCCGATTTTGCCGACCTCTTTGACCAGTTCCTTTCTGCGCTCCTCATTAAGGGGCGGGAAAACAAGGCGGATGATCTTTCCGTCGTTGGACGGATTGATGCCGAGATCTGAGGCCTGAATGGCCTTTTCGATTTCCTTTAACATAGAAATGTCATAAGGCTGAATGGCCAGCATTCTTGCCTCGGGGGTAGAGATTCCGGCCATCTGATTGATGGCGGTGGGCACGCCGTAATAGTCCACCGTTATTTTATCAAGCACGGCGGCATTTGCTCGGCCTGCACGTATTCCGGCAAACTCGCTTTCCTCGGCCTTGATGGATTTTTGCATTTTTTCCTCTGTAAGCTTCATAATGTCGTCCATAATATTTCCTCCGTTAAATAAATTAAGTGTCGGGCTTTTATCGGTAAACCTTTTAAGTTCTTTTTAATACATCAGCTTAGAATTGTATCTGTTTTAGATTACTTTAGTGAACCACCGTGCCGATGTTTTCACCCATAGCGGCGCGATAGATGTTCTCGGGATCACTGAGATTGAAAACAAGCACCGGAGTTTTATTATCCCTGCACATGGCGGCGGCGGTCATATCCATAACATTGAGATTCTTTTCGAGAATGTCGAGATAAGAAAGACTTTCATACATTTTTGCATCGTCAAACCTGTTGGGATCCTTGTCGTAAACTCC
Organism: uncultured Oscillospiraceae bacterium; assembly: GCA_905193225.1. Lineage (GTDB taxonomy): Bacteria > Bacillota > Clostridia > Oscillospirales > Acutalibacteraceae > UMGS1484. Next base: position 30,657 of record CAJJNV010000016.1, on the reverse strand, counting down.
GTCCACATTGGTGGCCTTGAAGATTATGTCGGCGTTGATCTCGGCGGCGCGAAGGGAGGCGCCGGTATCGGTAGAGAAGAAGGGGCTTCCGGTTCCGCATCCGAAAATTACCACTCTCCCCTTTTCAAGGTGACGTATGGCGCGGCCTCTGATGTAAGGCTCGGCAATCTGCTGCATGGGAATGGCGGTCTGAACTCTCGCCTGGCCTCCCGCCTGCTCGATGCCGTCGGCAAGGGCAAGGCAGTTTATGACCGTTGCAAGCATACCCATATGGTCGGCTCTTGTGCGGTCCATCTCGCCGCTGGAGCGTCCTCTCCAAAAGTTTCCGCCTCCCACGACAATGGCCACTTCTATACCCTCGTCAGTGCATTTTTTAACGCTTTTGCAGATTTTAAGAACAGTGGAAAAATCAAGACCGCTCTTCTGTCCTCCGGCGAGCACCTCGCCGCTTATTTTAAGTAAAATTCTTTTATATTTAGGTTTTCCCATTTTTAACCTCGCTCCGCCTTTCAATAGTCTTTTGACAGTTTGAAATTATTATACAACATTTTCTTCATAAATTCAACCATAATATTTACCGATACTATATTTGTGTTCATGTTTACGTAGCCGTTAAAACTTCTTTGGCGGTTCCTTTTGAGAAAGGCAAAAGTTATTCCCTCAAAGGGCAAAAAATATTTTAGGGATTTTTTTCGATTTTACTTGACAGTTTTATCCGCAGGTAGTAAAATTAAAAACGTTAGGTTGTAGCCACATTTGCGAAAGCGGTTACGCAAAATTTAAAATTAAAGACCTCAAACGCCCGTATTCCTTGCAGGATGCGGGCATCTGCGGTCAAAAAAAGGAGTTAATATTATGGCATATCTCGATTTTACCGGCAAGACCGTCGGTATCACCGGCTCTACCGGAGCACTCGGAAGCTATATGGCAAAGGTTTTTGCCAAAAACGGCGCCAGCGTTGCGGTACTCGGTAACAATGTTGAAAAGGGCAAGGCCATCGCCGAGGAAATCAAAAAGGACGGCGGAAAGGCCGAATTCTTCAAATTCAACGTTTGCGACGACGAGTCCATAAAGACCGGTCTTGCAGACATCGTTAAAACTTTCGGCGGAATCGACATCTGGATCAACAACGCCGGTGTTAACGTTCCTGCCGAGGAGCGTTTCCACATTGACAAATTCTCGGACGAATGGTGGAAAAAGATTGTCAGCGTAGATATGGACGGCGTTTATAAGTGCTCTAAATATGTTGTTCCCTACCTCCGCGAGAGAAAGGGCTCCAACATCATCAACATAAGCTCGGTTGTAGGTATGGTGCCTTTCAGAAATCAGGTTGCATTTACCGCTGCAAAGGCCGGCGTCATCAATATGACCAAGGCTATGGCTCTTGAGCTTGCAGACGACAACATCCGCGTCAACTGCATTGCTCCCGGCACCATCTGCATGGACAAGACCGCTGCTCTTTGGGCAAAGGACGATTCCATGAAGCGCCTGCTCGACCATATTCCTCAGCATCGTCAGGGCGATCCCGACGAAATCGCATATCCCACCCTCTTTATCGCAGACAGCTATATGTCCGGTTACATCACCGGTCAGTGCCTGGCTGTGGACGGCGGCTGGACCTGCGGTTACGCAAGAGATTTCTAAAAAACTTAAAAGTGGCTGTATTAAAGGCATAAAAGCCGTTATGGCGCCTTGCGTACAGCCGCTTTGGCCTATAAAAAAGGAGTTATCTTAAATGAAAATTTCCGAAAATATAGCGTCGGCAACCGTCAAAAACGGCAGCGTAGCGGTCTTTTCGATGGGTCAGGCGGGATTTGTTTTCAAGCTTCCCGACGGAACTACCTTGGCTCTTGACCTTTACCTTTCCGACTGCTGTGAGAGGTATTTTGGTTTTAAGCGCATTATGCCGAAAATTATGTCGGCCGACGAGTACACATTCGATTATGTAGTCGCAAGCCACGCACACTACGACCATTTTGATCCCGACAGCGTTCCTACTCTGCTTTCGAACCCCTGCACAAAGATGCTGGCCGCCTGCGACGTTAAGGTCGAGGCAGAGAGATTGTCGCTCAGAGAAGATCAGATAACCTATCTCAAGGTAGGCGACAGCTTTGAGGGAGAAAACTTCAAGCTGACCGCAGTTCCCTGCGATCACGGTGAGCTTGCTCCCGACGCGCTGGGACTTGTGCTTGAAGCCGAGGGTAAAAAGATTTATGTAATGGGCGACACCTGCTTTCGAGCCGATCTTCTTGAAAACGGCTTTATAAAGAACTGTGATCTGCTCATTCTGCCCATTAACGGTGCTTTCGGCAACCTCAACTCCGAGGAGGCTGCAAAGGTGGTTTCAATTTTGAAGCCTAAGCTTGCCGTTCCCTGCCACTACTGGAATTTTGCCGAGCACGGCGGAGATCCCAATGCTTTTGCCACCATTATGAAGGAAAAATACCCTGAGCATAAATATTTCCTTATGCAGATGGGCGAAAAGATGTACATTTGAATGGAGGAAAAATATGAAAGCACTTGTTGCCGAAGGTCCTCATAAAGCGGCCTTCAGAGATGTTGAGCTTCGTCCCATAAAGGATAACGAGCTTCTCATCAAGGTTAAAAGGGCCGGAATATGCGCCACCGACAACGCCATTTACACGGGTGATTGTATGTTTGTGCGCGACGGTTCGATAGTTTATCCCTGCCGTTTCGGCCACGAATGGTCGGGCGTCGTGGAAAAGGTCGGAAAGGATGTTAAAGGATTTGCTCCCGGCGACCGCGTAATCTGCGACAACGGCGTTTCCTGCGGCGAATGTGAAGCCTGCAAGGAAGGCAGATACGACGACTGTGTAAATGTTAAATCGGTCGGTACGGTCAACTGCTGGGACGGCTGCTTTGCCGAATATATGATTATGCCGGTCTATCACGTTTACCATATAGCCGACAGTATGAGTTTTGACGCTGCCGCCCTTCTCGAGCCCATCTCCATCGCATACGAAGCCTTTAAGCGCACCGAGCTTACAAAGGACAGCACGGTGGTCATCACCGGTACCGGTGCCATCGCCATGGGCGCCGTGGCTCTGGCTAAATATTACGGAGCGGGACAGATTGTCTGCGTCGGAAGAAAAGAGCCCAAGCTTGCCGTTGCAAAGGATATGGGCGCTACCCACCTTATCAACAACACAAAATGCTCTATGCCCGAAGAGGTCAAAAAGATCACGAACGGCAAGGGAGCCGATCTGCTTATCGAGTCGTCGGGTTCCGAAAGCTGCCTTATCGACTGCATTATGGCAGCCAAAAAGGGCGGAGTTGTGGAGATTCTCGCCTTCTACGAAAAGCTTATAAACAACCTTCCCATAGACCATATGGCCTTTAATTCCATCGACCTTCACGGGTGCGCCGGTCACTACGGCAACGCCGAGGCGGTCAAAAAGATTTTCGAGACCAAAGACTACGGTCTTGAAAAGATGATCACCCACAGGGTCAAGTTTGACGATTGCCTTGAATTTTTCGAGAATAACGACAAATACCGCAACGAAAAAATCAAGGTAATGATAGATTTCGATTAAATTCATTGGAGGAATATAAAATGATTAACGAAATGATTGAAAAGGCTCGAGCAGCCGCAAAAGAGCTTGAGAATTTTTCTCAGGAACAGATCGACGCTATCGTCCGTGAAATCGGAAAAACGGTTTATGACAACGCCGAATACTATGCAAAGCTTGCCGTTGAAGAAACCCGTATGGGCGTTTATGAAGACAAGATAAACAAGAACAAGGGCAAGGCCCGCATCATCTGGAACAGCCTTAAGGGCAAGAAATCGGTCGGTGTTATCAACCGCGACGAGGACAACTGCATTACCGAAATTGCACGTCCCGTAGGTGTTGTAGGTGCTATCACCCCCTGTACCAACCCCATCGTCACCCCCATGTGCAACGCTATGTTTGCAGTTAAGGGCCGCAATCCCATCATCATTGCTCCCCATCCCCGTGCAAAGAAAGCCAACAAGATCGTCTGCGACGAGATAATCAGAAGAATTACCGCTCTGGGCGCTCCCGAAAACACCATTCAGTATATCGAAGAGCCCACCTCCGACCTTTCGGCACAGCTTATGCATGCAGTTGACGTAGTGGTCGCTACCGGCGGAATGGGCATGGTACGCGCCGCATATTCCAGCGGTAAGCCTGCTCTCGGAGTCGGTGCAGGAAACGTTCAGTGCATTGTCGACGAGGGTATCGATTTTGTCGACGCCGCCAAGAAGATCATTGCCGGACGTAAATTCGACAACGGCATCATCTGCTCGGGCGAGCAGACGGTCATCGCTCCCGAGAAGGACTATGACACCATGATCGAGGCTCTTAAGGCAAACGGCGCATTCTTTATAAATGACGCCGAGACCAAGCAGAAGCTCCGCGACGCCATCTTCCCCGAGGGCGTTATGAACAAGAACCTTGTGGGTCAGAGCGTTGCAAAGATTGCCGAGACTGCCGGAATCGATGTTCCCGCCGACACTCAGGTTATCATTGTCGAAGCCGACGGATGCGGCAAGGCCGACCTTTTCTGCAAGGAAAAAATGTGCCCCGTTATTGCTACATTTAAATACAACGGCATTGAGGACGCCCTTCGCATTGCTCAGGCCAACCTCGACGTGGAAGGCCGCGGTCATTCGGTTAGCTTCCACACAAACAGCAAGGAGCATGCCGAATTCATCGGCGAGCATGCCACCGTTTGCCGCGTACTTATAAACCAGATCTGCTCGACCTGCAACGGCGGCGCCTTCTCCAACGGCCTCTCCCCCACAACCACCCTTGGCTGCGGCTCCTGGGGCAACAACAGCATTTCCGAAAACCTCAACTACCGCTGCTTCCTCAACATCACCCGCGTTGCCTACAACAACGGCAAGGCACAGCCCTCCGATGAAGAGATCTGGGGCTAAGACATAAGTCTCAAAGGTTTTTTTACCCGATTTCTAAAGCATATGCGGGAAACGGTTTTTCCCTTTCCCGCTTTTGAAAGGAAAACATATTATGAATTTAATGGAATATAAAGCCCGCGAGCTTTTTGCCGAAGCGGGACTTCCCGTTCCTACCGGTTTTACGGTCGATTCCATCGAGGAACTGGAACAAATGGAAATTCCCGTTCCTGCCGTTGTTAAGGCTCAGGTCGAAACCGGCGGACGCGGAAAGCTCGGCGGAGTTAAGCTTGCCGACACCCGCGAGGAGGCCATTGCCCACGCAAAGAACATTCTCGGAATGGACATCAAGGGCCACATTGTCAAAAAGCTTATGATAGTCAAAAAGACCGAGATAAAGAGCGAAATGTACCTGTCGGTCATGCTCGACCGCAACACCAAGCACCACATCATCATCTTCTCTCCCTGCGGAGGAATGGACATTGAGCAGACCGCCAAGACCGCTCCCGAAAAGATTTTCAAAATGCCTATCGATCCGCTGCTCGGCTATCTTCCCGAGGACGGATATTATCTCGGAAGCAAGGCGGGACTTACATTTCCCCAGTCCAAACAGCTTTCCAAGATTATTGGTCAACTTTATGCACTGTGCAAAAAGCGCTACTGCACACTGACCGAAATCAATCCCCTTGTTGTCAACGACGAGGATAACCTTGTTGCCATCGACGCAAAGGTTGTTATCGACGACAGCGGTGTTGCCTTCCAGCCCGACCTTATGGAACTTAAGAAGGAAAGCATGACCGAGGAGCTTGTAAAGGAAGCCGACAGCTTCAACTTTCTTTACATTCCCTGCGATCCCGAGGGTGATGTTGTTGTTATGAGCAACGGCTCGGGAATGCTTATGTCCTGCATCGACCACCTTGCAAGAAAGGGCCGCAAGGTTGCGGCAGTTCTCGATCTGGGCGGCGGCGCCACAAGCGACCGTATCCGCCACGCCGTGAGAATTCTTTTCTCCACCCCCGGCGCAAAACAGCTATTCATCAACATTTTCGGTGGAATCACCCGCTGTGACGAGGTTGCCGGCGGAATCCATCTTGCCGTTACCGAGGACGGAGTTACCCATCCTGTGGTCGTTCGTTTTGAAGGAACCAACAAGGATAAGGGCCTTGAAATCATTCACGATCTTACCAATGTAATCTACGCCGACGGACTTATCTCGGGCGTTGACGCAATCGTAAACGGAGGTGCACAATAATGAGCGTACTGGTAGATGAAAACACAAGATTGCTCGTTCAGGGCATCACCGGAAGAGAGGGCACCTTCCATACCGAGCAGATGCTGGCATACGGCACCAAGGTGGTCGGCGGAGTTACCCCCGGAAAGGGCGGTCAGGAGGTTCTCGGCGTTCCCGTATTCAACACCGTTAAGGAGGCCGTTGAAAAGACCGGTGCAAACGCCACCGTCATTTTCGTTCCCGCAAAATTTACAAAGCAGAGTGCAATGGAAGCCATCAGAGCAGGCTTAAAGCTTGTCATAACCATTGCCGAGCACGTTCCGGTTCAGGATATGCTTGATGTTTATCATGTAGGCAAATATTACGGCGCAACCGTAATCGGCCCCAACTCCTTCGGCGTTATCTCCCCCGGCAAGAGCAAGGCCGGATTTATGGCCCACCGCATCTTCCTTCCCGGAAATGTGGGCATTATGTCCAGAAGCGCCACCAACTGCTATGAAACGGTATTTATGATGTCAAACGCCGGTATCGGTCAGAGCACCTGCATCGGCGTCGGCGGAGATATGATCCCCGGTTCGACATTTGTCGAGCTTCTTCCCCTCTTTGAAAAGGATCCCGAAACCAAGGCTCTCGTGCTTATCGGCGAGATCGGCGGAGACGAGGAAGAAAAGGTGGCCGCCGCAATGAAGGCAGGCGTGTTTACAAAGCCCGTCGTAGCCTGCATTGCCGGTAAAAATGCCCCCAAGGGCAGAAGTATGGGCCACGCCGGAGCAATCGTCGGAGCAGATGGCTCGGGCAGCGCTCAGAACAAGGAAAAGGTCCTTGCCGAGGCCGGCGCACACATTGCCGACACTACCACCCACATTGTAGAAATTCTTAAAACCATTAAATATTAAAAGGGATGAAAACTATGGATAAAAAACAATTGTGTCATATCTACTACACAATGAACCTTATCCGAGATTTTGAGAATCAGGCTCTTAAATTCTTTGAGGAAAATGTACTCAGAGGCTCGGTTCATCTTTGTGTAGGAGAGGAAGCCGTTCCGGCCACAGTCTGCGAACTGCTTAATCCCGACGATTATATCGCCAGCACCCACCGCGGACACGGTCACTGCCTTGCAAAAGGCGCCGATCCCGGAAAGGCTCTTGCCGAGCTTATGGGTAAAGAGGACGGATACTGCAAGGGCCGCGGAGGCTCCATGCACATCGCCGATGTGGACGCAGGTAACCTTGGCGCAAACGCCATTGTTGCGGGCGGCGTACCTATCGCCGTGGGCGCGGCTTTGGCCAGCAAAATGCAGAACAACGGTAAGGTTGCCATTTCCTTCTTCGGAGACGGCGCAACCAACGAAGGCGTTTTCCACGAATCGCTTAACCTTGCCGCCGTTTGGAAGCTGCCGGTAGTATTCGTTTGCGAAAACAACGGATACGGCATAAGCGTTCCCCAGTGGCAGAGCACTGCCGTTAAGGATATTTCGGTCCGCGCAAAGGCCTACGACATTCCCGGCGTAACCGTCGACGGAAACGATGTCGAAGCCATCGCAAAGGCCGCCAAAAAAGCAATCGACCGCGCAAGAAAGGGCGAAGGCCCCACACTCATTGAGTGCAAAACCTACCGTATCTACGGTCACTGGACCGGAGACCCCACCCCCTATCGTACCCGCGAAGAGGTCGAGGAGTGGAAGAAGAAGAATCCCATTAAGAGACTGCGCAAGGTTCTTGAAGCCGACGGCGTAAAGGCAGCCGAGCTTGATAAGATCGAGCAGGACGCCGCCGACGCCATCGCAAAGGCCGCAGAATTTGCACTTAACAGTCCCGAGCCTGATCCCAATACCGTTCTTGACGGAGTTTTTTATGAGGAGGCTGACGCATAATGAGCAAGAAGAGTTATGTTCAGGCTATAAGAGACGTCATGGCCGAAGAAATGCGTCGTGACGAAAAGGTTTTCGTAATAGGCGAGGACATTGAGGTTCTCGGCGGTATTTTCGGAGCAACAAGAGGTCTTGCCGATGAATTCGGTGCAGACAGAGTTCGCAACACCCCCATTTCCGAAGCCGGATTTATAAGTGCCGGACTCGGTGCCGCCTGTGCGGGTATGCGCCCCATTGTCGAGCTTATGTATATGGACTTTTCCCTTGTGGCCGCCGATTCGATAATCAATCAGGTTGCCAAAACAAGATATATTTTCGGCGGAAAAGCAAAGGTTCCGCTTGTAATCAGAGGACAGCAGGGAGTCGGCCGCGGAAACGCCGCCACCCATTCCCAGAGTCTTGAGGCCCTCTTTATGCACTTCCCCGGCCTCAAGGTTGCAATGCCCTCCACCGCCGAGGATGCAGCCGGTCTTCTCCGCACCGCCATTCGCGACGACAACCCCACCATTTTCATCGAGCACAAGGCTCTTTACACCCAGAAATCCGAGGTTCCCGACGATCCCGAATTTATGATCCCCTGGGGCAAGGGCAGGGTTTTCAGAGAGGGTAAGGATTGCACCATCATCGCAACCCATACCTATGTTAAGAAGTCTCTCGACGCTGCCGAAGAGCTTGCCAAAGAGGGCATCGACTGCGAGGTCATCGACCCCCGCACCCTGGTTCCGCTGGACATAGACCTGCTTTCAAGCTCGGTCAAAAAGACCGGCAGATGCGTTGTTGTTCACGAGGCTCACCGCACCTGCGGCGTAGGCGCCGAAATTTCTTCCCAGCTTTACGAGCAGGCATTCTGCTATCTTGATGCTCCTATCGAGCGCCTCGGTGCAAAGCAGTGCCCCCTGCCCTTCAACCTCGGCCTTGAAAACGCCGTTGTTCCTCAGCCCGAAGACATTATAAACGCCGTTAAACGCACCCTTTATAAATAATTCGGAAAGGAAGACTTCAAATGGCTGAAAAAATAATTATGCCCAAACAGGGTTTGCAAATGACCGAGGGCACCATTACCAAGTGGCTTGTTAAGGAAGGCGACAAGGTGGAAATCGGTCAGCCCCTTTTCGAAATGGAAACCGACAAAAACACCATTCAGATCGACAGTACCGCCGCAGGCGAAGTGCTTAAACTGGTTGCCAAAGAGGACGAGACCGTTCCCATTACCGAGACCATAGCCATTGTGGGTAAAAAGGGTGAAGATTTTGCCGACCTTCTTCCCAAGAAGGAAGAAAAGAAACCCGAGCCTGCTCCCGCACCTGCCGTTCCCACAGCCCCTGCCGTAAAGGCTGCTCCTGCCGCACCTGCCGCTCCCGCCGCCGACGATGTTACCCCCATTGCCCTTGAGGGAGGCAGAATTTTTGTCACTCCCAGAGCCAAGATGACGGCCGAGCGCAAAAATCTCGACTATAAAACCGTTAAGGGCACAGGTCCCTCCGGTCTTATTATCGAGCGCGACGTTCTTGCCGCCGCAGCCGTTAAGGCAAGCCCGGTTGCCAAGGCCATCGCCGCAAGAAAGGGCGTTTCCGTAACCACTGTCACCGGCACCGGCGAAAACGGAAAGATCGTTAAACACGACATTCTCTCGGGTGATGCAAACCTCGCAAGAGAGGACAAGGTCATTCCCATTTCCGGCATGAGAAAGGTCATTGCCGACAATATGATGAACAGCGTACAGTCGATGGCTCACGCCTATCACAAGGTTGCCGTCGATATGAGCCAGGCAAAGCTCATCCGCGCCGCCTTCAAAAAGGCCGAAAAGAAGGTTTCCTTCAACGACATCATCATTATGGCTCTCGGCCGCGCCCTTCAGGAGCATCCCCGTATGAATGCCCTTGTTGAGGACGGAAAGATCACTGAAAAGGGCAGCGTTAACATCGGTATCGCCGTTGCAGTGGACAACGGACTTATCGTTCCCACCGTCCGCGACGTTCAGAATATGACCCTCGGTGAGATTCACGACGAATCGGCCCGCCTTATCGCAAAGACCAAGGCCGGCGGACTCAAGAAAGAGGATTACTCGGGCGGCACATTTACCGTAAGTAACCTGGGAATGTTCGGAATCGACGAATTCACTGCAATTGTCAATCCTCCTCAGGTGGGCATTCTTGCCGTCGGTGCAATGACCGATACTCCCGTTGTTCGCGATGGTCAGATAGTTGTTCGTCCCATGATGAACCTGGTTCTGACCTACGACCACAGGGTTATTGACGGCGCTCCCGCCGCCCAGTTCTTAAGCAGACTCAAGGAACTGCTTGAGAACCCCTATCTTATGATCGTTTAATTGATTGTTTTTATAATTTAGCGACGCTTTATCTAACAACGGCCTAAGGCTCTGATACAGCGGCCATCGGTAATTTAAAGGATTTATCGGCCAAACCGATTATTATTAAAAACTTAAAAAGGACAGAAAAAGGCAAGGCTATGTACCAAGCCTTTTCGGTCCACAATCGAAAGGAAAGATTTATTATGGAAAAACTGCCTCCCCTTCAAGTAAAAGTCAACCGCGTTAAGCCCCTTATCTATGGAGATTCTTATGAATCCAGAATGATCCTCGACCATGTTATCACCGGTCGCGACAATGTTATCCAGATCAACCACGGCACCGTTAAGGCTCACAAGGCTCTGGGCGGCGCAGCTCACGAAGAGGACGAGATCTATTACATCCTCGACGGTAAGGGCAAGCTCAAGCTGGACGACGAGATTGTCGACATTGAAGGCGATCAGGTCATCTTCATTCCCGCAGGTGTTTTCCACGCTCTCGACAACAGCGAAAGCGACACCGATATGCACATCCTCACCTTCTGGAGAGATTATCGCTACAACGACGCATACGAAGATCGTATGAAGCAGTGGGGCAAATCCTTCAAGACCATTGACGAAGACTGATTTGTTGCAAGGCGCCCGGCAAACAACCGTCGGGCGCAATTTTGCCACAACATTTATAACGAAAGGTCTGAACATAAATGGAATATGATGTTGCTGTCATCGGCGGAGGTCCCGGCGGATATGTTGCCGCAATAGCCAGCGCAAAGCTCGGCAAAAAGACCGTGCTCATCGAAAAGGATAAGTGCGGAGGAACCTGCTTAAACCGCGGATGCATTCCCACAAAGGCTCTGCTTCACTGCTCCGAGCTTTATAAAGAGGCAAAGACCGCAAATAATTTCGGCGTTAACCTTGACGTTAAGGATTTCGACTATTCGAAGTGCTACGACCACAAGGAAGCCACCTCTAAAAAGCTTCGCGGAGGGGTCGAATATCTGCTTAAAAAGAGCGGATGTGATGTTAAATTTGCAAACGGCGAGCTGCTGAACGACCACACGGTCAAGGCCGGCGACGAAACCGTCACATTTAAAAACCTTATAATCGCTACCGGCTCGGTGCCCGCTCCCAACCCCTTCAAGGTGGAGGAAGGTGCTCCCCTCGTTAACAGCGACGGATTTTTGGAGCTTAAAAAACTGCCTAAAAAGGTTCTTATCGTCGGCGGAGGCGTAATCGGTCTTGAATTTGCCACCGTTCTTTCGGAATTTGAAAGCGAGGTCACAGTTGTGGAGGCCACCCCCGGTGTGCTTCCCAATATGGACCGTGAAGTTGCCGATTTCGCAAAAAGCGGTCTCGAGAAAAAGGGCGTTAAATTCTTTACCGGCACATTTGTTATGGCCGTTAAGAAAAAGGGCAAAAAGGCTCTCGTGGAGCTTAAAACAGGTGACAAAAACTTTGAAGAAACGGCCGATCTGGTGGTTGTTGCCGCAGGACGCCGTGCAAATACCGAAGGCCTTAACATAAAGGCCGCAGGAGTCAACACCGAGCGCGGATTTATCACGGTCGACGATCGCTGCTGTACAAATGTCCCTCACATCTACGCCATCGGAGATGTAAACGGTAAATCCATGCTTGCCCACGCCGCATCCGAGCAGGGCAAAATCGTGGCCGAAAACATCGCAAAGGGCAAAAATCTTGCCTGCGACTTCGATCTTGTGCCCGGCTGCATTTACACTCATCCCGAGGTTGCCTCGGTTGGTCTTACCGAGCAAAAGGCAAAGGATGCCGGAATCAATGTCAAGGTCGGACGGTTTAACGCCGCCGGCAACGGAAAGCTGCTCAGTATGGGCGCGGCAGAGGGCTTTGTTAAGCTTGTGACCGACGCCGACACGGGAGAAATTCTCGGCGGGCAGATCTGCTGTGAGCATGCAACCGACATGATTTCGGAAATTTCCGTTGCAATAAAACTCGAATCCACCGTTCACGAGCTTGCCTCCACCATCCATCCCCATCCCACCGTTTCGGAAATGGTTATGGAAGCGGCGGACGACGCTCTCGGAATGTGCATCCATCAATAAGATTTTTTTAAAAAGCCCGCCTTGTACCTAAGACAGGCGGGCTTTTCTTTGCGCCGACCGTTATATAATCCCTTATATGTCTCAAACGCTCCCTTGCAAAAATTCTTACACGGTATTATAATATCTGCGGGTGATAAATATGGCAAGTGAAAAAACCAATGTTATGAGAAAGCTGACTATGCTTAAGCTTCCCTTTAAGGAGCATTACTACGGAGGTGTGGTAAGCGGGTCAGACGTGGCCGACGCCATGGGAGAAAACCACGAAAAGGTCTTTAAAACCCTTGTGACGGTAGGAAAAAGCGGACAGCACTTTGTTTTTATGATTCCTGTCGACGAGGAGCTTGACCTTAAAAAAGCGGCCTCTGCGGCCAAAGAAAAATCTGTCGCAATGATAAAATCCAAAGAGCTTTTACCCCTGACGGGATATATTCACGGAGGCTGTTCACCCATCGGAATGAAAAAGCAGTTTAAAACCTTTGCCCACCAAACGGCAAAGCAGTTTGACACAATTTATTTCAGCGGCGGCCGCGTGGGAAGTCAGGTGGAAATGTCTCCCGAAAACCTTTTAAAGGCGGTCGACATTGTTTTTGCCGATCTTATAAGGTCGACGGAAGACTGACAAAAATGCCTTGATGCCAACCTTAAAAATATCGTCTACCCTTTCAATATGCTTTCATACAAAGAATTTGTTTGAATGTAAAATTTCAATCGAATTCTTTTCTTTTTGAAGAATAATATACAAATTGTTTTGTTAAATTTGCTTTTTTACTGCATTTTGCTATACAGTCAGTAATATCACGTGATTTTATGTTGACCTTAAAATGCTATTATGTGAACTGATTTTATTATATTTCATTTTGATGTATTTTGAATGGAAAGCAATCCTAATTTTTAACATTTATCTCTGAAACGCCGATTTTTTAAAGGAATATTGAATGTTGAAAACTCTGTTGAAATTGTTGAATACTTCTTGTATATGCATATTGTTATAAAATTTTATGTTAACCTGTTGTTGCCCTGATATATTCACCTTTTTCTCGACGGTTTTCAAAAAAAGTTTGTGTTTTTCTTTTTTTTGCATTGAAAAAAAGAGGATTTTGTGGTATTATAGAGTAGAAATAATATAAAGTTAAATGAAAAAGATACGGAGTGATATTATGCCCGGAGACTTACACTGCCACACCAAGCTATCCGACGGTTCAGTGAGTCTTGAAGAATTGGTTGCCCTTGCAAAAAACGCAGGACTTAAAACCATTGCAGTTACAGACCACGATACTCTTGCGGGGGCAATGAGAGCCAAGATGCTCGGCCAGAGAGCCGGAATAAACGTTATACCCGGCGTCGAATTTTCCTGTAAGAACCCCGAAACCGACAGAAAGGTACACCTTCTTTGCTATCTGCCTGAATTTCCCGACCGCCTTCAGGGGCTTTGCCGGGACATTTCAAATCGCAGGAAGGTCGCGGGACAAAAAATGGCCGCCGAGGTCATGAAGCGCTATCCCCTTCCGGTGGTAATCATTAAACGCTGGATACAGGGAAGCACAAACATATATAAGCAGCACATTATGATGGCGCTTATGGAGGCCGGATATACCACCACCATTTACGGCGAGCTTTACGAACGCCTTTTCGGTAAGGACGGCGTAGCTGTTGTTAAAAAGGATTTCCCCGATGTCAGAGATGTCATGACTCAGATACACGAGGCCGGCGGCCTTGCGGTTATGGCTCACCCATGGCTCTATGATTCGGTGGAGCTTATCCCCGAGCTCGCGGGTCTCGGACTTGACGGCATTGAGGTATGGCACGACAGTGCTAACGAGGAGCAAACCGACAAGCTCATTGAAATTGCCAAGAAATATGACCTTTGTATGACCGGCGGCAGCGATTTCCACGGAATGATGTCCCCTAAGCCCAATCCCATCGGCTCCAAGGTAGTGGCCGACATTTTTGTTGACCGTCTCATCGCAGCCAAAAAGCACCGTCTTCAGATGATGAAATAATTCTGACGGCGACCGAAAAAATTGCCCGATGCAATTAAAAGCATCATAAAATTTTACAACAACAAAACCGACAGCCTGCACATTTCAGCGCTGTCGGTTTTTCTTTTTCGGTTTTTGAGGCTTTTCGGATTTTTCGCACTGTCGGCCTCTGTCTTCCCTTTTAAAGGACTTTTTCTTTCAGCTTTCGAGCATATTGTTTATAAAGGGAAAGCCGGTTTTAAGCTGTTTTACCAAAGGATTTGTCGTATAAATCATCCCCTTTGGATTTTCAAAGCTCCTTGCCTTGCTTCTGACCGTTATGTCCTTCCGGGCAATTTCCTCAGCAAAATCCGCAAGCACATCCGCGCGGCTTTCCTTTAAAAGCGCCTCTCTTACAAGACCTTCTTTTGGATCGTAAAAGATATATCCGAGGCTTTCCTTCCCCCGCCTTACGGTATATATGTCATATCCCGAAAGCCCGGCATCATCAATAAGGTATGAAAAGATTTTTTTGCTCTTTAAAATCGTTCCGTCTGTCTGTCCGTTTGCCGTTATAGCGGTATTTTGAAGCTTAAAAAGCTCGTCGGCATCGTTTGTTTTGACAAAATCGAAGTGTATCCCCGCTCCGTTTACGCCCGTTTTTTTACCGCTTACACCAACGCTGTCGCAAAAGAAAAACTCCTCAAAGCCAAAGCGGGAATAAAATCCGAAAAGCGATCTGCTTGCGGGAATGAGCGCCACAAAGTCAAGCCCTTTTTTGTCGGCCGTCTGTTTGACAAGAGTGATCAGCTCGCCCATATAACCCTTTCCGCGGCTGGCTTTATCGGTGGCGGCGCAGCAAAAATACCATCCCTTAAAAACCTTTTCGGCCGAATAAAGCCTTACCGGAAGGGTGAAGGTTTGGGAAACGACGATTTGTCCGATTTTTTTATAAAAATAATTTTCTTTTGAAAAAAGATTTTTTAAAAAGGCCTCAACATCTTCCCTGCTGTCGCCGAAGGCCTCTCTCCAGAGGGCTATGAGCTGCTCTCTATCCGACAAATACTGCGTCATATTTTTCCTCCATAAAGGCGGGTTTGAGACTCAGTTTTGACTTTCTCAGCCCCTCAAGCCCCATGTCCTCCTCGCGGTTGATGTATTTGACCTCGTCCCCGAGAGACCTTGCAAATTCCTGTATCATCACGGCGTAACAACCGTCCATTTCTCTGCTTGCCTTTTCAAAATGCTCGATAACCGTGTCCTCCGACAGCTTTTCGCCTATTCCGAAGGCCACAGTCTCGCCGTTTATTCTGACCGCCGTTCCGATTAAACCAAGCTCGTCGAAATGTTCAAGAGCACGCTTAAGGGCGGTGTTTTCGTGGATTATTCTCGGGTCGTTTTCGTTGTGTTCGCTGAGCCATAAATGCTCGGTATCGGATATGAGGGAAATGTTTTTCCCGTTTAAGGCGACAACCTCGGGTGTGCCGTAAAGCCGCAGAAATTTATTGATGTGATTGCGCTTTTGCTGATATTTTTTACCCGCAAAGGTGCAAAGAGCCGCCCTGTCGTAGACATATTCGCTGTTGTCGCGGTTGTTTGTAAATTCAAATTTGCCGTCAAAGTTCTTTTGCAAAAAATTCTTTTCGGTCGGGCAAAGTCCGGAGAAAAACAGCTCCTTTCCCACGGTGTCAATAAGAAGCTCTACTGCCGAGCTGACATTTTTCCCGATTGGAGATTGGTAAAAATATTTATCGTCCACCGAGCCCCGCAAAATAAGGGTATCATTATAAACCGCAAACTGGCTTTTAAAGGCCGGCTGCCATATAAAAAGCCCTCCGAAGCAGTTGTCCGAAACGGGAAATCCGTATTCTTTAAATTTATTTTCCAGAAAAGATTTATCGTTTAAGGTTATATCTTTAAATTCAAGCATAAATTACCTTCTGTTTTTTTTATTTTTGTGACGCCTTGTGAAGAAACATTTTTTCATCGGGGAAAATTTCCTATCGGGCATTATGTTTATTATACTATCAAAATGCAAATTTATCAAGTACCGCAAAGGACCGAATATTTTTGACGATCGGGTGAAAAATAAATTTTGTACCCGACAAAATCGGTTTATCGCAAAACCGAGATCAAATATTTGCGGCAAAGCGAATCAGTCGGGCAATCAAATTTGTTTTTTGAAAAGAGGTAATAAAAATGGCCAACCTGACCGAAAAGGAGCTGTCCTTTCTTGAGGATCAGCTCAACGCAGAATCACTGCTTGTTAAGAAATTCCGCGCCGTTGCCGAAAACACAACCGATCCCGCTTTAAAGGGAAAATGCGAGCAAATTTCGGCTAAGCACAAGGAGCATTTCGACCGTCTTATGACCTATCTTAACTGATAAACCGCTCAATCGGTCTTTTAATCATCAGCGATCCATTATTTATTTAAACTGCAATTAAATCATCAAGGAGGAAAAGAAAAATGAACGACAAGCCCTTTATGCCCGAAAAAGAAATGCTCTCGGATGTACTTTCCGACCAAAAGCTCGTAACTTCCAACTATAATACCTTCGCCAACGAATGCGCCGGAAAGAAGCTCCGCGACGATGCCATGTGCCTTCTTCACGAGGAGCACGACATTCAGGCCGATGTATTTGAGGAAATGCACTCGAGAGGCTGGTATATGACCCCCGCCGCCGAGCAGCAGAAGATTGAAACCGCGAAAGCAAAATTTCAAAATATCGCCTCGACCCTTTAATTGATTAAACTGTAATACAAACTGCGATCATCGATAGAAGGTATAATTTGCCTTAAATCGGTTCAAAGTAACAGTTTTATATGATATTTTAGCCAATTTAGCAAATCAATAAAATATTTTTTTGGTTGTTATTGACAAAGCCTCCTAAAGGTGGTATACTTCTCTATGAGAAAAACCTTTAAGGAGGTACTTTTATGGAAACAAATATGCTGCCTATGGGCGTGCGGCGGGACGGATCCTATTACACCCGCATTGAATGGGCCACGGTAACCGAATCCGACCCCACTTTTTGGGTCTGCAACGTAATCAGCGACGATCACGAGCGTAACGGCGGAACCTACGGTGCCTGTGTGGAAAATCTGCCCGAGCCTAAAAACAATCTGATACTCAGCTTTTTCGACGAGCATCAGGAGGTCGGAAAGATCAAGCTGTACAAAAATGTCGGCGTGGATATCAGCGTCCCTGAGGAGCTTGCCCGCCACCTCAATATATACGTCAGCGACAGCGATCTTCCGAAAAAGATTCGCCGCAAGGACGACGACATCGAATCGGCCGACTGGAAGCTTGTTAAATCGGTGGATCTTAAAAAGGAGTTCGGTTGGGAAGATATTGTTCTCGACAGCCCCGTTATTGCAAAATTCGTGAGATTTGAATTTATCGACAATTTCTGCGACAAGGATAATTTTATTCCCTGGGTCGAGACCAGCGAAATCAAGATTTTTCCCTGATGCAAAAGGCCCGGCTTAAAGCGGACTTAACCCGCCCTTAAAGCTTGTTTTATCGCCGAAGCCGCGCCATAATATGAATTTAAAAATCCGACGGTAGGTCTTTTAAAAAACCTGCTGTCGGATTTTTTTTGCAAAACTTTAACGAGGTTTTTGCTGCGGCCGCCCGCGAAGCTATTCTATCGAAACGAGGGTATAGCCGGTATCGGCAATGACCTTTTTAAGCTTTTCGGCGTCGAGAGCCTGCTCGGATTTAATAACCGTCTCGCCCTTTTTGTGGGACGATTTAACCTTTTTAACGCTGAAGTTATTTCTTATGGCGTCGTTTACGTGGCTTTCGCACATTCCGCAGGCCATTCCTTCGATTTTAAGTACCGTTTGAGTCATTTTCTGCACCTCTTTAAGAAGTTTTTCAGTCGGAAAGGCGCGGGAAACCTTTTACAGTGTCCCGCGCCCTTCTTTTTAATGATGATGACCGTGATCGTGGTCGTTATGGTCGTGATAATCGTGATGATCCGAGCGGTCGTGATCGTTATGATCGTGGTCGTGTCCGTGGCAGGTACCGCTCAGGGCGCAACAGCTGCAATTGCAGCCGCAGGAGGATTTTCCCGCTTTTTTATCCCTCACAAGTTTAACAATGATAGCGGCAACAACCGCGGCAAGGGCAAGAGATATCAAAATCGTCGCAAGCATTTATACGGCTCCTTTCTAAAGACACTTTTAAAGGCTTAGGATAAGCTTTTGCAGGGTTTATACTCTGACTCTCTTGGTAAGCTTGGTGGCCTCTTTGTAAGGTTTAAGAAGCATATAAATGATGAACGCGAAGGCCGCAAGAGCAAATATAAGTCCGATCACACTAATGTGGCCGGTGAACAGTCCGCCGAACTGGTTGATCATAAGAGCAACGACATAGGCAAATCCGCACTGATAGCCGATTGCAAACCATGTCCACTTGGCGTTGTTCATCTCTCTCTTCATTGCACCGATAGCGGCGAAGCAGGGGGCGCAAAGGAGATTGAATACGAGGAAGGAGTATCCGGTAATTCCGGTGAATACGCCGGCCAGAGTTCCGTAAACATCGCCCGAGCCGCCGTAAAGGATGCCCATTGTACCGACGATGTTTTCCTTAGCAACAAGACCGGTGATGGAAGCAACGGCTGCCTGCCATGTTCCGAAGCCCAGGGGCTTGAAAATCCAGGCTATTGCTCCGCCGACAGCGGCAAGAATGGAGGAGTCGATCTGATCCTCCTCGAGCATCTGGAAGGTACCGTCTACCCAGCCGAAGTAGGTGGTGAACCAAACAACAATGGTCGAAAGAAGAATGATGGTGCCGGCCTTTTTGATAAAGGACCAGCCGCGCTCCCACATGGAACGGAGAACATTTCCGACGGTGGGAAGATGGTAAGCGGGAAGCTCCATAACAAAGGGAGCGGGATCGCCGGCGAACATCTTGGTCTTTTTAAGCATAATACCCGAAACTATTATGGCCGCCATACCGATGAAGTATGCAGAGGTCGAAACCCACGCCGAGCCGCCGAACAGTGCGCCGGCAATCATGGCGATAAAGGGGACCTTTGCTCCGCAGGGGATGAAGGTGGTGGTCATAATGGTCATACGGCGGTCGCGCTCGTTTTCAATGGTACGCGAGGCCATAATTCCGGGAATTCCGCAGCCGGTACCGATGAGCATGGGAATAAAGGATTTACCCGAAAGGCCGAATTTACGGAAAACACGGTCGAGCACAAATGCGATACGGGACATATAACCGCAGGCCTCGAGAAATGCGAGAAGCAGGAAGAGAACGAGCATCTGGGGAACAAATCCCAGAACGGCGCCGACACCGGCGACAATACCGTCGAGGACAAGTCCGCTGACCCAAGGAGCGGCATTTGCGGCTTCAAGAGCGTTGCCTACAAGCACGGGAACACCGGGCACCCACACGCCGTCGTCGGCAGGATCGGGAGCGTCAAAGCCGTTTTCAGCCAGATATTTCTTGGCGTCGGTAAAGGTCATTCCAACGGTAGCATCTTCGTCTGCGCCGTCGGGAATTTCGTCGTAATAAGCGGTCATTGTGTTAACCGCAAGAGTCTCTTCGTCCTCCACATCAACGGTGGCGGTTTTAGCCTCGGGCTTGAGCTCGTTGATTTTTGTCATGGTGGCGTCGGCATCGAAATCCTCGGCTTCAACATCAATATCCTCGCCGAGGAAGGCGTCGACAGCCTGCATGGCGGAGGTGTATTCATCTGACTTCTCGGTGTAGGCCGATTCGCCTATTCCGAAAAGATGCCAGCCGTCTCCGAAAAGTCCGTCATTGGCCCAATCGGTAGCCGCCGAACCCACGGTTACCATGGAAATGTAGTAAACAAGGAACATGACCACCGCGAAAATGGGGAGCCCCAGCCAGCGGTTGGTAACAACCTTATCAATCTTATCGGAGGTGGAAAGGCTTCCTGCATTTTTCTTTTTGTAGCAGGCCTTGATTATCGAAGCAATGTATATGTATCTTTCGTTGGTGATGATGCTTTCGGCGTCGTCGTCAAGTTCCTCTTCTGCGGCGCTGATGTCGTCCCTTATGTGGGAAAGGGTGTCCTCGGGGATGTTAAGACGGGACAGCACCTTTTCATCGCCTTCGAAAATCTTGATGGCATACCATCTCTGCTGCTTTTCGGGCATATCGTGAAGAACGGCTTCTTCGATGTGAGCAATAGCGTGTTCAACACATCCCGAGAAGGTGTGCTTGGGAACGGTGGTGGTCTCTGTAGCGGCCTTTATTGCGGCTTCGGCGGCCTCCATAATGCCTGTTCCCTTTAAAGCCGAGATCTCGATTATCTCGCAGCCAAGCTGTCTGGAAAGCTCGGCAGTGTTGATGCTGTCGCCGTTCTTTTTGACAATGTCCATCATATTGATGGCGATAACAACGGGGATTCCGAGCTCCACAAGCTGTGTGGTAAGATAGAGGTTTCTTTCAAGGTTTGTTCCGTCGATTATGTTAAGGATAACATCGGGGTTTTCGTCGATAAGGTAATTTCTCGCAACCACCTCTTCAAGTGTGTAAGGCGACAGCGAATAAATTCCGGGAAGGTCGGTGACGATAACGCCGTCGTGCTTTTTAAGCTTGCCTTCCTTTTTTTCCACTGTAACGCCGGGCCAGTTTCCTACAAACTGGTTGGAGCCCGTAAGCGCGTTAAACAGTGTAGTTTTACCGCAGTTAGGATTTCCTGCCAGCGCAATTCTAAGGTTCATTGGTACATTTCCTCTCTTTCCAAGGTTAGTTTGGGCTAACCCATACATTCAAAAAATGCCGGTTTCCGAAAATCAGAAATTATTTATCTAATCTCAATCATTTCGGCATCGGCTTTACGCAGCGAAAGCTCATAGCCCCGAACGGTTACCTCAATGGGATCGCCAAGCGGCGCAACCTTTCGAATGTGCACTTCAACACCGCGGGTGATACCCATATCCATAATACGGCGTTTAACCGCGCCTTCGCCGTGAAGCTTCACAACCGATACGGTCTCTCCCACCTTCGCCTCTTTCAAGGTTTTCATTCTCTTTATCCCCCTTTATTTATTTTGGCAAAAACAATAATAAGATGTCTGATCAGATCATTATTTTTCTTGCCATTTCTTCACTTATTGCCACCCGGGCTTCCTTGACATTGACAATGACATTTCCGCCCAGTGTGTTAACGATTTTAACGTTTCCGCCTACCACGAAGCCTAAGTTTTCAAGATGCTTCTTGACCTCGGGAGAACCGCCGATTTTCTTTATAATATTATCCTCTCCGGGATTTGCCAAACACAAAGGCATCATTTTAAAACATCTTCCTTCAATAAGCAGAATTTAAAAAAAGACAACAAAAGCTTGGTTAGCTCTTGCTAACCCATTGATATAATATCTCTTTTTTCGCTTTTTGTCAACGCATTTTTTAACGAAAAAAATTTTTCGGCAGATTTTACAATAAGTTAGCCCACGCTAATCATTCTGTTGTTGAAATTAGCTTTCCCTACCCCGATCAGGCAAAATGAGCGTCGAAATGACAAAAAGGTCAAATTTCCCTTTCGGAAATAGTTTTATCCGACCTGCAGCCTGATTTTTTTCAAAGCAAATACCGCCACCATCTCAGTAAAAAAAGACGCCTTAAAAAAGGCGTCTTTTTGATTAAACAAAAATTTGGCGATTGGATGAATTATCGATGAGGCAAATTGAAGGCTCAGATGCTGCAGCCCTTGCAGCCCTGTTCCACACAAAGCACCTCTTTGAGCATATTGACGGCGCCGAAGGTGCCGAAGGGAGAGAGAAAATACCGCGTTTCTCCCTGTTTTTCGGCCGACGACACAAGGCCCGCATCCAAAAGGCTCTGAAGGGACTTTTGTAGGGCTGCGTTTTCAATCCCGCAGCGTCCTGCCAGTTTTAAATCCGTCATTTCATCCTCGTGAAGGACAAAAAGGATCTTTAAACACTGCTCATCGGATAGCGGTGCAAAGGTTTTTATGATACCTTGATAGTTCATTTTTCTTACCTGCTTTTCGTTATTGTTGACCCTTTCGGCCATTTATAAAAGTTGCTGTTTCGTGCTGTATTACTTTTTCTTGTTAAAGCTGTCCTTTAAAGCCACCGTGCGGTTGAAAACAAGGTTGCCCTTCTCACTTTCCTTATCGGCGCAGAAATAGCCCTGGCGCATAAACTGGAAGGTATCCCCCGCCTTGACATTTTCAAAGGCCTTATCGATCTTGCAGCCTGTTAAAACCACCTTGGAATCGGGGTTGAGATTTTCGGTGAAATCGGTAACTCCCACCTCGTTGGAGGGATTTTCCACATTAAAAAGGCGGTCGTAGATGTTGGCGGTGAAATCGACGGAGTTGCCCGCATCCACCCAGTGAAGGGTGCCCTTGACCTTTCTTCCGTCGGGGGTTTCGCCTCCGCGGGACTCGGGATCATAGGTGCAGTGAACGGCGGCTATGCTGCCGTCCTCGTTTTTGTCCACCGATACGAATTTGAGATAATAGGCTCCCTTAAGGCGCACCTCTCTCTCGGGGCAGAGGCGGAAAAAGCCCTTGGGAGGCTCCAGGGAGAAGTCGGTCTGTTCAATATAAATTTCTTTAGAAAAGCTGACTGCACATTTTCCAAGCTCAGGCTTTGAGGGATTTATGTCGTTTTCGATAAGCTCGGTTTTTCCCTCGGGGTAATTGTCGATAATGACCTTAAGGGGACTGAGCACTGCCATAGCACGGGGAGCGTTGGCATTAAGATTTTCTCTTACGCAGGCCTCAAGCAATGCATAATCCACCACAGAATAGGCCTTTGAAACACCGATACGTTCGCAGAAATCGCGAATAGCCTCGGCGGGAAATCCCCTTCTTCTCAGTCCGCAAAGGGTGGCCATTCTCGGATCGTCCCATCCGTCTACAATGCCGTCCTTAACAAGGCGCAGGCACTTTCTCTTGCTGGTTAAGGTATAGTTAAGATTCATTCTGGCAAACTCGATCTGACGGGGCGGAGTGGGAATGCTAAGCTCGCGAAGGAACCAGTCGTAAAGGGGACGGTGGTTTTCAAATTCCAGCGAGCAGAGCGAATGGGTCACCCCTTCTTTGGCGTCGGAAAGAGGATGAGCAAAATCATACATAGGATATACGCACCATTTATCCCCCGTGCGGTGATGATGAGCCTTGAGCACGCGGTAGATAATGGGGTCGCGCATATTAAGATTGGGGGAAGCCATATCGATCTTTGCTCTGAGCACCCTGCTGCCGGTTTCAAATTCGCCCTTTGTCATACGCTCGAAAAGGTCGAGATTTTCTTCAATCGAGCGATCGCGGTAGGGACTGTTTTTGCCCGGCTCGGTGAGTGTGCCGCGATACTCCCTTATCTCATCGGGAGAAAGATCGCAGACATATGCCTTTCCGAGCTTAATGAGCTTTATTGCACATTCGTAAATAAAATCAAAATAATCCGAAGCATAATAAACATTGTCCCACTTAAATCCCAGCCATTCGATGTCCTCTTTTATGGCGTCGACATATTCCACATCTTCCTTGACGGGATTGGTGTCATCCAGACGGAGATTGCACTTTCCGCCGTATTTTTCGGCAGTACCGAAATCGATGCAAATAGCCTTTGCGTGGCCTATGTGAAGATAGCCGTTAGGCTCGGGCGGGAAACGGGTCTGGACATGGTCATAAACCCCTTTTTCCAGATCTTCGGTCACAAAATCATATATAAAATTTGATGAAACCTCATTTTCCATAAAATTCACCATCCAAAGATAATATTCCCGTTTATTATATCACGGTCTTGATTTTTTGTAAACAATTTTTTCTGTATGGAAGGCATCTGCTCAATCGATCGGTTTTTCATACCGCATATGTAGCTTCAAAGACTGTTCCGGCAAACAGAACGGGGCCTGCAACCGGCCGGATTTTCTTTGTCCCCTTTCCGTTTGCAGACCCTTTTTGCGAAATGTTTTTCGCGTTTTTACGAAGCTTTTTAACCATTCCCGTTTTGCACGCTGTTTGCCGTTGATTTCGCATTTTCAAGCATACTTTCGGCAAAAATCCCGTATCCCATGGTAGGATCGTCCACAAAAACATAGGTCACCGCGCCAACCAGCCTTCCGTCCTGAATAATGGGTGATCCGCTCATGACTGTGTCAAGATAGGGACAACACTTTTTTAAATGTTTTTATAAGCCCGGCCTTTCAAAACGGTTTTCGGGAAAATCCGCCGCTGCGCAAAGCTCATCCGAAAAATTCCACTCGATGCGAATACTTTCATCGGGGTGAATAACTATTCTTTTAATAAGCTTTTCGGCAAGCTCCGGTGTCAACTTTGTCAGCTCCCGATAGGGAACGACCTTTTCCGCGGCTGAAATACGGTCGCCGCTCATACGGATTTTTTCTTTCAGCAGCGCCTGCTTCTGTTCGGCCGTTACACACTGTGCTTTCAGTTCTTCCTCCCGTGCCGAAAGCGTGCTTTTCCCCGAAACGTAGGCCTCCTTTTCAATGTCCCCGCAGGCGTATTTCTCGTACAGCGTCATTTTGTCGGCTTGAATACGGTCTATTTGCCTGCGCAACGCGCGACATTCGTTCTCAAGTGTGTAATCGTCGGATTTTGCCGAATCGCTCTCTTTTTTTACGGATTGAATTTTTGCGTCCAGCAAGCTGCATTGCTTTGTGACGGCCCGTAAAACAATCTGTTCAAGGCGGTCGTTGTCTATGCGCACGCTTTTGCAATCCGTTTTGGGATTGTAACGGTGCATAGAGCAGAGCCATGTCTTGTTTTTTTCTTTTCCTTTGCTCAATCGGTTCCCGCAGCAGCCACATATAAGCAAAGAGGTAAAGGGGTTGTCCGACCGTCTTCCTCGACTCTTTTTTACCGATTTTATTACGGTTAAGGCCCGATAGTACCGTTCGCGGCTGACAATCGCCTCGTGCGTATCGGGAATTATCTGCCGCATTTCCTCAGGCACCTGCTTTACGTGATTGCTGCCGACACGGACAACATGCGACTTAAACGGCACGGTGTCTCCGGTGTAAATGCGATTGGACAATATATTGCGAACCGATTCATAGCTCCACGAGGAACGGGTTTTGTATTTCCCTCTGATGTCGGCAAGATATACGGACGGCGTGGGTACCGACGCAGCATTCAGCTTTTGTGCGATAACGGTCACTGTGGTCCCGCCCGCAGCCCATTCAAATATCTGTCTGACTACCTGTGCGGCCGGTTCGTCTACCAAAATGGTGTTCCGCGTTTTGCCCTTTTTGTAGCCGTAAGGAGCCGTTCCGTAGACAAACTCGCCGCTCAGCTTTTTCAGATCAACGGAACTTTTGATTTTTCTCGAAATGTCATTACTGTACATCTGGTTGATCAGGTTGCGTATGGCAAGATCAAGTCCGCCGGTCGATTCTCCCGTTTCCATGCTGTCGAACCGATCGTTCACGGATATAAACCGAACATTGTAAATCGGAAAAACAAATTCGAGATAATGTCCTGCCTCCAGATAGTTGCGGGCAAATCGGGAGAGATCCCGCACAATAACCGTCCGCACCTTCCCCGCTTCAACCAATTTTATCAGCCGGTTCATTCCGGGGCGGTTCATCGTTGTTCCGCTATATCCGTCGTCCGCAATTTCCGAAAAGCTCTCTGACCGAAAGCCGTTGCTGCGCAGGTACTGTTTAATACATGTGCGCTGCGATTGAATGCTGCAGCTTTCGTCTATACCGCCCGCTTCGGTGTCGCCGTCCTCTTTTGACAGTCTCAGATACAAAATATCAATTTGCTCAGCCAACCCGTTGCGCCCCCTCAATACGGCTCTGCAGCTCGAAAACCGACTTATACTGATCGCTGAAATTAAAAACGACGGTAACGCTTCGGTTGCCGTGAATAAGGATTTCCTTAACAAGCAGTTTAAGAATGTCCGGTGTAAGAGCAGGCAGGGATCGGTATTTCTCCACGGTACACAGCCATTCCTCGGCATCCGACAGTTTTTCCCGAACGGCCTTATTTTGTGCCGCTGCCTCCCTTTCCGCTTCCGACAGGGTCTTCAGCTGCTGAGAATACTTTTCTTTCATATACTCATACTCGTCCCGGTCTATAACACGTTCGGTCAAATCGGTAAAAAGACGTTCGATTCTGTTCTCTGTATTTTTACGCCTGACGGAAATGCTTTCAAAAGTCTCTGCCGCCTGTGTAAATACCCGCTTGGTTTTCGGTGAATTTCTTACGCTTGCGACAAGCTGTTCAACATCCACCGCCGCCTTTATTTGTCTATCAAGAGCATTTTTGACCACCGAATAAATCCGCTCCTGCCTGATATAGTGGCTTGTACAGTGCACGTGCTCGGAATACCGATAGCTATTGCAGTCATAAAATATGCGGCTCGGAGTATCGGCCCCTGCCCGCGCACAGCCCTTTGCCGCCGACATCGGACTGTGACAGTCCGCACAAAAAACAAGTCCGCGGAACAGGTCTCGGTAATCCTCTTTCGGATCGTTTCTCCGAACAAATTGTTTTCGCTTTTCAAGCTCTTCGGCATTCACCCTTTGAACCCGATCAAACAGCTCTTCTGATACAAGCGGCGGATGTGCGTTTTTAACAATCTTCCATTCTTCCTTCGGACGGCGCTTTTTGTCGAGACCGACCCTGCCGCTCATAACTCTGCCGTGAATGCGGGAACCGATATACACCGCATCCCGTGTGATTTTGCTTACGGTGCTCCGTGTCCACAGCGCATTCTTATATTTTTCCGCCACAGTCATACCGCGCTCATAACGAATTTTACCGGGGCTCGGAATTCCCTTGGAATTCAGTTCGCGGCATATGCCGTTAAAGCTTGCTCCGTCGGCTCTCATTTGAAAAATCCGCAAAATGGTGGGTGACGTCTCCCCGTCGGCCTTAAATGTATTGTTTTCCGAATCCCTGGTATATCCGTACGGAATACTTCCCGCAGAGGGCAGGTATTCACCGCAGTCCATTTTGGCATGTATCGACGAGCGGATTTTCCTCGATATATCCTTGACATAGTAGTCATTCATCACCATTTTCAGCGGGAGGGTCAGGGCCGATGAATCAGCGTTCGGTTCAAAGCTGTCATATCCGTCGTTAATGCAAATCAGCCGCACCCCCATTTCGGGGAAAATGCGTTCAACAAAATTGCCTGTCATAACAAAATGACGACCGAGTCTGGAAACATCCTTAACTATGACGCAGTTGATTCTGCCTGACTGTATATCCTTAAACATTCTCTTAAAGTCGGGACGCTCAAAATTCATTCCCGTGTATCCGTTATCCGAATATGTGTCAACAAGCACAATATCAGTCTTGTCCGCAAGAAAACGACTGCCGATTTTCTTTTGGTTTCCGATTGAGTTTTGCTCGGCGTCATCTCCGTCCTCTGCCGAAAGGCGGCCGTAAATACCGGCGTTCCATATCCTGCCTTCTGAATTTATTATTATCAAAGCCTTGCCTGCTCGGCTTTTTCGTGCCATTTCAGCTCACCTCCTTTTGCCGAAGAATTTCCTTATAATAAGCCAGCTCGTTTCTGAAATTGAAATCAATTCGGATACGCTTATCCTCATAAACGTATATTTTATCCACAAGGGTAACGACAACCTCTCTCGAAAGCTCTGTGAGACCCTTGAATTTTGCAACAGATGTCATCCAGTCCCGCGGTGCGGTATTTGTCAGCGATTCTTCTCTTTCGGCGGACAGCTGTCGGATTACATTCTCCGTTTCCTCTATCATGCCGGTGTATCTGCTCCGCATTTTTTCATATTCGTCGCGGTTAATCAAATTATCGTTGAGAGCCTCATACAGCTTCATGCGAAAATTGCGATACCGCTCGAGTTCGCTGCTTTTTTGAGCAATCGCCAAATCCAGGCGTCTGATACGGGCATTTTCAATTTTGTTTTTCCCCATTGCGTTGAGCAGCTCATCGGTATCCAAAATAACATCAATTTGCTTGGCAATCGCCCGCAAAACCGTCTGTTCCAGCCTGCCCCGTTCAAAGCTGTGACTGCTGCAGCCCCTTCCCCTTTTGTTGGCCGAGCAAACATAATAGCCGAAGGTTTTATTCCCACGCTTTACCGTTCTGCGCAGCATAGACGCCTTACAATCGGCACAGAACACCATGCCGGACAGCGGATACAGGACGTCGTTTTGAGGTGCGGTGCGGGTGTCCCGTTCAAGCATACGCTGCACGGTCATAAAGGTCACGGGATCTATAATGGGGTCATGATTATTTTCCGCAACAACCCAATCCTTTTCTTCCCGCATGCGTACCGTTTTTATCTTATAATTCGGCGTTCCCCGTTTGCCTTGAATCAGTTTTCCCGTGTAAACGGGGTTGGCCAATATTCTTCCGACCGACACGGCAGACCATCGCGATTCAAAGGAGGTCTTGAAGCCCGTTTTGTATTTCAGTCCACAGCTTTTTTTATAGCTTGCCGGCGAAAGAACCTTCTCGTTATTCAAAAAGTCTGCAATTGCCCGGTTGTTGTATCCCTGAAGCTTCAATGAAAAAATGCCCCTGACAATCTCGGCTGCATAATCGTCCACGACAAGCTTATGTCTGTCGTTCGGAGATTTACAGTACCCATAGCCGGCAAAGGCACCTAAAAACTCGCCGTTGCCGCGCTGAATTCGGAACTGCTTTCGCAGTTTTTTTGATAACTCGCGGCAGTAGGCCTCGTTCATTATGTTTTTTACGGGGATAATAATGTCGTCGCCGGCACGGCTGTTTTCACTGTCAACATCATCGTTAATAGCAATAAAGCGTACACCGAAAGACGGGAAAATCATCTCAAGATATTTCCCCGTTTCGACATACTCTCTTCCAAGTCTTGAGAGATCCTTGACAATAACGCAGTTTACTCTTTTGGACCGTATCGCATTCAGCACATCACGAAAACCGGGGCGGTCAAAGTTCGTCCCGGTATAGCCGTCGTCCTGAGCCTCATCAACCAAGTGAATGTTGGGATTTTTCCGAAGAAATGCACTAATCAGCTTGCGCTGATTTGCGATACTGTCACTTTCATGCTCTGCTCCGTCATCCTTTGACAGACGATAATATGCAATTGCATCGTATTGCTCCGAATCGGGCGTTTTTTGCCCATTAAAATAAAGCGCCATAACAAACCTCCGAAATATCTCAGGAAATTTGTTTCCGACGCCTGTCCGAACGGATAACCGCTCATTCTCATTAACCGTATTTATTATGCATTAAAAAAATGCGTTTGTCAATGAGAGCAAGCATACTACCACAACTTTCCTGATGTGCGATCCATACTGTTCGCATAAGCTAAAAGCCTGTCCTGAAGGCTTATTGCAGTGTCCGCGTATCCGATTTCCACCACAATGCCGTCATCTAAATAACAGTACGGATTGCCGATTTGAGCAACATAGTCACGTATTCTTTCCTTGCGGGGAATTGATGTGTCAATTACAACATCCTTTATTTCTCTCAGCGAAGAACGGTCTGCACCGTGACCCGTAAACCCGCTCATTCGTCCACGCTCCTTTCTCCCGTAAGTAATTATTGCCCTTTTGGTTTTTTTTATTCGGAATTTGGATTTCGGCGCCCTCCGCAGACAGATCCTCGGCGAATTTGTTTTCCCGCCTTCATTCGGTCCTTTCCTTGTTTTATACCGACTTAAAAAAAATCCGCCCGTAATACCGGCGGACTCATTTGGCTTATTTATATTAAATTTATCGGGTATCTCGGCTGTGTTTTCTTTGAGAATGCGTGTGATAAGCTCAACTCATCGCTTGCCGAGCGGCGGCTGCCTGACCGCCCACTCGAAAAAGCCCGAACGAAACGCCCCGGCAACCAAACAGATTAAGGCGAGGACTGTCCGCCCCCGCCTTGCCTGAAAAAAATATTGACAATTTTTTTGACAAGAAGCCGATCCCGTTCAGCTCTTGCTGTTTGCGATTGCCTGATCAATCAGTTTTTGCAGCGTCTCCGCCTGCTTTTTGGCGGTTATCGCACCGACGATCGGTTCGCCCACGATGTTGCCGTTTTTGTCGACAACATATGTGGTCGGATAGGAGTACAGTCCGGAGGTGAATTTTCCGGCCTCGCCTTTGGAGTCAAACCAAAGGTTTTTGTAGGACACGCCCTTCTTTGCCAGAATATCCTTTGCCTCGTCTATCGCCGCTTTATCTCCGTCGAGCGTAAAGGAGTTGATTCCGACTACCGCTCCTCCCTTTTCGGCAAGCTGTTTGTTCAGAGCCTCCAGCTCGGCAAGCTCGCCCACACAGGGGCTGCAGGTGGTAAACCAGAAGTTTACTACGGTAACGGTGTTGCCCGCAAACAGCGTGCTGCTCTTCACTTCGTTTCCGTC
>CAJJNV010000015.1 GCA_905193225.1 uncultured Oscillospiraceae bacterium | reverse complement strand
AAATATAAACGATATTGCGGGAGTTAGAGTGATATGCTCCTTTCCCTCCGACATTTACGAGCTGGCCGACGCCTTTTTGCGGCAAGACGACATAACCCTGATCGAAAAAAAGGACTACATCAAAAATCCAAAGCCAAACGGTTACCGCAGCCTTCACCTCATTGTGGAAATCCCGATTTTCCTTCACAATCAAAAAAAGCTTATGAAGGTGGAGGTGCAGTTCCGCACCATTTCAATGGACTGGTGGGCCTCTCTCGAGCATAAAATAAGATACAAAAAGGATTATGTTATGACAGGCGCAATGGAGACCGATCTTCTCGACTGTGCAGAACGCAGCGCCGCTCTCGACG
The DNA here is from genome assembly GCA_905193225.1 of uncultured Oscillospiraceae bacterium. GTDB lineage: Bacteria > Bacillota > Clostridia > Oscillospirales > Acutalibacteraceae > UMGS1484. The sequence continues at coordinate 50,261 of CAJJNV010000015.1, read as the reverse complement.
CCCGTATGGAATCTATTTATAAATCGGTTGAACAGGGAAACAATAAGGATTGCAGCGAATAATGAACAGGGAAATAACAGACATTTCAGCGAACAGGGGCAAAATTGCGACGTTAAGCCTTATTTAATCGCCCCGTTTATTCCTGCCCGGATCAATTGCAGCAACAAATAAAACTAAAAAGGAGAATGACCTATGAGCAAAAAATCAGGAAAAAATAAATGCAGAAAAAAAAGCTGTTTACCCGCCGTCGGCCTTATCGGAGCGGTCACGGCCCTTGCGGGAGCGACGGCATACGGCGTGACAAAAATGCTCGTCAACACCGCTCTCGACCGCGATCCGCCTAAACTCATGCAAAAATCAAACAACCTCATTTCCGGCTCTCCCGCCGATCCTGAATTTGACGCATTTGTCGCCCAAAAGGGCAAAGAGCTCAGAGAAATGCCCCACGAGGACGTAGAGATAACCGCCGCCGACGGCATTAAGCTTAAAGGCCACTGGTATCACAAGGAAGGCGACAAGCGGGTCATTTTGGCCATGCACGGCTGGCGTTCCTCATGGACAAAGGATTTCGGAGCCATTGCCGATTTCTTTTTTGCAAACGGCTGCAGCGTGCTTTTTGCCGAGCAGCGGGGTCAGAATGACAGCGGCGGAGAGATGATGGGCTTCGGCCTTGTCGAACGGTTCGACTGCTTTTCCTGGGCAAGCTATCTTGCCGAAAAGACAGACGGAGAGCTGCCCATATACCTGGCCGGAGTGTCTATGGGAGCGGCCACCGTGCTTATGACGGCGGGATTTGACCTCCCGAAAGAGGTGCACGGAATAATCGCCGATTGCGGTTTCACCTCTCCTTATGAAATATGGAAGCACATTTCAAACAAAAACCTCCACATTTCCTTCGGGCTCAAAGGCCATATTGCAAATGCCCTTTGCAAGAAAAAGATCAGTATGGCGGCCGACGAATATTCCACCGTCGAGGCCCTTAAAAACGCCGCCGTTCCTGTGCTTTTCATACACGGTACGGCCGACAAATTCGTTCCGGTGCAAATGACCTTTGATAATTATGCCGCCTGCGCCTCAGAAAAACGGCTGCTGCTCGTTCCCGATGCAGGCCACGCTATGAGCTATCTCGTGGACAAACAGAGCTACGAAAATGCCGTAACAAACTTTTTCAAGGATTTCGACTGATACGCTTTTCTTCGTTGGCGAAAGAGTTTTAAAGCAAATCAGCAGGCTTTGACCGACAGTCCGTAGTTCGTCGAGCTTTAACAAACAGGCTTTTGACCTACAGGGTTTAGAATCTAAAGACAGTCGGCCTATATTATCGCGCAAAACCCCGCTTTGAGAAAAACTCAAGGCGGGGTTTTCAACACATTCGTTTTATCTGTTATACACAGTCCTTATCAGCCGTGCAAAAAAGGCTTTATCAGTCGTTTATGAATTTTTCCACAAGGAATCTCGGGCGAGCCTTGACCTCGGAATAGATCTTTCCGATATACTGTCCCGCAACGCCCAGACAAATAAGCTGTATTCCCCCAAGCAGCCACACAAAGCTGACCGCAAGAAGCCACGAAGCAACCGTTATGCCGCACAGTGAAACAATAAGCTCGGCCAGAAGCCCCAACCCGCTTAAAACCGAGAAGAAAATCCCAAGAGAGGTTATAAGCTTTAAGGGCTTGACGCTGAAGGAGGTTATGCCGTCGAAGGCAAAGGCCAGCATCTTTTTAAGGGGATATTTGGATTCTCCGGCAAAGCGCTCGGCTCTTTCAAAATAAACGATGTCGCTTTTAAATCCGATGTGGGGCACGATTCCTCTGAGAAACAGGTTGACCTCCCGATAATCGGAAAGAGCCTCAAGCGCCCGCTTAGACATAAGTCGGCAGTCGGCGTGATTATAAACAAGGTCGACCCCTAATTTCTTCATAAATTTATAGTACCCCTGGGCGGTGGAACGCTTAAAGGCAGTGTCGGTGGTGCGCTTGCTTCTGACACCGTATACAACATCGCAGCCCTCACTGAACTTTTCCATAAATCCGTCCAGCACATCAATGTCGTCCTGAAGGTCGGCATCCATTGATGCGGCGCAGTCGCAATGCTCCTTGGCGGTCATAAGTCCGGCAAGCAGCGCATTCTGATGGCCGCGGTTGTGGGCAAGCTTTACCCCGCTGACCAGATGGTTTTCCCCGTGGAACTTTTCGATAAGCTCCCAGGTCTTGTCCTTACTTCCGTCGTCCACATAAAGTATGCGGCTTTTCTCGTCGCACACGCCTTTATTTATCATATTGGTGAGCTTTTCGGTCAGCCGCTTTGTAGTCTCGGGAAGAACCGCCTCTTCATTATAGCAGGGAAGTACAACATAAAGTATGGGCATATTATTTTTCTCCTTCATCTTTTTTGTCTTTTATTATAAAGGTGTTGACGCTGTTATCACTGCCGCTTTCCGAAGCTTCTTCGGCATCGTCCGAATGGCTTTTTGCCTGCTCATCAGCAGGGTTTTCGGTCTGCGGACCGTCCGAAGGTGTTTTCCTGACAAACACGTTTTCGACAATACCGCCAAGTTTGTCTTTCTTTACATCGGAAGCCCTTTCCGCCGGGCCTTCCGGCATTTGCGGTTCCTTTGCTTGTCCGTCTCCGCCGTCGGTCTGCTGCGGCACAAAGCCCTCGTTCAAATAATCGGCAAGCCTTACCTCGCCGTCGGCCGACTGCAGCTGAGCATCGGAAAGGTCGTTCTGAACACCGCCCGGCTCATTCTGAGCGGCGGCATTTTGTTTTTTGCGCTTAACGCTCCAGTAGGCTATATAAATCACGCTCAGCACAATGGCTCCGCAGGAAGCCGCAGCGCCGGCCTTGAGCCCCGGGGTCTTATAGGTAAAGTGAATGGTGTGTTCCTGTCCGTCCCCTTTTACCTTAACGGCCATAAAGCCCACATTGACATTTTCGATATCGACCGCTTCTCCGTCCACGGTGGCCGACCATCCCTTTTCATAAGGCACGCTGAAGAACACGAGATTGTCCTTGTCAAGAGCTATTTTTGCGGTAAATTCACTCTTTCCGGTAGAGAAGGAGGAGCAGGCGTTTTTCGCCCTATCCCTGCAGTTGACTTTATAAGTGTTATAGTCGTAATCCTCGTTGATTTGCTCGACCGTCACCTCATCGCTCACATTCGAAAGAATATCGCTGTATTTTTCGATCTGTTCATCGCTTAAAAGCATCGCCTTCATCATAGCTTCCGAGCGTTTTTCCTTGTCCACCCCGTCGCAGAATTCCTGGGTCATATAATGATCATAGGTAAATCCGTAGGGCACAAAGTTGGTGTTTTCGTAAACGTAATATCCGCTTTGCTCGGTATCCTCTTTGGTCTCTGCCACACCGCCCGGAGAATACATCTTATATCCGGCAGCGGCATAAACTCCGTCTTTATAGAACTGCTTGGACTCACCGGTATAGTTTATGACATATTTAACCGAAAGAAGTCCCCTGATGGCATAAAGGTTTACCGGCGGCTTGGAATTAACCGTTCTCGTCACCCCGACGTATTTATAGAAATTCATAACCGAGCCGGGCACTATGCTGTGGAAGGTCTGAATGCCTCTTTGGCCAAGGTACATTGTGGTATTTTCGGTGCCTTCATACACATCGATTCTTGCATCATCAAGCTCGGTTGCAAGCACCTTTTGGCCGTTTGCGTCGTTGACCGTCATCCGGCGGTCGTTTTCGATTAGTGTGGGAATTATAAAGGTTTTTGTATCGGTTCTGACAAGCTTTCCGAGATATATGTAATATGACGAATAGGCAAGAGAAACGATACAGCAGAAAATTATAGCTATCTTGGCAAAGGATTTTTTGGAATTTTTCCGAAGTCTCAGCAGCAGCGAGGTCAGCACAAGGGCCGCCACGGCTATTCCGCAGTATACCCAGAACCGCTCGGAATAGGATTTATTGTAAACGCCAAATTCATTGATGCTGCCGTCGGCTCCGCGGGAAGCCGGCATAAATCCGATAAGCAGAATTATAGCCAGGGTAATTCCCGCCGACCATTTCCATCCGCTTTCAAGCTTGATGCTGTCATCCTCAAAGCTCATAGCCGTCACAAGAGCCATAATGAGCACCGGCATATAAAACCAACGGGCATAATAGCTGTAATTAAAGGCCGAGAACGCCTGGTTAAGCACGGGAATAAAGGCGATTATCATAGAGACTATTATAATACGGCGCTGCCATGTGCTCCGCTTATACTGAAGCCAGGAAATGACCCCCGTCATACCGAACAGCGGCAGCCATCCCGCCACCGACGACCATGCCCTTTCCACTCCCGGGAAGAAAACCATTCTCGCGGGGATATCTGGCGGGAAGAAGAAAGACTGGAGTATGTATGTGTAAAGCTGCTGCTTGTCATAAACTATGCCGTTGAAGCCGAGGACGGTCGAACCGACCCGATTGTTTTCGAGTATTCCGTAAACCGACGGCAAAAGTATCACGGCACTTATAACAAGTCCCAGCACTGCCTCTATAATAATGCCGAGAAATCTCGAACAGGTATATGCCGCTTCTCCCCTTTTAAGGTTGACATTCCAATCGCCCGAAAGGCATCTGATCACAAAATATATGACCACAAAAATGACCATTCCGAAGAAGAAATAATAGTTTACAAGAGAGCAAATTGCTACCGAGCAAAGCATAACTCCTCTGCGGTTTTCGGTCATCAAAAGCTCAAGAGACAGCAGAAGCAGCGGGAAGAAGATAATGGCCTCGTGGAAATGGTTGAAGAAGATGTTATAAACCGAAAATCCCGAAAAGGCATACATAAACGCGCCGAGCACGGCGTAATTCTTATTTTTCACAAAGCGGGTTATATATGCGTAGGCCGTAAGGCTTGCAAAAGAAAATTTCAGGATAAGAAGGGGTCCCATAAGGTGGGGAACAAAATCGTTGGGGAAAGGAATGGTCAGCCAGAAAAATGGGCTGCCCAGCAGATAGAAACTGTAAGAGCTGACAAAATTGGAGCCAAGATCGGTGCCGAAGCTCCAGCCGAGGTCGAGATTACGCACGGCGGCGTGAGCCAATTTATAAAAAGGAATTTGCTGAGCGTTGAAATCGCCGTAAAATATAAAATAGCCCTTATCCCATATTATGTACGGAACAAACAGTGCACAGGCCACAATAAAGGCCAGTCCGAAGGCCATAAAATATTTTTCCTTAACGGTTCTTTTGGTTATATTATTAACGGCACGAGCCATATACTCACTCCCAAATTTATATACAAGGAAATTATAACATATAAAAAATATTTTAACAATAGCTTTTCACGTTTTTATATAAATTGCCACGCTTTTTCCTTACACGATTTTATTCCCGTCCGACACGCCGCAGATAAGATTCTTTTTTAGAAAATACAAGCTTAAGCAACGCAAAAATCCCGCAGAGAGCGGATAAACTCCCTGCGGGATGATTTTATTTAACTGTTGCCCGTAAATAAGCTGCTAACTAACAGCTGCCGGTTAGCCGTCGGAATCGGTAGATCCGTTTACCGGTCGGCCGTCAGCCTATCAAACTAAAGCAAACATTATCAGATCACAATAGCTTAACCGAGTCTTGCCTTAAGATCATCAAGCTGTTTCTTAAGCTCTGCGGGAAGGTGATCGCCGAATTTCTTGTAGAATTCCTCGATTCCTGCAGCCTCATCCTTCCAGATGCCGTTGTCGACATTGAGAAGGTCGGCCAGGGTCTCCTTGGAAATATCGAGGCCTTCCATATCGAGATCGTCAACCTCGGGGACATATCCGATGGGGGTCTCCTTGGCGCCCACCTTGCCTTCGCAGCGGTCGAGCATCCAAAGAAGAACACGCATATTGTCGCCGAATCCGGGCCAGATGAAGTTGCCTTCATCATCAAGACGGAACCAGTTGACATTGAAGATCTTGGGAGCCTTGTCGCCCAGCTTCTCACCCATTTCAAGCCAGTGGCCGAAATAGTCACCCATATTGTATCCGCAGAAGGGCAGCATAGCCATAGGATCGCGGCGGAGGGTTCCTACCGCACCGCTTGCTGCGGCAGTGGTCTCGGAAGACATAATGGAGCCTACAAACACACCGTTATTCCAGTCTCTCGACTGATAAACCAGCGGAGCGGTCTTGGCACGGCGGCCGCCGAATACGATGGCCGAGATGGGTACTCCTTCGCCGTTTTCAAACTCGCTGCTGATGCAGGGGCAGTTCTTGGCGGGAGCGGTGAAACGGCTGTTGGGATGAGCGCCCTTGGAGCCGTCGGTGCAATCCCATTTCTCGCCCTTCCAGTTGAGAGCGTTCTTGGGAGGATTCTTGTCGAGGCCTTCCCACCAAACGGTGTTGTCGTCGAGATTGTGGACAACGTTGGTGAAGATGGTGCCCTGACGGGTACTGGCAAGAGCGTTGGGGTTGGATTTTTCGTTGGTTCCGGGGGCAACGCCGAAGAAACCGTTTTCGGGGTTAACGGCCCAAAGTCTGCCGTCGGGGCCGATTCTCATCCAGGCAATATCGTCGCCCACTGTCCAAACCTTATATCCCTTTTCGCGGAGATACTTGGGGGGAATGAGCATGGCAAGGTTGGTCTTTCCGCAGGCCGAGGGGAAAGCGGCGGCGATGTATTTAACCTCGCCCTTGGGATTTTCAAGACCGAGAATGAGCATATGCTCGGCCATCCAGCCTTCGTTTCTGCCCTGATAGGAAGCTATGCGCAGAGCAAAACACTTTTTGCCCAGCAGCACGTTTCCGCCGTAACCGGAGTTGACCGATATAATGGTATTGTCCTGGGGGAACTGGCAGATATATCTCTTTTCCTCGTCGATGTCGCATTTGCAGTGAAGTCCTCTGACCCAATCGTCGCTGTCGCCGAGAACATCGAGTACAGCCTGGCCCACTCTGGTCATAATGGACATATTGAGCACAACATAGATAGAATCGGTGACTTCGATACCGACCTTAGAGAACTTGGAACCGACAGGACCCATAGAATAAGGAATTACATACATGGTTCTGCCCTTGTAGCTGTCTCTTGCAATGTCGGCGAGCATTTTATAGGCTTCGCCGGGCTCCATCCAGTTGTTGGTGGGGCCTGCCTCCTCCTTGGTGGGAGTGCAGATAAGGGTGCGCCCCTCAACACGGGCAACGTCGTTGACGGCGGTGCGGTGGAGGTAGCATCCGGGGAGTTTTTCCTCGTTGAGTTTGATCATTTCGCCGGTAGCGCAGGCTTCCTTGCGGAGAGCTTCAAGCTGCTCCTCGCTTCCGTCGATCCATACTACCTTTTCGGGTTTTACCAGCTCGATCTGTTTGTCGAGCCACTCTTTGATTGATTTGTTGTTGGTCATAATAACCGTCCTTTCTCAACCTTTATAGCAGGCAACACCTAAAGCCGCCTTTCGGCCCTCGGCGCCCTGAAATTTATTAAACAGGTCAGGCAGGAAAATCTTCCCTGCATAACTCTATTTTACTACAACAATTGTCTCTTTACAATAACAATATATTTAACAATGTGTTAAATGTGGCGGCGCGCTTAAAACTTCTCATTTCGAGCGAATTTTTAAACATCGCATATCTCGGCACCGTCGGTCCGACTGTCGAGAATAAGCTTTTCAAGCTCCTTTGCCGCAACGCTTAAAGGCTGCTCCTTTCGCTTGATCATACATATCGAGCGCAGAGGAATCTTTTCGGCAAGGTCGATTCTCGCCACGTCGGTGTTTCCCTCCAAAAACTCCTCGGGCACAAAGCCGATTCCGAGATCCGAGCGAACCATGGGAAGTATCTGGTCGGCGGTTGCCGCCTCAATGTCGGGCAAAAATTTCAAGCCGTTTTTGGTGAAAAACGCCGAGTACATTTCAAAGGTCTTGGTGTCTGTTCCGAGAGATATGACCGGATATTCGGCCAGTTCCTTTAAAGAGACCTTTCGTCCGAGCAGCTCGGGAAATCCGTTTCCGCAAACCGCCACCTCTCTTATGGTCTTTATCTTTTTTTCGGTAAGGGTGGTGGATTTTACGGTGGGGGTGGTAACAATGGCAAGGTCGGCCAGTCCTTCTTTAAGGGCGGTGATGGCCTGAGGGGTAGAATGGTTGCTGATCCTTATTTTGACCTTTGGATAAAGGGTGCGATATTTTTTAAAGATGGGCAATATACAGCAATTAAGCGCCACCTCGCTTGCCGAAACATATATTGCTCCGCCCTCCAGGTTTTTGCTGCGGGATATTTCTTCCTCCCCCGCTTCAATGTGTTCGAGGGCAATTCTGATGTGGGAATAAAGCTTTTCGCCTTCGGGAGTGAGCTTCATTCCGCGGTTGGAGCGCACAAAAAGCGTGCAGCCAAGCTCTCCTTCGAGGTTTTTTATCGATCGGGTAAGGTTGGGCTGATTGTTCATCAGCATTTTTGCCGCCTGAGAAATGTTTCCGTACTTGGCGACATAATAAAATATCCGATAATAATCATAATTGATATTGTACATATCTCACCTCTTTTGATATATGCAAAATACATAAACGTAAAACAAAAAATACATTTAACATATATCAGTATCTGCATTATACCCTTTTGTCAATTGTTTGTCAATAGGCAAATCAAAAATTTTGTTAAAAAAATAACAATTTGTTTTTCCGGCGCTTTTCCCGATTGTTTTACAAAACATTTTGCTGAAAAAGCCTTGTCACTTGCATCACACAAAAAACTTTACTTACCGTTTTTATTATAACAGGCAGAATGAAAAATATCCCTTTTTATCGGTTATTTGAGCAGAGCTAAAAAAGCCTGTAAATACCGCGCGTTTTCATTGGATTTATCCGCATAAAAGGGGCTTTTGCGGTTGACAAAAGTGCAATAAAATGTTACCCTTTTTAGGTAAAAGCTTTGCACTATACGGAAAAACGGCCGATTTATAGGCACGTCAATTTTTTTCATCCGGGCAATGTGCAATATATAATAAAATGTATAATATAATAAACGCATCAAGGGAGATGTTAATATGACCGAAAGGGAAAAAATGCTTGCGGGAAAAATATATAAACCCTTCGGCGACGGCCTTGCCGCCGAAAGAGCGCTGGCTCACAAGCTCTGTGCCGAATACAACCAGACCAGCGAGGTCGACGAGCGGAAAAGGGAGGAAATTTTAAACACCCTGCTCCCCAACCGTGCCGAAGGGGTCTATTTGCAGGGCCCGATATTTTTTGATTTCGGAACAAATACCAAAATAGGCAAAAACAGCTATGCCAACTTCAATTTCACCGTTCTTGACATATGCCCCGTTACCATTGGAGATAATGTTTTTATGGGTCCGGGCGTTTCCCTGCTTACTCCCCTCCATCCCCTTTGCTTTGACGACCGAAATCCCTATACCGATCCCGAAACGGGCAAGCCCACCGAACAGGAATACGGCGCTCCCATAACCATAGAGGACAATTGCTGGATAGCCGGAAATGTCACCGTGTGCCCCGGCGTAACCATAGGAGAGGGCTGTGTTATCGGTGCGGGAAGCGTCGTTACAAGAGACATTCCCAAAAACAGCCTTGCGGTGGGCAATCCCTGCCGTGTAATAAGAAGCATAACCGAAAAGGACAGGCTTAAAAATCATCCCGAGCTTTACGCTCCGGGGGACTATGAAAAATACAACGGCTGATATTTTGTTTTTCAAAGCACTGCTCATTTTCAGTCTGCGCATTTTCAACACACTGTTTTCAGTCCGCTCAAAAAACTTTCGTCAGTAGAAATTCGGAGGATAAATTATGTCTCATCCCGACCGCATTTACGGTCTCTCGGCCGATCAGGTCAGGCAAAGAATAAAGGACGGCCAAACAAATGCCGTTTCGGCTCAGGCCGGAAAAAGTACCAAGCAGATAGTAATTTCAAACACCTTTACCTATTTCAATTTTATTTTTGCGGTCATAACGGTGCTTTTGTGCATTGCCGGTTCCTTCAAAAACCTCACCTTTCTGCCCATCGTCATAGGCAACACACTTGTTGGAATTTTTCAGGAGTTGCGCGCCAAAAAGACTCTCGATAAAATGAAGCTGCTAAACGCTCCCCACGCAACCGTCATCCGCGACGGCACCGAAATGAAACTTAAATCCGAAAACCTCGTTTTGGGCGACATTGTGATTTTCGCGGCGGGAGATCAGATATGCGCCGACGCTCAGGTCATAGAGGGAAGCGTTGCCGTAAACGAAGCCCTTCTGACCGGTGAGCAGGACGAAATATCCAAAGAACCGTCGGACAGCCTTCTTTCGGGAAGCTTTGTGACCGCGGGAAAATGTCTTGCCCGGCTTGAGAGGGTAGGAAACGATTCCTACATTTCAAAACTGACCGAGCAGGCAAAGGTGCTCGACGACCGCGAACAGTCGGAAATGATCCGTTCGATAAATAAAATCGTAAAATGGATGGGCATAATACTTATTCCCATCGGTGCGCTGCTTTTTTATCAGGCGCGTTTTGTAAACGGATCATCCTTTGCCGACAGCGTGGCATCGTCGGTGGCCGCCGTCATCGGAATGATTCCGGAGGGGCTGTATCTTCTCACCACCGTGGCCCTTGCCCTTGGCACGATACGTCTTGCCAAAAACAAGGTGCTGCTTAACGATATGAAAAGCATAGAAGCCCTTGCCCGTGTAGATGTGCTTTGCGTGGACAAAACCGGCACAATAACCGAGCCCAAAATGCAGGTAAACGGATTCATTCCTTTAAACCGTCAATCCCTGCCCGACGGCACTTTAGCCGAGCAAATGCTCAAAAGTTATGTGGCGGCATCAAGAGACACCGGCACGACAATGGATTCGCTGAGAGATTTTTTTGAAAGTCTTTCAAAGGGCAAACCACCCATTCAGAATTTTATCGGCCAAAGCCTTTCGTCAGAAACCGCAAATCAAAATGCCGACAACATTGAAGCCGATCAAAAAGGCTCTGACGATTTCAACGATCAAATCACATCAAACAGCCAATCTGCCGACAGCCAACCTGCCAACTGTCAAACTGCCGCATCCGCCGCTCAAAACGAATCTTGCGTCGATTTAAATACTCTGGCAAAGGCGCCGCTGCTTTCTCCTTTATCGGTCATTCCCTTTTCCTCGTCCGCAAAATACGGAGCCGCAGCATTTAAAAACGGCACATGGATACTGGGCGCGCCGGAATTTGTGTTTAAAGACATCGCCCGGGATGTAAAGCAAAAAATCGCCGAGTATACCGAAAAAGGTTACCGCGTGCTGATTTTTGCCTTTCAAAGCGAGCCGCTGTCAATGGATGGCGGTCCTTCCGAAAACGCTCTTCCCGCAGGAATCATAATAATTTCAAACGCCATAAGGAAAAACGCCCCCGCCACATTCAGATATTTTAAAAATCAGGGCGTTACCATAAAGGTCATTTCAGGCGATAATCCTGCCACCGTTTCGGAAATTGCCAAAAACGCCGGCATCGACAATTACGACAGCTTTATCGACGCCTCTCTCCTCGACACCGAGCAAAAAATCAACCAAGCAGCCGAAAAATATACCGTATTCGGCAGGGTCACTCCCCGCCAGAAGCAGTTGCTTGTCAAGGCGCTTAAGGCCAAGAAGCACACGGTTGCAATGACCGGCGACGGAGTGAACGACATTTTGGCAATGAAGGACGCCGATTGCGGTATTGCCATGGCATCGGGAAGCGAGGCAGTCTCTCAGGCGGCTAACGTGGTGCTTCTCGATTCGGATTTTGCCTGTATGCCCAAGGTTGTGGGCGAAGGACGTCGGGTGGTCAACAACATCCGTCGATCGGCCAGTCTTTTCCTTGTGAAGAACATCTTTTCGCTGCTGCTTTCGGTTATATCGGTGTGCCTCGGTATGGTCTATCCTCTCGAACCGTCCCACATTTCCCTGATAAGTATGTTCACAATAGGCCTTCCCGGCTTCCTGCTGGCTCTCGAATCAAACAACACCCCCATAAGCGGCCATTTTCTCAAAAGCGTGCTTATGCGCTCGCTGCCGGCCGGAATAACCGACGCCTTTATCGTGGCCTCCCTAACCTACTCGGGACGGCTTTTCGGCATCGATAAAAGCGGCATTTCGACCGCCGCTACACTGGTGCTCTCGGTGGTGGGATTTATGATAGTCAAAAAAATAAGCACCCCCTTAAACAGCTATCGTCTGTGCGTACTGCTGTTTAACATTGCGGGAATGCTTTGCTGCTTTTTATTTATTCCGTCGCTCTTTTCGGTGGTGCATCTCCCGGCAAATATAGTTCAGCTTGTGGTTGTTTTCTCCCTGGCGGCCGAATCGCTGCTCAGAGCGCTGACACTCATAGTTGAAAAGAGCAAATCCCCAAAAGGCACCGGCAAAACCAAAAGGAGCAAAGAAACAAAAAAGCGAAAAAAGAAAGCGGCATAAAAAAGCTGTTTAAAAATAAGATCCCTCGCTCAAAAGGCTTGCGCCTTGAGCGAGGGTTTTTAATTTAAAACTGTAAAGGCCGTTGGCAATAAATCCCGTTCGGCCGCCGTCGGAGGAGCGGTGCCGACAGTACTGCACCTGCCGCAAAATCATATTTCCCTTGATTTAAAAAGCTTTAATATGTGTTCTCCTTCGGCAAGTCCCTCGGAAAAGGCGGTGGCGCTTCCCGCAGCTGTTCCGAGCCGTAAAGCGTAATCAAAATCTCCTGTTTTTTCGTATCCGGCAATAAATCCCGCCACCATGGAATCTCCCGCTCCCACAGTGTTTACGGTTTTGCCCGAAAAGGCAGCACAAAAATGCTCGGCCCCGTTTCGGTCGATCAAAACAGCGCCATCCCTGCCCATGGAAACAAGCACATTTCCGGCTCCCGCGTTTATCAGCTTTTTGGCATACTTTGCCGCACTTTGCGGGTTCTCAATGACCACGTCAAAAAGCTCTCCAAGCTCCTCGACATTGGGTTTTATAATAAAAGGACGGTATTTAAGCGCATTTTCAAGCAGCTTCCCCTCGGCATCGACAACTGCCCTGACCCCTTTGGGCGAAAGCCTTTTAAGAATTTGCTCATAGGTATCCGACGGCATACATTTGGGCACGCTTCCCGAAAGCACAAGCACATCGCCGTTTTTTAAACGGTCAAGCTTTTCAAAAAGCTCGGTTATTTCATCTTCATCTATTTGCGGACCCGCAGTATTAATGTCGGTCTCGACTCCTTCCCGCAGCTTAACATTTATGCGGGTAAAGCCGTTTTTGAGGTGCACAAAATCAGCGGTTATACCCTTTTTAGAAAGATCGTCCTCGATAGCAAACCCGGTAAATCCCGCCGAAAATCCCAGTGCCGTGGATTTTACCCCAAGGCTTTTAAGCACGTTTGAAACATTTATTCCTTTTCCACCGAAAAAAATGTTCTCACTACGGCTGCGGTTTATTTCTCCCCTTTTAAGCTCGTCCATATAAACCGTATAGTCCACGGCCGGATTAAGGGTGACGGTATATATCATCCGCTGCAACTCCTTTTTATCTGATTTTGCGACCGCCGTTTTACATATCGGCAGTTTTTTTCTTGCTTCAATCAATCCGTTCATATCAATATCATCTGTCAATTAAAACCATATCATACCACCGCAAAATAGTCAAGGGTTTATACGGTATACAAACCCTCAAAAAGATGAAAAAAACTCCTGCAAACTGTTGCGATTTTAAAATTATTGTGCTATACTTTTGACGAAAAAAGGCAGATACCTACCATATAGGTAGTTTGTCTTTTACAGGCGGAACCTTTCAAAAACACAGTGCTTCCCGCAAACCGATTTCGCATGCTTTTTTCAAAAACATTAAAAAGGGTGAGACTTGTGAAAAAAACGTATATAACCGTTCTTCCCGATCATTTCGGAGCATTTTTAAAGGCCAACCGTTGTTTTGAAAAGCTGGGCATAAATATAACCCGCGTGAGCTACAACAAGGCCATCGACTCACACACCCTTTTTATCGACGCCGAAGGTACAAAGGAACAGCTTGAAAAGGCCGACATCGAGCTTAAAAAGATCGGATACCTCGAAAACCGAAAAAAAGACCCCTCGGTTGTGCTTTTGGAATTTTTACCCGAAAACAAGCCCGGCGGCGGTACAAAGATTTTAGAGCTTATAAGCAAATTCAATTTTAACATATCATACATCAGCGCAAGCCCCTGCTCGGGAGACCGCCAGAGCTTCAAGCTCGGTCTTTTTATAACCGACAAAAAACAGCTTGACAGCTTTCTCGAGCTTGCGAAAGACATTTGTCCCGTGCGGCTTTTGGATTATGACTCCGCCAGAAAAAATTACGACAACAGCATTTTTTATCAGTCCTTTGTGAAGGGTCTTTCCTCCAAAATCAGTCTTTCAAGGGAAACCGAAAGTGAGCTTGCCGTCAACGCCAACCTTGCCATGCAGAATTTAGACGAGAAGGGTCTTTCTCCCTACAAAACCTTTGATGTCATCGGAAAGATTGCCGAAATGCTCGGTTCCTTTACCGGCGACAAATTCAATCCCCGCATAAGCCGTATGAACCTGACCGAGCAGACCGAGCTGATACTAATCGAGCCACCCTGCGGAAGCAACACCGCCATTCTCATAAACGGTGACAAAGCCCTTTTCATCGATTGCGGATTTGCGCTGTACAGATATGAAATGATAAAGATCTTTAAATCCATTTTCCCAAATTACGACACCATGGAAAAGACCCTTTTCATAACCCATTCGGACATCGACCATTGCGGACTTATCAACGAATTTGACAAGGTAATCGCCAGCGCCCGCTCCAAGGAAAGCCTTGCTTTGGAATATCAGGGCAAGGATAATTTCCGCGAACGAAATGTTTTCCACAAGCCCTACATCAGGATATGCAAGGCGCTGACAGGATACATCCCCTGCCCGCCCGAAAAGGTTGAGACCCCCTTTGCAAGTCCCGAAAAGCTTACCGAGCCGTTGACTTCGGTGGGAATTTTCGATTTTTGCGACCTGCATTTTGAGGTTTACGAGGGCGCAGGCGGTCACATTGTCGGCGAAACGGTGCTTATCGATTACGAGCACCACATAGCCTTCACCGGCGACATATATGTGAACATCAAGGGCTTTTCAAAGGAACAGGCTCAGTTCAGCAGCCTTGCTCCCATTCTTATGACCTCGGTAGACACCGAAAAAGACCTTTGCAGGAAGGAAAGAGAAGCCATAATCGGCAGACTCGGTGTGGGCAACTGGAAGGTATTCGGTGCCCACGGTGCCTGCAAGGATTTTAATATCTGCTGCGAGAAATAAGTGAAGAAACAGGCAAATAAACAGACGCAGAAACAAGCCGGTAAACAAACGCAAAATCAAGCAAAAGCACACCTCGGCACACCGCCGCGCAAAAAATCGGAATTTACCGAGTAACTACCCTCAAGTCAGGAGATTTTTTATGAAACACAAACTTGCGATTTTTGATATGGACGGAACCATTCTCTACACCCTCGTAGATCTCAAAAACAGTATGAACTACACCCTTGAGCAATTTGAATACCCTTTAAGAACTCTCGATGAAATACGGCTTTTTGTCGGAAACGGCATAAGAAAGCTCATTGTCCGCGCCGCACCGACGGGCACCGATAATGCCACGATAGACAAGATGTTCTCGGTTTTTAACGAGCATTACTCGGTTCACTGCAACGACAATACCCGCCCCTATGACGGCATCACCGATCTTTTAAAACAGCTTCGCGAAAGCGGAATAAAAACCGCCGTTGTATCAAACAAGGCAAACTACGCCGTTCAGACGCTTGTTGAAAAATTCTTTTGCGGACTTTTCGATTATGCCGTCGGCGAAAAGGCAGGTGTAAGAAAAAAGCCCTGCCCAGATTCGGTCAACGAGGTTTTGAAAACCCTTAACATCGACCGAAAGGACGCCGTATATATCGGTGATTCTGAAGTCGACATTGCCACGGCAAAAAACGCAAAAATGGACTGCATCTCGGTGGACTGGGGATTCAGAGACAGAGATGTGCTTATAAAAAACGGCGCCACGGTTATTGTCTCAAAACCGGATAAGCTTTCAGAAGAAATATAGTTTCCTCCCGCTTAGCAAAGCACCGTAAACACTCCTTGCAAACACACCTTTTTGAATTAAATCTCCGAACACAGCTTAATTTGCAATAGAAAAACAGGGTTCCGGTAAAAACCGAAGCCCTGCTTTTCTTTTTATATCAATCCTCATTATTTTTTCTGCGCTTTAAGGCAAAGAAAACAAAATACAAAACAAAACCTTCCGCCAAAATCATAAGACCAACGGCGATCTTCAAAAGGGCATCGCTGTCCCCTGTCTTTGGTGCGCCGACCTTATTTTCATCGGATTTACCGTCGGTTTGATTCTCGGCCTTTCCGTCGGTTTGACCGTCGTTCTTTCCGCCGTCAAAATCCTTTCCGGCAAGAAGATAATACTCGGTGCTGCCGGTGGTTATTCTGTGACTGCCGTTTAATAATTCCGAAGGAGTGTTAAAAAGATTTCCGTCAAATCCGAGACCGTACACATCGGCATATCTGTAACCTTCTCCGGCAATGGAGAAAAAGACCTTAGTGCCGGGATCGATCTGAATTTTGTTGTCCTTCTCGTCAAGATAGTAAATGTCAAGAGGGAAAACCCTGTCCGAAAGGCCTTCGGCGCATTTCATAAACCAAACGTATGCCTCGCCGTTTTCGGGCGTGACCTCGCGAACCACAAGGCGCAGTCCCCTTCGGGGAGAATCGGGTATGCTGACCGTCAATCCGCCATTTGTTCGAACGACATAGTTGCCTTTTTCTTCCTCGTCATCGCCGTAGTATTTGTTAAGGTCACCCGTTCCGGGAACATAACGAATATAAACCGAGTGAGCCGAAAAACCGTCTATTTTATTAATGACATCATACTGCTTATCGGAAGCAGCAAAGCAGGAAAGAGATAAGACCGAAATAATAGCCGCGCAAAGAACAACCGAGATCAGTCTTTTCATTTTCATCCTCCTAATCGAAAATCGGGACATCCCAACTATGTATTTTAAGTTTAGTGAATTGCAAATTTAAACGTGATGTCGGCAATTACCCAAAACCGATTGTTTTCCTGCGCATCCCGTCGGCCAAACAGCAAATCATCGGTCAAACAGATTGTCCGTTTTATTAACCGCCTCACCGACCTTAAGCCTTATTGCGGACAGCTGACCGTTGTGCCAAGGGATGCTTCGCCGGTGCTGTAATAGGTTTCAGGCTCGTATCCCATAAGCTTTAATGTTATCTCATCCCCATCTTTAGGCAGCACATCGAATTTTACCGATTTTACATACTGACCGGGAGAAATAAGGCCGGTCTGTCCTAAAATATTGCCCTTGGAATCGAGCACCCTGACCTTTAAAAGATCGGTGTTTTCCGCAGAATTGGTCAGATAAATGTCGGCAAAACCGTCCTTAACAATAACATTTCCGCAAATGCTGGCGCGATAGGCCATTCCGGCCTGGTAGATTTCACTGTATCCCAGTCCGTCGGGCACATCGGGCACGCCGTTTTCGGCCGCGGGATCGGCCGCAGGCTTAGCAAACTGCGCTGCGGTACTGCGCTTTTGCCCGGTAAAGAATTCATAAACGCTGTCGGCAGAATCGGGCGCAAAAACGAATATTCCCGCTATAGCTATCAAAGCGGCGCATACCACCGCCATTATTTTTATCGGTTTTTGCTCGTCGGGTTTCTTCTGACTCATAAGATCTCCATTCTGATGACTTGTATCGATGTATTAACGCTTATGTTGCACTCGGCAAGGACAAATAGGACGCTTTCCGCAAACATTTTTGCAGACATTTTTGCAGACATTTTTGCAAGACGATTTTTCCGAAAAAGCAATTTGCCCCTCTCGGGTACAACACAAAATTATAATTTTATAGGACTTGTCAAAGCCGAGGGAGAAGGAAGTTTCAACAAAAAAAGCACCGCCTTTCTCCCCCGGCATATTATTTTTTCAAGGCCGAAACAAGCCTTTTTAAAGCTTAGGTTTTTTTATCCGGCAGCGATCGACGATCGTAAGAGCTCACCTGCCGGTTTAAGCAGCCAACAGTTAATCATCGGTTGTTTAATTAAGCCCCTTAAGCCTCGTTAACGGTAACGGTCAGCGTTCCCATAACCTTTTGGGTCGAAAGGGCGCTTGTAACATATCCCGCCGGTTTATAAAGTGCCGAAACGGTGGCGACGCTGTCAAGCTCGGCCTTTCCCCGCGTTGTCTCATTAAGAATTACCGAGCCCTGCGAGATTGTGTTATCTTCGCCGCTTACCGTGACAAATTCGCCGATTTGAGTTTTATCCCAAATTTCTTTTTCGGCATTTTCCTGTCCCGAAAAGGTGATTTTAACCGCCGCACTGGAATGGTTATCCACCGTTATTTTATCCGATACGCCCGCCTGCTCGGCTGTCCACTGTCCTCTGCCGTTATCATCCCATTGATGATTAACCGCATCCCAGGTCGACTGTCCGGCGTTATAGCTGAACACCATAGATCCCCAGGATATATTCACGTAATAGACTGCCTCGGGATCGGTATCGCTGTATCGGCCGTAAAAGGAATGTTCAGATGCGTCCCCTGCCGACAAAAGATTCGACGGGTTTACGGTATCGCCGTCGTAAACCGCGGCACAAGCAGTAACGGCAACCGCGGCCGCGGCAATAAGTGACGCGATACAAGCAGTTAGTCTTTTCAACGGCATCAACCTCCCTGTTTAAAAATAGGTAAACGCATTAAAGCACGCCGCTTAATATTAGCCGACAGCGTTAATGGTAACGGTAAGAACACCGATGGGGCTGTAATCGTTAATGGTAGAATCAAGCTTACCCTTGGGCATATAGGTTGCAGAACCTTTAGCGTCATCGGGAAGAACGGGATTGCCTCTTGTGGGAGCAACAAGAGTAATCTCAGCTGCGCTAAACTCGCCTATTTCGGAATGATCGCCGGCAGCGGGAACTATATTCAAAGCAGCCGAGAAGGCCGCTTTAACAGGTACGCTGGAGTGATTTTCAACCTTGATGGCATTACCGGAACCCTCGGCAACAGTCCACTGGCCGCCTGCTTCGGTGGCTTTAAAGAGGTGGTTTTCGTGATCCCATTCCTGAGCGGTAGGTTTAAAATCAAACTTCATGCTGTCCCAGGCAACAGTCACATAATATGCCGCAAGCTCGTCGGCGACATATTTACCCTGAATATTGTGGGTGTCGGTTCCACCGACTGCCGTAATGGGACTTTCGGCCGATGCGGCCATGGTCATTGCCGCCAACATACATACGGCAAGAACAACTGCTAATACTTTTTTCATAAATATTCTCCTTTTTCTTTTGCCCTGTTTGCAATTTTTCGGATTTAATGTTATTTTTCCGAAAAGACAAAAACAGGTTTTCTCAAACCTTAAATGCTCCGCAAAAACAAACGAGAAAAACGAAAGCCGAGCATTCAAAAATGTGTCTGCGGTTTCGGCCGCATTTTTGAATGTTCGATGTTTTGCGGGCCGCACAAAGCAAGGGGCGCAGCCCGCATAATCCGCTTATCCGCGGCGGCAGTTTCCCGTCGCCGCGGTAGGTTTAAAACACAGAAAATCATTCGGCAGTAAAGGTTATGGTCAAAGTGCCGATTTCTTTAAAGAGGTCAGCAGTTCCTTCAGGATTAAAGCGGCTGTCGAGAGCTCCGCTCATAACAACCTGAGTCTCTGCCTTGGCGTCATTTGTGAGAGCCTCACCCTCGTTAGCGATAGGCTGTCTCTTTATAGCAAGGTCATTAACGGTAGTGGTTGCAGAAACATCACCGGCAACACGGGGATCTTTTGCTGCATATGCGAAATGAGCAACAACATCCTTGCTGGAATGGTTCTCGAATTTTATAACATCTCCGCCTTCGGTGGCAACAGACCATACAGCCGGGGCCTTTCCCTCTGCTGTATCAGCTTCCCACTGATGTTTCTCGGTGTTCCATTTTTCATTACCGGCCTGATAGTTAAACTTCATATTGCCCCAACTAATATTAACCTTGTATACATCTTCGCGTTCACCGGCTTTATAGTTTGCCAAAATGTTAAAATTTGCACCGGTATCCTGACCGGCGGCAGTGGCAGTGTCGGTGCCGTAAGCGCTTGCGCTGATTGCGCAGCCTGTTATCATTGCTGTTGCTAAAAGTGTCGCTATAATCTTTTTCATTTTGGTTTCTCCTTTAAAATAAATCATTTTTATATCAGTCTCTCCCCTTGCTGAAGAGGCTTAATATCAAAAAATTCAGGGTACTTGCTAATGAGTATTGGCGATTATGTATTTGCGAATTTACCTTTTAACTTGTATAGCACGTGTTTGCCTTTATCAGGCGGTTATTGTAACGGTTATTGTTCCCATAACGGTATCGACGGCCACATCTCCGTCTATACTTCCCGAAATGGAAACGTTCGATGTTCCCGAAGGATGACTTGCCGAATCGTTATATGTGGGCGCGGCAAGATTTAACTCGGCCTTGTCAAAGGAGGCATTAACTTCGGCATATCCGGCCTTTGCTCCATAGGTGAAGGCTGCTTTAACGGCACAGCTCGAATCGTTTTGAACGGCAATTTTGTTTCCGTCAGTATTGATGGGCGCCCATGTTCCTGTCGTTCCGCCGTCCTTCCAGATGTGCTGATTGTGATCCCACTCTTGGGTGTCGGGGGTATACTTAAACTTCATATCGCCCCATGAAACGGTCACATATATTGCCTTGTCTGTAGGTTGTGCGAATACACCCGTGACATCGTGGTTCTCACTTCCGCCGTTTGTGGTTATCGTTCCGGCAAAAGCCGAGACCGATAGAGTCAGAAGCATTGCTGCCGCTATCATAATTGCAACAAACTTTTTCAAATTTTACACCTCTTAAATCATTTTATTTTCAAATTGATCACCGAACATTTATGCTGACCGGGATGGCCGTGTTAACAACGGCGCGCTCGCCGGTGTCGGGCTGATAATACCAAATAAGTATCTGTCCGTCGTAAACCCCTTCGGAAAGCATTTTTGCCTTTTGTTCGGTAATGTTGAGCTCGCCGAGCCTATATCCCGGCTGAAGGGTTCCCGATTCGGCGATGACCTCGTCCTTGATCTTAATCTGCACAAGCATGGATTGATTGGACTGATAGGGATTTGCCACCGAGAAATACACCTTTTTTTCGGAAAGGTTTATGTCTACATCGGTTGTATACTCAAGGGTAACGGCTCCGCCTCCCTCGGTCTGTTCAAGCTTGCTTGTTTCCTCGCCGTAGCGCTGAGCATGCTGTTCCACCTGGCGTGGAGCATAATCGGGAGCGAGGGTGTTGTCGGTCTTAGGAGCTCTGAGGAACAGCGCCCATACGATCACCCCGACGGCTATAAGCAAAATCAGGAGAAGCAGTATCCACCACCAAAAAAAGAACCGTTTTTTCTTTTTTTCTTCCTCTTCGGTTTCGGGGGTTTTAGGGGTTGTATTTTCTTGCTGCATGGGGGGATCACCTCATTAGTTTTAAGTAAGTTTTTGAATTGAAAGTAAAAAATTTGTCTATTTTACCTGTTGAATATGTATTTTGTGGTAATTATTTGAATGTTTTTTACTTTACCGATATTATACAATAAGATAATTTTATTTTCAATACATATATCAAATAAAAATCTGTGTTAATTTTTATGAATAATGCACAATCAATATTCTGCTCTGCTATATTGTTACTTTTTTCGCAACAACAGTAATCGTTCCTATCTTTTTAGCGTCGAAAGGAATCTGATTTCCCGAAGAAATAGTCAGCTTTGAAACGGCCGAACCGCCGCCTTTGGCAAGAACCGCAGTGGTTTTATCGAGTGTGCCGCCAATGTCGCTTCCAAAAACGGGGGTAAAGGAAAAATCGGAATTAACGGCGATGTTGCTGTTGTTTGTCACGATAACGGAATTTTGGGAGGTCGACCAGTTACCCTTCCAGTTATGATTCTGCACATCCCATGAGGTGGCATTATAGCTGAAGGCCAGGCTGTCCCATGCAACGGTGACGCTCATAATTTCGGGCACGGTGACCGTTCCCGCCGATGAGGCGGGATGGAAGGGGTGCACCTCAAATGTGGCGCAATCCTCCTCAAAGGTTACGGACACATCGGTGGATTGGGGCGTTTTATAGGTGTCGGAGTTAACAATAAAGTTAAGGCTTCCCCAGTTTCCCTTTCCGATAGCCGAATCATCGGCAATGACCATATCAAGCTCACCGGCCGTCGAGGCGTTGTATTCAACAGACACGCCGCTCATAAGGCTTGAAGTAAAGGGATTTGACGAAAGGGTCAGTTTAGACGAATCGTATTTGACCTTCATATGTATCGTTCCGGCAAGACCGGCATTTGCGCTGTCTCCGCTGACCGTTAAAGGCAGAGAAACGGCCGTTGCCGACGGATTTGACGCAACCGCACTGCCCACCGCAAAAAGGGCTGTATTTGTAACAAATTCTGCCGAAATGAGACTGCCGATATTGATTACCCGAGCTTTTTTCTCGTCCGGCAAAGCTTCATACAGTTTGCGGGCGGCTCTGACGTCATCGGCGCTGGAAATTGTCATCAGGTGGAGCTTAGGCAGTGCCTGAATGGCATTCTGAACGGCCAAGATCTCGGCATCGGTTTTGAAATCCTTAAAATTGATGCATATATTGTCGATATATTCGTGGTTATAGCCTTCGGAATCGTAATCGAGCATTTCAATGAGCATTTTCCTCGTGGAATAAATGTCATAGTCTCCCTTATGTCCCCTGCGGGTGGCATCGTCGGTGGGAAAGGCCACTTCCACATGGGTAAACTCGGTTTGAGACATGGTTATCCCGGAGAATCCGGTCATATCAAGGTCCATATACTCCACATCCCATGCTCCGCCCTTGGGATGATCGTTGTCGGTGTTGACATAGTCCTTTGAAGAAAAGGCTATTCTTACCGTTTTTGCCCTTGCGGGCATATCGGACGGGCAGATCAGGTCAAATTCGATAGATGTGGCAAGGGAAAGATCGGTAGGTTCATTAAACCTGTAATACATTCCTACGCCGCGGTTCTGCCAAAAATGCAGACTTCCCCGACCTTCCGACTTGGTGGTCGTGCAATATTCCATATTATCGCCGGTATAGGGCGCCCAATTGTCAATGTTGTCTCCCATAAGGGTGTAGCGATAGACATTTGTGCCGCTGAGCACCTTTATTCTCTGTTCCGAAAGTATGAGCTTATCGATGTTGGAAACATAGGTTTTTGCAAGATCGGAAAGAGCGTCATATGCGCTGCGGGCCGCTTCGATTGCTGATTTATCGGTAAGCGCCACGTCGCTGCCGGGGAGGGCATTTATCATTGCGGCAGCTGCCGCTGCGGCCTTTTCGGCGTCGGTGCGCTCGTTGGTGCGGTTGGCGTAAACGCCTAAAATGTATGTATCCTGTGTTCCGGGCTGAGCGGCAATGGCCATGCCGGTAACATTTTCGATGGTAAAGTTTTCGCCTGCCGCCGAAAGATCAAGGGAGTAGGTATTGCATCCGGGGGAAGTCGCCTTTGCAAGCTCGCCGGCACTTACCCTCAGTCCCCATTCGTTCCACGCCGTGTGGTTGTTAAGGCCGGTAGCCTGTTCAAGTTTGGGAATATCGGAAACGGGATAGGAAGTAAGCACTATTCCGAACAGGTTAAAATCGGTGCTTCTCTGCCAAAGGGATGAGAAGTTGTTTCCGTAGTCGATCGATCCGGTAAAGTCGATAACAAGGCTGTTTATGCCCTTTAAGTCTTTTGGTTCCGAAAAACGCACGGTCGTTTCGAGGGGCCACCACGTATTGATTTTTGTACCGTCACCGGATATATGGTCACAGCTGTTGTCCCATCCCGCATAGTCGGTACAATCGTCGATTATGTAATTATAGCTGTGGGTAACAGGATAGACATCGGTATCGAAAACGGCCGAAATATCGGTAAAACATACGGCAACCGTTCCCTCGGGAGCGGCGCATATGAATCCCGTCACCGCCGTTATATCAAAGTTAGCTCCCCGCCGGCTCCAGTCGAATTCAAAAACACTTTCACCCTCGGCGATGCTTCTGCCTGCAAGATTTTTGACCGGAAGAGAATACTGTGCGTATGTATCAAGGTTTATGGTACTCTCTCTCTCGCCCGTGGGAAGTGATCCGTAGGAAGTGAGGGCAAGGCCATAGCTGTTGCCCCGGGAATACGACATATTTTTAAACATATCGTAGCACTTCATATTGGGCGTGGTGTCGTTATCTATGTTGTCCACCCAGCCCACCTTTAGGGCCTTCATACCGGTAAGGTCATAGACCTTGCCGAATTTGCAGGTAAAGGAAGGCTGCCACCAAATATAGGTGTTTTTATGGGTGACCGTTCCGTTAGCAACACCGTCATAAGATGTTGTGACCGTTCTTTCCCATTCGGCAGTCGCGCTGCCGCCGGGCGCCCAGCTCCAGTTGTCGGCAGCCTCGCAGCTGTCGAGCTGTTTTGCACTGGGGCTGACCCACCTAAGGTTATTTACATAGCATCTGACAGTATTGGTTCCGCCAAACATCTCGTCGCAGGCAAGTCCCAAAGCGACATATGTGCCCGACGGGTCCTCTGTCCCGCCGTAATTTAAATATAGGGTTTTCCATTGTCCCGCCGCGCCGTCGGTCGATCCGCTGAAATACATACCGTGCCAGTTGTTGCTGTCGTTGTAAAAATACATTGCAAACTTTTCCGGAACGGGACGATCGGTGTCAAATAAAACATCAATGGCGATCTGATATGTGTTTATTTTTTTCTTGGCAGCATCAGCCGAGAATTTTTTGTTATCCTTAAGGTTAACAACCACATCGGTGGCAAGCTCATTGTCGATTTTTTCACGGTTTATCATCAGGGTATCGTCGCTTTCATTTCCGTGACCGAAAAATCTTCCCTGCTGAACGGTGATCTGATCCCAGTCGAAGACCGAAAGTGTTGCATTTCCGCCTCTATGCCACTCGTCATATCGTTCATTCAGAATAGTTTCAGAGCCATCGATAAAGAACCTGTCTTTAACTGTTCCGTCAGCCGAACATATAACTATATTGTCGTAATACACCTTTATTGTGTGATAATTCGAATCGTTAGGCGCCCAGGCGCCCTTGTCTCCGCCGTCAAAATCGATGCCCGTAAGGATACCGATATTTGAGGACCCGACAATGCCCGCTCCGTCCGAAAGCCGACATTTTCTTGTGTACCATTTATTTTGGGCGTAGTCACAGGCCTGCCTTTCTCCGTTGTCATAAGGCTTGACCAAAACGCCGTTCTGGTCGGCAGCCGTGCTCAAACGGTTACCACCGTTGTTAAAGTTGTCCTTATTTCCAAGCTCAAGGCCGCCTATTCCGCCGCTGAAGCTTTCGCAATCGCCGCCGAGGTAGACATCATATTGAAGATAGTCGCCGTTTTGAACAACATATGAAAAATCGCTTCCGGTGTTAAGCCAAATATAGTCGGCGTATGCGTCTTGGTAGTTGAAGGAATACTCAAGTTTAAGCACCTTGTTATCAACCGAGCTGCCGTACTCTTTTTTAACCGAATATGCAGCACCGGCATTTCCGAGCCTGAGCCTGTCCCATCCGTAATTGGATGATCCGGCCGTGGTAATTCCGGTGGGAGGCGCTGCATCGTCAAAATCTTCGATGACTTCGCTGTATGCCTCTGCCGTTGCGGGAGTAATATTAAAAATCGGAAGCGTGCAAAAAATCAGCGCTGCCGACAGCACAAACAAGCATATTTTCCTTCCTGCTTTTGTCATAATTATCCCCTAACAATTTCCGTTATTACACATATATATTAACACATTATTAAGAAAAATCAAGTGCTTTTTTGGTAAGATGCATATTTTTTTTAAAAGAATATTGAGTCTTTAGTTATTTCGACCAAATTTAATTCTAATATGCAAATATCGACAAACATATATTTCTATTTTAAAAATATATTTTTTTAACGGCAATTTGGTCAAGGTTCCCATTTTCCCGTGTTTTAAACGGCCCTTTAAAGGTATTTTTGCGCGCAAAAAAGCACCCGAAAAATCGGATGCCTTTTGAAAATTATATACAGATGTTTTTACTCGGTCGGGACAATCAGTTTTGGTCGGAATTATCGTCGTTTCCGTTTCCGATGTCAGTCAGGTCAACATTCTCGTCCTCTTGCTGCTCATCGTCCTTTTTGGAGAACTTGGGCCAAAGGATGAGAAATGCCACGAGAATTATGGCAACTACCGCCGCAATGATAACAATGGGGCTGATTCCCTGATCGCCTGTTGCGGGGCTCACTAAAAATTTCGCAAGAAAACCTAACATATTATTCACTCCTTAAAAATCAAAGCTCGTCAACGATTTTTTTGGTGTCTCTGGCGATGACCAGTTCCTCGTTGGTGGGAATTACCCAAACATCAACCTTAGAATCGGGGGTAGAGATATGCTCCTCCATACCATGCCATACCGTCTTGTTGAAGGGAACATCGATCTTAACGCCGTAGTAGTTCATATGGGTGAGGATGTTTTCGCGAAGGTGGGGAGCGTTTTCGCCGATTCCGCCGGTAAATACGATGGCGTCGATACCATCGAGAGCGGCAATATAGCTTCCGATGCACTTTCTGATCTGATAGAACTGCATATCGCGGGCAAGAATGGCTCTCTCGTCGCCCTCTGCGCAGGCCTTGGTCAGGTCGCGATCGTCGCTGTATTTGCCCGAAATGCCGAGCACGCCCGACTTTTTGTTAAGAAGGTTGGACATCTCCTTGGGGGAGATATTTTCCTTCTCGGCCATAAAGGTGACAACCGAAGGATCGAGGGTTCCGCTGCGGGTGCTCATCATAAATCCATCCAGAGGGGTAAGACCCATGCTGGTGTCGATAACCTTGCCGTCCTTAATGGCGGTGATGGAAGAACCGTTTCCGAGATGGCAGGTGATGAGCTTGAGTCCCTCAAGGCTTCTGCCGGTCAGCTCGCTGTAACGGGCCGAAACATAACGGTGGGAGGTTCCGTGGAAGCCGTAGCGGCGGATTTTATATTTTTCGTAATATTCATAGGGTACGGCAAACATATAAGCCTCAGGGGGCATGGTCAAATGGAAGCAGTTGTCGAAAACAACGACCTCGGGGACATCGGTTCCGAGAACCTCGCGGCAGGCACGGATGCCCATAAGGTGGGCGGCATTGTGGAGAGGTGCAAGGTCGATGAGACTTTTGATGCCTTCCATAACCTTTTCGTCCACCAATACCGATTTATCAAAGAGAGCGCCGCCCTGAACAACGCGGTGCCCAACGGCCGAAATCTCGTTCATATCCTTGATGACGGCACATTCTCCCGATACGAGGTTTTTCTGCACCTCGTTAAAAGCGGCGATGTGATCTTTCATTTCGATCTCGTATTTGTAGGAACGGCCGTCGTGGGTTTTTCCGCTGATGATTCCGCCGATTCCGATACGCTCGGCAATACCTTTTGCAAGTACGCTTTCGTCGGTCATATCAAAAAGCTGATATTTAAGAGACGAGCTTCCCGCGTTAACAACAAGAACTTTCATTTTCTTTCTCCTTTTTAACCTTTAACTTGAAATCACAGACATAATAATGTAGAATAGTCTTACCGATTTATTATAGAACATTAAAACCAAAATTGCAAGTGAGTAGGAACAAAAAAATGAAAATAACCGGAATTATTGCCGAATACAACCCCTTTCACAAGGGTCACGCCTATCACATAAGCCGAATACGGGAAAGCGGAGCCGATGGAATTGCCGCCGTTATGGGCGGAAACTTTACCCAGCGGGGTGAGCTTTCCTTTTGCACCAAGTTTGCCAAAGCCAAGGCAGCCGTGGCGGGAGGAATCGATCTGGTGCTTGAAATGCCCCTTGCATACACCGTGTCATCGGGCGAGGATTTTGCCATGGGCGGAATAAAAATTCTAAATGCTCTCGGCTGTGCAGACAGTCTCTCCTTCGGCTGCGAGGAACAGAATTTTCAGAACCTTTATGCCCTTGCCGAGCTTTTGGAAAACGAAGATTATAAAGAAAAACTTAAAGGCTGCCTTGCATCCGGCTTAGGCTTTGCCGCCGCCCGCCAAAAGGCTCTGGAGCAAAGCGGTCACTGTGAGCTTTCGGGGATTCTTTCAAATCCCAACAACATTCTCGGGATTGAATACCTTTCCGCCCTGAAAAAGACAAAATCGTCCATCACTCCCCTGCCCATAACACGGGTCGGCGCCGACCACAATTCTCTCAATATTTCGGGGGAAATATGCTCGGCCTCGGCCATTCGCAAGACAGCTCTGACAGATGCTGAAAAGGCTCTGTCATTCTGTCCCACCCCCTGCAAAAAGATACTTTTAAAGGAGATCGAAGACGGCAAAGCGCCCCTCGATTTTGCCAAAATCGAAAACGCCATTCTCTTTTACCTGCGTGGTCTTTCGGCCGATTATATTAAAGACATAAACGGTGTATCGGAGGGACTTGAAAACCGCATTGTCGATGCTGTAAGGACGGGCAGAAGCTTTGACGAGACAGTAAGTCTTGCAGTCACAAAGCGATATACCGCCGCTCGAATAAGACGGATACTTATCTGCTCGGTGCTCGGTATAACAAAAGAGCTTGCCCACAAGTATCCGCCGTACATCCGCGTGCTTGCGGCAAATAAGCGGGGCTTTGAAATGCTAAAAGAAGCAAAAAAAACTGCCCATATTCCCATAATAACAAAAGCCGCCAAGATTAGCAGCCTCTCCCCCGCCGCCAACGATTTTTTCAAAGTAGAAAATCGGGCAATGGATCTGGTCTCCCTCTGTTTTCGCGAAAGAGGAAAATGCGGGCTGGAATTAACCGAAAACACTTTTAATCAATTCATTGTTTTTTAACAACACCGTGGTATACTATAATTAAAGAAGGTGATCATATGGCAGTAACGCTTAATCCCGACAAAGAGGTGGTCAGGGTGGTAAAAGAGGGGCTGAAAAGAACCGGCGGATATTGTCCCTGCCGAACCCTCAGAACTGAGGACTGGAAATGTATGTGCAAGGAATTCAGAGAGCAGATAAAGGACGAAAACTTCGAGGGTTTTTGCCACTGTATGCTCTATTATAAATCAAAAGACAAAAAGGAGAAATAAAAATGGCCGAAATCAATGTTACCGAAAAAAATTTTGAAGAACAGGTTTTAAAAAGCGACAAACCGGTGCTGGTGGATTTCTGGGCAAGCTGGTGCGGCCCCTGTATGATGCTCGCTCCGACAATTGCCGAGATTGCCGACGAATATGCCGACACCGTAAAGGTGGCAAAGATAAATGTGGATGACGCCCAGGAGCTTGCTTTAAGCTTTGGCGTGGAAAGCATCCCCACACTTATGGTTTTTAAGGACGGCAAAATGATCAACACCTCGGTGGGCGGCCGCTCCAAAGAGCAGATTGTCGAGATGTTTGAAGATCTTTAATACACTGTTTTATGCAAAAAGGAGTGTTCAAAACGAACACTCCTTTGTTTTATAACGGTTTTATGCGGAAATTTTGCTTCTGAGAACATTGAGTCCAAGCAAAATATAGACTATTCCGGCAGCCTTTCCCGCTTGGTTTTGCACCTTTTCTTTTTTTCTCAAAATGGCATTGGCAAAGGATGATGCAAAAGCCAGCGTAACGCTCCAAACGGTGCTGGTGGTGAAGAAGGTCAGTCCAAGCACAAGAAAGGGCAGCGGCGACGAGCCTGCACTTTGAGAAACAAACTGGGGAAGCAGCGCAAGAAAGAAAAGCGCCACCTTGGGATTAAGTGCATTTGTTAGCACGCCCTGGCGATAAACCTTTAAGGGGCTTTCATCGAGGCTTTCGGGGCTTGAATCGAAAAGCGGCTTTTTGCTGACAATAGCCTTTATGCCGAGAAAGACGAGATAACCCGCCCCTGCAAATTTCATAATGTTAAAGGCCAAGGCGGATTCTCGCAATATTACCGAAAGACCGAGAGCCGCAAGAAGGGTATGTATGAGGATTCCGGTGGAAATACCGAGAGCCGAGATAATTCCCTTTTTTCTTCCTCCAACCACCGCTCGTGTGAGGATATACACCGTATCCGATCCGGGCACAAGATTTAAAAATATGGCCGAAAGGACAAACTGCCCGTAATTTATGATGCCCATTAAAGCTCCTCGGGAGAGGAAAGATCAAGCACACAGCTTAAAAAATCCTTTGTACGCTGGTTTTGCGGATTCATAAAGACCTGCTCGGGAGTTCCCTCCTCGACAATGTATCCGTCGGACATAAACAGCACCCTGTCGGCCACATCCTTGGCAAAGCCCATTTCGTGGGTAACGACAACCATGGTCATACCCTCGGCGGCCAGCTTTTTCATAACCTGAAGCACCTCGCCCACCATTTCGGGGTCGAGAGCCGAGGTAGGCTCGTCGAAAAGCATAATATCCGGATTCATACAAAGGGCGCGGGCAATGGCTACACGCTGCTTCTGTCCGCCCGAAAGCTCGGAAGGGAATGCGTCTATCTTGTCCGAAAGGCCCACCCGGTCGAGCATTTTAAGTGCCTTTTCCTTTGCTTCCTCCTTGGTCATTTTTTTGACATCCACCGGAGCAAGCATAAGATTTTGAAGTACATTTAGGTTATTGAAAAGATTGAAATGCTGAAAAACCATTCCGATGTTTTCCCTAACCTTATTGATGTTAACCTTTTTATCGGAAATATCGTATCCGTCGACGATTATCGTACCGCCGGTAGGCTCCTCAAGGCGGTTGAGGCAACGCAGGAAGGTTGATTTTCCCGAGCCGGAAGGCCCGATGACCACCACGACCTCTCCCTCGTATATATCGTTGGAAATGTCTTTTAAAACCTCGATCTTTCCGAAGGTTTTTTCCAAATGTTCAACATGAATTTTAACGTTATTCTTATTGACGGCCACGGTTAAGCCTCCTTTCAAGTACCTTTGCCAGCTTCGAAAGGGCAGTTATGATTATAAGGTACATAATACCCACAATAAGCCAGGTTTCAAAGGACTTAAAAGTTATTGCAACGACATTTTTCGCGCTGTTGACAAGCTCGGGGAATCCGATGACCGAAAGAATGGATGTGTCCTTTAAGGTTATGATGAACTGGTTGATAATGCTGGGGATCATGGTTCTGATGGCCTGAGGAAGCACCACACGGAACATAGATCTCCAGTATGTAAGGCCCAGGCTTCTTGCCGCTTCCATCTGGCCCTTATCAACCGACTGGATTCCGGCGCGGATAATCTCGGCCATATATGCGCCGCAGTTTAATGCAAGGCATATGGTACCGGCTGTAAGCGCCGAAAGCAATATGTTCCTTCCGATAACATTTTTGAAGAAATACGGCACGCCGAAAAAAACGAAGAATGCCAAAACAATCATCGGCACGCCGCGCACAACATCCACGAATATCTGAGCAATAGCTCTGCACACCTTACTTTTGAGCACGCTCATCATACCGAACACAAGTCCGATAATGCATGCGAAGAACAGCCCGCAAAGCGCAAGAAGCAATGTTTGACCCATTGCACGCAGCAGCAGTTCTCCGTATTGAGTAATTATAGTTAACACTGGCAGAGCCCCTTTCAGAATAGAAACGGAATACCGGGCAAGCGGTATTCCGTCTTAACGCGCCGAACCGCGCGCACCGTATCATAAAGCAAGCTGATCTGACCGATCGCTCGGCAATTAGCCAAGATACTTTTTGATGATTTCGTCGTATTTGCCGTTGGCCTTGATGTTTTTAAGACCGGCATTAAAGAGATCGAGGAACTCCTGCTTGTCGGCGCTGAATACTGCGAGACCGTAGGGAGCGCCTTCGTTTTCACTGTTTTCAACAATCTTGAGCGTCACGCCGTCCTTGATGGAAGCCTTCATAATGGGGGTATCCTCAAAGCAAGCGACAGCCTGACCGCCTACAACGGTCTGATACATTGTGGGGGAATCCTCAAGAATTGTTATTTCAAATCCGTATTTATCTTTAAGGCTTTCGGCATATTTCTTGCCCTCGGTGCCGTTTTTAACGGCTACGGTCTTGCCTCTGAGATCCTCAAAGGAAGCAATAGCGGAATCGGGAGCAACTGCCATGCACTGGGTGGCGGTGAAGTAACCGTCCGAGAATATCCAGCCGGTGGACTTTCTGTCTTCGGTGACCGAGGCGCCGGCGATCATACCGTCGGCCTGACCTGCCTGGCAGGCGGCGATGGAAGCGTCCCAACCGAGGCTTTTGAGCTGATATTTAAATCCCTGATCCTCTGCGACGGCGGCGAGAATGTCAACGTCGATGCCGACAAAGTTACCCGAAGCATCGGTGTACTCGAAGGGCTTAAAGACGGTATCGGTGGCGATTATCCATGTCTTTCCGTCCTTTTTGGCATCGGTAGTCCCTTTGTTATCCTCGCTTTTGGAGCAGGCGGCAAAGGAAGCAACTACCATTACCGCTGCAAGGCAGAGAGCCAGTATTTTAGCAATTTTTTTCATCAAAATCTCCTCCAATATGTAAATGTAACGAAGAAATTATACCATAAAAACAATATTGTGTCAATATTATATTATCATAAAGTTATATTGCCATATTATTTTGATATGGTTTTCAAGGGTTTTCCCATTCGCCTTTAAATGCCCAGTTTTTCAAAATACTCGGCATAAAATTCCCCCATTATTTCGGCCTGCTTTTCAAGAGGGTGCACCCCGTCGACCGAGAAGGAATAAATATCATCACTGCAATATTCTCCCGCAAGCAGTCCGTCCATAGGACAAAGCACACAGTCAAATTCCTTTGCAAGCGCCCTGACGGTCACGATCTCCTTGTCTATTTTGCACCGCCAAAAGGCCTTGTCGGGAACGGGCAGAAGAAAGGGCTCGATAAGCATTATCTTTGCTTTTGTTTTTTCTTTCAGTGCCGTTAAAATGTTGCGGAAGTTTTGCTCGAAAACCGATATGTCCCGGAAATCTCTGCTGTCGGCAAAATGCCAGCAATCGTTAACGCCTATAAGTATCGAAACAACATCGGGCTGCTCGTCGATAAAATCCTTTTCAAGCCTTTTCACAAGGTCGTCGGTCTTGTTGCCGTTTATTCCCAGGTTTACGAATTCAAAATCGGTGTCGGGATGATTTTGCGCTATATATTTTGCGGCAAATTTCGGATAGCCGCTGCCGAGATCGTGCTTATCTTCATAGTTTCTTCCGGCGTCGGTTATACTGTCTCCCTGAAAGAGTATTTTCATAAAAATCACCTTTAAAGTTTAATTTCAACAGAATTTTCAATGGTTATGGAATCGGGGGTGACGGCGCAATCCGCCGCCAGAATGTTTACTCCGCTTTTTTGTGCCCTTACAAGAGCCTCGCCAAACTGCCTGTGGGTCTCGTTATTAGGCTCAAAAAGATGTATCTCCTTCATCTGAATAACAAACAGGATGTAAGCCTCAAAGCCCTGTTTTTTGGCCGTAATAAGCTCGTTTATGTGCTTAATTCCCCGCTCGGTGGGGGCGTCGGGGAAGCGGGCAATTCCATCCCCTTCGAGGGTCACGCCCTTAACCTCGAGAAAGGCTTTCTTTTCGCCGTCCTCGATGTAAAAATCAAATCGGGAGCTTCCGAATCCGACCTCCCGCTTTATTTTGGCACTGTCGGAAAAAAGATTGCCTTTTTCAAGCCATTCCTCGGCTGCGGCGTTGGGAGCCTGGGAATCCATATTTATGAGAACGGGCGGTCTTCCGTCCCGCTCCTTTTCCACTGCGATAAGATCAAAGGCGGTTTTGCGGTTTTGGTTTGCCGATTTTTCGAGATAGACCCTGTACCCGGGAACAAGAAGCTCTTTGCACCGCCCGGTGTTTTTAACATGCACCGTCTCGGATTTTCCGTTTATTTTGACCGTCGCCACAAAGCGGTTGAGTCTTTCGACAAAGTCCGCCCCAACGACATTTTGGTATTTCACGACAGTTTTTCGGCCGCTGCTTTAAGACGGGAAACGACCTCTTCCCCGCCGAGCAGCTTCATTATTTCGTAAAGATCGGGGGTGTTTCTTCTGCCGGTGACGGCCACGCGTATAACGGTCGATACATCGCCCACATGCCCCTTAAATGCCTCGGGAGACTGCTTATATTCTTTAACGTTTTCGCAAAATCCCAGCTTCGGGCAGATCGACTTCATCCCGCCAAACCAGGCGTCTTTATCGTCGTTTTCATTATACACATTTGCGTATTCGCAAATAACAGCCTTAATATCTTCTGCCGAAATGTTTTCGGGCATATCAAGGGTGTCGGGCTTTGCGAAGAAATAGCTTGTATACTCGGGGACCTCGCTCCATTTTGCAATGTCCTTTCTCGGATTTTTGCCCGAGCGGTCGATGGTGAAAATGTGCTTTGAAAATTCCGGATTTGCAGTAAAAGTCTTATAAAAATCGGGGCTGTGCTTTTGCGCCCAGTCGGCAATGCTTTGATAGATTTTGTCGGCCGAAAATGCTGAAATAACATTCTTACTTACATCGTCGAATTTTACCAAATCGAAAAGTGCTCCCGACGACGACATTTTTTTGAGATTAAAGGGAAAATCGTCCTGAGAGGCGGTTTTGTTGACCTTGTGCCATTCCTCGTAATTGGAATTGGCAAGGGTGAGCAGATATTCTCTCACCGAATCGGAGGGATAGCCCTGTTCGAAATAGAAGGAAACCGCCGCCTCGGGATCTTTGCGCTTTGAAAGCTTGCGTTTTCCTCCGTTTTCCTCCTTCATAAGAGGGGCGATGTGGGCGTATTTCGGAGTCTTGAATCCAAGCAGTCTGAAAAGCTGAAGATGTATGGGCGCCGAGGCTATCCACTCGTCTCCCCTGACCACGTGGGTGGTGCCCATAAGATGATCGTCAACGGCATGGGCAAAGTGATAGGTGGGAATGCCGTCGGTCTTTAAAAGCACAATATCCTGGGTGTTTTCGGGCATTTCTATCTTTCCCTTTATAACATCGTCAAAGTAAACCTTTCCGTCCTCTTTGCCGGGTGAGCGCAGGCGGAGCACATAGGGCCTTCCTTCACTTATGCCTGCTTTTATCTCGTCGAGAGAGAGCTTGCGGCAATGGGCATATTCGCCGTAATATCCGGTGGTTTTTTTCTCGGCCTCCTGAGCCTTTCTTACCTCGTCAAGTGTCTCGGCCGAGCAAAAGCAGGGATATGCAAAGCCCTTTTCGACCAGCGACTTTGCAAAAATATGATATATTTCCTTTCGGTTTGACTGGCGATAGGGGCCGTATGCGCCCTTTTCCTCATTTTCCGAAATAACTCCCTCGTCAACCGTACAGCCGAATGCCGCAAGATCGCGAAGTATTCCGCTCACGCCGCCTTCGACCTCACGCTTTTTGTCGGTGTCCTCTATCCTCACATAGAAAACACCGCCGGTGGTATGAGCCACCCGCTCGCTTATAAATGCCGAAAAAAGATTTCCGATGTGCATAAATCCCGTGGGGCTGGGGGCATAGCGGGTCACCCTCGCCCCTTCCTTTAAATCTCTTTTGGGGAATTTTTGCCCGCACTGCTCGGGGGTCTCGGTTATATTGGGAAAAAGAAGCTCGGCAAGAGCCTTGTTTTCGGTCTCTGTCAAATTGATCATTCCTTTAAAAAAGTTGAATTAAAGCTAAGATATATTATACCACATACCTTTCTGCATTTCAATGTCAACTTTTCGTTTGTTTTGCACGATATTGCTCGGCCGAGCAATATCTGAAATCGATTGGCTCATAAAACCGTATCCGCAAAAAAATCACCGAGTCTCTTCGGCAAAGATTGCGTGACACAACAGCAAACCTCCGCTGCCACCATAGGAACGGAGGTTTGCAAAAAACATTTATGCCACTTCATAGAAGCGGACATCGGAATCGGCAGGCCCTGTCGGTTTCAGCCCGACAAAAGCATCATTTTTGAACACATCGGTTTTGAGATACGCTTTTGCAAGCATAATAATGCGGTTTTTAAATAAAAACCAAGGGTTTTATTTAATCTCGTATTTCGATTTCAAGTTCATCTCCGTATTTTTTACGATCTTCTTTCAGTTCCTGTAATATTTTGTTTACCATTTCAACGCTGGGTATGAGTTCTTTCGAAACTGTCTTTTCGCCGATTACAACTATTTTATTTGCGTCACACTCACTCCAAAGCAGATCCCAAAATGCATCCCAGTTTTCTCCGTAAAAATCGGGAAAATCAAAGGCCTTTTTTATTCTCAAATGAATTTCTCCAAGGAATCTGCAATCTGTCAAGTCCAGTGTAACGATTTTTTTCATAACATCTCACCCTCTCGATTGTATCACAAAAATCCCGGCATTACAATTGCAATTAAACTTCACGCAGCAAAGCCGCCTTTTCTTTTATCTCTTGTTCCTTGCTTTTTTCCGGGAGCGGCTGTTATAGAGAAGAGATAAGAGCGGGAAAGAGAAAAGTGAAGAGGACATAAAGAAACGACGATTTTCTCAAGGAAAATCGTCGCTTCTTTATGGTGGGAGCGGGTGGATTCGGACCACCGAAGTCACTGACAACAGATTTACAGTCTGCCCCCTTTGGCCACTTGGGTACACTCCCATATTCAATTTAAAAATCAGCGTTGGAGCTGGTGGACGGACTCGAACCCCCGACCTGCTGATTACAAATCAGCTGCTCTACCAACTGAGCTACACCAGCAAGTTGTCCGCTGAACGCAAGTGCTAATATATCATAAAAACCCTCGGCTGTCAAGTGTTTTTTTCAGAATTTTTATTTTTTTAAGTTCCCGCTGCACAGTACAGGGATTAACCTCTCCCGTTGGCTGCGGTGCCCATCTCATCTCACAGGCAGGAATGTTCGAAAAGACGGCTGCATAGAACGGCTACATAGAAAAGACAATATCAAAATATTCTTTGCCGTAATTGTGGAATTTCCCCTCTCTGATCATTTGGCGGAGGGTCTGTTCCGACACCCATTTGACCGTTTCGACCTCTTCCTCCTGCAAAACAAGCCGGTCGGCCGGTTTGTCGCAATGGGTCAGCCATATATCCATAAGAGAAATTTTTCGCTTGAGCCTTTTTACCAGCGTAAAATCGTTGTCCGAAGGGGTTATACCAAGTTCTTCAAAAAGCTCGCGCTTTGCGCCTTCTCTCGATTCCTCGCCGGCAACAACTGCACCGCCGGTGGCCGCCCATTCTCCGGCCATAGGCTGTTTAAATGAGCTGCGCTTTTGTATGAGAAATTCCCCTTTGGAATTTTTTATCCAGATGTGTACCACCAGATGGTATTTCCCCTTGGGAAAGGCTCCCTTAAATCCGCGGCTCACCGTCTTTCCGGTAGGCTCGCCGTTTTTATCAAGAACATCCCACAATTCTTTGGCCATAGGCTCACCCTTCCCCCTGTTTTTTCTGCTGCTCGTATTCCGAAACGACTTCAAGCCATTTTCCCTCGTCCATAAGCTGTCCGTCGACCGAAAAACGTTCGTATATTTTGGCTGTTTCCTTTTCAAATGCCGCCCTTTCAAGCCGCGCGTCTCTAAGCTCGATTATAAGTACAACAAGAGCAAAAACCGCAGCAAGAAACGCCGGAACATAAAGCCATATGATAATACCGGGATTGGCGGTCTGATAATCGCTTGAAGAATTAAGGGGATAAACGGCCGATATCTGAAAAATATGAGCCGCCAGCGCCGCGCCGTCCGCAAGCGAAAGAATTGATGCAAGCTTTCTTTTTTTCTTTATCATCAGCACAAAGGAAGCCACCAAAAGCACCAGCATAAGCAGCGTCATCAGGCGGTCGTTTGAATACTGTGCAAGCTTTTGAGAATTGGAAGAATTGGAATATCTCTCCACCGCAAGAGAGGATATAAAAAGGTTGAGCACGATAACGACGAAATACCACACCGAAAAAACATAAAAAAGAAATTTCGACGTGTTAAAAATACTTCCGCCGACGTGTTTATACTTTTCCTTTTTCGGCAGATATTTTTCATAAAGCTCAGCTCTCACCCGCTCAAGCACAAGCTGCTCGCCTCTGCTTTGGGCGGCGGTTGTTTGCTCGTTTTTCAAAATGCTCACCTTCTCCTTTTTATTATACATAAAAACCCGCCGAATTTCAAGTGCGTACTTTACAAAGACTTCAATTGCCGCAGCCGTCCTGTCACGGCCTGCGGCAGTTGAAATTGAAAAGCAATGAATTAAAGGTCGGAAAATTTCAAAGCAGTCAGCCGATATCCTTCATCGAAAGGCTTATGCGCTTTTTTTCGAGATCGACTCCGATGACCTTGACCGTGACCACATCGCCCACCTTCAGCTTTTCGGAGGGGTGCTTTATAAAGCTGTTGCATATCTGAGAAATGTGTACAAGACCGTCCTGATGTACTCCGATGTCCACAAACGCACCGAAATCAATGACATTTCTCACCGTTCCCTTAAGCGTCATTCCTTCTTTAAGATCCTTCATTTCCATCACATCCGAACGAAGAAGCGGCGGGGGGAGCTCGTCTCTCGGGTCTCTTCCGGGTTTGGACAGTTCCTTAACGATATCCTTAAGGGTAGGCTCGCCGATGGAAAGCTGTTCCGACAGGCTTTTTATGCCCTCTTTTTCCGCCATTTTTTCAAGGGAGCAAAGCTCCTTTGCACTTACTGACTTTTTGGTAAATCCGAAGTGACCGAGCAGACTTTCGGCCGCCTTATAGCTTTCGGGATGAACGCCGGTATTGTCGAGAGGATTTTTCCCGTCGAATACTCTTAAAAATCCGGCGCACTGTTCATAGGCCTTGGGGCCGAGTTTCGGCACCTTTTTAAGCTCGGCTCTCGATTCAAACCGTCCGTTTTGCTCACGGTAGGCAACAATGTTTTTGCAAACCGCCGACGACAGTCCGGATATGTGGGAAAGCAGCGATTCCGACGCGGTGTTAAGGTCGGCGCCCACGCTGTTCACGCAATCCTCAACCACACCGTCAAGAGCTTCGGAAAGCTGTTTTTGAGGCATGTCGTGCTGATACTGTCCGACGCCTATGGCCTTAGGCTCGATCTTAACAAGCTCGGCCAAAGGATCCTGAAGTCTTCTTGCAATGGAAACGGCGCTTCTGAGGGTCAGATCGAATTCGGGCATTTCCTCTGCCGCAAGCTTAGAGGCCGAATAGACGCTGGCTCCCGCCTCGCTGACCACCATATAGGATACCTTTCGGCCTACCTCGGGCAGCACCGACACGGTAAACATCTCGGTTTCCTTTGACGCGGTTCCGTTGCCTATGGCGATTATGTCGACGCCGTATTTTTCGATAAGCTTTTTAAGGGTCTGCTTTGAGGCTTCGACCTGGGCTTTTCCGTGGGTAGGGTAAATGACCGCCGTATCAAGCACCTTGCCGGTGGGATCGACCACCGCCACCTTACAGCCGGTTCGATAGCCCGGGTCAAGACCTATGGCTGTTTTGCCCTTTATGGGGGGCTGAAGGAGAAGCTGGCGAAGATTTGTTCCAAAGACCTTAATTGCCGATTCATCGGCCTTTTCGGTAAGCTCGTTTCTTATTTCCCGCTCGATGGAAGGAAAGACAAGACGACTGTATGCGTCCTCGCAGGCCTCCTTTACCGCCGCCGCGCAGGAGCCTTCACCCTTTACAAACATAGAATAAACGGCGTTAAGGGGTCTTTCGCTGTCCACGCTTACCGACACCTTCAAAAAGCCTTCCTTTTCGCCGCGGTTTATGGCAAGCACCCTGTGGCCGGCTATCTTTCCGACGGCCTGAGAAAAGTCATAGTAGGTTTCGTAAACGCTCTTTTCCTCCCCCGCCGCCTTGCAGTCGACCGTACCGTTCAGATAAACGAGATTTCTCACCCTGCGCCGCACATCGGCATTGTCCGAAACGCTTTCGGCGATAATGTCCTTGGCGCCGCAAAGAGCCTCCGCGGCGGTGTTCACTCCCTTTTCGGGATCGACATATTTTTCGCAAAGGGTCATTACATCGGTATTGTTAAGCTGACAGAGCAATATCTCGTTCGAAAGAGGCTCAAGCCCCTTTTCCTTTGCCGCCGACGCCCTTGTCTTTCTTTTGGGACGGAAGGGACGGTAAATGTCCTCGAGTTCTGTAAGTGTAACCGCCTTTTCGAGAGCGGCCGAAATTTCATCGGTCATTTTCTCCTGCGATGAAATTGCCGCGCGTATTTCTTCCCGCCGCTCGTCCAGCTTCCGCAAAAAATTAAGACGGTCGGAAATGCTTCTGATGAGCTGATCGTCCATGGTTCCGTGCATTTCCTTGCGGTAGCGGGCAATAAAGGGGATGGTATTGCCCTCGTCGAGAAGGGATATTATGTTCTGAGCATAAAGCTCTTTTACCGAAAACTCTTCGGCAAGTTTTTTTGCATAGTCCATTTCTTTTTTCCTTTCGGCAACAGGCTTTGCCGTTTTTATAATTATAGTATCATATTTTTTCGTTCAAGGCAACCTTTAGCAACAGATGACGCCTGCGGGTGATGAACGCGATGCCGCACAGGAAGAAACCGTACCGAGTTCGACCATCTGTTGCCCTTTAAGCCTTTTCGTGATATAATAAAACCGCTGGAAAGGAGAATGAAATGAAAAACATTATATTGCTTGATCTTGACGAAACTCTTTTTGATTTTAAGGCCGATGAAAAAGCGGCGCTTAAAAAGACGCTCCTTACCCTCGGCATAGAACCGACCGAAGACGCCCTCCGGCTTTACAGCAGCATAAATTCCGCACAGTGGAAGAGGCTTGAAAAAAGAGAAATAACAAGAGAGCAGGTAAAGGCAAACCGCTACCGTCTGCTTTTTGAGGCCATGGGAAAAAGCGCAGACCCGCAAAAAGCCAACGAAATATACGAAAACGAACTTTCAAAACAGGGACGGCTGCTTTTGGGAGCAAGAGAAGCCCTTGAACGGCTTTACGGCAAAGTCCGCCTTTTTATTGCCTCCAACGGAACCGTAGAGGTACAAAAGGGACGGATAAAAAACACCGGAATAGGCAAATATTTTGAAAACGTCTTTTTTTCCGAAAAAATCGGTTTTGAAAAGCCGGACAAAAGATTTTTTGACGCCTGTTTTGCCGAAATAACACATTTCAAAAGGGAAAATGCCGTCATAATCGGCGACAGTCTTTCCTCCGATATTATCGGCGGAAAAAGTGCAGGCATCACCGCAATTTGGCTTAATAATTCCGGAGAAAGTTCTCCCCTTGCCGACATGACCCTGAAAAATATAAGTGAAGCCGCCGACATTGTAATAAAGGGCTTGTAATAACGGAAATTTAATGATATAATATAGAAACTATGACTTTTTAATAGCGGAGTGATAAAAAATGACTTTATACGAAGAACTCGAATGGAGAGGCCTTATTCAAGACATTTCCTCCAAAGATCTTATCGACAAGCTTAACGCCGGCGGTATGACCTTTTATATAGGCACCGACCCCACAGCCGACAGCCTGCATCTCGGTCACTATTCCTCCTTCCTCATCACCCGCCGTCTTGCCAAGGCCGGCCACACCCCCATCATTCTTGTGGGAGCGGCCACAGGTCTTATCGGCGACCCAAGAGGCACCACCGAGCGCGCCCTTTCGGACAGGGATACGGTATTTAAAAATTACGAAGCCTTAAAGGCTCAGGTTCAGAAATTCTTTCCCTATGAAGTGGTCAACAACTACGACTGGGTCAAGGATATACACATAATCGACTTTTTCCGCGATTACGGAAAATATATAAATGTCAACTATATGCTCAACAAGGATCTTGTCCGCCGTCAGATGGAGACCGGCATTTCCTACGCCGAGTTTTCATATATGCTCATTCAGGGTCTCGATTTCAAGTGGCTCCACGAACACAAAGGAGTCGATCTTCAGGTTGCAGGTTCCGATCAATGGGGCAACATCACCACCGGCATCGAGCTTATCAGAAAGACCACCGGTGAAGAGGTATATGCAATGACCATGCCTCTCGTAACCGATGCCAACGGCAACAAATTCGGCAAAAGCGAAGGCAACGCCGTTTGGATCGACAAAAACAAGACCAGCTCCTACGAGCTTTATCAGTTCCTGCTCAATTCCGAGGACGCGGTGGTCATCGATTACCTTAAAAAGCTGACCTTCCTCGACAGGGAGACCATCGAGCAGATCGAAAAGGAACATTTTGCCGCTCCCGAAAAACGTATGGCTCAAAAACGCCTTGCAAAGGAAATCCTCGACGATCTCCACGGAGAGGGAGCTTTTGAGGAGGCCGAAAAAATCAGCGAGCTGATGTTTAAGGGCGATGTCAAACACATTCCGGTAAGGGATCTGCTTTCGGCCCTTTCTCAGGTGCCCCACTTTGAAGCGAAAAAAGGCAAGCTTATCGACATTCTCGTCGAAGCCAAGGTTTTCCCCTCCAAGCGAGAGGTTCGCGAAATGGCTAAGAACAATGCTCTTACCGTCAACGGCGATATTGTTACCGCTCCCGATGAAACGGATGTTGATTCCGATAATCTCATCGACGGTAAATATCTCATCGTCAGACGGGGCAAGAAAAAATATTTCGTAGGCGAAATCAAATAATAATAAAACCCGCCGTACACTTTTTTTGCGGCGGGTTTAATAATGTAACAGCCAGATAATCGATCGGCGTTCAATCATGATTGATTAACCCGATAACTCGTTTAATTAAAATCCCGACAAATCGGAAAGGATTGTGATTTTTTGAAAGCAGATGCCAAAAAGCTCCTGTCACTCTTTTGGACATTCTTCAAAATCGGCGCATTTACCTTCGGCGGCGGTTATGCCATGATCCCCCTCATTCAAAGGGAAATGGCCGAAAAAAAAGGTTGGATAAGCGAAAAAGACATTCTCGATATCGTGGCAATTTCAGAATCCACTCCCGGCCCAATTTCCGTTAACTCGGCAACCTTTGTGGGATACCAGGTGGGCGGAGTTATGGGTTCATTCCTCGCCACCCTCGGCGTGGTACTCCCCTCCTTTATAATCATTCTTGCTGTTTCCTTCGTGCTTAAACAGTTTGAGCAGATAAGGGCGGTCAAATACGCCTTTTGGGGAATCCGCGCAGGGGTGCTTGCACTTATTATAAAGGGATTTATTTCGATGTATAAGCAGTGCCCAAAAAATATTTTCTCCTATATAATTGCCTTTC
This sequence comes from uncultured Oscillospiraceae bacterium, assembly GCA_905193225.1. GTDB lineage: Bacteria > Bacillota > Clostridia > Oscillospirales > Acutalibacteraceae > UMGS1484. The sequence continues at coordinate 7,244 of CAJJNV010000015.1, read as the reverse complement.
TTGCCTTTGCGGCTTCGGCGATTTTTTCCTTTAACGTGCTCATAATCATCGTTTCGGCCGCCGCAGTGGGTCTTGCGGCCACAATAATTGCCGAAAGGAGCGGTAAAAAGCTATGACATACCTTACCCTTTTCTGGACATTTTTCAAGATTGGGCTTTTCACCTTCGGCGGCGGTTACGCCATGCTCCCCCTGATACAGCAATATGTGCTGGGATTTGGCTGGCTCAGCGAGGAAGAGCTTGTTAACTTTGTGGCGGTCAGCGAATCGACCCCCGGTCCCTTCGCCATCAATATTGCCACCTATGTGGGCAGTTCCCAGGCCGGTGTGCCCGGTGCCTTTTTCACCACCCTCGGCGTGGTGCTTCCCTCCTTTATCATCATTTTGATTGTGGCAAAATGCTATACCGCATTTAAGGAAAGCTTAGTGGTCAGAGGAATGATGAACGGCCTTAAACCTGTTGTCGTGGGACTTATCGGCTCGGCGGTAATATCCTTTGCGCTGGCGGTATTCTTCCCCGCGGGATTTATACTCTCAAATTTTGCCACCCTTAAATTCTGGGTAGCGGCCGTTCTTTTTGCCGCCGCCCTTATAATGGCGCTCAAAAAGGTACATCCCATAATCATAATTCTGATTTCGGCAGTTATAGGCATCATCATCGGGTATGCAGGTCTTCTGGGCTGAGAATACTGCGGCGTTTTCCCTTCTTTCCTCGCCGCTTGTCTTTTGTGCGTTTTTTCCTTTCTGCCATTTACTGCACCTGCAATTTTGGCGGAGCATTTCCTTCCTGCACTTGCCCTTTTGTGCCGCACCTCTTTTTAATGTTTAAAAGCCTTCCCTATAAAACGGGAAGGCTTTTTGCGGTATTGTTTCTTTTCCTATCAGCTTTTCTGCTGCCGCAATTTTCTTTAACAACAAAAGATACTTCGAAAAACCGTTTTCCATACCATTCTCCCTGCAGGCCGTCGTCAGCCGAAAACTGTATCGGCGTAGGGCGCAAGCCGCCTTTCAGCGGTATGTTTTAAGATCATATCCCATACACCGTCCTATGCGTACCCTCGCCCTTTTAAGACCCCTGCTTACGGTCGAACGGTTTATTTTAAGCTCGCCTGCTATTTGCGGAATATTTTTTTGACCGAAATAATACATTTCTATAAGCTGCCGCTGATTGTCGGTCAGCTCGTTGGCAATAACGTCCCTGAGCCGCTTTATAAGCCTGTCCCTTCCCTTTTGCTCATCGTCCGCCTCAAAAAAACTGCGATAGCTCAGCTCGTCGGCCACAAATTTCTCAAGCGATATTATTCTTTTCATATTTTTCTTCCTCCCCGTATATGTCAAACTTCTGCTGTTTTGCACAGTCCTTCTTTTTATCAGATGAATAGTAATTTAAAAGATACTCTGCCGTCTGCTCGGTGTCGCGCATTTCGGTATATAAATAATATATGCGCCGTTTGAGCATCAATCTTTGCTCCTCGTCCTTTTCCCTCTTCAAAAGCAAATTCAGCTCGCAAAGCCGTGCTTTTAGCCTGTCGGTTTCCTTTAAATATTCCCGTCCCAAGTTTTCCAGAGTCATTTTTAGGCCTCCTAATCACACATTTAGTGTATTTACTTTTTTATAATGTTTGCTGCAGCAATCACTCTATTTAAAATTATAAACAACACTTTGTGTGATTTCAAGGAATATTTTGACCGATTTTGTCGACAAGCGTGTGATTTATATGCTAAATACGAAAAATAGTACTTAACTTTTTAAGCGTCCAAATTTCGCTTGAAATTCTCGTTTACGTGTGATACAATAATTACGGCGAAAAATGTCGTTTGAATTCAAATGGCTTTTTTGCTCAAAAATTCATTTGCTTTGCCTTTTTTAAACCGATGCCTTGCTGCATCGCACGGGAAGCACACCTGTATGATTAAAAGGGCCGGACAGAGAATATGGGGGACTGAAATGTTTGCCGATAAATTAAAAAAACTCCGAAAAAATAAGCATCTGACCCAAGGGGAGCTTGCCTCTTTTCTGGGGATAAGTGCCAGCGCTGTAGGTATGTACGAGCAAAGCCGCCGCAGTCCGTCAATTTCGGATGTTTCGGCCATTGCGAAGTTTTTCGGTGTAACAACCGATTATCTTCTCGACAGTCAAAGCGACGAACGGGAGGTCGGTGAGCTTATAAATGAGCTTAAAAACCGACTGCTTTGTGCCGACGGACTTATGTTCAACGGAGAGGCTTTGACCGAAAGTGAATTAAAGCAGCTGTCCGACGCTATCGAGATCAGCGCAGCTGTGGTATTATCTCAAAAGGAAAGGAAAAACGATGAACAAAATCAAGGCTCTGGCAGAGGGAACTTATAAGAAATACGGCACGGCCGATCCTTTTTTGCTGTGCGATGAACTTGGCATAAATACCTTCCGCCTTAAAATGCCCGACCGCACAAACGGGCTGTATTATCACATAAAGGGCAAAAAGATAATACTTATAAACGATGCTCTTTCTCCCGCAAAGGCGCGGTTTACCGCCGCCCACGAGCTCGGCCACGCCCTGCTTCATCCCGATTCAAATTCTTTTTTTCTAAAATCGAAAACCGCCTTTGAGATAGGGCGGTTTGAACGTCAGGCAGATTTTTTCGCCGTATGTCTGCTTGTCTCCCCATTTGAGGAACGGGCCGATTTTTCCGAGATTTCGCCCGAAGCCCTAAGCTCGCTGACCGGAATAGAGATGTCGGCCATCGAGCGGTATATGGAACAGATCAACGTCTGATTCCAATTTATACCATGTAAACAGACAACACAAAACCCCCGCCGTCACTCAAACCGTAACGGCGGGGGTTGATTATTTTATGATTATGCTTTATCCCGCTTACATCAGGTGGAAGTTAACGACAAGTCCGGCAAAGACTATCGAAACGACCGACAGAAGCTTGATAAGGATGTTGATAGCAGGGCCGGAGGTATCCTTAAAGGGATCGCCTACGGTATCGCCCACAACGGCAGCTTTGTGGCAATCGCTGCCCTTTCTGCCGTAGTTTCCCGCTTCAATGTATTTCTTGGCATTGTCCCAGGCACCGCCGGAATTACTCATAAATATTGCAATGAGGAATCCGGTTACGGTTGCACCGGCGAGCAGTCCGATAACTCCGTTGGGTCCGAGAATGAGTCCTACAGCAACAGGCACTACAATGGCGATGAGTGACGGAAGAACCATCTCGCGGAGGGAGGAACGGGTGCAGAGGTCGACGCAGGTCTTGTAGTCAGGCTCGGCCTTTCCGTCCATAATGCCGACAATCTCTTTGAACTGGCGGCGCACCTCTTTAACAATGCTCTGTGCAGCCTTGCCCACCGACTCCATAGTGAGAGCGGCAAAAACAAAGGGCAGGCAGGCACCGATCATAAGACCGACAAGCACGGCGGGCTCCATAACACTGAGGTTAATTCCTTCAAAGCCTTTAACGCCCAACTGGTCGATATAGGAAGCGATAAGGGCGAGAGCGGTAAGGGCTGCAGAACCGATGGCAAAGCCCTTTCCGGTGGCGGCGGTGGTGTTTCCGAGGGAATCGAGGGCGTCGGTGCGCTCTCTGACCTCAGGATCGAGGCCGGCCATTTCGGCAATACCGCCGGCGTTATCGGCAACAGGGCCGTATGCGTCGGTAGCAAGGGTAATACCGAGGGTGGAAAGCATTCCCACGGCGGCAAGCGCAACACCGTAAAGTCCCATATTTCCGGCACCTTCGGCAAATCCGCCGGCAAAGTAATATGCGGCGAGGATGGCGGCGCCCACGATGATGATGGGTACTGCGGTGGAAAGCATTCCGAGACCGATACCGCCGATTATTATTGTGGCAGAGCCGGTTTCGGACTGGGATGCAAGCTTTTTGGTGGGTTTATAGCTGTCGGAAGTAAAGTATTCGGTGGCAAGACCGATAAGCACTCCGGCAAGCAGTCCCGAAAGGATTGAGAAATAAATCTTATAATGTTCCTCACCGAGAACAAACCAAACAATGGGAAAAGCGGCGATAGCCACAAGCACCGATGCAAGGTTGGTACCGCGGCGAAGAGCCGAAAGAAGTGTCTTCTGGTTGGTGTCCTCTTTGGTACGGACAAGAAATGTTCCGATTATAGAGCAGATAATTCCCACTGCTGCAATGAGCAGAGGAACGATGACCGCCTTGGTCATCATCTCGGTTCCGACGCTTCTGAAAGCGGCGGTTGCAAGAGCGCAGCAGGATACGATGGATCCGAAATAGGACTCGTAAAGGTCGGCACCCATTCCGGCAACGTCACCGACATTATCGCCAACATTGTCGGCGATAACGGCAGGGTTGCGGGGATCGTCCTCGGGGATTCCGGCTTCAACCTTACCCACAAGGTCGGCGCCAACGTCGGCAGCCTTGGTGAAGATTCCGCCGCCCACACGGGCAAACAGCGCCATAAAAGAAGCGCCCATTCCGAACATAACCATTGCATTGGTTATGGCATCGATGTCAAGCTTAAAGACGAATTTAAGCAGGATAAACCATACCGAAATGTCGAAAAGACCGAGAGCCACAACGGTGAATCCCATAACCGATCCGGCCGAAAAAGCGACCTTAAGACCTTTGTTAAGTGAGGTCTGACACGCATTGGCCGTTCTGGCGTTGGACGCGGTAGCGATTTTCATTCCGATAAATCCGGCAAGAGCCGAATAGATTCCGCCGGTCAGAAAAGCGAAGGGCACAAAGGGGCTGAGGTTTTCGGTTATGGCCATAATTCCGAGAATAATGGCAACAACGAGGAATATGATGGCAACAACGGTATATTGCCTTTTGAGGAATGCGTTTGCTCCCGAGCGAATGGATGCCGAAAGCTTGGACATACGCTCATTGCCTTCGGAAAAGCCGAAGGCCTTTTTGGCCGTTAAACCCACAAAAAGAAGCGCGATCAGCGCAACCGCGAGGGTCAGCATAGGGAAATACTGTTCTAAAATTTCCATATTTTTGCCTCCAAATTATTTGTGAAATTAACATAATAACAATAATCGATGTTAATTTCACATCTAGTAACAATCCCATTATACTCAATCCTAAGACTTTTTTCAATCCCCTATACCAAAAAAACCCCGAAAAAAAAGAAAAAAGGAAATATCAATAAAGATATACCCTTAAAAAGCTTTTTGCACTGTGATTTTAATACAAAACCGATTTATCGATAAACTGATTATCGATTGTTTTTTTAAGAATGCATTTTGCACTGCTCTTGATCCTTGTCAAATGCTATGGATTAGCAAACGCTGTCGCTGCGGGCCCGTTTATTCCCTTTTGCAAAAAAACGGCCGGACCTTCAAAGGAAAGCCCGGTCGTTACCATTGTTTTAATTTAAGCGGAGGTGCTTATCAATACATTCCGCCGCCTGCTGCTGCGGCTGCCGCTGCTGCCGCATTTGCCGCTGCTGCATCTTCCTTCTTCTCGGCAATGAGCGACTCGGTGGTCAGTACCATTGCTGCAACGGAGGAAGCGTTCTGAATTGCCGAACGTGTAACCTTGGTAGGATCGACGATACCCGATTTCATCAGATCGACATACTCCTCTTTCTTGGCGTCGAAACCATAGTTGATTCCCTTGTGGGAACGAACCTCGTTGACAATAACCGAGCCTTCGAGGCCTGCATTTGCAGCGATCTGGCGCATAGGCTCCTCAAGCACTCTTACAACGATCTTGGCACCGGTCTTTTCGTCGCCATCAAGGGTCTCGCTGAATGCCTCAACTGCGGGAATGGTGTCTACAAGAGCCACACCGCCGCCGGCCACGATGCCTTCTTCAACGGCTGCTTTGGTAGCTGCAAGAGCATCCTCAATGCGGAGCTTCTTGTCCTTCATTTCAACCTCGGTGGCTGCACCGACCTTGATAACGGCTACGCCGCCCGAAAGCTTGGCAAGGCGTTCCTGAAGCTTTTCGCGGTCGAAATCGGAGGTTGTTCCCTCGATCTGGCTGCGGATCTGACCAATGCGGTCTTTAATGGCGGCTTTCTTTCCTGCGCCGTCAACAATGATGGTGTTTTCCTTGGAAACGGTGACCTGACGGGCGGTGCCCAGCTGTGCCACGGTAGCGTCCTTAAGGTCGAGACCAAGCTCCTCGGTGATGACCTCACCGCCGGTGAGAATGGCGATGTCGCGGAGCATTTCCTTTCTTCTGTCACCGAAACCGGGAGCCTTAACGCACACGCAGGTGAAGGTTCCGCGGAGTTTGTTTACGAGAATGGTGGAGAGAGCCTCGCCCTCGACGTCCTCGGCAATGATGAGCAGCTTCTTGCCTGCCTTTACGATCTGCTCGAGAAGGGGCAAAATGTCCTGAATGTTGCTGATTTTTTTATCGGTAATAAGGATGTAGGGCTCGTCAAGCTCGGCAACCATTTTGTCCGAATCGGTAACCATATAAGGAGAAATATATCCGCGGTCGAATTCCATGCCTTCCACGACCTCGCTGTAGGTCTCGGCGGTCTTGGATTCCTCAACGGTGATAACGCCGTCGGATGTAACCTTTTCCATAGCCTCGGCAATAAGTGTTCCGATATATTCGTCGGCGGCCGAAACGCTGGCTACACGGGCGATATCCTTAGTACCCGAAACCTTTTTTGAATTCTTTGTGACCTCTTTAACGGTTTCGTCAACGGCCTTCTGAATGCCCTTTTTAACGTCCATGGGATTTGCGCCTGCGGCAACGTTCTTCATACCCTCGCGGATAAGAGCCTGAGCAAGCAGGGTTGCGGTGGTGGTGCCGTCGCCGGCCACATCGTTGGTCTTGGTTGCAACCTCTTTGACCAGCTGAGCGCCCATATTTTCAAAAGGATCGTCAAGCTCGACTTCCTTTGCGATGGTCACGCCGTCGTTGGTGATGAGGGGTGCGCCGTATTTCTTGTCGATAACAACGTTTCTGCCCTTGGGGCCGAGGGTTACTTTAACGGTGTTGGAAAGCTGATCAACACCCGACTGGAGAGCCTTTCTGGCTTCTTCTCCGAAAAGAATATCTTTTGCCATATAAATCAATCTGCCTTTCTCAAATTATTCTACAATTGCCAGAATGTCGTTCTGACGTACGATGATGTAATCTTTTCCGTCGACCTTAACTTCCGTTCCGGAATATTTGCTGGTCAGAACGTGGTCGCCCTTTTTAACATACATTTTGACCTCTTTACCGTCAACCATACCGCCGGGGCCTACGGCGATAACTTCAGCCACCTGGGGCTTTTCCTTTGCCGAGCCGGAAAGGATTATTCCGC